>NZ_CP128846.1:5363500-6024000 GCF_030388665.1 Streptomyces flavofungini | reverse complement strand
GGCCACGTATCAACTGGCGGCGGAAACCGGCCACTTCATCAATGACGTGCACCTTGACGCGGATCGTGCCTGGTTCACGGATTCCAGTGACCGGGTGCTGTACGGCGTGCCGCTCGGGCGCGGGGGCCAGGGGGACGTCCGGCGGGTGCGGCTCGGCGGGGACTGGCAGCAGGAGCCCGGAGTCTTCAACGCCAACGGCATCACGTCCACGCCCGACGGCCGCGCGCTGATCATCGTCAACAGCCAGCCCGTCGGCCGCCTCTACCGGGTCGACCCGCGCACCGGTCACGCCGACGAGATCCGCCTGAAGGGCGCGGACGGCGTGCCGAACGGTGACGGTCTGGTGCGGGTCGGGCGCACGTTGTTCGTGGTGCAGAACCGGTTCAACCTCGTCACCGGGTTCCGTCTCGGCGCCGACGCCCGCACCGCCGCCCTGCGCCACCGCCTCACCGACCCCCGCTTCGACATCCCCGCGACCGCCGCGCGCTTCGGCGACCGGCTCTATCTCGTCAACGCCCGCTTTACCACCCCGCCCACCCCCGACACCACGTACGACGTCGTCTCCGTGCCGCTGCCAGGAGGCGCGGGCGCGGACAAGTGACGTCGAGGCATGGCTCCTGGCCGGTTCCCGTCGTATGCTCGGGGAGCATCTCTGACTGAGTCAAGCATCCGGGGCACCGGTCTTCCCGGTCGGGCGAGGTGGCGACGTATGAGCGTTCAAGAGATCCGCTCCTTCAACCGCTTCTACACCAATCTCATCGGCGCGCTCGACTACAGCCGCCACCTGTACGCGCCCTACACCCTCACCGAGTCCCGGGTGCTGTACGAACTGGCCCACTCACCGCGCACCGACGTCGCCGACCTGCGCGGTGAACTCTCCCTCGACGCAGGGTACTTGAGCCGCATCCTGGCCAAGTTCGAGGAGGACGGGCTCGTCGAGCGGGCGCCCTCGGAGCGGGATCCGCGGCGGCGGCGCGTCACGCTCACCCCGCGCGGGCGCACCGCCGCCGAGCTGCTCGACGAGCGGTCGCGGGAGGCGGTCGGCTCGCTGCTCGCGACGGTCCCGGCCGCCGAGCGGGAGCGGCTCACCGACGCCATGGCCACCGTCCGCGCCATCCTGTCCGAGAGCACCCGCCGCCCGCCCCGCGCCGACGACGTGCTCCTGCGCGAGCCCGGCGCGGGCGAGCTCGGCTGGATCGTGCAGCGCAACGGCGCGCTGTACGCGGCCGAGTACGGGTGGAACGCCGACTACGAAGGCCTGGTCGCCCGCATCGTCGCCGACTTCGCCGAGGACCACGACCCGTACCTGGAACGGGTGTGGATCGCCGAGCTGGACGGGCGTCCCGTCGGGTGCGTGATGTGCGTACGCGACGAGGCGCCGGGCACGGCGCGGCTGCGGCTGCTGCTCGTCGAGCCGGAGGCGCGGGGGCTCGGCATCGGGGACCGGCTGGTCGGCGCGGTCGTGGAGTTCGCCCGGAGCGTCGGCTACCGGGAGCTGGTGCTGTGGACCAACGACGTCCTCAGCTCGGCCCGGCCCATCTATCAGCGGCACGGGTTCGTCCTCGTCGCGGAGAAGCCGCACCGGTCGTTCGGGGCGGATCTGGTGGGGCAGGACTGGCGGTTGCAGGTTCAGAGCGGGGCCCTTTAGCGGTGGGGGTCGGTGGGGGGTGCCCCTGGCCGGGGTGGGCGCACCCGGACGGGGTGGGCGCCCCCGGACGGGGTGCGGGTCGTCGCCGTCGCGGCTGCCCGGTCACGCCCTTCGCGCGGGTGCGGGTTCGCTGTGGCTTGTCGCGCAGCTCCCCGCGCCCCTTACGGGGCCCTCGGTGTCGCGCCCCTCGCCACGTCCCCGCGCCCCTTACGGGGCCCTCGGCGCCCCGGCCCTCGCCGTCTCGCCCCTGCCGGGGGGCGTTTCCGTAGCCCTCCTCGGGAAAGAAGTCCGGCCATGAGACTCGCCTTCTCCACGCTCGGCGTACCCGGCCTGCCCGTCCCGGACGTACTGCGCCTCGCCGTCACCCACGGCTATCACGGCGTCGAGCTGCGCGCGCACCCCGAGGAACCCGTCCACCCGGGCCTCGGCCTCACCGAACGGGCCGACGTGGCCGCCGCGTTCAAGGACGCGGGCGTCGACGTCCTCGGCCTCGCCGGGTACGCGCGCGTCGCGGCGCCCGGTGACGACGAGCCCGTCCTGGACGAGATCCAGGCGCTGCTCGCCCTCGCCCGCGACCTCGGCGCGCCCTATGTCCGCGTGTTCCCCGGCGGCTTCCCCGACGGCCCCCCGGCCGACGGCGCCGAGCCGCCCCAGGAGCAGCTGGACGAGGCCGACGCGAGAGCCGCGCGACGGCTCGGCACCGCCGCCGAGCACGCCGCCGACGCCGGGGTCCGCATCCTCCTGGAGACCCACGACTCCCACCGCACCGGCGCCGCCGCCGCCCGCGTCCTCGGCACCGTCGGCCACCGGAACGCCGGCGCCCTGTGGGACCTGATGCACACCTGGCTCGGCGGCGAACAGGTCGCCGACACCTACGCCACGCTGTCCCCGTTCCTCGGCTACGTCCAGGTCAAGGACATCGCGAGCACCGACGACACCACCCCGCTCCCCCTCGGCGCGGGCGTCCTGCCCCTCGCCGAGTGCGTGGAACTCCTCACCCGCAAGGGCTGGGACGGCTGGCTGTGCTGGGAGTACGAGAAGCGGTGGTACGAGGGCGCGGCGCCGCTGGCCGAACTGCTGGGGCCGGGGCGGGAGTTGCTGGCCCGGCTCCTGACGGAGTCGGCCTGAGGGAGGCACCCGCGCCCGTCGGCGCGGGTCGGCTCAGGTCTCTTCGCCCTCTCCCTGGCCCCCGTCCACATACCCGTCCAGCAGTGCCGCCCCCGCCAGCATCGCCCGTGACCTGCGTGTCAGCTCCTCCTCGCGGCGGGCCAGGGCCGCGCGCAGCGCCTCGCTGCCGCCCGTCTCGCGCAGCCCGTCCAGGACGGGGCGGATCGCGGGCAGGGCGTAACCGGCCTGGCGCAGCATGGTGATCATGCGGGCGTCGCGGACGTCCGCGGCGTCGTAGCGGCGGTACCCCGTGCCCCGCTCCCGCGCGGGCGCGAGCAGCCCCGCCGACTCCCAGACCCGCAGCGCCGACGTCCGCACCCCGACGCGGGCGGCGACCTCGCCGACGGTCAGGTCCACGCGGCGGGACGGCGACGACGCGGGCACGGCGGTCCCGGAGCGGGGGCCGGACCCGGCAGGCGTACCGGACCCGGCAGGCGTACCGGCCCCGGCAGGCGTACCGGCCCCGGCAGACGCACCGGCCCCGGCAGGCGCACCCCCGCCAAGCGCCCCCTCCCGCGCCACCGCCTCCAGCGCCGCCCCCGTGGCCCGCAGCGCCTCCCTGCTCGCGTGCAGTTCCGCGTGGGCCGCGTCCAGCAGGGCCAGCGCGAGCGGCAGGTCGTCCGCGTGCACCGCCCGCATCACCGCCCGGGCCGTCTCGGGGCCGAAGCCCTTCGCCAGGGCGCGGTAGGTGAGCAGGGCGCGGCCGTGGACGGGGGCGAAGCGGCGGTAGCCGGAGGGGGTTCGGGGGGTGGGGGGCAGGATGCCCGCGTCGGCGTAGTCGCGTACGAGCTGGGTGGAGACCCCGGCCATCCGGGCCAGGTCGACGGGGCGCAGGGCCTTGGGCAGGGGCCGCGCGGGGCGCGGGGTCATGCGCGGGACGAGGGTTCCGGGATCACTTCGTCAGCGTACGTCGCCGGGGCTGTCGGTGAGGTGGGCGTGCGGCGCCGGGGCGACAGCGGGGTCGGCGTGCGGCGCCGGGGCGACAGCGAGGCGAGGGCGACCCCGCCCACGAGGAGCGCCGCCGCGCACCACTGGAGCGCGCCCACCGACTCGTCGAGGAACAGGGCGGCCGACGACATCCCGAAGACCGGTACGAGCAGCGAGAACGGGGCGACCGTCGACGCCGGGTGGCGGCGCAGCAGGTACCCCCAGACGCCGAAGCCGAACACGGTCGTGATCCACGCGACGTACACGATGATCCCCACGCCCTGCCAGTCGAGGGAGCGCAGCGCGTCGAGGTCGCGCGAGGGGCCCTCGAAGAGCAGCGAGAGGCCGAGCAGCGGCAGGACCGGGACGGTGCTCACCCACACCATGAAGTTCAGGGCGTCGGGCGGCGCGGCCTTGCGGGTGAGGACGTTCGAGACGCCCCAGCAGGCCGCCGCGGCGACGGTCAGGCCGAAGGCCGTGAGCGGCCCGGACGCGCCCTCGTGGACGGCCGCGACGGCGATGCCCGCGAGGGCCACCGCCATGCCCACCACCCGGACCCCGGCGGGGCGTTCGCCGAGGACGGCGAAGGCGATGAGGGCGGTGAACACGGCCTGGATCTGGAGGACGAGCGAGGAGAGCCCGGCCGGCATCCCCGCGTCCATGCCGATGAACAGCAGCCCGAACTTGGCCACGCCGAGCACGAGGCCCACGCCCACCAGCCACTTCCAGGCGACCTTGGGGCGGCCGACGAAGAACACGGCGGGCAGCGCCGCGACGAGGAAGCGCAGGGCGGAGAAGAGCAGGGGCGGGAAGTGGCCGAGGCCTATCTCGATGACGACGAAGTTCACGCCCCAGACGGCGGCGACCAGGACGGCGAGGAGGATGTGAGCGGGGCGCATGCGTCGAGGATCACGCGACCCGAGTGTTCAGCACCAGCGCGAATTTCTTCATGATTGTCTGAAGCGTTGCTTAGGAGTGGTGCCCCGGCGTCCCGTGCGGCGGCCCCGTCCGCACGGAGGCACCCAGTGCCGTGCACGGACGCCCAGAGACACCCAGCGACGCAGAGAGACGCGGTGAAACGCAGAGAACCGCAGAGAGACGCAGAGAGACGAGGTGACCGCCGTGCTGGATCTCGCCCGCCTGCGCGCGCTGCACGCCGTGTCCGTCCACGGCACCGTCGGCGCCGCCGCCGAAGCGCTCGGCTACACGGCGTCCGCCGTGTCCCAGCAGATCGCCAAGCTGGAGCGGGAGACCCGTACGACGCTCCTGGAGCGGCGGGGGCGTGGCGTGGCCCTGACCGAGGAGGCGGTGCGGCTCGCCGACGCGGCACAGGAGCTCCTTGCGATCGTCGAGCGCGCGGAGACGGACCTGGAGGAGCGCAGGGGCGTACCGGCCGGACGCCTGACGGTCCTCGCGTTCGCGTCGGCGGCGCGCGGCCTGCTGCCCGGGGTGCTCGCCGAGCTCGCGCGCCGCCATCCGGCGCTCGACGCCCGCCTCTCGGAGACCGAGCCGCACCTGTCGGTGGACCTCGTCGCGAAGGGCGCGGCGGACCTGGCGATCGCGCACGACTGGGACATCGCGCCGCTGCCCGCGCCGCCGGGCGTCGAACAGGCCGTGATCGGCGACGACTTGTGCGACCTCCTGGTGCCGGAGGGGCACCGCCTCGCCGGGCGGAGCGCGGTGCGGCGCGAGGAGCTGCGGGGCGAGCGGTGGATCTCGCAGCCGCCGGGGCGGGTGTGTCACGACTGGCTGGTGCGGACGATGCGGGCGGCGGGCTGCGAGCCGGACATCGTGCACCGCGCCGAGGAGAACCCCACCTTGATCGCGCTCGTCGCGGCCGGTCTGGGCATCGCGCTGATCCCGCGCCTCGGCCGCGGCCCGCTCCCGGCGGGCGTCACGGCGGTGCGGCTCGACCCGCTTCCGACGCGCAGGCTGTACGCGGTGTGGCGGACGGGGGCGGCCCGGCGCCCGGCGATCGAGGAGGCGGTACGGGTGTTGCGGGAGCAGTGGGTGCCCGCCGCCGAGGGACGGCCCGACGGCACCGGGTGACACCGCACCCCCAGCCGCACCAACTTCGGGCGATCGGAGGCAGTTGGGGAACCCTGACGCGCGCCCCGTCGTCCAATGGGCACGCTGTCGGAGAGTCTCCGCGAGGCGGTGTCGGCATCGCTGCTGGCTGCGAACGCTGACCACCCTCTCCGCCGCCCGTGGCCGGCAGCGCGCCGCCACCGGTGCGCCCCCTCCCTTGCACCGGTGGCGGCCCCTCCCCCGCTCCCGCGACGGCACCGCCCTTGACCCGCCGAACCCCACGGGATATCCGTGGCGGGTGCCTCACGACTCCCGCTCCACCCCCAGCAGCCCGGACATCCCCGACGACCACGAAGCCCACGCGCGCGCCCTGCTCTCCCGCATGACGCTCGAAGAGAAGGTCGGACAGCTCTTCGTCCTGCATGTGTACGGGCACCACGCGAGCGCCCCGGACCAGGCCGACATCGAGCTGAACGAGCGGGAGCTCGGCGTCGGCACCGCCGCCGAAGCCGTCGCCAAGTACCGCCCGGGCGGGCTCATCTACTTCGGCTGGGCCCACAACACCCGCGACCCGCGGCAGCTCGCCACACTCTCCAACGACGTGCAGCGGGCGGCGCACGCCACCTCACCGGGCATCCCGCTGCTGCTCTCCGTGGACCAGGAGCACGGCGTCGTCGCCCGCATCGGCGCGCCCGCGACGCTCCTTCCCGGCGCGATGGCGCTCGGCGCGGGCGGCACGGCCGACGACATCCGCGAGGCCGCCCGGATCGCGGGCGCCGAGCTGCGCGCGCTCGGCATCCTGCAGAACTACGCGCCGTCCGCCGACGTCAACGTGAACCCGGCCAACCCCGTCATCGGCGTACGGTCCTTCGGCGCGGGCCCGGACGCCGTGGCCGCGGCCGTGACCGCGCAGATCGAGGGCTACCGGCAGGCGGGCGTCGCCCCGGCCGTGAAGCACTTCCCCGGCCACGGCGACACCGAGACCGACAGCCACTCCGCGCTGCCGCACATCCACCACACCCGCGAGCAGTGGGAGGAGCTGGACGCCCCGCCGTTCCGGGCCGCGCTCGCCATCGGCGTCGACGTCGTGATGACCGCCCACATCGTGGTCCCCGCCCTCGACCCGGCCCTGGACCCGGCGACCCTCTCGTACCCCATCGTCACCGGCATCCTGCGCGAGCGACTCGGCCACCAGGGCGTGATCGTGACCGACTCGCTCTCCATGCAGGGGGTGCGCACCAAGTACGGCGACGACCGCGTCGCCGTCCTCGCCCTCAAGGCGGGCGTCGACCAGCTGCTGCACCCGCCGCAGCCCGAACTCGCCTGGAACGCCGTCCTCCAGGCCGTCCGCGACGGCGAGCTGACCGAGGCCCGCATCGACGAGTCGGTCCTGCGCATCCTGCGCCTCAAGCGGAAACTGGGCCTGTTCGAGCAGGCGTACACGACCCTGGACGACGTGGACGCCACCGTCGGCAGCGCCGCCCATCTCGCCGCCGCCGACCGCATCGCCGAGCGCACGACGACGCTGCTGCGCAACGAGGACGGCCTGCTCCCGCTGTCCCCCGCCACCCGCGGCCGCCTCCTGGTCCTCGGCGCCGACCCGGTCTCCCCCTCGGGCACCACCGGTCCGCCCACCACGGTCCTCGCCGCCGCCCTCACCGAACTCGGCTTCACCGCCACGTCGTTGAGCACCGGCACCGAACCCTCCCCCGAGGCCGTCGACAAGGCGCTCGCCGAGGCGGCTTCCGGCCACGACGCCGTGATCGTCACGACGTACGACGTCACGGACGGCGACCGCCAGCACGCCCTCGTGACCGCCCTCGCAGCCGCCCCCGAGGGACCCCCCGTCATCACCGTCTCCGTCCGCACCCCGCACGACCTGACCCGGCTGCCCGGCGTCCGGGCCGCGCTCGCCGCCTACTCCTGGACGGACGTCGAACTGCGCGCCGCCGCCCGCGTCATCGCGGGCCGTGTCCATCCCGCCGGCCGCCTGCCCGTGCCGGTGCCCAGGCCGGACGAGCCCGGGCAGGTGCTGTACCCCATCGGCTACGGCCTCTCGTACGAGCCCTACGCCGCCCCCGGCCCGCAGACGTAGCGGGCGTACGCAGCCCGCCCCCGGCACCGGGGCCAACGTGCGCAAAGCCCCCCGCGCGTCTGGCGTGCGCCCGCCGCGCGGGGTCACGCTGGGTGCACATGGTGGACGTGTCGGGGGGTTCCGGCCATGCGGGTGTCAGGAGCGGCGGCGGCGCGCGGCGGGGCGCTGCTCGCCGCCGCGCTCGCCCTCGCCCTCGCCCTCGCCCTGGCCGGCTGTCAGAAGTCCCCCGGCACCGAGCGGTCCAGCGCCCGGCCGCCCGGTGACAACTCGCCCGCCGGGTCCGCCGGGTCCGGGTACGGCGCCGTCTTCCTCGGCGCCGACGAGTGCAGTTCCCGTGGCCTGAAGTCCTTCACCGAGGTGCCCTGCGGCAGTGAGCGGGCCGCCGCGCGCGTCATCGCCCGGCACGGCGGGCGCGCCTCCGACGGGCCCCTCTGCCCCGGGCGCACCGACTTCGTCCTCCACATCAGCGCGAACCGTCCGTCCGTCGACGAGGACGGCGACGGGGCGGTGCCTCAGGGCTATGCCTGCATGCGCAATCTGGAGTTCCCGCACCCCGGGGATCCCGGGGCCGGGGGTGGGCCTCGGACCGTCGTCGGGGACTGTGTGTACGGGGACGGGCGGGGGCGGGTGCGGGAGACCGCCTGTGACGGGTCGGGGCGGCGGGCGCCCGAGTACCGCGTGGCCGCGGCCGTCCGCTCGCGGGACCTGTGTCCCGTGGGCACGCAGTTGTACGTGGCTCTGGGTGGGGGGCGGCCGGTGGGGTGTGCGGTGCGGGTGTAGGCCCTGCGGGGCTTTCCCCGGTCCCGCCCCTTCCCGAAACCGAGGCTCCGCCCCGGACCCCGCTCCTCAAGCGCCGGAGGGGCTGTATCCAGCCCGTCCGGCGCTTGAGGACGAGGCGCGAAGCGCCGACAGCGGGGGTCCGGGGGCGGCAGCCCCCGGTTTCGGGGGGAGGGGTGGGACCGGGGCGCCCCCGCGAGGCCTACGGCCTCAGCGTCTGCTGCCGGTCACGGTCCCGACGGTCGAGCTTCGTGTCGTACGGAGCGAGCGGCTTCGCCTCGGCGGCCTGCGCGGCGGGCACCCCGGCCCAGGCGAGGATCCGCTCGGTGGCCTTGGCCTTGTCCGCGGCGGCGAGCCCGGCCACGTTGGCACCGTGGTTGGCGCCGGGCGCGGTCATGACGTACGAGTCGTGCTTGGCCCCGCGCGCGGGCTTGAACGGCTCGGCGCCCCACGGGTCGTTCTCGCCGTACACGAACAGCATGCGGTGCGAGTGGTGCCGCACCCAGCGGTCGATGTCCTTCATGGCGTTCTTCTGGAACTTCATCGGGATCTCGCGGGGCACGAAGTTCCGCGGCGGCTGGTACCCGTAGCGGCTGAGGCCCTTGAGCCAGGGCTGCTTGATGTCGGGCGAACCGAGCTGCGTACCGGCCTGGTAGTAGTACGGCGTGTAGTACTCCAGGCCCTGGTCGGTGTAGGAGGCCCAGCCGCCGACCTCGTCGATCCAGCCGAACAGCGTGGCGTCGCTCGCGGTCTTGGCGACGGGCACGTCGGCGCAGGCGGTGGCCGACTGCTGGTACTGCCAGAAGCCCCAGTTGACGTCGAGCACGACGGCCTCGAAGGCCTTGTCGATGCCGCCGATGGTCTTGAAGGTGTGGTTGTTGGCGGCGGCGAAGTCGGCGTACAGCTTCTTCATGGGCGCGCGCCGCACCAGCGACTCGTGCTGCACGGCCTCGATCTTCGAGCGGCACTCCTTGGTGCCGACGGTGTCGAAGAAGCGGTCGTACGCGGAGTCCTCGCGGTTGTTGACGTCGTTCGGGGCGACGTAGGCGACGACGCCGTCCATGTCACGCGGGTAGAAGCGCTCGAAGTAGGTGGCGGTCATGCCGCCCTTGGAGGCGCCCGTGGACAGCCACTTCTTGCCGTAGATCGGCTTGAGGGCCTTGAAGATGCGGTGCTGGTCGGTGGCGGCCTGCCAGATGTTCAGCTTGGACCAGTCGGCGGGCGCGGGGCGGGACGGCGTGAAGAAGCGGTACTCCATGGAGACCTGGTTGCCGTCGATCACGCGGGTGGGTTCCGCGCGGCTCGGGTTGGTGTTGAGTCCGTAGCCCGAGGTCGAGAAGACGGTGGGCCGGGCGGTGTCCTTGTGCAGCACGGTGATGCGCTGCTGGAACGTGCCCTTGGAGGGGCGCCGGTGGTCGACCGGCTGGGTGTAGTTGAGGACGAAGAAGCGGTAGCCGTCGTACGGCTTCTCCTCGATCAGGCTCATCCCCTTGATGGCGAGGAGCCGGTCCTTGATGTCCTTCCGGGCGGCGGGCGCGCCCTGTCCGGCGTCGGTGGCCGCCGTGGCCGTGACGCCGGTGAAGCCCACGGTGCCTATGAGCACCACGAGCGAGAGCACCCATCTGAGGGTCTTGCGCATGCATCCTCCCCTGTCGGCGCAGCGAATGACCGGAACCTAACCGAGCAACTCGCCGCACACCAGGGCACATTGAGGACATTCAGGACTCAGGGAAATTCACTGAGAGAACGAGGGTGTCCGGTGAGCGGACATCTCGGGCGCGGCCCGGAGGCGCCGCCCCGGGGTCAGCAGAGGATCCAGCCCGAGCTGACCTTGGCCCGGCCCACCGAGCCCTTGACCCAGACGCAGCGGTGTCCGGCGTGCACCTTCACGGGGCCCGCGAGGCGGGTGAAGCGGCCGGTGTCCCGCACGGGGCGGCTGCCGCGGGCCTGCACGCTGATCGACATCTTCTGGCGGGCGCCGGGGTTCCTGGCGTAGGTCACGGCGCAGACGTAGCCGCGCTTCTTGTAGAGCACGACCTTGCCGGTGCTGAAGGTCAGGGTGCGGGCCTTGTGTCCGGGGCAGGGCCCCGCGGCCGCGGCCGTGCCCGCGCCCGGTCCCACGAGCATCACCAGGACGGCGGCCACGAGCGCGGCGGCACCTGTGGCCAGGCTCCGCCGTATCCGACCACTCTTCACGTCTGCCCCTCCTGACACCCCCGTATCAGCGTACTGACGTACGGACGCCGAACCCGCGGCGGATGGTTGCGGAACCTGATCTATCACTTTTGTCGCCCCCGGACCGCGGGGGAACGGGCCGATCAGGCGCCCACCGGCTCCCCCAGGAACGTCCGCCACAGCTGCGCGTACCGGCCGTCCCGCGCGAGCAGCTCGTCGTGCGTGCCGTCCTCGGCGACCCGGCCGTGGTCCATCACGATCACGCGGTCCGCGCGGGCGGCCGTGGTCAGGCGGTGGGCCACGACCAGGGTCGTTCTCCTGCCCGCGATCCGGTCGGTGGCCTGGTTGACCTGGGCCTCGGTCGCGAGGTCGAGGGCGGCGGTGGCCTCGTCGAGGAGCAGGATGTCGGGGTCGACGAGTTCGGCGCGGGCCAGCGCGATCAGCTGGCGCTGTCCTGCCGAGAGGTTGCGGCCGCGTTCGAAGACCTCGTGCAGATAGCCGCCGTCGAGCGTGGCGATCATGTCGTGCGCGCCGACGGCCCGCGCCGCCGCCTCGACCCGCGCGTCGGTGGCGTCGGGGCGGCCGTAGGCGATGGCGT
The DNA here is from genome assembly GCF_030388665.1 of Streptomyces flavofungini. Lineage (NCBI taxonomy): Bacteria > Bacillati > Actinomycetota > Actinomycetes > Kitasatosporales > Streptomycetaceae > Streptomyces > Streptomyces flavofungini. The sequence continues at coordinate 6,012,585 of NZ_CP128846.1, read as the reverse complement.
CGCGGATCGTGCCCGCGAACAGATAGGCCTCCTGCGGCACGACGCCGAGCCGGTGCCGGTACGAGGTGAGGTCCAGGGAGCGCAGGTCGGTGCCGTCGACCGTGACCCGGCCCGACGTCGGGTCGTAGAACCGCGCGACCAGCTTGACCAGCGTGGACTTGCCCGCGCCGGTCTCGCCGACGAAGGCGACGGTCTGCCCGGCCGGGATGCGCAGCCGGATCCCGCTGAGCGCGGCCTCCGGCTCGTCGGCCGAGCCGTAGCCGAAGTCGACGTCCTCGAACGCGATCTCGCCGCGCAGGGAGAGCACGTCGAGGGGCTCGTCGGCGGACTCGGTGGAGGAGGGTTCCTGGAGCAGTTCCTGGATGCGGCCGAGGGAGACCGTGGCCTGCTGGTAGCCGTCGAAGACCTGGGACAGCTGCTGCACGGGCGCGAAGAACAGGTCGATGTAGAGGAGGTAGGCGACCAGGGCGCCGGTGGTGAGCGTGCCCGCGTCGACCCGGTGCGCGCCCACGATCAGGACCGCGACGACGGCCACGGACGACAGGAGCTGCACGAAGGGGAAGTACACCGAGATCAGCCACTGGCCGCGGATGCGGGCCGCGCGGTACTCGGCGCTGCGCGCGGCGAACGACTCGCTGCCGGCGCGCTCGCGCCGGAAGGCCTGCACGATCCGCAGCCCCGACACCATCTCCTGGAGGTCGGCGTTGACGACCGAGACCCGCTCGCGTGCCAGCTCGTACGCCTTGACGCTGGCGCGGCGGAAGAAGAACGTGCCGACGACCAGGAGCGGCAGCGTCGCGAAGACGACCAGGGCGAGCTGTACGTCGATGACGAGGAGCGCGACCATGATCCCGAAGAAGGTGACGACCGAGACGAACGCGGTGACCAGGCCCGTCTGCAGGAACGTGGAGAGCGCGTCCACGTCCGTGGTCATCCGGGTCATGATGCGCCCGGTCAGCTCCCGCTCGTAGTAGTCGAGGCCGAGCCGCTGGAGCTGCGCGAAGATCTTCAGGCGCAGCGCGTACAGGACCCGCTCGCCGGTGCGGCCCGTCATCCGGATCTCGCCGGTCTGCGCCGCCCACTGCACGACGACGGCGACGAGCGCGAGCGCGGACGCGGTCCACACGGCGCCGAGGGCGAGCTGGGTGACGCCCTCGTCGATGCCGTGCCGGATCAGCACGGGCAGGAGCAGGCCCACCCCGGCGTCGACGGCGACGAGCAGCAGGCTCAGGGCGAGCGGCGCGCCGAAGCCGCGCAGGAGCCTGCGCAGTCCGTACGACTCCTCGGCGGCGACGGCCCGCGCCTCGTCGATCGCCGGGGTGTCGTTCGCGGGCGGCAGGGCGTCGACCTGGGCGAGGAGTTCGGGGGTCGCGGGCGTCCCGGCGAGCGCCCCGGCGTCGGTGTCGCGGGGCTCGCGGTCGCCGGTCCACAGGCGCGGGGTGATGCCCCGCTCGGCGTCGAACTCGGCGTCGAGCTCCGCCCGCACGGAGGTGTCCTCGACGGCCTCGGCGGGCGCCGCGGCGGCGATGTGTCCCGGCGAGACGCCGCCCAGCTCGTCGGGGTCGGTGAGCAGGCGCCGGTACAGCGGCGAGCGGCGCTCCAGCTCCTCGTGGGTGCCGATGTCGGCGAGGCGGCCGCCGTCGAGGACCGCGATGCGGTCGGCGAGGTTGAGGGTGGAGCGGCGGTGCGCGATGAGGAGGGTCGTGCGGCCCCGCATGACCGCCTTCAATGCCTCGTGGATCTCGTGCTCGACGCGGGCGTCCACCGCCGAGGTGGCGTCGTCGAGGACGAGCAGGCGGGGGTCGGTGAGGATGGCGCGGGCCAGGGCGACGCGCTGGCGCTGGCCGCCGGAGAGGGTCAGGCCGTGCTCGCCGACCTTGGTGTCGTAGCCCTCGGGCAGCTCGGCGATGAAGCGGTCGGCCTGGGCGGCGCGGGCGGCGGCCTCGACCTCCTCGTCGGTGGCGCCGGGGTGGCCGTAGGCGATGTTGGCGCGGACGGTGTCGGAGAAGAGGAAGGAGTCCTCGGGGACCAGGCCGATGGCGGCGCGCAGCGAGTCGTGCGTCAGCTCGCGCACGTCGTGGCCGCCGATGAGGACGGCGCCGCGCGAGACGTCGTAGAAGCGGGGCAGGAGCAGGGACACGGTCGACTTGCCGCTGCCGGAGGAGCCGACGACGGCGAGGGTCTCGCCGGGGCGTATCGCGAAGCTCAGGCCGTCGAGGACCGGGCGGCCGTCCTCGTACGCGAACGACACGTCGTCGAACTCCACGGTCGCCGGGGCGTTCGCGGGCAGCTCCTTCGTGCCGTCCGTCATGGTCGGCTCGGTGTCGATCAGCTCAAGGACGCGCTCGACGCCCGCGCGGGCCTGCTGGGCGACGGTCAGGACCATCGCGAGCATGCGGACCGGGCCGACGAGCTGGGCGAGGTAGGTGGAGAACGCCACGAACGTGCCGAGCGTGATCTCGCCCTCGACGGCGAGCCAGCCGCCGAGCGCCAGCATCGCGACCTGCCCGAGCATGGGCACGGACTGCAGGGCCGGGGTGTAGCGGGAGTTCAGCCGGATGGTGCGCAGGCGGCCCGCGAACAGGCGCCGCCCGACCTCCCTGAGCTTCCCCGTCTCCTGCTCCTCCTGCCCGAAGCCCTTCACCACGCGGACACCGCCGACGGCCCCGTCGACGACGCCCGCGACGGCGGCGGCCTGGGCCTGCGCGTACCAGGTGGCGGGGTGCAGCTTGGCGCGGCTGCGGCGGGCGATCCAGAGCAGGGCGGGGGCGACGGCGAGGGCGACCAGGGTCAGCGGCAGGGACAGCCACGCCATGATCACCAGCGACATCACGAACAGCAGGACGTTCCCGATGGTCATCGGCAACATGAAGAGCAGGCCCTGGATGAGCTGGAGGTCGCTGGTCGCGCGGCCGACGACCTGCCCCGTGGACAGCTCGTCCTGCCGCCGCCCGTCGAGCCGCGTGACCGTGTCGTACATCTCGGTCCGCAGGTCGTGCTGTACGTCGAGGGCGAGGCGGCCGCCGTAGTAGCGCCGGATGTAGGTGAACACGTAGACGAGGACGGCGGCGCCGATCAGCGCGGCGGCCCACGGGCCCATGGACCGGCTGTGGTCGCCGATCACGTCATCGATGACGATCTTGGTGAACAGCGGTACGAGGGCCATGACGGCCATGCCGCCGAGCGAGGAGCCGAGCGCGAGCACGACGTCCAGGGGGTGCCGCCAGGCATACCCCCACAGCCGCTTGGCCCACCCCTGCGCTGGGCTCTCCGGCTGCCCCGGTGTCCCCGGCTGCTTCGCCACTGTCCGCCTCCCGTCGACCTGACCTGCCGAGAGGCCCAACGCGGAGGTCTACCGATTTCATCCCGCCGCAACAAAACAGCTGGGGGCTGCGCCCCCGTTCCCCCTGCCTTTTCGGCGCTCCGCGCCTCGTCCTCAAACGCCGGACGGGCTGAAATCGCCCGCCCGGCGTTCCAGGGCTACTGCGGGGCCGGGACCATCGCTTCCTTGGGGGTGTCCGTCGGGGCGAAGCGGGTGGGGGCCTGGGTGAGGGGGGTCAGGTCCTTGTGGATGGCCTTGGAGACCTTCTGGATGGTGTCCACGCCGTAGTTCATGCTGCTGTTGCCGTGGGTGAGGACAGAGATCGTGTAGTCGTGGCCACGGCCCTTGAAGGCGCCGATGGAGTGTACGCGCCAGCCGTGCGTGGCCCGCGGCAGCCAGCCGTTCTTGACGGCGATGGAGGTGCCGGACGGCGCCCCCGCCGGGGTGCCCCAGCGCTGGTCGCGGACGACCTTGCCCATCAGCTTCAGGATGTACGCGCGAGCGTTGTCGCTGAGGACGTTGTTCTTGCCGGTGACCAGGGCGAGCAGCTTCTGCTCGTCGGTGACGTTGATGCGGGTGAGACCCCAGTAGCCGCCGGAGCCGGGCACGGTCCTGGTCATCTTGGCGGCCTTGAGGAACTTCTTGACCTTGGTCACGCCGAGCTGGCGCCACAGCGCGCTGGTGGCGTCGTTGTCCGACTTGGTGATCATGGCGGTGGCCAGCCTGGCCTCCCGGTCCGTCAGATACCGGTTCGTCTTCTTCGCGTCCCACAGGAGGGTCGCGAGGACGGTCACCTTGACGACGCTGGCGGAGTCGAAGGCCGTGGACCCGCGCAGGGTGCAGGTGGTCTTCGTGGCCTTGTCGTGGAAGCCGACGGCGATGGTGCCCTTGCGGTTCTTCAGGGCGGCCGTGATGTCCTTCGTCAGCTTCTTCGCGAGCGCGGGCTGCGCCGACGAGGTGCACTTGACCTGGGCCGTCGCGGCGGCGGCCGGGGTGGCGGCGGCCACTCCGGCAACCGGCACGAGGACGGCGGCGGCCGCCCCCGCGCTGAGCACGCGGGCACGCCGGGATATGCGGTGAGTCATGGAGGTTCCCCCTCGAAAGTCGTACATGTGCGCCCCAGCGCACTCGCCTCACATGACTCACCAGTGCGAACGGAGGTTGCATGAAGAACGCACATTCGTTGCGTGATGAATGACGCACACAGTGCAACCATGAGGGCTGCGCTCAACGAGGAGAGCGGGCCATCCGACTTCTGCCGCAGGGGAGTTGGCCATGGGGACGACCTACGGAGACTGGCTGAAGGCGCAGCGCACGGCGGCCGGGATGACGCAGGAGCAGTTGGCCGAAGCGGCGATCATGACGCGTACGCACATCGCGCACATCGAGGCGGGGCGGCGCGTTCCGTCCCCGGAGGACGCGGGACGCCTTGACCGGGCACTCGGCACGAAGGACGTGCTGAGCACCTTCCTCCCCAAAGGGGAGGTCATGGTCGCTGACTACTTCGAGGAGGTACGGCCGCTCGAACAGCAGGCGGTGGAGATCAGGGAGTTCGCCTTGTCGTTCATCCCTGGAATCCTCCAAACAGACCGGTATGCGAGTGCGGTCTTGAGTGAGGCGTTTCCGCCTGTGAGCGAAGAAGAACTCGGCAGGCGACTCGCCGGACGTCTTGAGCGCGGGAAGATCCTCGAAGATCCGGTGACACCCATCGTCTGGGCACTGCTGGACGAGGTCGCTGCGGCGCCCCATCGGCGATGACACGACCATGGGGGAGCAGATCATGCACATCGTCCGCCTTGCCGAGTCCGGACGCATCCGTGCGCACGTGATGCCGTTGTCTCAGGGATTTCATCCACTGCTGGAGAGCATGCTCACGCTCATGTGGTTCGAGGACCAACCACCTTTGGCGTACAGCGAGGGCCTCCGCATGGGAAGGCTGCACGACTCCCCTTCCGTGGTCCACGAGTTGCAGAGTCGCTACGATCTTGCACTGAGCGACGCACTGCCACTGAAGGAGTCACTGACTCTACTGACGGCAACAGCGAAGGACTACGGCCACCATGACTGAGCACATACTTCCCCACGCCGGCGTACGGAGCGGTTGGCGCAAGTCGTCGTACAGCGGAAGCGAAGCCGGTAGCTGCATCGAAGTCCAGGACGACCACCCCACCGGCGTCCCCGTCCGCGACTCCAAGAACCCGCACGGCCCCGCTCCGGTCTTCCCGGCGGCCAGTTGGACGGCATTCGTCTCGGCTGTCAAGGACGGGACGCTCGGCCCCTGAGCCTCCCGTGATCAGCTCGCGTCGACGTGTGCCGGGCGAGCATCCGCAGGACGGCAAAGAGCGCGACCACCGAAGGACCGGGCTCGACCAAGGCCTTCGCCAAGTCGTCCCGCAGCCGCTCCGACGAGCTCCGAACGCCGGGCACCCGAAGGACTCGGCGAGTGCGACAAAGTCGGACCGCACAGAATCAGCCATTCCTCTTCGTGAGGGAATACTCAAGTCCCCTTCCATTTCGCCGAGTTGTATACACATAGCCACGTACCCTTCACAAGACCAGCTCGGAGGTGAGGGCTTCCGGGGTTCGAGCACTTCTTGGCCATGTGGGTGAAGGAGGTTGCTCCTGGTCGATCATGCATGGTTACCGTTGCGCCCACGTCCAAAGGTTCACACCAGTGGCACATGTGAACCGAGTCGGCGGAGCGAGGCTTTGGACAGTGGCGAAAAGCGCGCGCACCACGCAATCCCTCAGACCGCCCGTCGGACGCATCTCGCCGAGGGGGACGCGGGCATGACGGGGAGGGCACACGCCACCCCAGGCCTCATGATGCGCACGGGACAACTGGTTACGGGGATGCGCGCGCCCCACTCTCAGCTGTCGCACATCCTTCTTGGCGGGCGACCAGTTTTCTGTGAGTGGGGAGGATTTGTGCGCAGGCACGCAAGCAAGCAAGACCCGCTGTGGTGTTCTCGCGGCGGTAGTTGCCGCATCCCTGATGGGGAGCGTTCAGGCGGTGGCGGCCGAGGAACTGCCCGAGGACGACACCACGCCCTCGGCGCCCGCCGCGGTGGAGGACTCGCCCGATGACGCCGCTCCTGCCACGCCTGACGAGGGCGCGGAGTCGCTTCCGGTCGACGATCCGTCAGCGGCCCCGGCCGAGGCGCTGAACTTCCAGATCGCTGAGATCGGCGGCCACAGCGGCAGCCTGCAGATCAAGCTGAACGTGAAGAAGCTGTACGTGGACACCTCGAAGGCCGACGCCGGCTGACCCCGCACCATGACCGCCATGCCACCCCTGGCTAAGGGTGGCATGGCCCCATCCGCCCTCCGGAGCCGGTTTCGTGAAACCTCTCGCACGTCTGCGCACCAGCGGCGCCCTGTGGCTGTCGCCTGTATGCCTGGCCATCGTCCTGCTGTACTTCTTCAAGTCCCTGCATGAGGACCCCGGCTACACCGAACTCCTCGACGGCCCGAAGTGGGCACCGGCTCTCATGGCCACGGCACTGGACCCCTACTTCTGGTTCGCCTACGCCGTCGCCGCCGCGCTGGGGGCCTGGGAAGCGGGGCGGCTGAAGAAGGACCAGGTGTGGCTGCTGGCACCGGCCCGGTCCCGGTACCGTGTGGCGGCCGAGACCCTGCTGCCCGGAGTGCTGGTCGGCTGGATGATGCTGCTCCTACCCGTCGTCATGGCCCTGGCCGAAGCACGGATATGGCCCACGCTGAACTCCCTGCCCCTGCTGGGCATGGGCTGGTTCCTGGTCTGTGCGCACACCACGATCGGCTTCACCATCGGGCTGTGGGTGCACCGGGCGATCTCCGCCCCTCTTCTGGGTGCGGCGGTGCTCTACCTGGTTGGCTGGTCCGCCTCCGACGGCGAGCGGATGTGGCCGCGGCACATCTCGGGGCAATACCCCGGAGGGCTCTTGTTCGGCGAACTAGTCCCCTTCACGAGCATCTGGCCGCACCTGCTGTTCGCCGGGGCCGTCGCGGCCTTCTGCGTCCTGGCCTGGACGACGCTTCGGTCCCGGTGGGCACGCATCGCGCTGCGCGTGACCGCGGGCGGAACGACGCTCGCGGTCATGGCGGTCTGTGTTGCCCATGTGCACTCCTGGGGAGCGGTCAGCCCGCTGTCGACGAACAACGCCCCCCTGGACTGCGTCGGCAGCCGCCCCCGTGTCTGCGTGCCGCAGGCCGCCCACGCCGACGTGGCCGCTCTGCGCAGCGAAGTCACGCACACCCTGGGTGTCTTGAAGGACGCAGGCGTAGCGGTGGCCACGCCGCCTGCCATCAACGACACGTTGGCTGCGGGGCGTTCCGGTACACGATCCGATGACAGGGAGTGGTGGCTTCCCCTGTCGAAGGCGGCACGCCCCGAGACGGTACGTTTCCATGTCGCGCTGAAATCCGTCCGGTTCCCTTGCTCCCGCACCGATGAGGTCAACTCCCGCTCGGCTGTCCTGTGGGCCGCCACGGCCATCGGCGCCGAACGGCGCTATCTGGCCTGGCAACGCCAGGAATTGCAGCAGTTCCAGAATCCGGAGGAGGTGATGGCCGTGATGAAGCGCCGTGTCTCCAAAGCGCGCACGCTGACCCCGGCCGGGCAAGCCGCCTGGTACGAGCGGGAACTGGTCAAGGCGTGCCAGAACGCGGGCAAGGACACCCGGTCGTGACGTGGTGGTTCAAGGCTCGCCGCATCTGGTCCGTGCTCGTGCCGTGCCTGGTCGCCTTCGCTCTTGTGGTCGCGGGGTTCCACGGCGTCGCGGTGGAGTTCCCCTCGCTGCTGGTCGGCGGGTCCAACGACTTCTTGCTCATGCTGCTCGCCCCTGTGCTGGTGACCTCCGGCCTCCTGCTGTGTCTCAGCTCCCGCCTTGAGGAAGGAGAAGCGGTCGCATGGCGGCCGGTGTCCCGCTACGACACCGTACTGATCGTCGCCGCAGGCGCCTTCGCTGTGGCGGTGGGCTGTGCAGTCGGCCAGTCGTCCGGCAGTGACGACGCATGGTCGACCGGCCGCAACACGCTGTTCCTGACCGGCCTGATGCTCCTGGTCCACACCGTCGCCCCCCAAGGCGCGGTTGCGGTCCCGGTCGGGTGGATCTTCACCGTCGTCTTCGTCGGCTTCGACCAGTTCCACCGTCCCTACCCATGGACAGTTCTGCCCCGGTCTCCCTCGGACCTGCCGGCCTTCACCGCCGCACTCGTCGCCTTCACCGCCGGCCTGGTCGCGCACGCCCGCCACCGGCCCCGCCCGTAAGGAATCCCCCGGACATGCCGATCCAGCTCGAAGCGTGCACCTTCGCCTACGCGCGCAGGAAGCCGCCTGTGCTCAGCCAGCTGACTTACACCGTCCCGGACGGCTTCACCGTCCTCCTCGGCCCCAACGGCGCCGGAAAGTCGACCCTGCTCAAGCTGGCCGCCGGAGTCACCCTCCCCACGACGGGCCATGTGCGCCTGGGTCGCCTCGGCTCCCACACCCGGGAGTACCGGCAGCGCGTGGCCTGGATGCCGCAGGCCATCACCGCCATGACCGGCCTCACCGCCCGCGAACAGGTCGCCTACACCGGCTGGCTCAAAGGCATGAACCGCACCGACGCCTGGACCGCCGCCCTCCAGGCCCTCACCCGGGTCGAACTCGCCGACCGCGCGGACATCAAGACGAAGCACCTCTCCGGCGGCCAGCTGCGCCGCGTCGGTGTCGCCTCCGCCCTCGTCCACGACGCCACGGTCCTGCTCCTGGACGAGCCCACCGCCGGACTGGACCCCACCCAGCGCCGCGTCTTCCGTGACCTCATCCGGGACCTGGCGACCGACGACGTGCGCGTGCTGATGTCCACACACGACGTCGGCGACCTCGCCGAAGAGGCCCAGCACGTCACCGTACTCACCGACGGGCGCATCCACTTCACCGGCACCACCCGCGACTTCCTGGCCCATGCACCGGCCGACACGTCACCGGCCCGCAGGGCCGAAGTCGCCTACACCGCCGTCGCCGCCCACGTCCCCGCACAACACGCTCTCGGCACTGATTGAGCGCGCACGCCATGTCCACAGGTGTGCGGACCGAGTCACGGTCCTTTCGGTTGTGGCGTGCGCCTCGACCTCCAGAACGAGTTGGCCGGCATGCCCTCCTCCTTGAGGATGTCGATGTTCAAGGGTTCGGTCACCTTCCGCTCGGTGAAGATGTGGACGACCCGCTTGCGCCGCGTGTCACCTCCCGACGGCCGCCACGGGTGATCAGTTCGCGTCCAGGTGCGTGGGCGCGAACATCCGCAGCACCGCCGGCAGCACGACCACGCTCGGCCCCGGCTCGGCAAGCGCCTTCGCCAGGTCGTCCCGCAGCCGCTCCGGCGAGGTCCGCACGCCCGGTACCCCGAAGGACTCGGCGAGCGCCACGAAGTCCGGCCGGGCCAGCTCCGTGCCGGTCGCCTCGCCGAAGGCGTCCGCCATGTACTCGCGCAGGATGCCGTAGCCGCCGTCGTCGACGATCAGCCAGGTCACGTCGAGGCCGTGCTGCCTGGCCGAGGCCAGCTCCGCGATCGAGTACATCGCGCCGCCGTCGCCGGAGACCGCGAGGACGGGCCGGGTCGGGTCGGCCGCGGCGGCGCCGAGCGCGGCGGGGAAGCCGTAGCCGAGGCCGCCCGCGCCCTGCGCGGAGTGCATGGTGCCCGGCTGCCGCGCGTCGAAGGCGGACCAGGCCCAGTAGGCCAGGATCGTCATGTCCCAGAAGGACGGGGACCCGTCGGGCAGGGCGGCCCGCACGGCGGCGAGGACGTCCTGCTCCAGGGTCAGCTCCTGGCTGTCGATCCGCTCCCGGACGGCGGCGAGGACGCGCCGCACCCGCTCGGGGGCGGCCGGGTCGGGCCGCTCCCCGACGGTCTCCAGGAGCGCCGACAGGGCGATCCTGGCGTCCGCGTGGATGCCGAGCGCCGGGTGGTTGGACTCCAGCTTGCCGAGGTCGGCCTCGATCTGGACGACCCGGCCGCGGGGCTTGAACGTGTGGTAGTTGGAGGAGAGTTCACCGAGACCCGAGCCGACGACGAGGAGCACGTCGGCGTCCTCCAGGAAGTCGGTGGTGTGCCGGTCCTCCAGCCACGACTGGAGCGAGAGGGGGTGCTCCCAGGGGAAGGCGCCCTTGCCGCCGAAGGTCGTGACGACGGGCGCGTTCAGCCGCTCCGCGAGCGCGCGCAGCTTGCCGGAGGCGTCGGCGCGCACGACACCGCCGCCCGCGATGATCGCGGGCCGCTCGGCGCGGGTGAGCAGGTCGGCGGCCACGGCGGTGAGCTCGGGCCGGGGCACGAGCTCGTGCGGGGTGGCGTCGACGGCCGTGACGACCGGCACCGTGGTCTCGGCGAGGAGCACGTCCTGGGGGATCTCCACCCACACGGGACCGTGCGGCGCGGTGAGCGCGGACTGCCAGGCGGCGGCGACGGCGGAGGGGATCTGCGAGGCGGTCCGCACGGTGTGCACGGACTTCACCACGTCCCGGAACGAGGCCTGCTGGTCCCGCAGTTCGTGCAGATAGCCGTGGCGTCCGCCGCCGAGCCCGGCGACCGGGATCTGGCTGCCGATGGCGAGCACCGGCGACGACCCGGCGGCGGCCTCCTGGAGCGCGGCCAGCGAGGTGAGCGCGCCGGGCCCGGTCGACAGGAGCAGCGGGGCGGCCTCGCCGGTGATCCGGCCGTACGCGTCGGCGGCGAAGCCGGTGTTGTTCTCCACCCGCAGCCCCACGTACCGCAGGGAGGAGCGGCGCAGCGCGTCGAACATGCCGAGCGCGTGCTGCCCCGGCAGGCCGAAGACGGTGGTGGCGCCGAGGCCCTGGAGGGTCTCGACGACGAGGTCACCGCCGTTGCGGCCGGGGGGAGCGTTCAGCGCGGCCCGGGTCTGCGCCTCGGTGGGGCGCAGGACCAGGTCGTGGTCGTGGGTCACCGGGCGGCCTCCACGGTGCCCTGGGCGGCGATCTCCTGGATCATGGCGGCGTCGCGGGCACCGGCGATCTGCCGGGACATGATCGTCGTCAGCTCGTACGCGGTGTGGGAGGCGGCCACGGCCGTGATCTCGGCGTGGTCGTAGGCGGGCGCGACCTCCACGACGTCGGCGGAGACGAGGTTGCAGGAGGACAGGCCGCGCAGGATCTCCAGGAGCTCGCGGGAGGTCATGCCGCCGGCCTCCGGTGTGCCCGTGCCCGGGGCGTGCGCCGGGTCCAGGCAGTCGATGTCGATGGAGATGTACAGCGGCCGGTCGCCGATGCGCTGGCGCAGCTGGTCGGCGACCTCGTCGGCGCCGCGGCGGTAGATGTCCGACGAGGTGACGATGCCGAAGCCCATCTTCTCGTCGTCGGTGAGGTCCTTGCGGCCGTACAGCGGGCCGCGGGTGCCGACGTGGCTGAGCGCCGAGGTGTCGAGGATGCCCTCCTCCACGGCCCGGCGGAACGGGGTGCCGTGCGTGTACTCCGCGCCGAAGTACGTGTCCCACGTGTCCAGGTGCGCGTCGAAGTGAAGGAGCGCGACCGGGCCGTGCTTCTTCGCCATGGACCGCAGCAGCGGCAGCGCGATGGTGTGGTCGCCGCCGAGCGTCATCATGCGCGCGCCGGTCGCGAGGAGGTCGTCGGCGGCCGCCTCGATCGTCTCCACGGCCTCGTTGATGTTGAACGGGTTCGCCGCGATGTCGCCCGCGTCGGCGACCTGGGCGAGCGCGAAGGGGGACGCGTCCTGGGCCGGGTTGTAGGGCCGCAGGAGGCGGGACGCCTCCCGGATCGCGTTCCCGCCGAAGCGGGCGCCCGGGCGGTACGACACGCCCGTGTCGAAGGGGACGCCGACGACCGCGATGTCCGTCGTGCCGACCTCGTCGAGGCGGGGCAGCCTGGCGAACGTCGCGGGGCCCGCGTAGCGCGGGACGCGCGAGGAGTCGACAGGGCCACGGGGTTCGTTCGTCACGCTGCTGCTCATGGTCGGGTTCCTCCTGGTATGGCTGGTTGTACGTGGTCAAGTGTCGCGCGGTCGTGGTCCTCGCGGGTGCGCCCCAGTCCCGCCCCTTTCCCGAGACCGGGGCTCCGCCCCAGACCCCGCTCCTCAATCGCCGGAGGGGCTAAGAACTCAGCCGCACATGTTCTAGCCCGTCCGGCGATTGAGGACGAGGCGCGAAGCGCCGATCAGCGGGGGTCCAGGGGGCGGCAGCCCCCGGTTTCTGGGAAGGGGTGGTTCGGGGACTTCTCATGCGGTCACCGACGCCTCCGCCGCCACCGGTTCGGCCCCGCGCCCAGCGACCCGCTCACGCCAAGCCGCAAGCACGACCGGATCCGTCGGCGGCGTGGCAAGGGACACGCCCACGTACACGACGAGCGAGGTGAGCAGCCCGTAGTAGATGGGCTCGTTGGCGAGGATGCCGTAGTGCCACATGAGGCCGATGACCGAGACCCCGCCGGCGACGACGGCGGCCAGCGCCCCCGCCCCGGTCCCGCGCCGCCACAGCAACCCGCCGAGGATGGGCACGAGCAGCCCGCCCACCAGCAGGTTGTAGGCGACGGTGAGCGCCTGGACGACGTCGTTGAGGGCGATGGAGACGCAGATGACGGCGACGCCCATGACGAGGATGAAGAGCCGGTTGCCCTTCACCTCGTCGTGCGGCTCCCCCGCACCGGCGTCCGCGCGCACCACGCCCCGCACCCGCGCCCAGATGTCGTTGTTGGCGACGGTCGCGCAGGCGATGAGCGCCCCGGACGAGGTGGACATGACGGCGGCGAGGGCGGCGGCGAGCACCAACCCCCGTACACCCATGGGCAGTTCGTCCTTGACGATGGTGGCGAAGGCAGCGTCGGCGCTGGGCAGCTTCGGGTACATGACCTTCGCGGCGGTCCCGATGACGGCCCCGGCGAGGGCGTACACGAGGCAGTACGTCCCGGCGACGGTCCCCCCGTACCGGGCGACCTTGTCGCTGCGCGCGGTGAAGACGCGCTGCCAGATGTCCTGCCCGATGAGCATGCCGAACGTGTAGATCAGGACGTACGTGAAGATCGTCTCGGCGCCGACGCCGAGCGGCGCGAAGTACGCGTCGGGCAGCTTGTCGCGCATCTCCCCGAAGCCGCCGGCCTTGACGACGGCGATGGGCAGGAGCAGCAGCAGGACACCCACCGTCTTGACGACGAACTGCACCATGTCGGTCAGCGTGATGGACCACATGCCGCCGAGGGTGGAGTACGCGACGACGATGGAGCCGCCGATGACGATGGCGAGCGTGCGGTTCATGTCGAAGAGGACGTCGAAGATGGTGGCGTACGCGATGGTCGAGGTGACCGCGAGCATCAGCGTGTACGCCCACATGACGACGCCGGAGAGGACGCCCGCGCGGCCGCCGTAGCGCAGGTCGAGCATCTCGGAGACGGTGTAGACGCGCAGCCGGGCGATGCGGGCCGAGAAGAAGATCGACAGCGCGAGCAGGCCGAGGCCGATGGTGAACACCATCCACGCGCCGGACAGGCCGTGGGTGTAGCCGAGGCCGACGCCGCCGATGGTGGAGGCGCCACCGAGGACGATCGCGGCCATCGTGCCGGAGTACATCCACGGCCCGAGGCGCCGCCCCGCCACGAGGAACTCGGCTTTGGACTTGGCGCGGCGCATGCCCCACCAGCCCATGGCCAGCATCCCGGCGAGGTAGACGACGATCACTGTGTAGTCGACGGCCATGGGGCCTCCTTGCGCGCTCGGTCGGTGGCGTGTCGTGCGGGTGGAGTGCGGCGCTGACGCCGCGGTGACCGGCCGCGGGGACATCCGCCCGTACCCGAGGCCTCGGTCGGCACGACCCTAGGTGGCCGGAAAGCGACGCTGAAGTGTACGTTTCCTACACTCTCCGAGCCGTTTATGGAGGAACCATCCATGGCCGACGCCCCGGACACCCTCGCGGCCGCACCACCCACCCCGCCCGTGCCCCTGACCGCCCTGCTCGCCCACGAGGAGCTGGGTCTGCGCCAGATCGCGGGCCCGGACGCGGCGCGCACCGGCGCCGTCGTGCACTGGGTGCACACCTCGGAGATGGCCGACCCCTACCCGTACCTGCTGGGCGGCGAGCTGCTGCTCACAGCCGGGGTGCACGTCCCGGCGGCGGACGCCGACGGCGCGACGGACCACCTCGACGCCTACGCGGAGCGCATCGTGGCCGCGGGCGGGGCCGCGCTCGGCTTCGGGGTGGCTCCGGTGCACGACACGGTGCCGCGGGCCCTGGTCGACGCCTGCGAACGCCACGGCCTCCCGCTCCTGGAGGTCCCCCCGCGCACGACCTTCAGCGGCATCGCCCGCGCGGTGTGGCAGCTCATGGCCGAGGCCAGGCACGCCGAACTCCGCCGTGTCACCCAGGCCCAGCAGGGCCTGGCGGCAGCGGCGTCCCGCCCGGACCCGGTCCCGGCCCTGCTCCGCCAACTCGCGGCACGCCTCGGCGGGTACGCGGCGCTGTACGGGGCCGACGGCACCCCCACGCAGAGCGCGGGCACACCACCGGAGCCGGAGGCGGGGGCGGCCCTGGGACGGCTGGTGGGGGTGGTGAACCCGGGCGGGGGCACGGGCTCGGGCGGCACGGGCTCGGGCGCGGCGCTGGAACAGTCCCAGCGCGCCCCGCGCCCCGCGCCCGCCTCCGCCACCGACACGGTCGCCGGGATCCACCTCGCCGCGTACGCCCTCGCCGGGGCGCACGGCCTCGCCCTCGGGGTCGCCACGCGGCAGCGGGAGCCGGGCGACCACACGCTGGCCGGGGTCGCCGCCGTGCTCCTGTCGCTCCTGACCGCCCCGCACCAGGGCGCGGCCGAGTCGGCCCGGTCGGCGGCGCTGGTCCGGCTGCTGGTCGGCGCGGCCCCCGAGGACGTGGCGCCGCTGCTCGGCGCGGAGCGGTGGACCGTCGTCCACGCCCGCGTGCGCGGCGGCGACCACGAGCGGACACCGGCCACCCCGGCGTCCCTGGCGGCGGCCCTCGGCAGCGTGCTCGCGGACGACGGGAGGGGGGCCGGCGGGGGCGGGGCGGGCGACGGCGGCGGCCGGGGCGGTCGTGGCGGAACGGCGACCGAGGGCCAGGAGGAGCCCCACGACGGCGGCACGACGACCGACGGCCACAAGCAGACCCACCACAGCGGCACGACGGCCGACGGCCGCAAACAGCCCCGCAGCGGCGCCCGGGACGACAGCCCCGCCCGCCCCGTACGCCTCCTCCTGCCCGCCGACCGGGAGCCCGCTCCGCAGACCGGCTGGACGCTCGGGGTGTCCGCGCCCGCCGGGGCCGGGGCGCTGCCCGCCGCCGACGCGCAGGCCGCGCGGGCCCTGCGCCGGGCCGAGGCGACCCGGGTGCCGTTGGTGCGGCACCGCGAGACCGGCCTCGCCGGACTCGTCGCGCCCGAAGAGGCCGACGCGCACGCGCGGACCCTGCTCGCCCCGCTCGGCGACCACGGCCCGCTGGCCGAGACGCTGCGCACCTGGCTGTCCCTGCACGGCAGCTGGGACCGCACGGCCGCCGCCCTCGCCGTGCACCGCAACACCGTCCGCCAGCGCGTCACCCGCTGCGCGACGCTGCTCGACGCGGACCTGGACGACCCGGACGTCCGCATGGAGCTGTGGTTCGCGTTGGGGCGCACGGACGGAACGTCTCCCTCCGCCGCACCGCCCGGGTCCTCGCCGCCTCGGACGTGAGTCGCCGCACAGGTCCGGCCTGCGGGACGGCCCGCGCCGGGGTCGTTGACGACGGCACAATGGGACGCATGCCGATACCCAGCCGCGCCGCGCTCGTCGATCATCTCGTCCGCACCCGCATCGCGGGCGATGTCGCGACGCCCCGCGACAACAACCTCTCCCACTACCGCAAGCTCGCGAACGGCGACCGCCACTACTGGCTGGGCCTGGAACTGGGCGACCGCTGGAGCGACGAGCAGGACGTGCTCGCGGTGATGGCCGAGCGCTGCGGCGTGAACGACGACCCCGAGTACCGCCAGGGTCAGGACACGATCGACCCGGAGCTGACCGTCGACGCCCTGGAGCGGATGGCGGGACGGCTGCGCAAGGCCGCGTCCGCCAAGGAGCGCGTGCTGTTCGCGACCGGTCACCCCGGCGGTCTGCTCGACGTGCACCGCGCGACGGCGGCCGCGCTGCGCGCCGCGGGCTGCGAGATCGTCGTCATCCCGGAGGGGCTCACCGCCGACGAGGGCTTCGTCTTCCAGTTCGCGGACGTCGCCGTCCTGGAGCGCGGCGCGACGCTGTGGCACACGCACTCGCCGGAGCCGATGAACGCGATCCTGGACGGGCTCCTTCGCGAGGAGCGGCCGCTGCCGGACCTCGTGGTCGCCGACCACGGCTGGGCGGGCCGCGCGGGCCAGCGCGGGATCGACTCCGTCGGGTACGCGGACTGCAACGACCCCGCCCTGTTCATCGGCGAGGCCGAGGGCACCGTCCAGGTCACGGTGCCGCTGGACGACCACGTGACGAGCCCGCGGTTCTACGACCCGATGACGGCCTACCTCCTGGACGCGGCCGGGCTGGCCGCGTAAGACCGTCCCACGTTCAACGACGGCGCCCCGGCGTCGGGTCCAAGTACACCCGGCTCACCGCGGGGAAGCGGTCCTTGATCCGCCGCGCCATCCGGTCGCGGGCCACCTCGATGTCGGCGGCCGTGGACCCGTCCCGGACGTTCGCCTTCGCGGCGACCAGAGCCTCTCTAGCCCCTGGAGCAGCGTGGTCGGCTCCAGGACGGACACCACGTGCGGATCCGCGAGGAGTTCGGCCCGCACCACCGCCCGGCCGGGCGCGGGCAACGGCCGCCCGATCAACAGCTCCGCGGTGGCGTGCCCGAGCACCCGGGCCACGTACACGAGCAGCACGCCGATGCACAGCGACGCGACGCCGTCCCACGCGCCGGAGCCGGTGAGCGGGCCGCCGAGGAGTCCGCCCGGGCGAGCACGACTCCCGCGACGGCTTTGGCGACGGCGATGCCGAGGCCCGCGAGGGCGGCGACGAGGACGGTGAAGGTGCTTTCGGCTGCGGTTTCGCCCACGTTGGGGCAGTGGGCCGGAATCGGGAGAGCGGGGCGGCCGGAAACGCCCTAGCCCCGGGGTACCCGGACCACGCCCTCCTGGATCACGGTCACCGCCAGCTTCCCGTCCCTCGTCCAGATCCGCCCCTGCCCGAGGCCGCGCCCGCCGCCGGACGACGGAGACTCCTGGTCGTAGAGGAGCCACTCGTCCGCCCGGAAGGGCCGGTGGAACCACATGGCGTGGTCGAGGGACGCGCCGACGACGTCCCCGACGGCCCAGCCGCCGCGCCCGTGGGCGAGCAGCACGGAGTCGAGGAGCGTCATGTCGGAGACGTACGTGGCGAGGCACAGGTGCAGGAGCGAGCCCGCGGGCTCCGCGCCGAGCTTGCCGTTGGTGCGGAACCACACCTGGGACCGCGCCTGCCGGGGCGCGCCCACGCTGGCGAACGGCGGTTCGTCCACGTAGCGCAGGTCGACGGCGGCCCGCGCTTCGAGGAGCCGCCGCACGACGTCGGGCCCGAGGACGTCCTCGTACCCGGGCAGCGACTCGGCGGCCGTGGGCAGCGTCTCGGGGTCGGGCGCGGGCGGCATCCCGTCCTGGTGGTCGAGCCCCTCCTCGTACTCCTGGAACGAGGCCGAGAGGTGGAAGATCGGCTGGCCGTGCTGCACGGCGACGACGCGGCGCGTGGTGAAGGAGCGCCCGTCGCGGATGCGGTCGACGGTGTAGACGATGGACGCGCCGGGGTCGCCGGGGCGCAGGAAATAGGCGTGCAGGGAGTGCGCGTTGCGGCCTCCCCCGCTCGCGCGAAGCCGAGAGTCCGGGGAACGCTCGCCGGGGACGGTGCGCCCGGCGGCGACCAGGGCCTGCGCGGCGACCTGGCCGCCGAAGACGCGCGGCACGAGCGACGTCCGGCTGACGCCGCGGAAGATGTCCTCCTCGACCCGTTCCAGGTCGAGGAGGCCGAGCAGTCTTTCGAGTTCCTCGCTCATCGGCGAGTTACAGGCCCATCGACTTCGCGATGATCATCTTCATGACCTCGCTGGTGCCGCCGTAGATGCGGTTGACGCGGTTGTCCGCGTACAGGCGGGCGATCGGGTACTCGTTCATGAAGCCGTAGCCGCCGTGGAGCTGGAGGCAGCGGTCGATGACGCGGTGGGCGACCTCGGTGCAGAACAGCTTGGCGCTCGCGGCCTCGGCGGGGGTCAGCTCGCCCGCGTCCAGGGCCTCCAGGGCGCGGTCGGCGACGGCCTCGGCCGCGTCCACCTCGGCCTGGCAGGCGGCCAGTTCGAACTTGGTGTTCTGGAAGGAGGCGACGGACTTGCCGAAGACGGCACGCTCCTGGACGTACTCCTTGGCGAACCGCACGGCGGCCTTGGCCTGCGCGTAGGCGCCGAAGGCGATGCCCCAGCGCTCGGAGGCGAGGTTGTGGCCGAGGTAGCCGAAGCCCTTGTTCTCCTCGCCGAGCAGGTCCTCGACCGGGACCTTGACGTCGACGAAGGCCAGCTCGGCGGTGTCGGAGACCTTCAGGCCGAGCTTGTCGAGCTTGCGGCCCACCGAGTAGCCCTCGGACTTGGTGTCGACGGCGAAGAGGGAGATGCCGAAGCGGCGGTCGTCCTCACGAGGGGCGGAGGTGCGGGCGCAGACGATGACGCGGTCGGCGTGCACGCCGCCGGTGATGAAGGTCTTGGCGCCGTTGAGGACGTAGTGCGTGCCGTCCTCGGAGAGCTTCGCGGTGGTCTTCATGCCCGCGACGTCGGAGCCGGTGCCGGGCTCGGTCATGGCGAGCGCCCACATCTCCTCGCCGGAGACGAACTTGGGCAGGAAGCGCTTCTTCTGCTCGTCGGTGGCGAGCATCTCGATGTAGGGCAGACCGAGCAGGACGTGCACGCCGGAGCCGCCGAAGGAGACGCCCGCGCGGGCCGTCTCCTCGTACATGACGGCTTCGAACTTGTGCGAGTCGATGCCCGCGCCGCCGAACTCCTCGGGGACGCGGATGCCGAAGACGCCGAGGTCGGCGAGCTTGTAGTAGAAGTCCCTCGGCGCCTGGCCCGCCGCGAACCACTCGTCGTACACGGGCACGACCTCGGCCTCGATGAAGGCCCGGACGGTCTCCCGGAATGCCTCGTGGTCCTCGTTGAAGACAGTACGGCGCACGGCTTGGCTCCCTCTGGCGACGGCGCAGTTTACTAAGCGCTTGCTCAGGGTGAGGTTACCCGCGGGTCGCGGTGACCGTCCAGGGCGAATTCAGTGACCGCCGTCGCTCAGCGCTCCGCCACCGCCGCCGCCAGCGCCCCGTGCGCCAACCGGCGCAACAGCCCCGCCGTCCCCTCCCGGTCCGGCAGCGACCCCGGGCGGCCCAGGTGCGGGGTCGAGTTGAGGAGGCCGAACACCGCGTGCACGGACGCCCGCGCCTCCGCCTCGGCGAGACCCGGGTACACCTCCCGCACCGCGGTCACCCACAGCTCCACGTACCGCCGCTGGAGCGAGCGCACCAGCTTGCGGTCGCTGTCCCGCAGGCGGTCCAGCTCCCGGTCGTGGAGAGTGATCAACGGGCGGTCGTCGAGGGCGAAGTCGATGTGGCCCTCGATGAGCGAGTCGAGCACGGCGCCGGGCGACCCCGCGGCCTCCGCGGCCCGGCGCTCACCGCCCCGCAGCAACTGCTCACTGATCCCCACGAGCAGCTCGGCCAGCATCGCGTCCTTGCCCGCGAAGTGGCGGTAGAGGCCGGGCCCGCTGATCCCGACGGCGGCCCCTATCTCGTCCACGCCGACGCCGTGGAAGCCGCGCTCGGCGAAGAGCCTGGCGGCTTCCTTGAGGATCTGCTCACGGCGGGTGGGGGCGTCGGTCCTGGTGGCCATGGAAGCAATTCTAGACAGCACGGTTAGCGGTCGTTAACCTTGGCGCCATACGTTAACGCTCACTAACAGTGGGAGCACAGCGGATGCAACAGGCACCAGTCCTCGCGAGCGCG
Organism: Streptomyces flavofungini; assembly: GCF_030388665.1. Lineage (NCBI taxonomy): Bacteria > Bacillati > Actinomycetota > Actinomycetes > Kitasatosporales > Streptomycetaceae > Streptomyces > Streptomyces flavofungini. The sequence continues at coordinate 5,992,299 of NZ_CP128846.1, read as the reverse complement.
GCGGACCCCGCCTCGGAAGCCTGGCGGTCGAACGAGGCGGCGCACCGCGCCCTGGCCGAGGAGCTGCGCGGCAAACTCGCGGCGGCCCGGCTCGGCGGCGGCGAGCGCGCCCGGCAGCGGCACGTGGCACGCGGCAAGCTGCTGCCGCGCGACCGCGTGGACGCCCTCCTCGACCCCGGCTCGCCGTTCCTCGAACTGGCCCCGCTCGCGGCCGACGGCATGTACGACGGCGCCGCCCCGGCCGCCGGTGTCATCGCGGGCGTCGGCCGGGTCAGCGGGCGCGACTGCGTGATCGTCGCCAACGACGCGACCGTCAAGGGCGGGACGTACTACCCGATGACGGTCAAGAAGCACCTGCGGGCGCAGGAGGTCGCCCTGGAGAACCGCCTCCCCTGCCTCTACCTGGTCGACTCGGGCGGCGCCTTCCTGCCGATGCAGGACGAGGTGTTCCCCGACCGCGAGCACTTCGGGCGGATCTTCTACAACCAGGCGCGGATGTCCGGCGCGGGCATCCCGCAGATCGCGGCGGTCCTCGGCTCCTGCACGGCGGGCGGCGCGTACGTCCCCGCGATGAGCGACGAGGCCGTGATCGTCCGCAACCAGGGCACGATCTTCCTCGGCGGCCCGCCCCTGGTGAAGGCCGCCACCGGCGAGGTCGTCACGGCCGAGGAGCTGGGCGGCGGCGAGGTCCACTCCCGGGTGTCGGGCGTCACCGACCACCTCGCCGAGGACGACCCGCACGCCCTGCGCATCGTCCGCACGATCGTCTCCACGCTCCCCGCGCGCGGGGCCCTCCCCTGGGAGGTCCGCCCGGTCGAGGAGCCGAAGGTCGACCCGCTCGGTCTGTACGGCGCGGTGCCGACGGACTCCCGCACCCCCTACGACGTCCGCGAGGTCATCGCCCGCGTCGTGGACGGCTCGCGCTTCGCCGAGTTCAAGTCCGAGTACGGCCAGACCCTGGTGACGGGCTTCGCGCACATCCACGGCCACCCCGTCGGCATCGTCGCGAACAACGGCATCCTGTTCTCCGAGTCCGCCCAGAAGGGCGCCCACTTCATCGAGCTGTGCGACCAGCGCGGCATCCCGCTGGTCTTCCTGCAGAACATCTCCGGCTTCATGGTCGGCCGTGACTACGAGGCCGGGGGCATCGCCAAGCACGGCGCGAAGATGGTCACGGCCGTGGCCTGCACCCGGGTCCCGAAGCTGACGGTGGTGGTTGGCGGCAGCTACGGAGCGGGCAACTACTCGATGTGCGGCCGGGCCTATTCGCCGCGCTTCCTGTGGATGTGGCCCAACGCCAAGATCTCCGTGATGGGCGGCGAGCAGGCGGCGTCCGTCCTCGCCACCGTCAAGCGCGACCAGCTCGAAGGACGCGGCGAACAGTGGTCGGCCGAGGACGAGGACGCCTTCAAGGCCCCGGTCCGCGCGCAGTACGAACAGCAGGGCAACGCCTATTACGCCACGGCACGGCTGTGGGACGACGGGGTCATCGACCCGTTGGAGACCCGCCAGGTGCTCGGCCTGGCTCTGACCGCGTGTGCCGGGGCGCCCTTGGGCGAACGCGGCTTCGGCGTCTTCCGGATGTGAGGGACCAGACCCCATGAGCATGTTCGACACAGTCCTTGTGGCCAACCGGGGCGAGATCGCCGTCCGCGTCATCCGTACGCTGCGGGCGCTCGGCGTCCGTTCGGTGGCCGTCTTCTCCGACGCCGACGCCGACGCCCGGCACGTCCGCGAGGCCGACACGGCGGTGCGGCTCGGGCCCGCCCCGGCCGCCGAGAGCTATCTGTCGGCCGAGCGGCTCCTGGCTGCCGCCGCCGCGTCCGGCGCCCAGGCCGTCCACCCCGGCTACGGCTTCCTGGCCGAGAACGCCGCCTTCGCGGCGGCCTGCGCGGACGCCGGCCTCGCGTTCATCGGACCGCCCGCCGCCGCGATCGACCTGATGGGCGACAAGATCCGCGCCAAGGAGACCGTGCGCGAGGCCGGCGTCCCCGTCGTCCCCGGCTCCTCGGGCAGCGGCCTCACCGACGCCCAACTCGTCGACGCCGCCCGCGAGATCGGCACCCCCGTGCTCCTGAAGCCCTCCGCGGGCGGCGGCGGCAAGGGCATGCGCCTGGTCCGGGACGCCGCCCTCCTCGGCGACGAGATCGCCGCCGCCCGGCGCGAGGCCCGCTCCTCCTTCGGCGACGACACCCTCCTCGTGGAGCGGTGGGTGGACCGGCCCCGGCACATCGAGATCCAGGTGCTCGCCGACGCGCACGGCAACGTCGTCCACCTCGGCGAGCGCGAGTGCTCCCTGCAGCGGCGCCACCAGAAGATCATCGAGGAGGCGCCCAGCGTCCTGCTCGACGAGGCGACGCGCGCCGCGATGGGCGCCGCCGCCGTGGAGGCCGCGCGCTCCTGCGGGTACGTCGGCGCGGGCACCGTCGAGTTCATCGTCCCCGGTGACGACCCCGCCTCGTACTACTTCATGGAGATGAACACCCGTCTCCAGGTCGAGCACCCCGTCACGGAGCTGATCACCGGCCTCGACCTGGTCGAGTGGCAGCTGCGGGTCGCCTCCGGCGAGCGCCTCGCCTTCGCGCAGGACGACATCACGCTGACCGGTCACGCGGTCGAGGCCCGCGTCTGCGCCGAGACGGTGTCCTTCAAGAAGGGCGCGCGGGGCTTCCTGCCGTCCGGCGGGACCGTCCTCGCCCTGCACGAGCCGTCCGGCGACGGGGTGCGCACCGACTCCGGGCTCAGCGAGGGCACGGAGGTCGGGAGCCTGTACGACCCGATGCTGTCGAAGGTCATCGCGTACGGGCCCGACCGGGCGACGGCCCTGCGGAAGTTGCGGGCCGCGCTCGCGGAGACGGTGACCCTGGGGGTGCCGACGAACGCGGGGTTCCTGCGGCGGCTGTTGGCGCACCCGGCGGTGGTGGCCGGGGAGCTGGACACGGGGCTCGTGGAGCGGGAGGCCGAGGGCCTGGTCGACGCGGACGTTCCGGTGGAGGTGTACGGGGCGGCGGCGTTGGTGCGGGCCGGGTGGGCTCAACCGTCCCGCCCCGCGGGCCGGGTGGGCACGACCGCGAACGAATGGCAGGACCCTTTCTCCGTACCCAGCGGGTGGCGGCTCGGCGGCGAAGCCGCGTGGACGGTGCACCACCTGCGCGTGCCGGGGCACGAACCGGTCGTCGTCCGCACCCGCCCCGGTGCCGAGGGCACCGAGATCCAGCTCCCCTCGGGGGAGACGGCCCAGGGGCCCGGGGGCCTGCCCCCGGTTTCGGGAAGGGGTGGGCTCGGGGAGCCCCCGGCAGGGCCGACCACCGTCACCCTCCACCTCGACGGCCGCACCCACACCTTCCACCGCACCGGCACCTGGCTCGGCCGTGACGGCGACGCCTGGGACGTGCGGGACCACGACCCCGTGGAGGCCGCGCTCAGCGGCGCCGCCCACGCGGGCGTGGACGCGCTCACGGCCCCGATGCCCGGCACCGTGACGGTCGTCAAGGTGGCCCCGGGCGACGAGGTGACGGCGGGCCAGAGCCTGCTGGTGGTGGAGGCCATGAAGATGGAGCACGTCATCTCCGCGCCGCACGCCGGCACCGTCACCGAACTGGACGTCACCCCGGGCACCACGGTCGCCATGGACCAGGTCCTGGCCGTGGTGGCCCCCGCGGAGGAGGACGCGTCATGACCGCACGAGCACCCGGCGCCCTGCCGATGGTCGTCCCGGCCGAGGACCTGCCGCCCCGCGTCCGCATCCACGAGGTGGGCGCGCGCGACGGCCTGCAGAACGAGAAGGCGACCGTGCCCACCGAGGTGAAGGCGGAGTTCGTCCACCGTCTCGCCGACGCGGGCCTCACCACCATCGAGGCGACCAGCTTCGTGCACCCCAAGTGGGTGCCCCAACTGGCCGACGCGGAGGACCTGTTCCCGCTCCTCGACGACCTCGCGCGGACCAAGGGCGTGCACCTGCCCGTCCTGGTCCCGAACGCCCGCGGCCTGGACCGCGCCCTCGCGCTCGGCGCCCGCCGCGTGGCCGTGTTCGCGAGCGCCACCGAGTCCTTCGCCAAGGCCAACCTGAACCGCACGGTGGACGAGGCGCTCGCCATGTTCGAGCCCGTGGTGGCGCGGGCGAAGGAGGCGGAGAGCGCGCACGACCGGGTGCACGTGCGCGGCTATCTGTCGATGTGCTTCGGCGACCCCTGGGAGGGCGCCGTCCCGATCGCGCAGGTCGTCAGGGTCTGCAAGGCGCTGCTCGACATGGGCTGCGACGAGCTGAGCCTCGGCGACACCATCGGCGTGGCCACCCCGGGACACGTACAGGAACTGCTCGCCACGCTCAACGAACAGGGCGTGCCCACGGACCGCGTCGGCGTGCACTTCCACGACACCTACGGCCAGGCGCTCGCCAACACCCTGGCGGCCCTGCAGCACGGAGTGACCACCGTGGACGCCTCCGCGGGCGGCCTCGGCGGCTGCCCGTTCGCCAAGAGCGCCACCGGAAACCTCGCCACCGAAGACCTCGTGTGGATGCTTCACGGCCTCGGCATCGAGACCGGGGTCGACCTCGGCCGTCTCACCGCCACCAGCGTGTGGATGGCCGGCCAGCTGGGCCGACCGAGCCCGTCCCGCACCGTGCGTGCCCTCTCCCACCAGGAGCAGTGAGAACGATGGACCACCACCTCTCCCCCGAACACGAGGAACTCCGGCGCACCGTCGAGGCGTTCGCCCACGACGTGGTCGCCCCGAAGATCGGCGACCTCTACGAGCGGCACGAGTTCCCGTACGAGATCGTGCGCGAGATGGGCCGCATGGGGCTGTTCGGACTGCCCTTCCCCGAGGAGTACGGCGGCATGGGCGGCGACTACCTGGCGCTCGGCATCGCCCTGGAGGAGCTGGCGCGCGTCGACTCGTCCGTGGCGATCACGCTGGAGGCGGGCGTCTCGCTCGGCGCGATGCCGCTGCACCTGTTCGGCACCGAGGAGCAGAAGCGGGAGTGGCTGCCGCGCCTGTGCTCCGGCGAGATCCTGGGCGCCTTCGGCCTGACCGAGCCGGACGGCGGCTCCGACGCGGGCGGTACGCGCACGACGGCGCGCCTGGACGAGGCGACCGACGAGTGGGTCATCAACGGCACGAAGTGCTTCATCACCAACTCCGGGACCGACATCACGGGCCTGGTCACGGTCACGGCCGTCACGGGGCGCACGGACGCGGGCAAGCCGCTGATCTCCTCGATCATCGTGCCGTCCGGCACGCCGGGCTTCACGGTCGCGGCGCCGTACTCGAAGGTCGGCTGGAACGCCTCGGACACCCGGGAGCTGTCGTTCGCCGACGTGCGGGTGCCGAAGGCGAACCTGCTCGGTGAGATCGGGCGCGGGTACGCGCAGTTCCTGCGGATCCTGGACGAGGGCCGGATCGCGATCGCGGCGCTCGGCACGGGGCTCGCGCAGGGCTGTGTGGACGAGTCGGTGAAGTACGCCAAGGAGCGGCACGCGTTCGGGCGGCCGATCGGCAGCAACCAGGCCATCCAGTTCAAGATCGCCGACATGGAGATGAAGGCGCACACGGCCCGCCTCGCCTGGCGCGACGCGGCCTCGCGGCTCGTCTCCGGCGAGTCGTTCAAGAAGGAGGCGGCGCTCGCGAAGCTGTACTCCTCGACGGTCGCCGTCGACAACGCGCGCGAGGCCACGCAGATCCACGGCGGGTACGGCTTCATGAACGAGTACCCGGTGGCGCGGATGTGGCGGGACTCCAAGATCCTGGAGATCGGCGAGGGCACGAGCGAGGTGCAGCGCATGCTGATCGCCCGGGAGCTGGGCCTCACCGGCTGAGGGTGCGGGGGGCCACCCGGGATCCGGGCCTATCCCGCTGAGGGTGCGGGAGGCCACCCGGGAGCCGGGCCTCCCCCGCTGAGGGTGCGGGAGGCCGCCGACCGAGGCGGGGTCACCGGCCGGAGCGGGGGCCCACTGGACCGGAAGCAAGGTTAGGTTAACCTAAGCACCACTTCCGGCCAGTGCCCCGTACGAAAGCAGAGACCTCATGTCCCACAGCCTCCGCACGCCCTCGCGCCGCGGCATCCTCGCCGCGGGCGGCGCCCTCGGGCTCACCGCCGTCCTCGCCGCCTGCGGTGACGAGAAGAAGGACAAGAGCGGCGGCTCGGGCAGCGGCACGAAGGACGGCGGCCCCTGGTCCTTCAAGGACGACCGCGGCAAGACCGCCGAGACCGACTCGACGCCCGCGAACATCGTGGCGTTCACCGGCGTCGCGGCGGCGCTGTACGACTACGGCATCGAGGTCAAGGGGGTTTTCGGCCCGACGAAGACCAAGGACGGCAAGGCGGACGTCCAGGCCGGCGACATGGACATCAGCAAGGTGACCGTCCTCGGCAACGCCTGGGACCAGTTCAACATCGAGAAGTACGTGGGCCTCCAGCCGGACGTCCTGATCTCCACGATGTTCGACGACAAGGGCACCCTCTGGTACGTCCCCGAGCAGTCCAAGGACAAGATCCTGAAGCTCGCCCCGAGCGTCGGGATCTCCGTCTACGACCGGCAGATGACCAAGCCCCTGGAGCGCATCCTCGACCTCGCCGAGTCGCTCGGCGCTGACGTGAAGTCCGACAAGGTCGTCACGGCGAAGAAGCGCTTCGAGGCCGCGGCGGAGCGGCTGCGCAAGGCCGCGAAGTCCCGCCCGGAGATCAAGGTCCTGGTCGGCTCGGCGAGCGCGGAGATCTTCTACGTCTCCGGCTCCGACCTCTCCGCCGACCTGGAGTACTTCAAGGCGCTCGGCGTGAACATCGTCGAGCCGCCGGAGAAGGCCAAGAAGGAGAGCGGGGGCTGGTTCGAGAACCTGTCCTGGGAGAACGTCGACCAGTACGAGGCCGACGTGATCATGATGGACAACCGCACGTCGGCCTTGCAGCCCGCGGACCTCGCGAAGCAGAAGCCGACCTGGGGCAAGCTGCCCGCCGTCAAGGCCGGGCAGGTCATCCCGCGCGTGACGGAGCCGATCTTCTCGTACGCCAAGTGCGCGCCGATCCTTCAGGACCTGGCGGAGGCCATCGAGAAGGCGAAGAAGGTCTCCTGACCGTCGGGGCGGTGCACGTCGGCCTTGGCGCGCCGCTGAATCGCGGCCTGCGGCCCGGCTCGTCCTCAATCGCCGGACAGGCTCAAATATCCCCAGCGCCGCCCGGCTGCTCTTCGCAGCCGGGCGGCGCTGTGTTGTTCGAGCCGTGCGTTTGTGACCTGTGGGTTTGTGGATGGCTCGTGAGTTTCCGGGTGACCTGTGGGACAGAAGGGGGCCCAGACCCCTGTCGCGATAAACTTAGGTTAGGCTAACCTAAGTTCCATGTCGCGCCCTCGGCCCTCCCTGCTGTGCCCTGTCCCGGGGGCGCGACCAAGTCCCCTCACCTGGAGGACAGTTCATGCGCTCGCACCTGCTCAATGACACCACCACGGAGCGATACCGCACCTCCGTGACGGAAGGAGTCGAGCGGGTGGCGGCCAGAATCGCCACCACCTCCCGTCCGTTCACCGGCGTCTGCGCGGACGCCCTCTCCCCCCGCGTCGAGGCCGTCGACCTCGACACCCCGCTGCACGACACCGGCGCCGCCCTCGACGAGCTGGACGAGCTGTACCTGCGCGACGCCGTCTACTTCCACCACCCCCGCTACCTGGCCCACCTCAACTGCCCGGTCGTCATCCCGGCCGTGCTCGGCGAGGCCGTCCTGACCGCCGTGAACTCCTCCCTGGACACCTGGGACCAGTCCGCGGGCGGCACCCTCATCGAGCGCCGCCTGATCGACTGGACCGCCGAGCGCGTCGGCCTCGGACCCGCCGCCGACGGCGTGTTCACCTCCGGCGGCACCCAGTCCAACCTGCAGGCCCTGCTGCTCGCCCGCGAGGAGGCCAAGACGGACTCCCCCGCCCGGCTGCGCGTCCTCGCCTCCGAGGTCGGCCACTTCAGCGTCCAGAAGGCCGCGAAACTGCTGGGCCTCGGCCAGGACGCCGTCATCGCGATCCCCACCGACCGCGACAAGCGCATGCAGACCGTGGCGCTCGCCCGCGAGCTGGCCCGTCTCGACCGCGAGGGCCTCGTCCCCATGGCCGTCGTCGCGACCGCGGGCACCACCGACTTCGGCTCCATCGACCCGCTGCCGCAGATCGCCGACCTCTGCGCGCGCTACGGGACGTGGCTGCACGTCGACGCCGCCTACGGCTGCGGCCTGCTCGCCTCGCGCACCCGCCGCGACCTGCTCGACGGCATCGAGCGCGCCGACTCCGTCACGGTCGACTACCACAAGTCGTTCTTCCAGCCCGTCAGTTCGTCGGCGCTGCTCGTCCGGGACGCGGCGACGCTGCGGCACGCCACGTACCACGCCGAGTACCTGAACCCGCGGCGCGCGGTCCAGGAACGCATCCCCAACCAGGTCGACAAGTCCCTGCAGACGACCCGCCGCTTCGACGCGCTGAAACTGTGGATGACGCTGCGCGTGATGGGCGCCGACGCCATCGGTGACCTCTTCGACGAGGTCTGCGACCTGGCCGCCGAGGGCTTCGACCTGCTCGCCGCCGACCCGCGCTTCGACGTCGTCGTCCAGCCGAGCCTGTCCACCCTCGTCTTCCGCTACATCCCGGAGGCGATCTGCGACCCGGCCGCCATCGACCGCGCCAACCTGTACGCCCGCAAGGCCCTGTTCGCCTCCGGCGCCGCCGTGGTCGCGGGCACCGAGGTGGGCGACCGCCAGTACCTGAAGTTCACCCTGCTCAACCCCGAGACCACGGCCGCCGACATCGCCGCCGTCCTCGATCTGATAGCCGGCCACGCCGAGCAGTACCTGGGAGAGAACCTTGACCGCGCCAGCTGACCCCCGCGCAGCGCAGCCGACGCACGACTTCATCGGCATCGGCCTCGGGCCCTTCAACCTCGGCCTGGCCTGTCTCACCGAGCCCCTCGACGACCTGAACGGCCTGTTCCTGGAGTCCAAGCCGGACTTCGAGTGGCACGCGGGCATGTTCCTGGACGGCGCCCACCTGCAGACGCCGTTCATGTCGGACCTGGTGACGCTCGCCGACCCCACGTCCCCGTACTCCTTCCTGAACTACCTGAAGGAGTCGGGCCGCCTGTACTCCTTCTACATCCGCGAGAACTTCTATCCGCTGCGCCGCGAGTACAACGACTACTGCCGCTGGGCCGCCGGGAAACTCTCCTCCGTCCGCTTCGGCACGACCGTGACCCGGGTGACGCACGCGGACGGCGTGTACGAGGTGACGACGGACTCCGGCGACACCCTGCGCGCCCGCCACCTCGTCCTCGGCACCGGCACCCCGCCCCACATCCCGGCGGCCTGCGAGGGCCTCGGCGGCGACTTCCTGCACAACTCCCGCTACCTGGAGCACAAGGAGGAGCTGCAGAAGAAGAACTCCCTCACCATCGTCGGCAGCGGCCAGAGCGCCGCGGAGATCTACTACGACCTGCTCGCCGACATGGACACCCACGGCTACCGCCTCAACTGGGTGACCCGCTCGCCGCGCTTCTTCCCCCTGGAGTACACGAAACTGACCCTGGAGATGACCTCTCCGGAGTACGTCGACTACTTCCACTCGCTGCCCGAGGACACCCGCTACCGCCTGGAGAGCGAGCAGAAGAACCTGTTCAAGGGCATCGACGGGGAGCTGATCGACGCCATCTTCGACCTGCTCTACCAGAAGAACCTGGACGGGCCCGTGCCCACCCGGCTGCTCACCAACGCGAGCTTGCGGAAGGCCCGGTACACCAACGGCGTCTACACGCTCGGCCTGCGCCAGGAGGAGCAGGGCAAGGACTTCGAGATGACGACGGAGGGCCTGATCCTCGCCACCGGCTACCGGTACGCCGTCCCCGCCTTCCTGGAGCCGCTGCGCGCGCACCTGCGATTCGACGGCCGCGGCCGCTTCGACGTGGCCCGCAACTACTCCGTGGACACCAGCGGCCGGGGCGTCTTCCTGCAGAACGCCGCCGTCCACACCCACTCCATGACCAGCCCCGACCTCGGCATGGGCCCGTACCGCAACGCGTACATCATCCGTGAGCTGCTCGGCCGCGAGGTCTACCCGGTCGAGAAGTCCATCGCCTTCCAGGAGTTCGCCGTATGAGCTGGATGAAAGGGACGGGCAGGACGAGCGGCACGAGCGGCATGAGACGCAGGCCGAGCCTGGACCGCGGTGTCGGCACCCTCACCCTGCGCCCCCTCGACCCTTCCCCAAGCTCTCAACTCCGTTCGAGCAGGGGAGGCCCCATTTCGGACGCCGAGCTGGTACACGCCTGGGTCACCCACCCCAAGGCGGCCTTCTGGCTGCTCCAGGGCGCGAAGCTGCACGACATCGAGCGCGAGTACATGGCCATCGCCGCCTCCGAGCACCACGACGCGTTCGTCGGCCTGCACGACGGGGAGCCCGCGTTCCTGATGGAGCGCTACGACCCCCGCCACGTCGAGCTGGTCGGCCTGTACGAGCCCGAGCCCGGCGACGTCGGCATGCACTTCCTGGTCGCCCCCACCGACCGGCCGGTGCACGGCTTCACCCGCGCCGTCATCGCCACGGTGATGGAGCACCTGTTCGCCGACCCGCGCACCCACCGCGTCGTCGTCGAACCCGACGTCACGAACACGGCCGTGCACCGCCTCAACGAGGAGGTCGGCTTCGTACCGGAGCGCGAGATCGACAAGCCGGAGAAGCGGGCCCTGCTCAGCTTCTGCACCCGCGAGAGTTACGAGGCGGCCGTGGTGCGCCACGCCGTAGCAGCACGCCCCACCGCAGTCTCTGGAGCACGGACATGACCCTGACGCCCGCCGCACCCCTCGCGCGCCTCTCCCCCCAGGCCGAGGCCGTGGCCCATCTGAACCCCGAGCGCTGGGCCGAGGCCAACCGCCTCCTCATCCGCAAAGCTCTTGCCGAGTTCGCGCACGAGCGGCTGCTGGTCCCGGACGACCTGGGCGCGGGCCGCTACGTCGTACGCAGCGACGACGGCCTGACCCGCTACCGCTTCGCCGCCCGCGTCTTCGCCCTCGACCACTGGGCCGTCGACGCGGCCTCCCTCACCCGCCACCGCGACGGCGTCGAACTCCCCCTGAACGCCCTGGAGTTCTTCACCGAGCTGCGCGGAGCCCTCGGCCTGAGCGACAAGGTCCTGCCGGTGTACCTGGAGGAGATCTCCTCCACCCTCTCCGGCACCTGCTTCAAACTCAGCAAGCCGCACCTCTCGGCCGCCGAGCTCGCCGCCTCCGGCTTCCAGGAGATCGAGACCGGCATGACCGAGGGCCACCCCTGCTTCGTCGCCAACAACGGACGGCTCGGCTTCGGCGTGCACGAGTACCTCTCGTACGCTCCCGAGACCGCGAGCCCCGTCCGGCTGATCTGGCTGGCGGCGCGGCGCGACCGGGCCGCGTTCACCGCGGGCGAGGGCCTGGAGTACGAGTCGTTCCTGCGGGCCGAGCTGGGCCGGCAGACCCTGGACCGGTTCGACGCGGTGCTGCGCGCCCAGGACCTCGACCCGGCCGACTACCTCCTCATCCCGGCCCACCCCTGGCAGTGGTGGAACAAGCTCTCCGTGACCTTCGCCGCCGAGGTCGCCGACCGGCGCCTGGTGTGCCTGGGCGAGGGCGACGACGAGTATCTGGCCCAGCAGTCGATCCGGACGTTCTTCAACGCCTCCGCCCCGACCAAGCACTATGTGAAGACGGCCCTGTCCGTCCTCAACATGGGCTTCATGCGCGGACTCTCGGCCGCGTACATGAAGGCGACCCCGGCGATCAACGACTGGCTGTACGGCCTCGTCCGCTCCGACCAGGTCCTCAAAGCCACCGGCCTCGGCATCATCCGCGAGCGCGCCGCCGTCGGCTACCGGCACCTGGAGTACGAGGCGGCGACCGACCGCCACTCGCCGTACCGCAAGATGCTCGCCGCGCTGTGGCGCGAGAGCCCGGTGCCCGCCCTGGGCGCGGGCGAGCGGCTCGCCACCATGGCCTCGCTCCTGCACACCGACCGCGACGGCGCGTCCTTCGCGGGTGCCCTGATGGAGCGCTCGGGCCTGGCGCCGGCCGAGTGGCTGCGCCGCTATCTGCGCGCCTACCTGACGCCGCTGCTGCACTGCTTCTACGCCTACGACCTGGTGTTCATGCCGCACGGCGAGAACGTGATCATGGTGTTGAAGGACGGTGTCGTCGACCGGGTCCTGTTCAAGGACATCGCCGAGGAGATCGCCGTGATGGACCCGACGGCCGTGCTTCCGCCCGAGGTCGAGCGGATCCGCGTGGAGGTGCCCGAGGACCGCAAGCTCCTGTCGATCCTCACGGACGTCTTCGACTGCTTCTTCCGCTTCCTGTCCGCGACCCTCGTCACCGAGGGCCGCGTCGACGAGGACGTCTTCTGGCGCACGGTCGCCGAGTGCGTCCGCGACTACCAGCACTCCGTGCCCGAACTGGCCGACAAGTTCCGGCAGTACGACATGTTCGCGCCCGAGTTCGCGCTGTCCTGCCTGAACCGGCTCCAGCTGCGCGACAACGAGCAGATGCTGGACCTCGCCGACCCGGCGGGCGCCCTGCAGCTGGTGGGGACCCTCAAGAACCCGATCGCCTAGACCGGGCCGCCTGGACCGGGCGGGGCTCCGCGGACGGTCCCGCGGAGCCCCGCTCAGCCGTTCGTGCCGTGGCTACCGCTCGGCGGGCCAGGGAACCTGCGGCGACTTGTAGTAGTTGATGCCGAGCGCGTCCCAGCGCGGCGCCTGCCCCGCGAGCCGGCCCTTGTACGCGCCCCAGTCGTGCGTGGCCGCGGGCGACCAGCCGAGTTCGGCGATCCCGGGAAGCCGCGGGAACGCCATGTAGTCCAGGTGCGCGGGCGTGGACAGGGTCTCCGTCCACAGCGGTGCCTCGACGCCGAGGACCGCGTCGGCCGGGGCCCCTTGCAGATACGTGCCCGGATCCCAGTCGTAGGCCCGCTGCACCTCGACATAGCCCGCCCAGGTCAGGCCGAGCGGGGTGTCCTTGTCGTACTTCATGTCGAGGTAGGCGCGGTCGGCCGGGGAGAGCACCAGCTTGGTGCCCTTCTTCGCCGCGTTCACGACCTGGTCGCGCTCGGCCTGGCCGGTGCGGTCGTAGCCCCAGTACTGGACGACGGCGTCCTTGGCCGGATTCGCCCCGGCCAGCTGGTGCCAGCCCATCACGGTCTTGCCGTACTTGGCGACGACGGGCTGGACCTTGCCCATGAACGTCACGAAGTCCTCGTCGCTGGTGGAGTGCGCCTCGTCACCACCGATGTGGACGCTCCCGCCGGGCGTGAGGGCGGCCAGCTCCCGCACGACGTCGTCCACGAACTCGTACGTCACGTCCTTGTTGACGCACAGCGAGCTGAAGCCGACGTTCGTGCCCGTGTAGAGCGGGGGCGCGACGCCGTTGCAGTTCAGTTCGGCGTACGAGGCGAGGGCCGCGTTGGTGTGGCCCGGCATGTCGATCTCCGGGATCACCTGGAGGCCGCGGGACGACGCGTAGGCGACGATGTCCTTGTACTGGTCCTTGGTGTAGTAGCCGCCGGGCCCGCCGCCGACCTGCGTGGAGCCGCCGTAGGTGGCCAGGCGCGGCCAGGAGTCGATCGCGATGCGCCAGCCCTGGTCGTCGCTCAGGTGCAGGTGCAGCTTGTTCATCTTGTAGAGCGCCAGCTGGTCGATGTAGCGCTTGACGTGCTCGACGGGGAAGAAGTGCCGGGACACGTCCAGCATCGCGCCGCGGTAGGCGTAGCGCGGCATGTCCTTGATGGTGCCGCCCGCGATGCGCCACGGGCCGCGCTGCGGGGTCTTCTTCTCGACGGCGGCGGGCAGCTGCTGCCGCACGGTCTGCACGCCGTGGCGCAGACCGGTGGCCGACCAGGAGGTGATGGTGAGGGAGCCGCGCGTGGAGATCACGCGGTAGCCCGTACCGCCGAGGACCTTGTTCTCCGGCTCGGCGCTGATGCGCAGCCGGATGCCGCCCTCGCCCTCGCGGTCGGTGACGGGGAGCCGGTATCCGGTCGAGGGGCGCAGGATGCCCGCCAAGTACTCGGCGATGCGGCGCTCGTCGGGATCGCCGCCGACGCGGATGAGGGTCTTGGCGGTGATCTCGAACCCGGCGCCGCCCGGCTCGACCTTCATCGGCGCGGGCACGATCTGGCCGAGCGGCGTGGGCCCGGCGCGGTCCGGGGCCTTGGTGGGGGCGGCCGCCGACGAGGACGTGCCGGCGGCGGCGATCAGCAGGAGCGAGGCGATGACGCAGGCAGTTCTGTGGTGCTGTCTCACAAGCGGGTCCCTTCGCCGGGCAACGCGGATGTGACGCAGTCGAACCGTCACCATGCGTACCGCGCACCCCAGACCGGGTCAAGGTGTAGACCACCCGCCCTGGCCTGCGGTGCGAGAATCGGCTCATGGCGGAAATCATCCAGCGCGACGGGACCTGGACCTTCGACGGAGAGACGCTGCGGCTCGTGCCCGGCCGCGACAAAGCCGTCTCGTTGCTGCGCAAGACCCTCGGTGAACTCACCCTGCCCGTGGCGGCCTTGGCGGGCATCGCCTTCGAACAGGGCAAGAAGAACGGCCGGTTGCGGCTGCGCCTGCGCGACGGCGCGGACCCGCTGCTCCAGGCGACGGGCGGCAAGCTCGCCGACGCCTCCGATCCGTACCAGCTGACCGTGGAGTCGGACCGGTACGGCGTCGCGGAGTACGTGGTCGACGAGGTGCGCAACGCGCTGCTCCTGGAGCAGGTCCCCGCCAAGGGCTGCGAGAGCTATCTGCTGCCGGGCCCCTCGGTGCCGCTGCAGGTGGCCGCGGGCGACGCGACGGTGAGCTTCGACGGGGAGAACATCCGCCTGGAGTGGAACTGGAAGACGGAGGAGGCCAAGGCGGCATCCGGCACCCGCTCGATCGCTCTCGCCGACGTGGCCGCCGTGGAGTGGCAGCCCGCCATAGGCCTGGAGAACGGCTATCTGCGGTTCACGGTGAAGAACTCGCCCACCAAGGCCCCGCCGAAGTACGACCCGAACTCGGTGGAGCTGTGGGGCTTCAAGAAGGACCCGCTGATGGCGCTCGTCGCGGCGGCCGTACAGGCCCGCCTGCCGCACCCGGCCGCCACGAAGGCGGCGCTCACCCAGGAGGCCGCGCCCGCCGACGCGGCGCCCGCCCTGCCCGCCGCCCCGGCCGAGGACGGCCATGACGCGCTCCTGCGGCGCCTGCGGGAGCTGGGCGAGCTGCACCGGAGCGGGGTCCTGACGGACGAGGAGTTCACGGCGGCCAAGCAGGCGGTGCTGAAGCGGATGTGAAAGGGGCGCACCCGGGCGCGCGCAGGGCCCGCGCGGGGGCGTGCAGTAGGGGCAGGAGGGCGCGTGCGCAGGGCCCAGGGTCCTGCATAAGTACGGACCAAGCCGTTCCTGCCCGATATCGGGCAGGATTCTTGCGAAAGCTCCCCTCGTACCCCAGGATCATCGAGTGCACGAAGAACTTGTCGATCACCTGACGCGCTCCACCCAGCTGCACCGCGGCGAGGCGCTGCGGGTGATCCAGGACGTGCTCGCGTACTTCGACGAGACGACCGAGGCGTTCGTCCGCCGCCGCCACCGTGAGCTCCAGGGTCAGGGCCTGGTGAACACGGAGATCTTCGAGCGGATCGCGGCGGACCTGCGTTATCGCGCGGTCGCGCCGCCCGAGCTCTCGCTCAGGCAGCTGCGCCGCATCGTCTACGGCTGACCCCTGTCCACCCCAACCCGAGGGACCCTTATGTGCGGAATCGTCGGATATATCGGCAAGCGTGACGTCGCCCCGCTCCTCCTGGAGGGCCTGCAGCGCCTGGAGTACCGCGGATACGACTCCGCGGGCGTCGTGATCACCAGCCCGAAGGCCACCGGCCTGAAGATGGTCAAGGCCAAGGGCCGCGTCCGCGACCTGGAGGCCCGCGTCCCCAAGCGCTTCACCGGCACCACCGGCATCGCCCACACCCGCTGGGCCACCCACGGCGCTCCCTCCGACGAGAACGCCCACCCCCACCTGGACGGCGAGAACAAGGTCGCCGTCGTCCACAACGGCATCATCGACAACGCCTCCGAGCTGCGCGCCAAGCTGATCGCCGACGGCGTCGAGTTCCGCTCCGAGACCGACACCGAGGTGATCACCCACCTCATCGCCCGCTCCGAGGCCGAGAAGCTGGAGGACCGGGTCCGCGAGGCGCTGCGGCACATCGAGGGCACGTACGGCATCGCCGTCCTGCACTCCGACTTCAACGACCGCATCGTGGTCGCCCGCAACGGCTCGCCCGTCGTCCTCGGCATCGGCGAGAAGGAGATGTTCGTCGCCTCCGACGTCGCCGCCCTCGTCTCGCACACCCGCCAGGTCGTCACCCTCGACGACGGCGAGATGGCCACCATCAAGGCCGACGACTACCGCACGTACACCACCGAGGGCTCGCGCACCTCGGCCGAGCCGACCACCGTGGAGTGGGAGGCCGAGTCGTACGACATGGGCGGCCACGACACGTACATGCACAAGGAGATCTTCGAGCAGGCCGACGCCGTGGACCGCGTCCTGCGCGGCCGCATCGACGACCGCTTCTCCACCGTGCACCTCGGCGGCCTGAACCTGGACGCGCACGACGCCCGCAAGGTGCGCCGCGTCAAGATCCTCGGCTGCGGCACCTCGTACCACGCGGGCATGATCGGCGCCCAGATGATCGAGGAGCTGGCCCGCATCCCCGCGGACGCCGAGCCCGCCTCCGAGTTCCGCTACCGCAACGCGGTCGTGGACCCCGACACCCTGTACGTCGCCGTCTCCCAGTCCGGCGAGACCTACGACGTGCTCGCGGCCGTGCAGGAGCTGAAGCGCAAGGGCGCCCGGGTCTTCGGCATCGTCAACGTCGTCGGCTCCGCGATCGCGCGTGAGGCGGACGCGGGCGTGTACGTGCACGCGGGCCCGGAGGTCTGCGTCGTCTCGACGAAGTGCTTCACCAACACCACCGTCGCCTTCGCGCTGCTCGCCCTGCACTTGGGCCGCATCCGTGACCTGTCGGTCTCCGACGGCAAGCGGATCATCGCGGGCCTGCGCCAACTGCCCGCGCAGATCGAGCAGATGCTGGAGCGCGAGGACGAGATCAAGAAGCTCGCGCAGGAGTTCGCCGAGGCCAAGTCGATGCTGTTCATCGGCCGGGTGCGGGGCTACCCGGTGGCCCGCGAGGCCTCCCTGAAGCTCAAGGAGGTCTCCTACATCCACGCGGAGGCCTACCCCGCGTCCGAGCTGAAGCACGGCCCGCTCGCCCTGATCGAGCCCGCCCTGCCGACCGTCGCGATCGTCCCCGACGACGACCTCCTGGAGAAGAACCGCGCGGCCCTGGAGGAGATCAAGGCCCGCAGCGGCAAGATCCTCGCGGTCGCCCACCGGGAGCAGGAGAAGGCCGACCACACGATCGTCGTCCCGAAGAACGAGGACGAGCTCGACCCGATCCTGATGGGCATCCCGCTCCAGCTGCTCGCGTACCACACGGCGCTGGCCCTCGGCCGGGACATCGACAAGCCGCGCAACCTGGCGAAGTCGGTCACCGTGGAGTAGTCCGCGCCCATGAACGGTCCCCTGTGTGTGCCACCAAGCGCACAGGGGACCGTTCCTCGAGGGACCGGGGTCGCCCATTCCCCCGGCCCGCGCCTGCTGCCGGTGGCCGTCACCCCCGACCTGCAGGGCATACGCCGCGCGCGCCGACGTGGAACCGTCGGACGCCGCCGCACGGGCACTGGGCCGTGGTTCTGCCCCACCAAGCGGTATGTACCCTTCACAAGGGAACAAACCACCTCTACGCGCGAGTAGATTTATGCGCCGCCGAAGAGCGTCCGACTCCCCCCGCACCACTCATCCCGCCTGGGACGAAAGGGAGTTGCGAAGCTAGGGGATGACGACGACGGGCCGTTGCGCACGGCGCGCGAGCCGGCCCGCGACCGAGCCGAAGATGCGCCCCACGATCCCATGTGTCGAGCCGACGACGATGGCGTCCGCGGAGTACTCCCTGCCGACCTCTTCGAGTTCGTGGCAGATGTCGCCGCCGCGCTCGACCAGGATCCAGGGCACTTCCGACAGATACTCGGCGCAGGCCAGTTCGAGCCCGAGGACTTCGGTGCGGTGGTCCGGGACGTCGACGAAGACCGGTGGCTCACAGCCCGCCCAGACCGTGGTGGGCAGCCGGTTGGCGACGTGGACGATGATCAGGCCGGAGCCGGATCGATGTGCCATCCCGATCGCGTAGGCGAGGGCCCGCTCGCTGGATGTCGAGCCGTCGAAGCCGACGACGACACCGTGCCGGAAGGCGGGATCGCAGGAGTGACGTGGTTCTTCCGCCGCTTGGGGGGTCGCGCTCGGATCGGCGACCTGCCGCTTGCGGTTCGCGGGTTCGGAGAATTCGTGACCGGCCATCGGTGTCTCGGCGAAGGAGTCCTCTGTGGGAGGGTCGGCTTTTTTCGGATGCGCGATCTGGGTGCGCGGTAGGGAACAGGGCGGTACGAGCAGAGAGAAACAGGTACGAAGCAGGTAGAAGCAGGTACGGGCGGGTTCGGATGTGTGCGGGTCACCGCAGGTCGGGCACCGTGACCGTGCACTTCACCGGACGTGTGTCCGGGAATCACCTTCCCAACCCCTTACCCCCAAGGGTACGGCCGCACTCCTCTCCTGCCCAGCTCTCGACGAGCCTCGTCCAGGCCCCCGCCGGGACCCGCCCGGTGCCGGCCCCGGGGCGCCGCCGCGGGCCGGCACAAGGCCCGCACAAGGCCTCCCTGAGGCCTCACGGCGTTCACCGGAGCATGCATGAGCCCGGCTCGGATGGCAATGGCGGCTGCCCCGTACAGGCGGTTTGCGCCCGGTTCGCGCGCGCGGCCCCTTCAGGCCAGTGACCGGCCGGTCGGCCGCGCGTTGAACCCGTGAAACCACTCTTTCGGAGACATCCGCCGCCACCGCCACACCGTGCGAAACCACTGCCGCAGGGAGCACGCCGTGCCAGGACCGTCCACCGCCGCCCCGGTCACCGCAGCCACCACCCGCCGCCGTGCATCCGAGGGGGCGCGCGAGCGCCGGGCCCCCTCGGTCCCCGCACCCCGCCCCGCGCGGGCTCCGGTGCCCGCCCCGCAGGAGTCGGCGAGCGACGTGGTGCGCTGGGCGGCCTTCTCCTGCGTCCTGGTTCCGGTGGTCCTGGTCGGGTACGGGACCTCGCTGGCCGGCGCGGGCGGGGCGGCCCTGGGGCTCGCCGCCGTGACCGGGGTGTGCCGGGTGCTTCTGCAGCAGTCCGAGCGCGGGGCGGCGCGAGCCCGTGCGCAGCGGGGCGCGGCCGCGCGCGGACGGCGTCAGCGGCAGGCGCCGGGGGCGCATCGGGGCGGCCGCCGTCCGGGTGCCGATGCGCCGGTGGACTGACTGATTCCCACGCACTCCTCCGAACGTTTTCAGCCAACTTCCCGGCCGTCGGCATTCCCTGGCGGAACGGGGGGTCAACCCACGTCTCACCAGGGGTGAAAGGAGCGCGGAAGGCCTCTGCACCCTACGTTGACCGGCCACTGGCACAAGGCGCACTTCCCTGCGCGGCCCGTGAGTGCGACGCTTCGTGATCGAATGCTTCACGCCAAGTTGCCATGTCGACAATGCGCCGGGTGCTGAACTGGTCACAGCGGCGTCACGTGACGCAGTAGATTCGATCTTGACTGTAGTACGGCGGGGGACTGGTGGAGGACCGAGGGGAAACGTGCAGGAGCGACAGGCCCAGAAAGCACGTCAAGAACAGGGAGCCGCGACGACCAAGGGGGGCTTAGCACCATGAGCCACGACTCCACTGCCGTGCAGGAAGCCGCGGCGCGGAAGCTCTCCGGGCGGCGACGTCGGGAGATCGTCGCGGTGCTGCTCTTCAGCGGTGGTCCCATTTTCGAGAGTTCCATACCTCTCTCCGTGTTCGGCATTGACCGGCAGGACGCGGGAGTACCCCGGTACCGGCTGCTCGTGTGCGCCGGTGAAGAGGGGCCGCTGCGGACCACCGGCGGACTCGAACTGACCGCGCCCCACGGGCTGGAGGCGATCTCGCGGGCGGGCACCGTCGTGGTGCCGGCCTGGCGCTCGATCACATCGCCGCCCCCGTTGGAGGCACTCGACGCGCTGCGCCGCGCGCACGAGGAGGGCGCGCGCATCGTAGGACTGTGCACCGGCGCGTTCGTCCTGGCCGCGGCCGGTTTACTGGACGGCCGACCGGCGACGACGCACTGGATGTACGCGCCGACGCTGGCCAAGCGCTATCCGTCCGTGCACGTCGATCCGCGCGAGCTGTTCGTCGACGACGGCGATGTGCTGACGTCGGCCGGCACCGCGGCCGGAATTGATCTCTGTCTGCACATCGTGCGCACGGATCACGGCAATGAGGCGGCGGGCGCGCTCGCCCGCAGGCTGGTCGTGCCACCGCGCCGGGCCGGCGGCCAGGAACGCTATCTGGACCGGTCGCTGCCGGAGGAGATCGGCGCCGACCCGCTCGCCGAGGTCGTCGCCTGGGCGCTCGAACACCTTCACGAGCAGTTCGACGTGGAGACGCTGGCCGCCCGCGCCTACATGAGCAGGCGCACCTTCGACCGGCGGTTCCGCTCGCTGACCGGGAGCGCTCCCCTGCAGTGGCTGATCACTCAGCGGGTGCTGCAGGCACAGCGGCTCCTGGAGACCTCCGACTACTCCGTGGACGAGGTCGCCGGGCGCTGCGGGTTCCGCTCGCCCGTCGCCCTGCGCGGCCACTTCCGGCGCCAGCTCGGCTCCTCGCCCGCAGCGTACCGCGCGGCGTACCGGGCGCGGCGGCCGCAGAACGAGCGGTCCCTGGAGTCAGCGGCGGCAGGGGCGTCGGCACCGTCGGCCGCGCCCACGGCCGCGGCCGCCGTCTCCGCCGGCTCCTCGGTGGTCGCCACGGACGGGCCGGGGCCAGGTCCGGGCGGGTCCCCGGGGCTGACACCGGGCCCCGTCCCGTCCCAGACCCGGCGCACGGCCGCCGCGAGCTCGCTCGGGGCCACGGCGTCCCTGCCGATGGATTCGGGCAAGCTCCACTCCGACGCGTACGCGCCGGGTCGCGCTCCCCTGCCCGGTCAGAGGAGCGCGCCGTAGGGTTGGGCGCATGAACGATCGCATGGTGTGGATCGACTGCGAGATGACCGGGCTCTCGCTGACGGATGACGCACTTATCGAGGTGGCCGCGCTGGTCACCGACTCGGAACTGAACGTGCTCGGCGAAGGTGTGGACATCGTGATCCGCCCGCCGGACGCGGCCCTGGAGACCATGCCCGAGGTGGTGCGGCAGATGCACACCACCTCGGGACTCCTCGACGTGCTGGCCGGCGGCACCACGCTGGCCGACGCCGAGGAGCAGGTCCTCGCCTACATCCGGCAGCACGTGAAGGAGCCCCGCAAGGCCCCGCTGTGCGGCAACTCGGTCGGCACGGACCGCGGCTTCCTGCTGCGGGACATGCCGACCCTCGAGGACTTCCTGCACTACCGCATCGTGGACGTCTCCTCCATCAAGGAGCTGGCCCGGCGCTGGTACCCGCGGGCGTACTTCAACAGCCCGGACAAGAACGGCAACCACCGCGCCCTCGCCGACATCCGCGAGTCCATCGCGGAGCTGCGCTACTACCGCGAGGCGATCTTCGTCCCGCAGCCCGGGCCCGACTCGGACACCGCCAAGTCGATCGCCGCGAAGCACGTCCTGCCTGCGGATTAGCCCTCCCAGGCACCCCGTGTACGGGGTCCGTGAAAGGCGTGCGCGAGCACCCCTTCGGACCCTGTACACTTTTTCTCGGCCGGTCGGAAGAACGACAAAGACCGGCCCGTGGTGGGTGTAGCTCAGTTGGTAGAGCACCTGGTTGTGGTCCAGGTGGCCGCGGGTTCAAGTCCCGTCACTCACCCTGAAGGATCGGCCCCTGATTCGTGAAAACGAGTCGGGGGCCGATGCGTTTCCCGCTCGCGCTCGGCACGGCCTAGGGCGACGCAAACCGCGTCACATCCGTGATCCGGCAGACGACCTTTCCCGACGTCTGCCGAATCCCGACCGCGGACTCGTTCGCCGCCCGGTCCGGCGCCAAATTGCTCGTGACAGCGACCCCCTCGGCGATACGCACGCCGTCGGCACCGACGAACTCCACCTCGACCGAGTAGTCGGACGTCTTCGAGCTGTGGTTGGTAATACGCAACTCAGCGGTGGGCCAGCGGGTGCTCGGATCCACCGAGCACTTGGTGAGCCGCGCGTCGGCACGCGCATCCGGCTCCGACGGGGCGGTCTGCTCCTGGGCAGGGCCCTGGTCAGGCGGCTTCTCCTCGCCACCGCCACCGGCGAGCACCAGCGCCACCACGATCGCCACCAGGACGACAGCGATCAAGGCCACGTACAGAATCACCCGCCCGAGCCGCTTCCCGTGCGGCGGAGGACGCTGCCCTCGGGACGGCCCGCTCAGTGGCCCACTCGGCGGCCCACTCGGCGGCCGCCGCCCCCACCCACTCGGCGGTGGTCCGGCAGGAGGTCGCTGAGCTGGCATGACGCCCCCAGGTGGCGCGCGGGGCTAATACCTCAAGCATCTCTCCGCAACGTGAAAGGTGCACGCCAGGCCGTGCCGCCCGAGCCCGCCCGCGCACGGCGCCGGAGGGCCCTCACGACGACGCCCTGCACACCAGCTCCGTAGGCAGCACGATCTGCTGGCGGGTGAGGTGGCGGGCCGCTGCCGGGCGGGTGTCGGCGATCTCTGCGAGGAGGACGTCCGTCATGGTGCGGCCCATCTCCGTGATGGGCTGGCGGACGCTGGTCAGGGGCGGGTCCATGTGGCGGGCGATGGCGGAGTCGTCGAAGCCGACCAGGGCCACGTCGTCCGGTATGCGGCGGCCGGCCTCGCGGAGGATCTGGCGGGCGCCCGCGGCCATGACGTCCGAACCGGCGAAGACCGCGTCCAGGTCGGGGCGGCGGGCCAGGAGCTCGGTCATGGCGCGGCGACCGCCGTCCTCGGTGAAGTCGCCGCGGGCTATCAGGGCCTCCTCGACGGCGTGGCCCGCCTCGGTGAGGGCGTCGCGGTAGCCGTCGAGGCGGCGCTGGGCGCCGTACACGTCCAGGCGCCCCGTGATCGTGGCTATCGTGCGCCGGCCCCGGTCGAGGAGGTGGCCGACGGCCGCGCGGGCGCCCGCGAAGTTGTCGGAGTCCACCGAGGCGAGGGGCTCATCGGCCGAGCGGCGGCCGCTGATCACGGCCGGGATGCCGAGCTGCTGCAGCAGGTCGGGCAGCGGGTCGTCGGCGTGGACGGAGACGAGGAGGACGCCGTCCACGCGGTGCGCGGACAGGTACTGGGCGAGGCTGCGGCGCTCCCGGTCGCCGCCCGCGAAGGTCAGCAGGAGCTGCATGTCCGTCTCCGCGAGCGCGCTGCCCACGCCGTGGATGATGTCCGAGAAGTACGGCTCGGCGAAGAACCGGGACTCCGGCTCCGGGACGACCACGGCGATCGAGTCCGTGCGGTTCGCGGCGAGCGCCCGGGCCGCCGTGTTCGGGACATAGCCGAGCTCCGCCACCGCCTCCTCGACGGCCGCGCGCGTCTGCTCGCTCACCCGGGGCGAACCGTTGATCACCCGGGACACCGTGCCGCGCCCGACCCCCGCCCGCGCGGCGACCTCCTCCAGCGTGGGCCGAGCCCCGCCGCGCCCCCTGGGCTGACCACTCCCCATCAGTGCCTCCCCACGACGCGAATCTAACAGCAGGGCCACGACCACCAGCGACGGCGCCGACGGCCCGCAACTCCCGACGTCCGGTGCCTTGACACCCCCCGGGCGAGCCGCGACCCTTCAAGGCATCACACATGGGAGCGCTCCCACCCTACTCGGCTCTTACATGACCCGCACGTCCCGTACGCGCCATTCCCCACCAACTCGCCCATTTCATACGAGAGTTGACCGGCTGTCGGTACGTCTGGGACCAGGAGGACGCAATGCGCTACAGGACTCGAACGTCCCGCACGGCCGTGGTCCTCGCGGCCGCCACCGCTCTCGCCGCCGGACTGCTCGCCGGCTGCGCGGAGGACTCCGACGAGCCGGGCGGCTCCTCGGGGGGCGGCGGGGACGGCGGGGGCGGCAAGGGCAGGACGACCCTGACCGTCGGGGTGTTCGGCGCCTTCGGCCTGCAGGAGGCCGGGCTGTACGAGGAGTACGAGAAGCTCAACCCGGACATCGACATCAAGCAGAACTCCGTACAGCGCAACGAGAACTACTGGCCCGCCCTGCTCACCCACCTCAGCAGCGGCAGCGGCCTCTCCGACATCCAGGCCGTCGAGGTCGGCAACATCGCCGAGCTGACCGGCACCCACTCCGGCAAGCTGATGGACCTCGGCAAGACCCAGGGCGTGGACAAGGGCGCCTACCTCGACTGGAAGTGGCAGCAGGGCACCACCGACGACGGCAAGACCATCGCCCTCGGCACCGACATCGGGCCGACCGGCATCTGCTACCGCAAGGACCTGTTCAAGAAGGCCGGGCTGCCGACGGACCGCGAAGCGGTCGGCAAGCTGTGGGCGGGCGACTGGAACAAGTACCTGGAGGCGGGCAAGCGGTTCAAGGAGAAGGCGCCCGAGGGCACCGCCTTCGTCGACGGCGCCACCGGTGTGATGGCCGCCGTGCACGGCTCCGGCAAGGAGAAGTTCTACGACGCCGAAGGCGAGCTGATCTACAAGGACAGCGCGGGCGTCAAGGCGGGCTGGGACCTCGCGGCCGAGTTCGCCGAGTCCGGGCTCACCGCCAAGCTCCAGCAGTTCCAGCCCAGTTGGGACCAGGCCTTCTCCAACGCGTCCTTCGCCACCGTGACCTGCCCGCCCTGGATGCTCGGCTACATCAAGGACAAGGCGGGCGACAAGGGCGAGGACCAGTGGGACGTCGCCGCCGCGCCGAAGCCCAGCAACTGGGGCGGCTCCTTCCTGACCGTGCCCGAGGCCGGCAAGAACAAGGAGGAGGCCGCCAAGCTCGTCGCCTGGCTGACCGCCCCGAAGCAGCAGGCCAAGCTGTTCGACAAGCGGGCCAGCTTCCCGAGCGCCGAGGCCGCCTACGACCTGCCCGAGGTGAAGGACGCCAAGAACCCCTACTTCGGCGACGCCCCGGTCGGACAGATCTTCGCCAAGGCCGCCGAGGGCGTACCGGTCCAGCCCATCGGCCCCAAGGACGGGATCATCTCCCAGTACCTGGCCGACACCGGGATGCTCGGCGTCGACCAGAAGGGCACGTCTCCCGACAAGGCCTGGGACAAGGCGATGAAGACGATCGACAACGCACTGGACCAGTGATCATCCGGTGACCGACATCCCGAGCGACACCCGTACCGCCGCGCCCTCCACGGGGGAGGAGGGCGCGGCGCCCCGCGCACGGGCCGGGGCGCCGCTCGCCGACCCGGCGGCCGAACGCCGCCGCGCCCGGCGCAGCCGCCGCTACCGCTGGGACATGAAGTGGAGTCCCTACGCCCTCATCGCGCCCTTCTTCCTCTTCTTCATCGCCTTCGGGCTCTTCCCGCTGCTCTACACGGGGTGGGCCTCGCTGCACCGCGTCGAGCTGGGGACGCCCACGGACATGGAGTGGGTGGGGCTGCGCAACTTCTCGCGGCTCCTGGAGGACGAATTCTTCTGGAACGCGCTGCGCAACACCTTCACCATCGGCCTCATCTCGACCGTGCCGCAGCTGTTGATGGCGCTCGGCCTCGCCCACCTCCTGCACTACCGGCTGCGCGGCTCGATGTTCTTCCGCGTCGCGATCCTCACCCCCTACGCCACCTCCGTGGCCGCGGCGACGCTCGTCTTCGTGCTCATGTTCAGCCGCACCGACCACGGCATGATCAACTGGGCGCTCGGCCTCGTCGGGGTCGACGCCGTGGACTGGCAGAACGGCGACTGGACCGCCCAGATCGCCGTCTCCTCGATCGTCATCTGGCGGTGGACGGGCTACAACGCGCTGATCTACCTCGCCGCGATGCAGGCCATCCCCAACGATCTGTACGAGTCGGCGGCGCTGGACGGCGCGAGCCGCTGGCAGCAGTTCCGGCACGTCACGATTCCCTCGCTGCGGCCGACGATCCTGTTCACCTGCGTGGTCTCGACGATCGGGGCGACCCAGCTCTTCGGCGAGCCGCTCCTGTTCAGCCAGGGCGCGAGCCCCACCGGCGGCTCCGACCACCAGTTCCAGACGCTGGGTCTCTATCTGTACGAACAGGGCTGGTTCAACCAGCACCTGGGCCGGTCCTCGGCGATCGCCTGGACCATGTTCCTCATTCTCGTCCTGATCGGCCTGCTCAACTGGGCGATCAGCCGCTGGATCCGCAGAAGCGCGTGAGGGGATGACGTGGCAAGCCTCAAGAAACGCGGCGCCGGACGCCAACTGCACGGCGGCAAGCTGGCCTACGCCGTACTGATCCTGTTCACCATCGGCTCCCTCTTCCCCCTGGTGTGGACCGCCATCGCCGCGTCCCGCAACAACACGCGGCTCGCCGAGACGCCCCCGCCCTTCTGGTTCGGCGGGAACCTCTTCAAGAACCTGGAGATCGCCTGGACCGACGCCAACATGGGCACGGCCCTGCTCAACACCCTGGTGGTGGCGGGCACCATCACCGTGGGCACCGTGCTCTTCTCCACCCTCGCGGGCTTCGCCTTCGCCAAGCTGCGGTTCCGCTTCCGGGGGCTGCTCCTGCTGCTCGTGGTCGGCACGATGATGGTGCCGCCGCAGCTCAGTGTCGTACCGCTGTTCATGATGGTGGCGGAGTTCGGCTGGACCGATCAGCTGCAGTCGGTGATCCTGCCGACGCTGGTGAGCGCCTTCGGGGTGTTCTTCATGCGGCAGTACCTCATCGAGGCGCTGCCCACCGAGGTGATCGAGGCCGCCCGCGTCGACGGCGCCAGCAGTCTGCGGCTGATCTGGCACGTGGTGTTCCCCGCGGCCCGGCCCGCGATGGCCGTCCTCGGCATGCTGACCTTCGTCATGGCCTGGAACGACTTCTTCTGGCCCATCATCGCGCTGACGCAGGGCGGCGAACCGACCGTGCAGGTGGCCCTCGCCGGACTCGGCCGCGGCCAGATCCCCGACCAGTCCGTGATCATGGCGGGCGCGCTGCTCGGCACGCTGCCGCTGCTCATCGCCTTCGTCCTGTTCGGCAAGCAGATCGTGGGCGGCATCATGCAGGGCGCCGTCAAGGGCTGACCGCCACGTCCCGTGTGCCCCACCCCCTCTCGTCCTTTCCGTACGACCCATGGGAGCGCTTCCATGCCCGATGTGAAGTCCGACGCGACGTCCCCCGCCGAGTCCCGCGACGGCCTGCGGTTTCCGCCCTCCTTTCTGTGGGGCGCCGCCACCGCCGCGTACCAGATCGAGGGGGCGGTGCGGGAGGACGGCAGGACGCCGTCGATCTGGGACACCTTCAGCCATACGCCGGGGAAGGTGCTCGGCGCTGACACCGGGGACGTGGCCTGCGACCACTTCCACCGGTGGCGCGAGGACGTGCGGCTGATGGCCGACCTCGGGATCGGTGCGTACCGCTTCTCCGTGTCGTGGCCCCGGGTGCAGCCCACCGGGCGCGGGCCCGCGGTGCAGCGCGGTCTCGACTTCTACCGCGCCCTCGTCGACGAGCTGCTCGCGCACGGCATCACGCCGATGGTGACGCTCTACCACTGGGACCTGCCCCAGGACCTGGAGTCGGCCTTCCCCAGCGGCTCCCCGGCGGGCGGCGGCTGGCCGGAGCGGGACACGGCCTACCGCTTCGAGGAGTACGCGGGCCTCGTCGCCGGGGCGCTCGGCGACCGCGTGGAGCTGTGGGCGACCCTCAACGAGCCATGGTGCAGCGCGTTCCTCGGCTATGGATCGGGCGTGCACGCGCCCGGCCGCACCGACCCCGCGGCCGCCCTGCGCGCGGCGCATCACCTCAACCTCGCCCACGGCCTGGGCGTCCGGGCGCTGCGCGCGGCGCTGCCGACCCGCGCCCGGGTCGGCGTCTGCCTCAACCCGAGCGCCGTGCGCCCGCTGACCCCGTCCGCCGCGGATCTCGACGCGCGGCGCCGCATCGACGCGCTCGCCAACCGCGTCTTCACCGGGCCGATGCTCCGCGGGACGTACGACGACGATCTGCTCGCCGACACCGCGCGGATCACGGACTGGTCCTTCGTGCGCGACCGCGACCTGGCCACCGCCCGGCAGCCGCTGGACTTCCTCGGCATCAACTACTACTCCCCCGCTGTCGTGTCGGCCGCCCCGCCCGCGCCCGGACCCCGCCTCGACGGGCACGGCGCCGCCGACCACTCCCCCTGGCCGGGCGCCGACTGCGTCTCCTTCCACCGGGCGCCCGGTGAACTCACCGCCATGGACTGGCCGGTGGACCCCACCGGCCTGAAGGACCTTCTCCTTGAGTACACCGCTCAGGCCCCCGGGGTTCCCCTTTTCGTGACGGAGAACGGCGCGGCCTACGACGACAAGCCGGGCGCGGGCGGCCGGGTCCACGACCCCGACCGAATCCGCTATCTGCACGGCCACCTCGCCGCCGTGCACGAGGCGATCCTCGCGGGCGCCGACGTACGCGGCTACTTCCTCTGGTCGCTGATGGACAACTTCGAGTGGGCGTACGGCTACAGCAAGCGGTTCGGGGCGGTGTACGTCGACTACGAGACCCAGGCGCGGACGCCGAAGTCGAGCGCCCACTGGTACGGGAAGTTGGCGGCGAGCGGGGAGCTGCGCGCGGCCGAGGAGTGAGAGAGGTGCGCCCCGGCCGGGTGGGGGAAGGTGCCGGCCGGGGCGCGTGTGGGGGGATGCAGTGGCTACTGGGGGGATGCGGTGGCTACCGGGGGGAAGCGGCCGTGGGATCGGCTACTGGTACGCGGCGAACGCCTTCGTGAACGCCAGCGGGTCCTGCTCGATCGACGAGCACGTCGGCTGGACGCCGCCGGAGCCGCCCGGGCAGGCCTTGTCGCGCGTCGACGACCACATCGACAGCCAGCCGATCCCCTTGTCCTTGGCGAACTTCACCAGCTGGGTGGCGTCGTCGACCTTGAAGATCTCCGTGGTGACGTCGTTGACGCCGATCATGGGAGTGACCGCGACGGTCTTCCAGGCCTGCGCGTCCGACAGGCCGAGTACGCCCTTGATCTGCGCCTGGGTCGCGGTCGCCGCCTGGGTGGCGTAGGTCCCCATGTCGTCGCTGTAGGCCGGCCCGTAGTCCATGGCCATGATGTTCACGGCGGAGATCCTCACGCCGTTCTTCTTCGCGTCGGCGAGCAGGTCGACGCCCGGCTGGGTCAGGCCTTCGGGCATCACCGGCAGCGTGAAGGAGACGTCGAGCCCCGGGTGGTCCTTCTGGAGGGCGGCGACGGCCTGAGCGCGGCGGGAGTTGGCGGCGGTGTCCGGCAGGGCCGCGCCCTCGATGTCGAAGTCGACCTTGGTCAGCTTGTACGCGTCGATGACCTTGCCGTACGCCTTGGCGAGGGCGCCCGCGCTGTCGCAGCGCAGACCCAGTTCGGAGCCCGCCGCGCCGCCGAAGGACACCCGGACGTCACCGCCCTTGGCGCGCAGGTCGCCGATCTGGGCGGCCACCTTGTCGTCGCCGAGCGCGGTGCTGCCGCCCCACAGGGGTTCGCAGCCGCCGCCGGAGGTGACGAAGGCCAGGTTGAACTCCTTCACGCCGGTCTTCGCGGCGGTGCCCACGAGGTCGTAGGCCGGGGCGAGGGAGGTGTCGACGAAGGGGGCGAACTTGGCGGCGCCCTTGCTGCCGGTGCCCTCGCCGGGAGCGCCGGGAATCCTGGTGGGGGTCGGGGTGGAGGTCGGGGTGGGCTTCTGGGTCGGCTTGCCGGTGGGCTTGCCCGTCGGCTCGCCGGTCGGGTCCTGGGTGGGCTTCTCGGTGGGGCGGCCGGAGGGCTCGGGGGCCGCGTCGTCGTCGGTCGCGCACTTGGCGCCGTCGATCAGGCACGTGACCGGGTCGGCGGCGCCGGACACGACGAACCCGACCGTCACCGACTCGCCGGGGGCCAGCTCCTTGTCCCACTTGGGCGGGGTGACGGTGACCCGGCGCCCCTCGACCTTGTGCTCGGCGTTCCACAGCGAGCTGAGCTTCGTGCCCGCGGGCAGCTCGAACTCCAGGGTCCAGTCGGCCTTGGCCCGGTCGGAGCTGTTCTTGACGACGTACTGCGCGGTGTATCCGCCCGACCAGTCGCTGGTCTTCGTGTACGCGGCGCCGACGGAGGCCGCCTGGGCCGTGCCGGACAGCAGGAAGGCACCGCCACCGACGACGGCCGCCGTGACGACGGCGCCCACGGCCTTCTGCCTGCCTGTGATCCTGCGACGGTGGGTGCTCATGGAGCCTGCCTCTTCGGGGGGTGCGGGGGTGGGACCGCTCGCACGTTAGCCCGGCCGCAGACGACAAAAGGGGCTTAGCGGGCTCCAGTTGACGATCTTAGGGTTGGCTTAAGAGTGGGATCGGGGTCGGGAAAGGTTAGTCCGCGCGGGACTTCGCCCCCTGCTCCGCCCGCACCCGCCTGCGCCGCCGCACGGCCCCCCGCCGCCCCCGCCCCCCGGCCGCGGGCCGCCGCGGGTCCCGCTGGATCCAGAGGCGCACCTCCGTACCCCCGAGGACCGAGCGGCCGATGCGCACATCGCCGCCGGTGGACTCCGCGAGGCGGCGGACGATGTCGAGGCCGAGGCCGGTGGACCCCGTCGTGCCGGTCGCGGCCCCGGAGGTGCCGCGGGCGAGTGCGGCCCCGGGGTCGGCGATCCCGCCCCCGGCGTCGGAGACGAGCACGATCACCGCGTCCTCGCCGCTGTGCACGTCCACGGCGAAGGCTGCGCCCTCCCGCGTGTGCCGGAAAACGTTGCCGAGGAGGGCGTCCACCGCGGCGACCAGGTCCGCCCGTGCCACCGGGATCCACACCGGCTGCTCCACCCCGGCGACCCGCGCCTCGCGCCCCTCGTCCTCGGCGAGCGCCGACCAGAACTCCATCCGTTCGCGGATCACCTCGGCGGCGTCGCACCCGGCGCCGGGCCCGGTGTGCACACCGGCCGCCGTCTGCGGCTTCGCGTCCCGTGCCGTACGGATGATGGTGTCGACCTCGCGTTCGAGGCGTTCGACGGCGGTCCGGGTCTGTTCGGCGGCGGCGCCGTCGCCGAGCGAGGCGGCGTTCAGGCGCAGGACCGTCAGCGGGGTACGCAGCCGGTGCGACAGGTCGGCCGCGAGTTCCCGCTCGTTGGCGAGGAGCTGGACGACCTGGTCGGCCATGGAGTTGAACGCGACGGCGGCGAGCCGCAGTTCGGTCGGCCCGTCCTCCGGAACCCGCGCGCCGAGCTTGCCCTCGCCGAGGTCGTGCGCGGCGCCCACGAGCCGCCGGGCGGGCTGGACCATGCGCACGCCGAGGCGGTCGGCGACCGCGACGGACCCGATGACGAGCGCCACGCCGACGCCCGCGAGCACCAGCCACGCCGTGGTCACGCCGTTGCTGACCTCGCTCTCCGGCACGAAGATCTCGACGACGGCGATCTCGCCGGAGCTCAGCCCGAAGGGCTGCAGCAGCGCGAAGCCGCCGGGCACGCCCGCGGTCCGCGCCCGCCCCTCCGCCCGGGTCGCGGCCACGTCGCGGGCGGCGGCGCGACGGTCACCGATCCGCAGCGCCGGCTGCTCGCCGACGGCCGGCACGTACACGGCCATCCGCCCGTCGCCGCCCGCCTCGGAGGTGGCGACGGCCCGGGTGAGCTGGGCGCGGTCGGTGGTGATGGAGAGGGTCGGGCCCATGCCGGCGGCGTGCCGTTCGGCGGCCGAGAAGGCGCGGTCGCGGGCCATCTCCTGGATGACGAGGCCCAGCGGGATGGCGAACGCGGCCACGACCATCGTGGTGACGGCCAGGCACACCCGCACGAGCGCCCACCTCACGGCGCGGCTCCCGCCCGCCGGGCGCGGGTCACTGCGGTGGCTCCAGCTTCACGCCGACGCCCCGCAAGGTGTGCAGATAGCGGGGGTTGGCGGCGGTCTCGCCCAGTTTCCTGCGCAGCCAGGACAGATGGACGTCGATGGTCTGGTCGTCGCCGTAGCTCTGCTGCCAGACCTCGGCTAGCAGTTCCTTGCGCGGTACGACGACGCCGGGCCGCCCGGCGAGGAAGGCGAGCAGGTCGAACTCGCGCCGGGTCAGGTCGAGCCGGGCGCCGTCCAACTGGGCCTGGCGGCGCAGCGGGTCGACGGTGAGGCCGCCGACCTGGAGCACGGGCCGGGGCGACGCGTCGCCGTTGCCCGATCCGGAGCCGCGCGAGCGCCGGAGCACGGCGGTCATGCGCGCGGACAGGTGCTCGACGGAGAACGGCTTGGTCAGGTAGTCGTCGGCGCCGTCGTTGAGGAGCCGCACGATCTCCGCCTCGTCGTCGCGCGCGGTCGCGATGATCACGGGTACGTCGGTGATGCCGCGCAGCATCTTCAGCGCCTCGGCCCCGTCGAGGTCGGGCAGCCCGAGGTCCAGGATGACCAGGTCGAACCGGAAATGGGCGACCTCGCGCAGCGCCTCCAGGGCGGTGCCGACGCTCCGTACCGTGTGGGAGGCGTCGGTGAGGTGCCGGATGAGGGCCGAGCGTACGAACTGGTCGTCCTCGACGACGAGCACACTTGCCATGGGCGGCACCGTACGCCATTCGGGGGACACGGGTGCCGGGCGGGACTTTTGGCCCGGACTTGGGGCCGATGTCCGGTGCCGGGGTGTGTGCCGGAGCCGAGCGGAAGCCTCGACTCCTGGTCCTGGGCGCGGCGGGTGGTGCACTATGGCCCGCGATGCGCAGAGGTCTCGTACACACCATCGCGTGGTCGCTCGCCACGGGCGCGGCGGTCACGTTGTCGTGGTGGGGTGTGCGCACGGTGATGGCGGGCACGGCGTACGATCCGCCGCGCGCGCTGCCCCTGATGTCCGGCGACCGGTCGGCGCTGCCGCAGTCGTCGTCCACGCACCGCCCGGAGCCGACCGCGGGCCCCTCGAAGCCGAAGGAGTCCGGCAAGCCGTCCGGGTCCGAGCGCCCCCGCCCGACGAAGACCCCGAAGCCCGCGAAGACCCCGCGGCGCCCGGCCCCGGAACGCCCGGGACCGCACCCGTCGCCGTCCCGGTCGAGCAGCGTCAAGGGCTACCACACCGAGGGCGGGCGCGTCGTCTTCGACCTGGGCGAGGCCTCCGCGACGCTGGTGTCGGCGGCACCGGCGGCGGGCTGGTCGATGCAGGTGTGGAAGGCCCCTACGTGGATCCGCGTGGAGTACACCTCGGGAGCGGACCGCGTCTCGGTGTTCTGCACGTGGCACGACCACGCGCCGAGGGTCGACGTCACCACGTACTGAGGTACGGCCGTCAGCGGAACACCGACGGCGGCGGCGCGGGCGAGGCCACCGCGCTGGCGTCGGTGACGGCTGCGGCGCCGCCGCTGAACGCGCCGAGCGCGGGCCCGTGTTCGACCCGGGCCGGGTGCGGGTCCCCGGCGCTGCGCCGGGTGAGTTCGGCGATGGGCAGGGGGTGTCCGGCGCCGAGGAGCACGGCGTTGCCGAAGCGTTTGCCGCGCAGGACCGCCGGATCGGCGACGAGGGCGAGTTCGGGGAAGACGGTGGCGGCGGTGGCGAGTTGGCCGCGCAGATAGGCGAGCGGCGGGCCGTCGGCGAGGTTGGCGGCGTACCAGCCGGTGGGCTTCAGGGCCCTGCGGACGTCGCCGAGGAATTCCGCGGTGGTGAGGTGGGCGGGGGTGCGGGCGCCGCTGAACACATCGGCTATGACGAGGTCGGCCCAGCCGTCGGGGGTCTTGGCGAGCCCTTCGCGCGCGTCGGTGCCGCGTATGCGGATGCGGGCGCCGGGGTCGAGGGGCAGGGCGCGGCGGACGAGTTGGACGAGGGCGGTGTCGCGTTCGACGACCTGCTGGGTGGAGCGGGGCCGGGTCGCGGCGACGTACCGGGCGAGGGTGAGGGCACCACCGCCGAGGTGCAGCACGTGCACGGGCCGCCCGGGCGGCGCGACGAGGTCGACGATGTGACCGATCCGGCGCTGGTACTCGAACCCGAGGTGGGCGGGGTCGTCCAGGTCGACGTGCGACTGCGGCGCGCCGTCGACGAGCAGCGTCCACCCGCGGGGCCGCTCCCGGTCGGGTATCAGCTCGGCAAGCCCTCCGTCCACCTCCTCGACGAGTGCTTCCCGCGCCGACCGTCCCCGCCGATTCCGTGCCACACACCCATTATCAACGCTGTACCGAACACCCGCCCGATATCGGCCCGTCCGGCGCGAGGACGAGCCGCGAAGCGGCGAGGGGCGGGGCGAGGGGCGCAGCCCCCGCTACCCCCTCACCGGCAGTTGTCCGCGGCCTCGATCATGCGGGCGGCCTCCCCCAGCGCGGCCCGCAGCACAGCGGGGTCGGTCACGGGGTCCGTCTCCCCGGGCGGCAGGAGCCACCCCGTCCCGGCGACGGGCGGCGCGGGCACCGGATCGGGGTCCCGGGCCACGGCGACACCCCGCCCGAAGGTCTGGGTACAGGCGCTGCCGGGCAGATCCCACCCGTCCGCCGTGCCGGGCGGCACGAGGAACCCGAGGGTGTCGCACCCACCGTCGTGCAGCACGGGCCCCACGGCCTCCTCACCGCCCCCCCGGCGCAGAATGTCGACGGCCTCGAGCCCTTGCCGCGCGGGTACGGTCACGAGGTCGCACTCCTCGTGACCGTCCGGGTCCTCGTAACCGTCGAGGCCGTCGCGGCCGGGTCCCGCGCTGCGGTCCTGGCTCGGCCGATGCCGGGCCGTCGTCAGCGCGCCCCCGGATTCGCTGTTCTCCATGCCGAACTCCAACAAGGGAACCTCCTCGCCAGGGCGGAAGCGGCGTCGCTCCCTCTCCGCATGGTTCAACGCGCCGGGGCGTCAACAGCTACGGCGCCACGCCGCCGCAAAGGATGGCAGTTCATGGCAGATCACGGGTGAGATATCCGGTTTGTAGCCAAACTCCGCGTGGTGACCGGTTCACAGCGGGTACGTTGCATGCTCCGCCGGAACAAGTCCGCACCGGTCGGCACGGTCGGCTCCGGCCGGCGCACCGGACCGAACGTGCGGAAACGGCGTGCCACGGTCCAGCACGGCCCCCACGGTCCAGCACGGCTCCCGGGGGCCGCCCGGTCGCCAGCGAGAGGATCCGGCATGGTGTCGTCGTCATCGGCATCGTCAACTCCGCCTCCGCGTCCGAATGTCGCGT
Organism: Streptomyces flavofungini; assembly: GCF_030388665.1. NCBI lineage: Bacteria > Bacillati > Actinomycetota > Actinomycetes > Kitasatosporales > Streptomycetaceae > Streptomyces > Streptomyces flavofungini. The sequence goes on along the minus strand of NZ_CP128846.1, from coordinate 5,957,074 downwards.
TCCGGCAGCTGCGCGGGCAGCGCTCCCCGGGCGAGTTCGCGGCCGCGGTGCGACGGGCCGCGCGCGAGATCGGCGAGCGGGTCAGCTGTGACGCGCGGTACGTCGGCCGCGTGGAGGCGGGCGAGATCCGCTGCCCCAACTACGCGTACGAACGGGTGTTCCTGCACATGTTCCCCGGCCGGACGCTGACGGACCTGGGCTTCGCGCCACGCGCGGCCGTCCGGGGCCGGGGGGCACGGGCCGCGGGCGACGCGCGCGGGGCGGCCACCGACCGCGCGCATGACGGCCACGACCCGAGGTACCCGCGCGCCAGTGACAGCGACAACACCTTCAGCACCGAGGAGAGCGACGTGCGGCGTCGCGCATTCATGACCAGCGGCACGGCCACCGTGGCCGTCGCCTCCCTGGGGGCCGCCGGGCTCCCGCTGGGCGGCGCCGCCGAGGCGCGCGCCCACGAGTCGCGCCGGTACCGCCCGGCGGACAAGCACGAGGTGCACGCCGTCGAGGAGGCCGTCCGCGAGATCCGCCTGCTCGACGACCGGCACGGCGCCGACGGCCTCTACCGGCGGGCGGCCGCCCCGCTGCGCACCGCCTACGCCCTGCTCGACGCGGGCACCACCCGGCAGGCCGGGCAGGCGGTGGCCGCCCGGCTCTACGCGGGCGCGGGCGAGCTCGCGATCTCCGTCGGCTGGCTCGCGCACGACTCCGGCCGCTTCGACGACGCCCGCTCGCACTACGCGGAGGCGCTCGCGACGGCACGGATGGCCGGGGATCCCGCCCTGGAGGCGCACGCGTTCTGCAACACGGCTTTCCTGGCCAGGGACGCGGGCAGGCCCCGGGAGGCGGTGCGGGCGGCGCAGGCCGCGGCGCGGGCCGCCCGGCACCTGGACTCGCCCCGGTTCCTGTCCCTGCTCGCGCTGCGCGAGGCGGGCGGCTGGGCCGGGCTCGGCGACCGCGCGGGCTGCCGCCAAGCGCTCACCCGCGCGCACGCCCTGTTCGACCGCGGCCCCGCCGAGGGCGACCCGGAGTGGATGACCTTCTACGGCGCCGCGGAGCTCGCGGGCCTGGAGGCGCAGTGCTGGTCGGCGCTCGGCCAGTGGGAGCGCGCGGCCCGGCACGCGCAGCGCGCGGCGGACGTGGCGGCGGAGCAGACGCCCGAGTTCACGCGGAACATCGCGCTGTACACGGCGGAGCTCGCCGACGACTTGGCCCGCGCGGGCCGCCCGGACGAGGCCGCGGCGGCGGGCCTGCGGGTCCTCGCCCTTCTGGACGAGGTCCAGTCGTCGCGGATCGCGTGCATGCTCGCGACCACCGCCCGGCTGCTGCTGCCGCACCGGCGTGCCGACGAGGTGACGGGCTTCCTGGAACAGCACGCGGCACGCGCGCGGGGGTGACGCTCGCCCGACGGGCCCGCGCGCGGGGGTGACGGTTATCCGGCGAGGTGGCCCGTCTCGTTCCAGGACTCCAGGGCGGGCTCTCCGTAGGCCCAGCCCAGGACCGACAGGGACGTCGGGTTGAGGCGGATGCGGGACGCGAAGTCGATGTCGTAGCCGAGCCAGCGGGCGCCGATGGCCCGCAGGATGTGGCCGTGGGCGAAGACGAGGACGTCCCGGTCGGCCTCGCGGGCCCAGGCGACGACCTCGTCCGCGCGCGCGGACACCTGCGCCAGCGTCTCGCCGTCCGGAACCCCGTCCCGCCAGATGAACCACCCGGGGCGCAGGGCCTGGATGTCGGCGGGGGTCAGTCCGTCGTACGCCCCGTAGTCGAACTCCATCAGGGCGTCCCACTCGGCGGCCCGGTCGCCGAACCCGGCGAGCTCGCACGTCTCCCGCGCGCGGGAGAGCGGGCTGGTGCGCACCTCGACGCCGGGGAGGCCGTCGTAGGGCGCCCGGTGCAGCCGCTGGCCCAGGAGCTTCGCGCCCCGCCTGCCCTCTTCGAGGAGCGGGATGTCCGTCCTGCCGGTGTGCTTTCCGGACAGCGACCACTCGGTCTGTCCGTGCCGGGCCAGCAGGATGCGCGGTGCCATGAGGAGCCTTTCTACAAGGACATGCAAGGACAAAAAGGGACAGCGACCTGTCCGTTCCTTCCATCATCACTCACACCGGGAAGGCGCAACCCGGGCGGCGATCTCTGCGTCTTTGAGGCACAGGGGGTTGACTCATCGGCCTTCGCGTACGCCGTAAAGTGACCCAGCGGCCGTACGCCGCGAGAACAGAGCGGGAACAGCGCGAATGAGATGGGGGACCCACCGGATGCCGCAGACCGAGGCAAAGGGCGCCGGCAGCCGCGGCATATCGGAGAGCCTGACGTCCCCGATCCGCCCGCGCTGGTGGACGGAGCTACCGCTGATCCTCCTGGTGTACGGGGCCTACTCCGCCGGGCGGCTGCTCGCGCGCGGGGACGTCACGACGGCCGTGGACCACGGCCTCGACCTCCTCCGCGTCGAGAAGGCCCTGAACCTGAACCTGGAGCATCCGCTCAACCGGCTCTTCACGGCCCACACCTCCATCGGCGTTCCTGCGGACTTCTGGTACGCCTCGCTGCACTACCTGGTCACGCCACTGGTGCTGGTCTGGCTGTTCCGCAGCAGGGCCGTGCACTACGCGGCCGCCCGCACCTGGCTGATGGTCTCCACGCTCATCGGCCTGGTCGGCTTCACCCTGATGCCGACCTGCCCGCCGCGCCTCCTCGACGCCAAGCACGGCTTCGTCGACACGATGGCGCAGTACAGCGACTGGGGCTGGTGGGGCGGCCAGGCCAGCGCCCCGCGCGGACTCGGCGGCATGACCAACCAGTACGCGGCGATGCCCAGCCTGCACGTCGGCTGGTCGCTGTGGTGCGGTGTGGTGCTCTGGCGGTACGGCCGCACGCCCCTGATGAAGACCCTCGCCATCGCCTACCCGCTGCTCACCACCGTCGTCGTCATGGGCACCGCCAACCACTACTTCCTCGACGCGGTCGCGGGCGCCGTCGTGATGGGCATCGGCCTGCTGCTCGTCCGGCCGGTGCAGGGCGCCGCGGCCCGGGTCAGGGCCCGGCTGCGGCCGATCGTCACGACCGCCCTCGCCGCGAGGCGCGCCGAGGGCCCCGCTGACGCCACCCCCGCCCCGGCCGCCACTGACTCCTCGATTGTCAGTGCCGGATGCCAGACTTCGGCGGGTGAGCGAATTCCCCATCAGCGCAAGCTCGGGACCGATCCGGGCGGCAAGCCCGCCGCCAAGCCGGGCGGCAAGCCCTGCGGGAACAAGGGCGCCAGGCCCGCGGGCCGCGCCTCGGACACCGGGGACAGCGCTCAGACACCGGCTCGCGGAGCTGCGCGGACCTGACGTACCGCCGCAGCCCCTGGACGCCCGCGCCCTGGCGGCGCTCGCGGCGAACCCGGGCTGCGGGCGGCGCGCGCTGCTGGACGGCGCGGGCGTGCCCAAGGCGGCGCTCGCCGAGGCGCTGGGCTCGCCCTCGGGCTTCGGGCAGTCGCAGTTCGCGTTCATGCGGGGGCACGCCTTCGAGGCCCGTGTGAAGGCCGACGGCGGCACGGAGCTGCTGCGCCTCACGCACGCGTGCCTGGGCGGCGGACCTGAGCCGGAGCCCGGGGCGGCGAGTGTGCCGGACCTCACGGCGGCCGGGCCCGAGGGCCGCGCGGCCCGCACGGAGCTCGCCCTGGAGGAGGCCTCGGCCACCGGCACCTGGGCGCTGCTCGACCACCCGATGCTGGCCCTCGACGTCGCGGGCACGCCCGCCTTCCTGGAGCCGGACGCCGTGGTCGTCGCGCCGGACGGGACCTGGACGGTCGTCGAGATCAAGTCCTTCCCCATGATCGACGGGTCGGCGGACGCCGCGAAGGTGGGCGCGGCGGCCCGGCAGGCCGCGGTGTACGTCCTCGCCCTGGAGCGGGTCGCGCACCGCCTCGACCCCGCGCCCGAGGTGCGCCACCGCGCGCTCCTCGTCTGCCCCAAGGACTTCTCGAACCTGCCGACCGCGTCCCCCGTGGACGTCCGCAAGCAGCTCGCCGTCACCCGCCGCCAGCTGTCCCGCCTGACCCGCGTCGAGGACATCGCGGCCACGCTCCCGCCCGGCACGACGTTCGACGTGACGCGGCCCGCCGCCGAGCTCGCCGCCGCGGTCGACGCGGTCCCCGCGACGTACGCCCCCGAGTGCCTGGCCGCCTGCGAGCTGGCCTTCCACTGCCGCGACCGGGCCCGCGCGGCGGGCGAACCGGCCTCGCTCGGCCGCTCCCTGCGCGCCGACCTCGGCACGCTCGCCACCATCGACGAGGCCCTGGCCGCGGCCCGGGGCGAGGCGGGCGACGCCGACGACCCGGCGGTGGCGGCGCTGCGCCGCGCGGGCGCGCTGCGCGCCGAGGCGCTCGCCGGAGGTGCGCGTTGTCCCTGATCGACAACCTGGCCCGGCTCGACGCCGCGACCACGGGACGCGCCCAGCCGCGGGCCACCGTCCGCCACCGGCACCTCTCCCAGCGCCCCTTGGTCTTCGTGCCGCTCACCACCGCCGGTGAGACGGGCGCCCCGCTCGGCGCCCTGATCGGCACCGAGCGCACGGCCCCCCGCCTGCTCACGGTGGCCCAGCCCCGCGACCGCGACCTGCGCTTCGCGTTCCTGTCCCGGCTCGCCGAGATCCTGCTGCCGTACGTCGAGTCGTACGCGGACGACGTCGAGGCCGCCGAGCGCACCGAGACCGACCCGGAGACCGGCAAGCGCGTCAAGGTCGAGGCCGAGCTGTGCGCGGACGCCCCGCAGCTGATCGTGCCGAGCCGCGCGGGCATCGAGTTCGTACGGCTGCTCGGCCGCTCCATGCGGTTCCGGCGCACGGCCGAGCAGGATCCGGACGCGCCGTATCCCGCGCCCCCGCGCGTGCCGCTGCTCGGGCGCTGGCTCACGCACTACGGCGAGCGCTCCCGCGTGCCCGGCTCGTCGCTGCTCCTCGCCATGACCGACCTGCTGTCCCGGCACTGGGCCACCGGCCAGTCCTCCCTGGAGGAGCAGCACCTGGGCGCGCTGCTCGCGTGGATCGAGGCGCCCGAGGGGACGTCCGGCGCGGCAGCGGCGCTCCGCGCGGAGCTGGCCAGGGACGCCGACGGGCAGTTGCTGTGTCCGCCCGCGGGCCCCGCCACGGACCCGGCGTTCGACAACCAGCTCCTCGCCCCGGCCATCGAGCGCCACGACCGGGCCCGCACCGCCCTGGCCGCGGCCGCGGACGGCGTCGAGGCGGACGCGCTGCTCGCCTCGCTCGGCGCCGCCGAGCGCGAGATCGACGCCCTCGTGGCCAGCCGCACCCGGCCCACCTGGGACGCGGTGTGGCGCGGCCTGGACATCCTGTGCACCCTGCCCGAGGCGCCGAGCGCCCTCGACCGGTGGCGCGGGGACCGCTGGTCGTTCACCGGGCACCGCGACCGCGTCGCCGCCGGTGAGCCGCCGCAGCCCCGCGTCGACGACGCGGTCACCGCCGCGAACAAGCTCGCCACCCGCGAGCGCGAGCAGGCCCGCCTCGACGCCCAGGAGGCCCTGGACGACCCGCTGGTCATGGCCGGGCGGCGGCTCGCGGGCGAGGCCTTCGCCGGGGAGGTGACCGACGTCGTCATGGCGTACGGCGAAGGCCGCTCGCCCCGCCCCCGCCCCCTCGTCACCGTCGACACCGCCGACCGCCCCCAGCTCGACGAGGGCGTCAAGGCCTACCGCTCGCTCGCGGGCAAGCCCCAGTCCTTCCAGTTCGTCGCCCACGCCCCCGACGGCGGGCTCGTCCTGCGCCTCCTGGACAAGATGGGCCGGGGCAAGGAGCCCGAGCCGGGCTCCGTCCCGGAGGTGGGCGACCGCCTGTGCTGGACGCTCTTCGAGCACGAGCAGCGGGGCGGGCCGCGCCTCCCGGACCCGGAGGACACCCCGTGGACGCACGGCGGTCCCCCGCGGGCGGCGCCCCCCGTCGGTGAACGGCCCGACCCCGTGACAGCGGAGGACATCCTGTGAGCCCGGCACCCCTCGAAGCGAGCACAGCCCCCTTCGACCCCGGGGCGGAAGCCGCCCGGGCCACCGACGCGATCCTGCGCGACACGCTCGACGGCGCGCACCGCGGAGTCGTCGTCGACTCCCCTCCCGGCGCCGGGAAGTCGACCCTCGTGGTCCGCGCCGCCCTCGAACTGGCCGCGGCGGGGCGCCCCCTGATGGTCGTCGCCCAGACCAACGCCCAGGTCGACGACCTCGTCCTGCGCCTCGCCGAGAAGAACCCCGAACTGCCCGTCGGCCGACTGCACAGCAGCGACCCCGACCCGTACGACAAGGCGCTCGACGCCCTCGCGAACGTACGCAAGTCCGCGAAGGCCGGCGACCTCGCGGGGCTCGACGTCGTCGTGTCCACCGCCGCGAAGTGGGGGCACGTCAAGGACGTCGAGCCCTGGCGGCACGCCATCGTCGACGAGGCGTACCAGATGCGGTCCGACGCGCTCCTCGCTGTCGCCGGGCTCTTCGAGCGGGCCCTGTTCGTGGGCGACCCGGGGCAGTTGGACCCCTTCGCCATCGCCGAGGCCGAGCAGTGGGCGGGGCTCGCGTACGATCCGTCGGCGTCCGCGGTGACCACGCTCCTCGCCCACAACCCCGGGCTGCCGCAGCACCGGCTGCCCGTGTCGTGGCGGCTGCCCGCGTCGGCCGCGCCGCTGGTCTCCGACGCGTTCTATCCCTACACGCCCTTCCGCAGCGGCACCTCCCACGCCGACCGGGCGCTCGGCTTCGCCGTCCCCTCCGACGGTTCGGGTCCCGACCGGGTCATCGACGAAGCGGCCCACTCCGGGTGGGGTCTCCTCGAACTGCCCGCCCGCAACACGCCGCGTACGGACCCCGAGGCCGTCCGGGCCGTCGCTCTCGTGGTGCGGCGGCTGCTCGACCGGGGCGGGGCGGCCACGTCCGAGCGGGCGCCCGATCCCGTCCCCCTCACGGCCGACCGGATCGCCGTCGGGACGGCGCACCGGGACCAGGCAGCAGCCGTACGCGGCGCGCTCTCCGCCCTCGGGGTCACGAACGTGACCGTGGACACGGCCAATCGCCTCCAGGGCCGGGAGTTCGACGTGACCGTGGTCCTCCACCCCCTGTCCGGGCGGCCGGACGCCACGGCCTTCCACCTGGAGACGGGACGGCTGTGCGTCCTCACGTCCCGGCACCGGCACGCGTGCATCGTGGTGTGCCGCGCGGGAGTCGACACCCTCCTGGACGACCATCCCTCCACGGAGCCCGTCCAACTGGGCGTCACGGTCAAGTTCCCCGACGGCTGGGAAGCCAACCACGCAATCCTCTCGCGCCTGACGTCCCACCGGGTCCCCTGGCCCTGACCACACCACCCCCACCGGACGGCCGGCCGAAGGGGAAACCCCACCTCCGGACCGGAGGGGCCGTGCCGGAACCCGAGCAGAGGGGCACCGCCAGCACCCGCGCGGGACACGACTCCGCGCGGGCCTCTTGCGGGGCGGGGGACAATGGATGCGGCCACGTGGCGTACGACGAGAGGAAAACGACATGGCGGAGCCCTCGCGGCCCCGGTCCAGCCAGCGCATGCGCCCCGCACCGCTCCTCTTCGAGCCCGCGGAAGCCACCTCCGACCCCGAGCACTTCTTCGACCTGGAGTCCATCGAGGACCCGCGCGAACTCCTCGCCAGGTCCACCGAGTTGACCCTGGCCTTCCGCGCCGCGACCGACCGCTCCGTCGAGTTCCAGGCCCTGGCCGCCGCCCAACTGGCCGACCCGCGGCGCTTCGACCGCCTCACCCCGGCCGACATCGCGGAACGCGCCGAGTGGACCGAGGACTACGCGAAGAAGATGATCGAGTTCGGCCGCGAACTCCTGCGAGGCGACCCCGAGGCGTCGGGCGCGGCGGGCCCGACGGAAGCGGCAGGGCCAACAGAAACGCCAGAGTCGTCGGACTCATCGGATCCGACAACGGAACCCGGCCCCCACTGACCCACAAGATCCCTTGGCATATGCCGGTGGGGCAAGGTACCTCACACCCCCGGCCACTGTCCCGGTTTCCCGCAACTCAGCGAGAGGACCCGCTCACACCCGGTAGATGTATCGACATGAGCAGCTCCTCCCTCACCCTCACCCCCCGCACCCCCCACACCCCCACTGCGCCCGCTGCACCCGGCGCCCGCAGCACCCCCGCCACCCCCACCAACGCCTGCGACGTCACCCCCGCGGGCGCCACCTGGCTCACCTCCGCCGAAACGTATCCGCACAGAGCGCTCGCGGACTGGCGCGCCCGCCCCACCACCCCCGCGGTCCTGTCCTGCGGCACCGTCTTCGACGTGGTCAGCGTGCCCGCCGTCTTCGGGCGGCGCATGGTCGACCGGTTATGGCACGACGGCCCCGGCTCGGGCCCGGTGGCCACCTACCGCGGCCGGATGCTGCTCTTCGCGGCTCCAGGAACGGCCCGCCGCCTCCCCTCGCTCCTGGAGTGGGAGGAATGGGGCCCCGCCGTCCCCGCCCTGCTCTGCCACGGCACGGGCGACGCGGTGACCGTGCCCCCGCTCACCGCCGGCCACGGCACAGACCCCGACGACCGGCGCGGATCCCGCTGGCTGGTCGCCCCCGACACCCGCCAGCCCTGGCTCCCCGGACCCGACGTGCTGCTCTGGGCGTGCGTCCGCGCGGCCCGCGCCGCCACCAGCTCCGCAGTGCGTATATCGATTTTTCCTGGCGGCGATCAGGATGCTAAGGTCTACGACGTCAGCAGGCGCCGCTAGCTCAGTTGGTTAGAGCAGCTGACTCTTAATCAGCGGGTCCGGGGTTCGAGTCCCTGGCGGCGCACGACATCGACAGCGTCTGATGTCCACAGAAAGCGTGGACATCAGGCGCTGTCGTTTTTTTGCGCGGCTTCGCCGCGCGGTGTGGGGGCTTCGCCACCCACACCCCCCTTCAGGTCGGCCGGGGGGACGGAACAATGGAGTGCCCCCTCGGAGCCCCCCCGGGGCACCCTGGGGCTCCCCCGCGCACCCCATCGCGCCCTGGGCGTCTCCGCACGCCCCCCGGAAGGATCACGTGGGACTGATCGTGACGGTCCAGGCGCCGGACGGGGTGCGGTTCTCGACCTCGATGCGGATGCGTTCCCCGGGCACCGTGAAGGCCTCGCCGACCCGCACCGGCGCGTCCGCGAGAGGCGGGTAGACGGATTCGGTGTCGCAGGCCTCCGAGTCCGGATGGGCGTCGATGACCTCGACGGGGCCCCGGCCCGACGCCGTCTCGTTGCGGACGCGATAGACGAGGACGCCCTCACGGCACGTACTCCGGTCGTTGCCCACGGCACCACGCGCCTCGATGGCGACGGCGCTGCCCCGGCCCGTGCGGACGACGGCCAGCTTGGTGGCGCCGCCCCCGCCGGGAACGGGCTGGGCGGCGAGCGGGTCGAGAGTGAGGCGCCGCGGGCCGCCGTCGACGCAGACCACCTGGCGGGGCCCCAGCCAGCCGAGCTTCCACTTGTGCCAGCCGAACAGCTCAGGGGCGAGGCCGAACTGGCTGCCCATGACGTCCCAGTCGCCGACGTGGGTGTCCCAGTCGCCCTTGCCGTCGGTGGGCCGGTGGTAGAGGTCGGGGAGGTCGAAGACGTGACCGGTCTCGTGGGCGAGGACATTGCGGTCGGGCGGATGGCGTTCGAAGACGGTGACGATGCGGCGGATGCTGGTGCCATCGGCCCGCATCGGACGGTCGAAGTTGACGACCTTCGTGGCGTCCGAGTTGACCCCGGGCGCGTCCGGGTCGGCGACGAAGTACACGATGTCGTACGCGGAGAAGTCCACGCGCGCGTCGGCGACGGCCACCGCGTCCCGGAGGTAGGACGCGCGGTGCTGCGGATCCCAGTCCCGCTCTATGGCGTACATCGTGGAATCTTCCGGCATTTCCACCCATTCGTGTTGCGGGTGGGCGCGCAGCCGGAACCTCCCGTAGGAGGCTTGGTCGAAGAAGTCACTCGTGGCCGGGAAGTAGTCGGCCGCCAGCTCCTGCGGCGTCGTCAGCGGCGGGGAGTCCGGGAAGGAGAGGAAGACCATGACGGCGTCGAGGGCGCGGGACGGGCGCGGATAGGCGCCGTTCCAGGTGTCGAGGCCTTCCGAGTGGTGCGCGGGCGTGCGCCGCAGGGCACACGGACCCGCCTCGCCATGGGCGATCGCGGGCCCCGCGACCAGCGAGGTGGCGGCGAGAGCGGTCAGGCAGGTGAAGAGGACGCCCACGGTGCGCAGCCGCGGCCTCTCCCCTCCACGGGTGAGCATCCAAGGGGGGAGCTGACGCCCCACGTCGACCTCCGGGTGCGGAATGCGAGACACCTCACCCACCCTGTGGGGGTTTTCCCAAGTTCGCCCTGTTTGTCTGACCCGGTCGAGTGAGGATCGGCCAGGTTGCGACACTCCGACCGCTCACGGGCTGTCACAAGCGGTCGAGCAGCGAAGAAGCCTGCACAGGGCCGAGCAGAAACGATCTGTCGGTCGCCTCGATGGCCCTCGCGGGGCGTGCTACGGCTGGAACGGGCCGTCGGCCTGCCTCTATGATCGGCAGACTTTCACGGCCCCGTCGGCCGCCCCCCAAACGGCCGACCGCCTCCCCAGACCCGCCAGGATTCGGGGCCCATCGACCTGCTCGACATCAATTGCACTGCGGGAGCAAGCGGTGAACGGAACCTCACAAGGGCCGACCGCCACAGCGGTCGCAGACCCCGGCCGTGCCCGGCCTGCCGTCACAGAGCGTCACCAAACGGGCCCGACCGGCCCCCTCGCCCAGTACGCCGCCGACTACCGCGCCGCCTTCGCGGCGGCCCCCCTGGCCCTCGCCGTCGTGGACCGCGAGGGCCTGGTCGTCAGCGCCAACGAAGCGCTGGCCGAACTGCTCGGCGCCGATGCCGCCGACCTCACCGGGCGGATCGCCGCCGACCTGGTGGATCTCGCCTCCGACGCCCGCACCTGGCACGCGTACCGCGAGGTGCTCCGCGGCCGGCAGGCCAAGCTCCGCTGCACCCGCCGACTCAAACACCCCGACGGGCACTCGCTGTGGACCCAGATCACCGCGTCCCCGCTGCCCGGCGGGCCCGAGCGGCGCGGCGCGGGCAGCGTCCTGCTCGCCGCCGCCGACATCAGCGCGCGCCGCGACCTGCAGGCCCGGCTGCGGCATCTGCAGATGCACGACCCGGTGACCCGGCTGCCCAACCGCGCGCTGTTCTTCGAGCGCCTGGCCACGGCCCTCGAAGCGGGGGCGTACGACGACACGAGCACCGGCCGGATCGGGCTCTGCTATCTGGACCTCGACGGGTTCAAGGCGGTCAACGACACGCTCGGCCACCGCGTCGGCGACCGGCTCCTCGCCGCCGTCGCCGAGCGGCTCACCGCCCTCGCCGACCGCGCCGGATACGGCAGGGCGTCGGCGCCGCTGGTCGCCCGGCTCGGCGGGGACGAGTTCGCGCTGCTCGTGGAGGACTCCACCGGCACCGACCAGCTCACCGAACTCGCCGAGACAGTCCTCAGAACGCTCCAGGAACCCTTCGACCTGTCCGGGCAGCGGCTCTCGGTCTCGGCCTCCATCGGCGTCGTCGAGCGACGCGCCGCGGGCACCACGACCACCGGTCTGATGCAGGCCGCCGACACCACGCTGTACTGGGCGAAGGCCGACGGCAAGGCCCGCTGGACCCTGTTCGACCCCGAGCGCAACGCCCACCGCATGACCCGGCAGGCGCTCGCCAGTTCGCTGCGCCCCGCCGTCGAGCGCGACGAATTCGTCCTGGACTACCAGCCGTTGGTGTGTCTGGAGGGCGGTGACGTGCGCGGTGTCGAAGCACTCGTACGGTGGAATCATCCGCAGTTCGGTTTGCTCACGCCGAATCGGTTCATCGGACTTGCTGAAGAAGACGGCTCGATCGTGCAGCTCGGGCGCTGGGTGCTGCGGACCGCGTGTCGGCAGGCCCGGCGGTGGCAGCTCGAGAACCCCGGCAGGGAGCCGCTGTTCGTGAGCGTCAACGTCGCCGTGCGCCAGGTGTGGGACTCCGACCTGGTGGCGGACGTGGCCGAGATCCTGGCGGAGACCGGCCTCGCGCCGGGGCTGCTGCAACTGGAGCTGACCGAGTCCGCCGTCATGGGCTCCGCGGGCCGGCCCCTGCAAGCCCTGCAGGCGCTCAGCGACATGGGCGTCCGCATCGCCATCGACGACTTCGGCACCGGCTACTCCAACCTCGCCTACCTCAGCCGCCTCCCGGTGTCCGTCCTGAAGCTGGACGGCTCCTTCGTGCGCGGCTTCCAGTACGACGAGGGCGAGTACGGCACGGCGTCCGCGCACATCAACCCCGCCGACGAGGTGATCGTCGAGGCCCTGGTGCAACTCGCCCACCGCCTCGGGCTCACCGTCACCGCGGAGTGCGTGGAGACGTCCGGGCAGGCGGAGCGGCTGCGCCGGATCGGGTGCGACACCGGGCAGGGGTGGCTGTACTCACGGCCGGTGGCGGCGGATCGTATCTCCGTACTGCTCGGGTCGCGCGGCAAGCGACAGGTGGTCGCGCAGGACGCGTGACGCCCGCGGTCACACCTCGGGGTCCCGCGCGTCGCGCGCGGTGACGCATGACTGTACGAAGTCCCGCACCACCTGCGGGACTTGAGTGCCCCGGGCGTGGGCCACGCCGACCTGGGCCGGGCGGATGCCGCGCACCGCGCGGTAGACCACGCCGGGGCGTCGGCAGGCGCGGGCCGTGGCCGCCGAGGCGAGGGACACGCCCTCGCCGTCCGCTATGGCGGTCAGCCACTCCTCGAACGTGCGGGCCACGGCGCCGATCTTCGCCGGGCGGCCCTCGCGTTCGTCCGTCGCCAGCCAGTGGTCGCGCCACCAGCCGGACTCCGGCGGGGCGGCGACGAAGGGCTCGTCGAGGAGTTCGGCGAAGTCGACGTCCTCGCGCACGGCCAGGCGGTGCCCGGCGGGGAGCGCGACGCGGCGCGGCTCGGTGAGCAACACCTCTACGTCCAGGGCCTCCTGGCCGGGGAACGGCAGGCGCAGCAGCGCCGCGTCGACGGTGCCCGCGGCCAGGCCCGCCGTCGGGTCGTCGGCGGCGGCCTGCGTCAGGCGCACCCGCCAGCCGGGTCTGCGGCGCGCGAACTCGGCGATGCCGTGCCGCGCGAGCCCCTGCGCCCCGTCGGTCACGAAGCCCACGCGCAGGACCCGGTCCGCGCGCGCCGCCGCGCCCCGCGTGGAACGCAGCGCCGCGTCCCAGGCGTCAAGCACCGCGGGCGCGGCGGCCGCGAGTGCCGCACCCGCGTCCGTCAGGGCCATCCCGGCGCGCGACCGCGTGAACAGCTCCGTCCCCAACTGCGTCTCCAGGCGCCTGAGCTGCCGGGTCAGCGTCGCCACCGGGAGGAGGAGCCGGTCGGCGGCACGCCTGAGGTCGCCCTCCTGGGCGACGGCGGTGAAGCTGCGCAGCAGTCGGGTGTCCATGTCCATGGCGACAGGTTAGGGAAGCGGGTGGGACACGGGGGGCGGGGGGTACGGCCGTGCTCTCAGGCGGAGTTCGGCAATCCGTAGGCGTCCGCGATGAGTTCGTAGCTGCGCAGGCGTACGTCGCCGCTGTGCGCGTTGGCCGTGAGCATCAGCTCGTCGGCGCCGGTGCGCTTGGCGAGGTCGTCGAGGCCCGCGCGGACCTGGTCGGCGGTGCCGTGGACGACGTCGGAGTTCCAGCTCGTGATGAAGTCCCGCTCCATGTCCGTGAACCGGTGCGCCTCGGCCTCCTCCGGCGTCGGCACCAGGCCGGGGCGGCCGGTGCGGAGCCGGATCATGTTCAGGGCGGCGGCCATCACCTGGCGGCGGGCCTCCTTCTCGTCGTCCGTCGCGAGCGCCGAGACGCCGATCAGGGCGTACGGGGCGTCGAGGACGGCGGACGGGCGGAACGAGTCCCGGTACAGGTCGAGGGCCGGGATCGTGTTCCGCGCGGAGAAGTGGTGCGCGAAGGCGAAGGGCAGGCCGAGCATGCCCGCGAGGCGGGCGCTGAAGCCGGACGAGCCGAGCAGCCAGATGGGCGGGCGGTGCGGGGACTGCACGCCGCCGGGGGACGTGGCCTGGACGGGTCCGGGGACCGCGTGGATGCGGGCGTAGGGGTGGCCGTCGGGGAAGTCGTCGTCGAGGAAGCGGGTCAGCTCCGCGAGTTGCTGGGGGAAGTCGTCGGCGCCCTCGTTCGTGGGGGTCCCCCCTGTCCGAGCGTGGCCGGGAACTTGGTGGAGGTCCGTGCGGCGCAGGGCCGCGGCGGTGGCGCCGTCCGTGCCCGGGGCGCGGCCGAGGCCCAGGTCGACGCGGCCCGGGGCCAGTGCTTCCAGGGTGCCGAACTGTTCCGCGATGACCAGGGGGGCGTGGTTGGGCAGCATGACGCCGCCCGAGCCGAGGCGGATGCGGGTCGTGTGGGCTGCCAGGTGGGCGAGGATCACCGCCGGGGAGGAGGAGGCCACTCCCGGCATCGAGTGGTGCTCGGCCACCCAGTGGCGGTGGTAGCCGCGGGACTCGGCCAGCTTGGCCAGGGCGACGCTGGTGTGCAGGGCGTCGGTCGCGGTGCGGCCCGCGCCCACGGTCACCAGGTCCAGTACGGACAGGGGGGTCGGCGCGTCGCCGTGCCTCGGGGCTCGGATTCCCTCGTCGTCGCCGCCGCCGCTCTGCTCCACCGTCACCGGGGCCTCCTGGTTCTCGCCGTCTTCGCCTCGCGTCTTCGCGGTACGCAGGGTCGAACGGGAGGGTGGCTCCGCTTATTCCCGCGGGGCGCCCCAGTCCCGCCCCTTCTCCGAAACCGGGGCGCTGCGCCCCCTGGACCCCAGCCATCCCCGACGTCCCCTCCGGGTCGGGCAGCCCACGCCGATCGGCCTGCGGCCTCGTCCTCAAGCGCCGGACGGGCTGGAAATGGGTCGGTGCTCCCTTCGGGTCAGACGGGGTGCCGCCGGATCGGCGCTCCGCGCCTCGTCCTCAAACGCCGGACGGGCTGAGATGTTGCCGGGGCGGGCTGGGGTGGTGCCGGGGCGGGTTGAGGTCTTGCCGGGGCGGGCTGAGGTGGTGCCGGGCAGGCTGAGGTGGTGCCCGGGCGGGCTGAGGTGGTGCCCGGGCTGTTGGGGGGCTGTGGGCAGAGGGGGCGGGTGGGTGGGAGAGAGCCCCTCCGGGGATTGAGGAGGGGGGTCCGGGGGCGGAGCGCCCCCGGCGGGGCTAGTCGTCGCGGGCCTGGGCGATGGGTTCCTTCGTGAACAGGGCGCCCAGGCGCGGGGCGTTCACTCGGCGGGAGGTGAGGCGGAGGGCTTCCCAGAGGGTTGCCTGGTTGGCGGTGAGGACGGGTTTGCCCAGGTCGGATTCGAGGGCCTGGATGTGGGCGGCCGTGTGGAGGGCGGTGTCGGGGAGGAGGACGGCCTCCGCGTCGGGGTGATCGCCCGCGCGGGCGAGGGCGAGGACCTCGTCCCGGCCCCAGGTGCCGACCTCCGCGGCGGTGATGATCCCGCTGCCCCGCACACCCACGACCTCCGCGCCCGCCGCCTTGAGGAAGGCGGAGAAGTGGAGGGCCACGTCCTCGGGATAGGTGGCGGCGACGGCGACCCGCTCGACGCCCAGCTCACGCACCGCGTGGGCGAAGGCGAAGGAGGTGGAGGAGGCGGGCATCCCGGCACTGCGGGCGAGCGTGCGGACCTGGTCGTGCGCCCCCTCCCAGCCGAAGACGAAGCTTCCGCTGGTGCAGGCCCAGACGACGGCCTCCGCGCCGGTCAGGCGCAGTTCCTCGACCCCGGCGGTGAGCCGCGCCGCCGCGCCCATCTCCAGGAGCGCGTCCACGCGGTGCGCGTCCTCGCCGATGTCCGTGTGCACGACGTGCAGGCGGATGTCGGAGTCGAGGAGCTGTTCCATGCGGGGGTAGTCGTCCTCGGCCGAGTGTCCGGGATAGAGGAATCCGAGTGCGGTCAAGTCCAGCCTCCTTCGGCGGTCGGTCCTGCGGGCCCGGTGGGTTCCGCGGGCCCTGCCGGGCCTCCGGGCGGGTCGGGCAGTCCGTCCGAGGGCGCCGCGGCCGGCGGCACCGCGGGTGACACCGGTGGCTGGGCGAGCGCGTCGAGGGCACCGAAGTCCGCGGTGCCCGGCCGCGCGCCCGCGTTGATCAGCGCCTGGTAGGGCCCCACGGCTCGTGTACCCAGCCTGCGCAGGGACGACCACATCGTGACCTGGTTCGCCGAGATCACCGGCACCCGCAGCTCCGCTTCCAGCTGCGGGATGACGTCGTACGTGGGCAGGTTCGTACAGCTGATGAACAGCGCGTCGACGGGTCCTGACGCCGCCTGCCGCGCCATGTCGGCCACGTCGCGGTAGGGCACCTTCCAGATGTGCCGGGTGAGGCCCAGATAGGCGCGGCCCACGACCGAGACGCCCGCCTCGGCCAGATACTCCTCCAGGGACTGGGTCACCGACCAGGTGTAGGGCGTGACCAGGGCGATCCGCCGCGCGTCCAGCTCGTCGAGCGCGTCGAGGAGGGCGCCGGACGTCGTCACCGAGGCGACCGAGCCCTCCCGCGTCATGGCCTCGCACATCGCCCGCTCGCCCGCGATGCCGCCGACGAAACTGCCCGAGGTGCAGGCGTACGCGAGGACTTCGGGTTCGGCGGCGGTGAGCGCGCGCACCGCCTCGGCGAGGGTCTCGTGCTCGCTGACCAGGCGGGCCAGGTCGAGGCTGACTTCGACGGGCACGTACGGCGTGCGCGTCAGATGCAGGGAGACCTCGTCCGGGACCCAGCGCCACAGCTCCCGGTCCAGGGCGAAGTCGAAGGGTGCGACGACACCGACACCGCGCTGAGGGTGTGGTCCGCCGAGGGTGGAAAAGGAAGTGACGTCCATGAGCAGGCCCTAAGAATCGTGCGTGCAGGGACAGGGCCGGCCGGGGGCCGGAAGTGGAGCTTGGCGGCGCTCGACGCGCCGGGACGTCGGGACGGGGGTGCGTGTGCGGCGAGCACACCGTGCGCGAGGGAGGAGGCACGCAGCGTGCTCGTCCCTGTGGTGCCGGAGCTGAACTGCTTCTGTTGACGAAGGTAGGTTGGGGTGCCAGCGTGGTCAATCCGCACATCTCAGACGGCCGAGAACGTCGGCCGCCGGGGCACTGCGGTGTCGTCCTGACGCACTCCCAGGGAAGCGGGCTCTCGTTGCGAAACGGTTTCTCTGCCATGTCCGAAAGCGGTGGCTCCGAAAGCGCCGCGCGTGCCGGAAACGGAGGCTTCGAGGGCGGGGCTTCCGGAAGCACGGCACCCGGTGAGGGCGCGCCCCGGAGCACCGGGGCGCGGGCGGCAGGGCCCGCCGAACCCCTCGCGCCCCCCGCCACCACCTCCGCATCCACCCACGCCCCTGCCCCCACCGCCCGCACCGTCCCCACCACCCCCACCGTCCTGGTGCTCGACGCCCCCGCCCCCGCGCCCCCGCCCCGCCTCGGCTCCCTGACCGGGCGCGCCCGGGTGCTGCACGCCGACGAGGACACGCTCGCGGACCGGCTCGCTCAAGCCGATGTGCTCCTGGTGTGGGACTTCCTCTCGCACGCGGTGCGGCGCGCCTGGCCCGGCAAGGGGCCGCGGCCCGCCTGGGTGCACACCGCGAGCGCGGGCGTCGACCATCTGATGTGCCCCGAACTCGCCGCGTCCGACGCGGTGGTGACCAACGCGCGGGGTGTCTTCGACGAGCCGATCGCCGAGTACGTGGCCGCCCTCGTCCTCGCCATGGCCAAGGACCTGCCGCGCACCCTCGACCTCCAGCGGGAGCGGACCTGGCTGCACCGCGAGAGCCGGCGGATCGCGGGCACGCGCGCGTGCGTGGTGGGTTCGGGCCCGATCGGCCGTGCCATCGCCCGCACCCTGAAGGCGCTCGGCATCACTTCGGCGCTCGTCGGGCGGACCCCGCGCGCCGGCGTGCACGGTCCGGAGGACCTCGACCGGCTGCTGGCTCGCGCCGACTGGGTGGTGTGCGCGGCGCCCCTGACGGACGACACCCGGGGCATGTTCGACGAGCGCCGCTTCGGCGTCATGCAGCCCTCCGCGCACTTCATCAACGTGGGCCGGGGCCAGCTCGTCGTCGAGGACGACCTCGCCGCGGCGCTGTCGAAGCGGTGGATCTCGGGTGCCGCCCTCGATGTCTTCGAGCGGGAGCCGCTGCCCGCGGACAGCCCGCTGTGGACCGCCCCGGGCCTGATCGTCTCGCCCCACATGAGCGGTGACACGGTGGGCTGGCGGGACGAACTCGGCGCGCAGTTCGTGACGTTGTTCGGCCAGTGGGTGGCGGGTCGGCCGCTGCCGAACGTGGTCGACAAGAAACGTGGGTATGTCCCTGGGCACTGATCGTCCGGCATCCGCGCCGGGCACCGGACCGACGCCCGGCCGTCGTCGGCGCCCGGCCGTCGTCGGTACCCGACCGTCGTCGGCGCCCGCCCCGCCCCCGTCTCCCTGAGGAGCACGCATGACCGAGCTCACGGACCTCACCGCCGTACAACTCGTCGATGGCTACCGCAAGGGCGAATTCAG
This sequence comes from Streptomyces flavofungini, assembly GCF_030388665.1. Lineage (NCBI taxonomy): Bacteria > Bacillati > Actinomycetota > Actinomycetes > Kitasatosporales > Streptomycetaceae > Streptomyces > Streptomyces flavofungini. Next base: position 5,938,570 of record NZ_CP128846.1, on the reverse strand, counting down.
CCCCGTGGATGTCACCCGTGCGGTGCTGCGCAGGGCCGAGGAGATCCAGCCGGTCGTCAACGCGTTCGTACGCCTGGACCCGGAAGGGGCGCTCGCGGGGGCCGAGGAGAGCGCGGAGCGCTGGCGGCGCGGTGAGCCCGCCGGGCTCGTCGACGGGGTGCCGGTGACGGTGAAGGACATCCTGCTGCAGCGCGGCGCGCCGACCTTCCGCGGCTCCAAGACGGTCTCGGAGGCGGGCCGTTGGGACGAGGACGCGCCGTCGGTGGCGCGGCTGCGCGAGCACGGCGCCGTGTTCGTGGGCAAGACGACGACGCCGGAGTTCGGCTGGAAGGGCGTCACGGACAGCCCCCGGCACGGCGTCACCCGCAACCCGTACGACCCCTCGCGCACCGCGGGCGGCTCCAGCGGCGGCAGCGCGGCCGCCGTGGCGCTCGGCGCGGGTCCGCTGTCGCTCGGCACGGACGGCGGCGGCTCGGTGCGCATCCCGGCGGCCTTCTGCGGGATCTTCGGGTTCAAGCCGACGTACGGCAGGGTGCCGCTGTATCCGGCGTCGGCGTTCGGCACGCTCGCGCACGTCGGGCCGATGACGCGGGACGCGGCGGACGCGGCGCTGATGCTGGACGTGATCTCCGCTCCGGACGCGCGGGACTGGTCGCAGCTCGGGCCGGTGCCGGGGAGCTTCAGGGACGGGCTCGACAGCGGGGTGCGGGGGCTTCGGGTCGCCTACTCGCCCACGCTCGGCGGGCAGGTCGCGGTGCGGGCGCCGGTCGCGGCGGGCGTGCGGGACGCGGTGCAGACGCTGGCCTCGCTCGGCGCGTACGTCGAGGAGGCCGATCCCGACTTCGCCGACCCCGTCGAGGCCTTCCACACGCTGTGGTTCAGCGGGGCCGCGCGCGTGGTGCAGCATCTGGCGCCCGAGCGGCGGGAGTTGCTCGACCCCGGGCTTCGGAAGATCTGCGCGCAGGGGGCCCGGTTCAGCGCGCTCGACTATCTGGCGGCCGTGGACGTGCGGATGGCTCTGGGACGGCGGATGGGGCTCTTCCACGAGACGTACGACCTGCTGGTGACGCCCGCGTTGCCGGTCACCGCGTTCGAGGCGGGGGCCGAGGTGCCGGGGAGGTCGGGGCTCCGGCGGTGGACGGGGTGGACTCCGTTCACGTATCCGTTCAACCTGACGCAGCAGCCTGCCGCGACGGTGCCCTGCGGGGTGGATGGGGACGGGTTGCCCGTGGGGGTGCAGATCGTCGCCTCGCGGCACGCGGACGCGGTGGTCCTTCGGGCTGCTCAGGCGTTGTACGGCGGGGGCGCCGCGCGGAGCGTTCCCCGGCCCCGCCCCTTCCCGTGACCAGGGGCGGTGCGCCCCTGGACCCCGGCGCCGGACGGGCTAGGACTTCCTCCGGAAGTTCAGGCTCTCCCCCAGCGCCCCCGACCTCCACAGGTCGTTGCACGCCTCCGCCATCTCCTCCAGGCCCTCGACGATCTGGCCCCAGACGATTCCGGGGACCCAGCCCACGTCGCCGTTGATCAGGAGGTTGTTGCGCTCGTAGAAGAGGGCCAGGTCGACGATCGTGCCGCGGTGGTCCTGTTCGTAGCCGTAGGACTTGGTGCCCAGTTCCGTACCGGTGAAGGTGAAATAGCACAGGTCGCCGGGGATGGGGGTGATGGTGGGGTTCTCCAGGGGCGGCTCCTCGGGGGCGAAGGCCGGGAACAGGGCATAGATCTCGTTCCGGGCGTACTTCGCATGGAACACTTCCCCGCCCAGAGGGAGCGCGTCCCAGACCGCCGCGCAGGTCACCGGGGCCCGGTCGTCGAGGAGCTTCGCCGTGGCCTGAACTCCCCGCTTGGCGAGGGAGACTTCGATGTATCGGTCTGCCATGGGGCCATGGTCCACCCCGGGTCGGCGCCCGCGTCAAGTGGACAACGATCGCATCAGGGGCCGAAATTCAACGGCATACCTCGTGTCGACTCGGGTAGCCGCGCGGCCATGGCTCCACCATCGAGGAACCCAAACAAGACAGAGCGCGCGTCCGGCGTGCGCCGCAGATCCGTGCTCGCCTCCGCCGCCGTCCTGGGCGCGGGCGCGCTCGGCGCGACGGCGTGCAGCCGGGTGCCGACGGGCGACACGCTGGCCCGTCTGAAGTCGCAGGGCACGGTGCGGCTCGGCATCGCGGGCGAGGCCCCGTACGGCTACATCGACGACGAGGGCGACTTCACCGGTGAGGCGGTGGAGCTTGCGAAGATCATCTTCAAGCGGCTCGGCGTGGACAGTGTGCAGCCCGTCGCCACCGACTTCAGCTCGCTGATCCCGGGGCTCAAGACGCAGCAGTTCGATGTCGTCTCGGCGGGGATGTACATCAACAAAGAGCGCTGCCAGCAGGTGATCTTCTCCGATCCCGAGTACCAGATGCTGGACTCCTTCATCGTGCGCAAGGGCAACCCGAAGGGGCTGCACACGTACGCCGACGTCGTGAAGAAGAAGGCCAAGTTCGGGACCGGGACGGGCTACGCCGAGATCGCGTACGCCGTCGACGCCGGGTACAAGGAGAGCGACATCGTGATCCTCCAGGACCCGGTGGCGGGGCTCAACGCCGTCGAGGCCGGACGCATCGACGTCTTCGGCGGCACCGCGCTGACCACGCGCGGCGTCGTGAAGAAGAGCCGCAAGGCCGAGGCCACCGAGCCGTTCGCCCCCATCGTCGACGGCAAGAAGCACGTCGACGGCGGCGGCTTCACCTTCCGCCCCACCGACACCGAGCTCCGCGACGCCTTCAACGTGGAGATCCACAAGATGAAGAAGAGCGGCGAGCTCTTCCGGGTGCTCAAGCGGTTCGGCTTCACCAAGGACGAGATGACCGAGCTGACCGCAGAGGAGCTGTGCAAATGACAGCGGGACTGTGGGAACACTGGGTCCTCCCGGGCATCTGGATCACCATCCAGCTCACGCTCTACAGCGCGGCGCTCGCGACGGTCGTGGCCTTCGCCGTCGGCATCGCGCGCACGCACCATCTGCGGGTGGTGCGCTTCTTCGCCGGGTTCTACACCGAGGTCTTCCGCGGCACCTCGGCGCTCGTGCTGATGTTCTGGATCTTCTTCGTCCTGCCGCAGCTCGCGGGCTGGGCGCTGGTCCCGATGTGGGCGGCGGTGCTCGCCCTCGGGCTCTCGTACGGTGCCTACGGCGCCGAGGTCGTCCGGGGCGCCCTGAACGCGGTGGCGCCCGCGCAGCGCGAGGCGGGGGTCGCGCTGAGCTTCACGCCGTGGCAGCGGATGCGGCTCATCCTGCTGCCGCAGGCCGTGCCGGAGATGATCCCGCCGTTCTCCAACCTGCTGATCGAGCTGCTCAAGGGCACCGCCCTGGTGTCGCTGCTCGGCATCGGTGACGTGTCCTTCGCCGCCTATCTGGTGCGGCTCGCCACCACCGAGAGCGCGGAGATCTACTCGATCACGCTCGTCATCTACTTCGTGCTCGCGTTCCTGCTGACCCGCGGGATGCGGGTCCTGGAGCGCCGGGCCAAGGCCGGGATCGGGCAGCGGCCCGAGCCGGGCGTCGGCATCATGCGCAGGCTGGGCCTTCGCCAGTCGACGGGCGAGCTGACCAGCACGGTGAAGCAGAACGGGGGCGCCTCATGAACGACGGTACGGACAAGTGGGACTGGGGCGCCGTCTCCGATTTCATGCCGCACTTCTGGGACGGGCTGCTCGTCACCCTCCAGGTGCTCGCCCTCGGCTCGCTGATCTCCTTCGGGGTCGGTCTCGTCTGGGCGCTCGCGTTCCGGGCGCCGACGCGGTTCATCCGCTGGCCGGTCGGGATCGTCACCGAGTTCATCCGCAACACCCCGCTCCTGGTGCAGCTCTTCTTCCTGTACTTCGTGCTGCCGGAGTGGGACATCCAGTACTCCGCGATGACCACCGGCACCATCGCGATCGGCCTGCACTACTCGACGTACACCGCGCAGGTCTACCGCGCGGGCATCGAGGCCGTGCCCGTCGGCCAGTGGGAGGCGGCCAAGGCGCTCAGCCTGTCGTACACGCGCACCTGGACCGCGGTGATCCTGCCGCAGGCGATCCGGCGCGTGATCCCCGCGCTCGGCAACTACGTCATCGCGATGCTCAAGGACACCCCGCTGCTCGCCAGCATCGGCGTCCTGGAGCTCCTGCAGCGCTCGCGCCTCGAGGCCGCGCAGACCTTCCAGTACACCGAGGCACTGACCGTCGTCGGTGTCGCCTTCATCCTCATCGCCTACCCGTCCTCCCTCCTCCTGCGAGCCCTGGAGCGCCGTCTTGTCCGCTGACACCAACCTCACCAAAGACCAGCCGAACCCGGCGGTGGACGGCAGCGAGCTGATCCGCTTCGACAAGGTCGTCAAGCGCTTCGGGTCCCACACGGTCCTGGACGAGCTGGACTTCTCCGTCGCCTCCGGCAAGCACGTCACGCTGATCGGCCCGTCCGGCTCCGGCAAGACGACGATCCTGCGCCTCCTGATGACCCTGCTCAAGCCGGACGAGGGCACGATCAAGGTCGGCGGGGAGTACCTGACGCACGAGGAGAAGAACGGCAAGCTCGTTCCGGCCGGCGAGAAGCACGTGCGCGAGGTCCGCAAGAACATCGGCATGGTCTTCCAGCAGTTCAACCTGTTCCCGAACATGAAGGTGCTCCGCAACATCACCGAGGCGCCCGTCACCGTGCTCGGCCTGTCCAAGGACGAGGCGGAGCAGCGGGCCCGCGACCTGCTCGACATGGTCGGCCTCGGCGACCGCTGCGACGCCTACCCCACGCAGCTCTCCGGCGGCCAGCAGCAGCGCGTCGCGATCGCCCGCGCCCTCGCGATGCGGCCGCAGGTGCTCCTCCTGGACGAGGTGACGTCCGCGCTCGACCCGGAGCTGGTGGCGGGCGTCCTCGACGTCCTGCGCGACATCGCGCACACCACCGACATCACGATGCTGTGCGTGACCCACGAGATGAACTTCGCCCGGGACATCTCCGACCAGGTCCTGATGTTCGACGCGGGCCGGGTGATCGAGTCCGGGCCGCCGGAGAAGATCTTCACCGAGCCCGAGCACGAGCGGACGCGGGGATTCCTGTCGGCGGTCCTCTGAGCACGGCCGACGCACCGGCGGCACACCGGCCGGCGCCGTGAGCACGGCGCGCAACGCGTGAGGCCATGGCGCCGGTGTATTCACTTGGCATATGCCAGGGTGGCGCGTTCCTGCTCAGCGAGCCGGAAACGCGCCACTCTTGTGGCCAACACCCTCTCCCCATGGGGTATTTGGCAGTTATCGTGGACAGTGTCCAGCTGTCCGGAACCGTTCCATCTCAGGCTCAGGGATCAGGGAGAAGCCGTGGCGGTGCAGCGCGAGTCGACGACGGCCCACCAGTTGGTGCAGAACGCCCTGCGGGTGCTCGAGATCGTCGCGCGCCGGGGCACCGGTGTCACCGAGGACGAGCTGGCCCGGCGCACCACCGTGCCCGCCGCGCAGCTCGCCGCCCTCCTGCGCATGCTGCGCCGCGAGGGATACGTCGAGCAGATCACCGACGGGGCGTACGTCACGGGCGTCTCGCTCACCCGCCTCGGCTCCGCCCACGACCGCAGCCTCGCGCTGCACGACAAGCTCCGGCACACCCTCGGCGGCCTGCGCGACTCCATCGGCGCCGCGGTCTACGTCAGCCGGTACGTGGACGGCGAGATCCGGGTCACCGACTTCGCCGACGGCCCGCGCACGCCGAAGGTCAACGAGTGGGTGGACTTCCGGGTCTCCGCGCACGCCAGCGCCGTCGGCAAGAGCCTGCTCGGCCAGCTCGACCTGGACGCCCGCAGGGACCACCTGTCCCGGCACAAGATGGCCCGCCTGACCTCGCGCACCATCACCAGCGAGCGCGTCCTGCTCAACAACCTCGACGCCCAGGCCGCCACGGTCCCCGTCCTCGACCTCCAGGAGTACGCGGTCGGCACGGTGTGCGCCGCCGTCCCCATCACCGCGGGCGCCACGGTCGGCTCCCTCGCCCTCTCCCTGCCCGTCGAGCACGCCCACCGCCTCCGCGAAGCCGCGGAAACCCTGAACCGCAAGGCCGCCCCGGTCCTGCTGTCCCTCGCGATCTAGGTGTATCGCCCCGGAGGGTCGCTGACGCGGGTGATGGGTGGGTAGCCGCCGAGTGCGATGCGGCGGCCGTGGTGCGATGCGGTGTTGTACGGGGCCGGCTGGAGCGGTCGATGAGTCCGCCCCGCGTCAACAACGCCCGTGATCGATACAGCTAGGCCACTTCGGCCGAGTCCAGGACAGGTCCTGTCCGGGTCACGCCCCCGTCCGCCCCCGGTGGTCCACGGTGGTCCTGAGCACCCCTCGGGACCAGGTATTATTTTCGAGTCAGCAGGCGCCGCTAGCTCAGTTGGTTAGAGCAGCTGACTCTTAATCAGCGGGTCCGGGGTTCGAGTCCCTGGCGGCGCACAGACAAGCAAGGCCCTCCGTGCACACGGGGGGCCTTCGCTGTCGCGCCATACACGTCGTCCGATCCGCCGCACGCCTCAGTCGAAGCTCAGCGTCCGGGACACCGTCACGTTCCCCGCCAGTTCCTGGCAGCGCTGGGCCACCGCGGTCAGCTTGGTGCGACAGTCGGGGGCCGCGGTGTCCAGGAGGGTGCCGAGGGCCGTGCCGTGGGCGGTGCGGGGCAGCCGGTCGAGCTGGTGGACGTAGGCGGGCGCCATGTAGTCGGGCGGGCGGGTGCCCGGATCCGGGGCGGGCCGGGGTGCCGCAGCTCACGTTCCGCGGTCAGGTGGCCGTCAGCGCGCGATGGAATCATGGAGGCCGTCCGGTGTGCCCTCGCACGCCGGTGGACGACCGGCTGACTGGGGGACGGCAATGGTGTGGACGCAAGCAGTCGAGGCGCGGCCCTTCGCGGCGGGCCGCCTGGTGTGCTTCCCGCACGCCGGGGGCTCGCCGTACTTCTACCGCTCGTGGGGCAAGGCGCTCACGGACGTGGAGGTCCACACGGTCTGCTATCCGGGCCGTGCCGACCGCATCGCCGAACCGCCCGCCACGGATCTGAAGGCCATGGCCCGCGACCTCGCCGAGGAGCTGCGCCCGCTGCCCGACGGGCGGCCCACGGCGTTCTTCGGGCACAGCATGGGCGCGTTCGTGGCGTACGAGGTGGCCAGGATCTGGCAGGCCGACGGCGCGGAGGTGAGCCACTTCTTCGCGTCGGCGGCCCGCGCCCCGCACACGGCGACCGGCACCCCGCAGCGCGCCGCCGAGGTGGACGACGCGGCGGTCCTGCGCACCCTCGCCCAGCTGGGCGGCACGGACGCGGAGCTCCTGGAGAACCCGGTGTTCCTGGAGCTCGTGATGCCCTACGTGGGCGCGGACTTCCGGATGGTCGCGGGGTACGCGGGCAGCCCCGAAGCGCTCCTCGACTGCCCCGTCACGGTGCTCCGCGGCGAGGCGGACACCCGGGTGAGCCCCGCGGAGGCCGCCGCCTGGCGGGAGCAGACCCGGGGCCCGTTCGCGCTGCACACCCTCACCGGCGGGCACTTCTATCTGACGGACGAGCCGCCGCTGGGGATCATCGAGGACGCCCTGCGCGCGAGCTGAGCCCCGGGCGGCCCCTCGCGGCCTGGCGCGGTGGACCCGCGTCAACTCCCGCCGCGCCCGCGGATGCCGCAGCATCACGGCGAAGCAGATCTCGTACGACTGGTGCGTGGCCCGGAACAGGACGCTGGCCACACCGTCGTCGTGCACGCGCGCTCTGTGGGAGTTCGTCGCGCTGGAGTATCTGCCCATAGGACGGAGCGACGGACCGGCCGTTCACAGCAGACCCCTTCCTCGCAGGCGGAGGCAGACGGGGGCAGACGCGGGCAGACGGGGGCAGACGGAGGGGATCTGCGCTTGTACACGACACACCGCGTTCCCGGCGGTCGCGCACGGGCGTGCGGTCGGCCTCGACGATTCCCTGTGACGAGCCTGACCAGCGGAAATTCCCCAAGCAGCATCATCAGGCGCACACTTGAAGCGCACCTCACCAGCTGAGAGCACACCTCACGCCCGGACGACCCGCACGGAATACAGGACGGCCAGATGCCCCGCACGCCCCGCCCCACCCACCTGGCCCTCGCCCTGACCGCCGCCCTCGCGCTGCTCACCGGCTGCTCCACCACCGACAGGAACACCGACCGCGACACGGACCGGCCCGCCGACCGCTCCACGGGCACCACCGGGAAGACCCCCCGCCCGCCCCGGGCCGACGCCCCCTTCGACTACCAACTGGGCGGCCCCTACACACCCCCGGACGGCGTCCGCGCCGTCTCCCGCGACCGCTCCGCGAACCCCGCCCCCGGCCGCTACAACATCTGCTACGTCAACGCCTTCCAGGCCCAGCCCGGCAAGAAGGCCGCCGCCTGGTGGGACGAGGAGCACCCCGACCTGATCCTGCGCGACGACGACGGCGACCCGGTGATCGACGAGGACTGGGACGAACCGCTGCTCGACATCTCCACCGCCGCCAAGCGGGAGCGGCTGCTCGGCATCGTCGGCGAGTGGATCGACGGCTGCGCGCGCTCCGGCTTCGACGCGGTCGAGCCGGACAACCTCGACTCCTACGCCCGCTCCGACGACCGGCTCGACCCGGCCGACGCGACGGCGTTCGCCCGGCTCCTCGTCCGCCGGGCGCACGACCGGGGGCTCGCCATCGCGCAGAAGAACACCGCCGAACTCCTCGGCAAGGGCATCGGGTTCGACTTCGCGGTGGTCGAGGAGTGCGGGCAGTACGACGAGTGCGAGCCGTTCTCGTCCGCGTACGACGGGAGGGTCTTCGACATCGAGTACGAGACGAAGGGGTACGACGCCGCGTGCCGCCGCTGGGGCAAGGATCTCTCGATCACCCTGCGGGACCGGGACGTGCTCCCCGCCGGGGAGAAGGGCCACGTGTTCCGGCGGTGCTGAGCGGCGCCCCACCGCCCCCTCCCGCCCCCGCGACAGGTGACGTTCCGGGGGTGGGCGTACCCGGTCGCGCCGGCGGACGTGGCGGTCGCGGCGTACCGGGTGACGCGGGAAGCCCGCTGGGGCGGGCCCTAGGACAGCACCACCACGTCCATGAGCAGGGCCGCGACCAGGCCGGTGGCCAGCAGATAGCTGCCGAGCCTGGTCCGGCCGCGCCTGCTGAGCTCGATGACGAGGCCGCAGAGGATGAGCAGCAGCCCGTACACGCCCACGACGAGCACGGACGACCGGCTCGCGAGCCGGACGGCGAGCAGCACGGCCGCGGTGGCCATGAGCAGCGAGGCCGCGGCGATGCGCAGCCTCCGGGCCTGGCGCGGGGTGAGCCCGAGGCGTTCCGGCGCCGCGCCGCCGCCGGACGTCACGCCGTCGGACACGTCGTCGAGGGGCGTTCCGTCGAGGGGCGTCTCGTCGGCGGGCAGTTGGCCGGAGGGCGCTCGGTCGGGGACGCTCATGACGGGCAGCGTAGTCGAGACGTACACGTCAAAAGGGCCGGGTCGGCCGGGGCCGTCACGCCCGCAGGTAGGCGAGGACGGCGAGCACCCGGCGGTGGGTGGCGTCGGTGACGGGCAGGTCGAGCTTGGCGAGGATGTTGCCGACGTGCTTGCCCACCGCCGCCTCCGTGACGACGAGTTCGGCGGCGATGGCCGCGTTGGAGCGGCCCTCGGCGACGAGGCCGAGCACCTCGCGCTCGCGCGGGGTGAGCCGCTCCAGCGGATCGCGTCTGCGCCGCAGCAACTGGCGTACGACCTCGGGGTCCACGACGGTGCCGCCCGCGGCGACCCGCGTGAACGCGTCGACGAACTGCTCGACCTGCCCCACCCGGTCCTTGAGGAGGTAGCCGACGCCGCCGCCGTCCCCGGTGTCCAGCAACTCGGCGGCGTACGACCGCTGGACGTACTGGCTGAGGACGAGCACCGGCAGGCCGGGACGCCCGGCGCGCAGGTCGATCGCGGCGCGCAGCCCCTCGTCCTGGAAGCCCGGCGGCATCCGCACGTCGGTGACGACGACGTCCGGTTCGTACGTGGCCACGGCCGCCCGCAGCGCGTCCGCGTCGCCGACCGCGGCGACCACCTCGTGCCCGAACCGGCCGAGCACGCCCACCAGGCCCTCGCGCAGCAGCACGCTGTCCTCGGCGAGGACTACTCGGTGGGTACGGGGGCGCTCGGTGGGCGCGGGGTGCACGGGATCTCCAGGGTCAGGACGGTGGGGCCACCGGGCGGGCTGGTGACCGTCAGTGTGCCATCGAGGACGGCGAGGCGGTCGGCGAGCCCGGTGAGGCCGGAGCCCAGGGCGGGGTCGGCGCCGCCGGTGCCGTCGTCGCGCACGGTCAGGCGCAGGGCGCCGCGGGCGTGACGGGCTTGGACGGAGGCGCGGGTGGCGCCGCTGTGCTTGGCGACGTTGGTGAGGGCTTCGCGGACGGCGAAGTAGGCGGCGGACTCGACGGGTTCGGGGAGCCGGGGCAGCCGGGTGCCGGTGTCGGTGCCTGCGCCCGTGTCCACGTCCACGGGGACGGGTGAGCGATCGGCGGCGTCCTCGATCGCGGCGGACAGGCCGTAGTCGGCGAGGACCTGCGGGTGGATGCCGCGGATGAGTTCGCGCAGTTCGGCGAGGACGGCGTCGGCCTCGCTGTGGGCGGTGGCGAGGCGGGCGGCGAGCGGGCTGTCCGGCTCGGCGTCGAGGCGGGCGAGGCCGAGGGTCATGCTGAGGGCGACCAGGCGCTGCTGCGCGCCGTCGTGCAGGTCCCGCTCGACGCGGCGGCGTTCGGCCTCGAAGGCGGTGACGAGACGGGCCCGGGAGCGGGTCACCTCGGCGAGCCGGGCCCGGGTCTCCGCCTCGCGCGGGGCGAGCAGGAGCCGGGCGAGGGCGGCGCGGGCGGCGGCGTACGCGCCGAGGGGGTACAGCAGGACGACGAGCAGGACGAGGCCGAGGGCGGCGGTGCCGCAGGCCGCCGGGTAGCTCTCGACCAGCCAGAGCTTGGCGGGTCGTACGCCGCCGTCGGCGGGCCCTCCGGTGAGGGCGAGGTGGGCGGGGGCTCCGGCGAGGAGGAGCGGCAGGGCGAGGGCGCAGGCGGCGACCAGGAGGTCGAGGGGCCACAGGACGAACGCCATCAGGGCGGCGTACGCGAGCTCGCGCCACGTGGCTTGTTCGCGGGCGCGCAGCCGGATCCAGGCGGTGAGGCCGGGGGCGTCCGGGGCGCGGTGCGGGCTCGGCGCGAGCGCCGGGTCGACGAGGCGGAGCCTGCGGCGTTCCAGGGCGGCGACGGGGAGGCCCACGAAGGCCAGGGCGGCGAGGAGGGGGAGGCCCACGAGGGCCACGCTCAGGACGAGGCCTGTGGCCAGGGTCGTCGCGAGTGCCACCAGCAAGGGGGCGCCGAGGAGGGCGCCGCCGGTCACGTAGGCGGCCGCCCGCCAGGGCGCGGTGGACCGCGGGTACTGTCGGGCGTTCCTCAGGTCGGCCCACACACTCTCCCGTCGCATGGCCGCACGGTACCGGTGCCCCGCCGTATCCCCCCTTCCCCCCTCCCCCCCTCACCCCTCACCCAACAACCCCTCCCTCCCCCTCTCCCGAAACTCCCCCACCACCCCTTCCGCATCCCCCACCGTGAACTCCCGATAGGCCCCGCTCCCCCGGGGCCGCCACCACAACTCCCCCGGCCCCGCGCGACGGAACCCCTCCCCGCGCAAAGCCGCCCGCGCCACCTTGTGCGTGGCGGTCACGGGCAACCGTGACAGCACCCGCACGAAACGAGGCGCCATCTTCGTCCCCAGATCCCCTTGCGCCAGCAGGAACTCGGAGAAGGCGAGCGGATCGAAGGACACCCCTTCCCGCAGGGCGAGCGCGGCCATGACCTGGTCTCCGGCGACGGGGTCCGGCACGGCGTACACGGCGACGGCCACCACCGGCTCCCACCGGGCGAGGATCGCCTCGATCACCGCGGCCGCCAGGTTCTCGCTGTCGACCCGCAGCCGGTCGTCCGCGCGCCCGGCGAAGTAGAGGTACCCGGCCGCGTCGCGGTAGAAGAGGTCCCCGGTCCAGTACCAGCCCTTCTCCCGGACCCGCTCCGCGTCGGCCTCGGCGTTGCGCCAGTAGCCCTCGAAGGCACTGCGCCCCCGGTTGACCAACTCACCGATCGCCGCGTCCCCGTTGAGCAGCCGACCGCCGGGCCCGAACTCGGCCGCCGCGCACTCCTCGCCGGTGCCGGGGTCGAGGACGGCGAGGTCGTCGCCGGGCGCGGCCCGCCCGATGGCCCCGTCGGGGGTGCCGGGCGAGCGCTGGATCGCGGCCCCGCCCTCCGACGACCCGTAGCCCTCGACGAGCCGTGCCCCGAACCGCTCCTCGAAGCGCCGCGCGTCCACCGCCCCGGCCTCGGTGCCGAAGCCGAGGCGCAGTGAGTGGTCGCGGTCGTCGGGGCGAGCGGGGGTGGCGAGGAGGTACTGCACGGCACGGCCCACGTAGGTGAAGTAGGTGGCGCCGAACCGCCGTACGTCCGGCAGGAACCCGGACGCGGAGAAGCGCCGCCGCAGCGCGACCCCGGCGCCCGCGGCGAGCGCGGGCGCCCAGTCGGCGATGACGGCGTTGCCGTGGAACATGGGCATGCAGACGTAGTGGACGTCGTCGGGCCGCACGCCGAAGTGCCGGACGAGGGAGTGCCCTGCGGCCGCGAGGCGCCGCTGGCTGCACACGGCCGCCTTCGGGGCGCCGGTCGACCCGGAGGTGAAGTAGAGGAGCAGTCGGGCGGCGGGGGTGGCGTCCGGGGAGGGCTCGGGTGCGGCGCCGCGGTAGGGCGCGAGGAGTGCGTCGTAGTCGGGTGTGTCCGTGACCAGGACGCGTACGCCGGGCAGGTCGAGTCCGGTGAGCAGGGGCAGGTGGGCCCGCTCGGTCACGAGCAGTCGGCAGTCGGTGTGCAGGATGTCGCGGGCGAGTTCGGCGCCGCGCCGGGTCGGGTTGATCCCGGCGACGGCCGCGCCGGCGAGCGCGGCGGCGCTCAGCCACAGCGGGTACTCGGGGGTGTTGTCGAGCAGGACGCCGACGTGCCGGGCCGCGCACCCGTCCAGGAGGTCCCGCAGCAGCGCGGCCCGCGCCGCCGCGGCCGCGGCCACCTGGTGGTGGCTGAGCTCCCGGTCCTCGAAGCGGAGCCCGGGGCGGTGGTCGCCCCAGCGGGCGAGGACGAGTTCCGCGACCGTTTCGGGTTCGGACGTCATGGCGGCGCACCATAATTGACGCACCGTCAGAAGTGGAGGGGCGCGGCAGGACGGAGCCGTCCTGTGCACGCCGTCGCGTCCGTCCGCGGACGGCGTGCACAGAACTCACCCGTGGGGGGCGGCAGTTCTGCCCGGAGGAAGGTCAGGTCAGGTCAGAACTGGACGTCCGAGCAGGCGTAGAACGCGTTCCCCGTGTCGTGGACGGTCCACACGGCCACGATCACGTGGTGGCCGCTGCGGCCGCCGGGGATCGTGCCGCTGTGCGACAGGGTCGCGGGCGGCTGCTGACCGCCGTAGGGGACGTTGAGGAACGGCTGGGTGTCGAGCGCCGCCCGCGTCACCGGCTGGCCCTCGTTCCAGCCCTGCTTGGTGATGTAGTACTTGAAGTCGGTGGTGCGGTGCCGGGCCGTGAACTGCCAGCGGAAGCTGTAGTTCTGACCGGCCGATACCTTCGTGGTGGGCCAGGCGCCGCCGCCGGGCTTGGTCGCCTTGTCCAGCGAGCTGAAGCCCGCGATGCCGGCGGAGCATATCTTCCCGTCGGCGGGACCGGCCGCCGGGAAGCCCTTGGGGCCCTCGACGCTCTGCGGCTCGTACTGGATGGCGCCACAGCCGGTCACTACGCCCTTCGCGCAGTTGATCTGACGGCTTGCTGGCAGGTCGGTGTAGCCATGGCTGCTGGCGCCGCCGGTCGAGAGCACGAACGCTCCCACCGTCGCCATCCCGAGCATGGCCGCGGAAATCTTCTTTCGCATGCTGCCGCTCCTGAAGAACGTGGGGGTGTTCCATGAGCCGTGCGCGCGCTAACGGTCGTGCGTCGCCCGTCGAGGCACCGTCGGTTCCCGAGACTGCTGCGTACCTCTGGGGGCGTTGTTGGGGAAGTGCAGGACCTGCATGTGGTGCGTGACGTGCGGTTCGTGCGTACTGCTGGTGGTGCGTGCCGTGCGGAACCGCGTGTTCCGCGATGTGTTCTGCGGTCTAGACCAAGCCTCAGATTATTGCGAGTAGTTGAACATGTCCATACCAATCGTGGAGAGGATCCGGTCGCACCGACCGCGCGAGGCAGCCACGAGTTCACCGTTCGGAACGTCGTTCTCCGCCACCCACGCGCGCGCCGCGCCCGGCTCCCGCCCGCCCGTCAACTGCCGCTCCACCAGACGCTCCTGGCGCACGTCCGCAGGGGCGTCGACGTACCAGCACGCCCCCATCAGCTCCCGCGCCGCCCGCCAGTCCGGCAGGTCGCAGGCCAGGTAGTTGCCCTCGGTGACGACGAGCCGGGCTGCGGGCGCGACCCGGTGCCGGGCGGCGACGGGCTCGTGCAGGGTGCGGTCGTAATCGGGTACGTAGACGTCGGCGGCGGTGTCGTCGAGGACCCGGCGGAGCAGGGCGACGTACCCGCGCGCGTCGAAGCTCGGCTCCGAGCCCTTGCGGGAGGTCAGGCCGAGGCGCTCCAGCTGGACGTTCGACAGGTGGAAGCCGTCGAGGGGCAGATAGGCGGCGCCCGCGCCGATCTCCGCGACCAGCGCGCGGGCCAGCGTGGACTTCCCGGCGCCGGGCGGCCCGGCGAGGCCGAGCACGACGCGCGGTCCGCGCTCGGTCAGCTTCCAGGCGTCCGCCGCGAGGGTCGTCAGGCTCGTCGTGGAGTTCATGGGCGGGGACGATACGGCGATCGTGCCCGCGGGGGGGCCGGGGCCCCTGGTCGGGCGTGCCCGGAGCCAGGAGGGCGCCCGCGGATCCGGACGGGCGTGCCCGGAGCCGAGAAGGGCGCTCCCGGACCCGGACAGGCGTACCCGAAGTCGGGCAGGCGCCCCCGGCCCCGTCAGGCGCTGTCGCCGCGCCCCGTGCAGAACGCCACCGTCAGGTCCTTCACCAGCGCCCTGCGCTCGTAGTCGTCGAGCTCGACCAGGCCCCGCGTGGTCAGCCGGGTCACCGTGTCCTCCACGGAGTCCACCACCGACGTGAGCAGACTGTCGCGGTGCCGGGCGTCGAGTGCGGCGATCCGGTGGCGGTGCATGGCGGCGGCGACCTCGGGCGCGTACTCGATGCGCGTCGGCTGCACCGAGAAGATCTCCACGCCCACCGGCTCCGCCTGCGCGGCGAGCGCCGCCGTCAGGGCCTCGCCGACCGCCTCCGCGTCCCGCAGGGTCGGCGCGTCGTCGTGGAAGGCGTCGGCGGGCAGCTTCGAGAGCACCCGCGCGGTGGTCGCCTCCACGCACTCCCGCAGGTACTCCTGGTGGTCGGCGACAGCGAGCGTGGCCCGTGCGGTGTCCTTGACCCGCCACACCACGAGCACCACCACGCGCAGCGCGACCCCGGAGCGGTCCACGGCCGCCATCGGCTCGCTGCGCCAGTGCCGCAGCCGTACGTCGACGCGGCGGCGCAACAGCAGCGGGTTCACCCACAGCAGCCCGGTGCGCCGCACGCTCCCCCGGTACCTGCCGAACAGCGAGAGCACCCACGCCCCGCCGACCCGCCCCCGCGCGAGCCCGCCGAACCCGAAGAGCGCCAGCGCCCCCGACCCGGCGAGCGCGGCCCACTGCCCGACGGAGATCCCGGCCGCGCCACCGCCCCGGAGGTCACCGGCCGGTGCCACCAGGTCCACCACCGGCTCCGGCAGCACCCCCGCCCACCACAGCGCGAGCGCGCACCCGGCCGCGCCGACGCCCCCGCCGAACACGCCGACCGCCCCGGGCAGCACCCGGCCCCGGCGCTCGGCGAGCCCGGCGTCGAACTGCGGCACGCAGGGCGCGGGCGGCACCGGCGCCACCGCCGCCCGCCCCCCTTGCCCCGTCCGCGCCGCCTGCCCCGCACGGCCTGCGCTCCCCGCACGTCCCGGCTGCCCCTGCTGCCCGGCATCGCCCGCGCCACCCGCGCGCCCGGCCCCACCAGCCCGCCCCGCGCCCCGCGTCCCACCGGAGAGCACGGCCCCGCGCCGCACCACCGCGGGACCGAGCGGTACGCCCGTCGTGCCGGACGCCGCCGCCATGTCCTGGGGGTCGTCGCGGAAGAGCAGGTGGACGGGGATCTCCGTGGTGGCCTCGCTGTGGATCAGGCGCGGCGAGCGTCCTGCCGGTCCGGGCCCCTCACCGGATTCCGGCGGCCGCTGCGTCGTCGTACTCATCCGTGCCTCCGTCTCATCCGTGCCTCCGTCATGAGTCCCGTGCCTCCGTCCGAGTCCGTACCGCGCGTGCGCCTCACGCGAAGAGCCGCCGCCACGTCTCCGGCCCCGGCATCCCGTCGGCCGCGCCGCCCCGCCACCCCTGCGCCCGCTGGAACGCCTCGACCGCGCGCCGGTCCGCCTCGCCCCAGCGCGGCCCGGGCCCGTGCGCGTAGTACCTCCCGAACCCCGCGCGCACGAGCTGTCTGCCGAGCCGGGTCACGTGGTCGTTGTTCTGCCCCGGCCGGAAGTACGCCTTGCCCGGGAAGGCGGGCGCGGCCGGGGCGCCGGGGGCACCGGGAGCGCCCTTGCGGGCAGGAATGTCCTTGCCCTTCCCGTCCACCAGGTACGCCCACGTCGTCGGCCCCGGAAGGCCGTCCGCGTCGGCGCCGGTCCAGCCCTGTGCCCGCTGGAAGGCCCGGGTCGCCGCCCGGTCGGCCTCGCTCCAGCGCGGCCCGGGCCCGGTGCGGTAGAAGCGGGCGCCACCACGGGCCACCAGCATCTCGCCGAGCCGCGTGACGTGGTCGTTGTCGGCGCCGGGCCCGAACCGCCCGGCCCCCGGGAACCGCGCCGACCCCGGCCCCGAGCCCGCCTGGCCGGTCGGCCGCAGCCCGTTGTAGCGATACGCCAGATAGCGGTCGCCGTTGTTCCAGTACGCGTACGGGGTGGCCTGCCTGCGGGCGTGCGGGCGGGCCTGTTCGTAGGCGAGGTAATGGCCGCGGGTGTAGTCGGTCCAGCCGCCGAAAATGGTCACGTGCGAACCTCTCTCCGGGTTCGCCGGATTGTGGAAGAGGAGAATGTCGCCGGGCTTCAGTTCTTCCTTGGAGATACGGGTCGCATAACGTCCGAGGCTGCCCGTCCATTCGTTTCCGCCGAGATTCCAGGCCATCGAGACAAAGCCCGAGCAGTCCTGCCGGTAACCGTCGGCCGAGAACCTCTGCATGCTGTACGGCACCTTCGCGGCGACCCACCGCTTGGCCCGGGTGATGATCTCGGCGCGGCTGGTCGTGCGGGCCGCGGCGCTCTTGCCGGGCGCTCCGTGCAGGGCGCTCGGGCCGCGCTGGGGGGTGTCGGGGCCGTCCGCTCCGGGCAGGCCCGCGAGGGCTCCCGCCGGGGCCGCGCGATGCGGCTCGCCCGGCTGCGCGGGGCGCTCCCCCACCCCTCCCAGCTGCTCGGACGCCACCGCGGGCAGGGTGTGGGCGGAGCCGAGGACGGAGCCGGCCGCGGCCGCGAGGACGAGGGCGCGGCGGGCGCCGTGAGCGGCCGGGTGGCCGCCGAGCCGGGGCGGCAGGGCGTGTGCTCCGGAACGCCGCCAGTGCACACAGCCCGGGCAGTCGCAGTCGTTCGCGGGCTCGAATTCCTCGAATACGGGAGCAGCCTCCATGCGATTCCCCTCACACTCCGGCGCATTCCCGACGAGATCGGGGAACGGGCCCGGGAAAGTCTCTCCGCGCGTCTGCACATGCGTCAGCTTCTCAACTGTCCGGGCATGGCGCATGTTGACGGTCCGAATGATGCAGCGCCCGCTCCCGCCACCCCCCAGGAACACCCCGCCGTCCCCCGCTGAAGGCCGGGCCCCACTCCCGGGGTGGTCAGAAGCACCCCTCACCGTCCGGTAGAGTTGTCCAGGTCAGCAGGCGCCGCTAGCTCAGTTGGTTAGAGCAGCTGACTCTTAATCAGCGGGTCCGGGGTTCGAGTCCCTGGCGGCGCACAGACAAGCAAGGCCCTCCGTGCACACGGGGGGCCTTCGCTGTTGGACCAGGCCCGGCAGCGACCAGCGAAACCGGCTGGGGGTCCGGGGTCATCCCCCGGGAAACGCAGCATCAGCGGGTCCGGGGTTCGAGTCCCTGGCGGGGGCTCCGCCACCCACACCCCCTCAGGTCGGCCGGAGCTGACGCAACCCTTCCAGCCCGGCGGGAGCCCTTCGTGCTGCTCACACCACGGGGCCGTGCCGCCGGCGCCCCCGCACGCCCCTGGGTCCCGGCGGGCCCGACCGCTACGGTTGCGCCATGCCACGCGACCTCCAGGAGCGGATCAAGAAGCTCATCATCGACCAGCGGCTGCCCTCGGGGGCGGTGCTGCCGACCGAGCCCGAGCTCATGGAGCGGCTCGGCGCCAGCAGGAACTCGGTGCGCGAGGCCCTGAAGGCGCTCCAGGCGATGGGCATCGTCGAGATCCGGCACGGCTTCGGCACCTACGTCGGACCGATGTCGATGGCCCCGATGATCGAGGGCCTGACCTTCCGCACGGTCGCGGGCCACTACCGGGGCGAGGACAGCCTGCTCCAGCTCCTCGAACTGCGCGAGGCAGTGGAGGCCGGCCTGATCGCGCGCCTGGCCGGTTCCATACCCGCCGCCGACCTCGCCGAGCTCGACGCCCTCGTGGACCGCATGGACGCCGAGGCCGCGGGCCCCGACGGCACCGTGCGCGCCGAGACCGACCGCGCCTTCCACGCCGCGCTCTACAGGTGCCTGGGAAACCGCCTGCTCAGCGAGGTCATGGAAGCGTTCTGGGACGCTTTCCACCGGGTTCGTACGGATTTGG
The DNA here is from genome assembly GCF_030388665.1 of Streptomyces flavofungini. Taxonomy (NCBI): domain Bacteria; kingdom Bacillati; phylum Actinomycetota; class Actinomycetes; order Kitasatosporales; family Streptomycetaceae; genus Streptomyces; species Streptomyces flavofungini. Next base: position 5,919,685 of record NZ_CP128846.1, on the reverse strand, counting down.
TGGACATTCCCCAGGACCCGAAGGTCACCTGCCGGCAGCACCGGGAGATCCTGGACGCGGTGCGCTCCTCGGACGTGCTCCGCGCCGAGCGGGCGATACGGGAACACTTCGGTAACATTCGCTCCCGGCTGAGCGCACCTGCCTCAACAGCCCTCCCTCTTCCCAGTTATGACCGGTAAACTGCTTGTTTCGCTCTTGCGATCATGATTAGGCGCGTAGAACCCTGACGGGAGGCTCGGGCACGGCCCGGCTCTCATGAGGCGTGCGGTACAGGGCAGTTGGGGGGCTCGCACGCCGGCGCTGAGAGAACCCGCGTGAACGCCTGGACGGGGGTCCCCGCGTTCATGAACGGATGCCGAGGGGGGCATCATGCAACCGGAAGGTCGCCTTTCGCTGTCCTACGGGAAGGTGGCCTGCCACTGATGCGTCCGCGAAGGTCGAGGGGGACCGGGCGGACACAGGACCGACGAACACGCGGGCGATCGCGTGCGGGGGGATGACTGATGACGTCGACGCCGACGGGGCAGGGCAGCAACGACCCGTCCCAGACGACCCAGCTGCGGGTCCTCTCGAACCGCACGGGCGGCTTCAGACGCATCAAGAAATCGCTGCCACGGTACGACTACGAGCACTACAGCCGACTCGCCGGGCCCCTCACCCAGCCGGACCCGGCGAAGCCGTACAAGGTCCAGTACCGCTCGCTGCTGTCCCAGGAGCCGCACCGCCTGCGCGCCGCGCTGATGCTCGGCGCGGCCCCGCTGCTCTCCCTCGTCCTGCTCGCCTGGCTGCTGCAGCCCGAGCACTGGACGGAGCGCGACTACGTCGCGCACGACTGGCTGCCCGTGCTCGACGTTGTCATGCTCGTCTCGATCGGCCTGATCGAGTTCTTCCGCTGCATGAACGTCTTGTCGAATGCGCACGCCACCCTCGTCGCCCGCGACCCGATCCCCGTGGTGCCCGAGAACGGCACCCGCGTGGCCTTCCTCACCTCGTTCGTGCCCGGCAAGGAGCCGATCGAAATGGTGACGAAGACCCTGGAAGCGGCGGTGAAATTGCGCCACCGGGGGCTCCTGCACATCTGGCTGCTCGACGAGGGCGACGACCCGGAGGTGAAGGCGGTCTGCGCGCGCCTCGGCGTGCACCACTTCTCCCGCAAGGGCATCGCCAAGTGGAACCAGGCCAAGGGCCCGCACCGCGCCAAGACCAAGCACGGCAACTACAACGCCTGGCTGGACGCGCACGGCGACGACTACGACTACTTCGCCTCCGTGGACACCGACCACGTCCCGATGCCCAACTACCTGGAGCGGATGCTCGGCTTCTTCCGCGACCCGGACGTCGGCTTCGTCATCGGCCCGCAGGTGTACGGCAACTACGACACGTTCGTCACCAAGGCAGCCGAGTCCCAGCAGTTCCTCTTTCACGCCCTGATCCAGCGCGCGGGCAACGCCTACGGCTCCCCGATGTTCGTCGGCACGTCCAACGCGGTGCGCATCAGCGCCCTGAAGCAGATCGGCGGTCTGTACGACTCGATCACCGAGGACATGGCGACGGGCTTCGAGATCCACCGCCACAAGAACCCGGCGACGGGCAAGAAGTGGAAGTCGGTCTACACCCCGGACGTGCTCGCCGTCGGCGAGGGCCCCAACGCCTGGACGGACTTCTTCACCCAGCAGCTCCGCTGGTCGCGCGGCACCTACGAGACCATCCTCAAGCAGTTCTGGAAGGCACCGTTCACGCTCCCGCCGGGACGGTTCTTCAACTACACGATGATGGTCATCTTCTACCCGATGTCCGCGCTGAACTGGATCCTCGCGGCCCTCAGCTGCGCCCTGTTCCTCGGCCTCGGCGCCTCCGGCGTGAACATCGACCCGACCATCTGGCTGATGCTGTACGGCAACGCGTCGGCGCTGCAGATCGGCCTGTACGTCTGGAACCGCCGCCACAACGTCTCCCCGCACGAGCCCGAGGGCTCCGGCGGTGTCGCGGGCATGGTGATGTCGGCGCTGTCAGCGCCGATCTACGCGCGCTCCCTGATGGACGCCGCGCTGCGCCGCAAGTCCAAGTTCGTCGTCACGCCCAAGGGCGACTCGGCGAGCCCGGACACGCTGTTCGGCACGTTCCGCATCCACTTGTTCTTCATCCTGGTCTTCGCCGGGTCCATAGCGGCGGCGTACGTGTACGACCACGCGCATCCCGCGATGATCATCTGGGCCACGTTCGCGCTGCTCATCACGGCCGCGCCGATCTTCGCCTGGCGGCACGGCATGCGCCAGGAGAAGAAGAAGTCCGCCGCTCCCGCCGCGGGCCGGGCCGAGCCCCGGCACGCCGCCCCGACCGTGCCCGCCCCGCAGCCCTTCCCGCAGCAGGCCGCGTACTCCGGTCAGAACCAGCAGCCGTACCCGCACCAGCAGTACGCGCCGCACTCCGCGCCACCGCACGCGCGCCCCGCACCGCACGGGCCGCAGCAGAAGCCCAGTTGGGCCTCGAATGACGAGACCAAGCAGATCGCCCTCGGGAGCCACGAACAATGAAAGACCCGTCCAGCCGCCGCCGCGCCCGCCGGATCGCGATAGGTACGGCGGTGGTACTGGCCCTGGCCGGAATGAACGGCCCCTGGCTGTGGCGCGTGGGCTCCGAGAAGTACCACAACTACAAGATCAACCAGCCGGAGTACAAGGCCGACAACGGCCACTGGAAGGTGATCGACTTCCCGGAGGAGTACCGGCAGAACACGATCCACGCGTCGCTCCTGCACACCGGCAAGATCCTGATGGTGGCCGGGTCCGGCAACAACCAGAAGAACTTCGACGACAAGAAGTTCGACACCCGTCTCTGGGACCCGGTCAAGAACACCATCAAGAAGATCCCGACGCCCGTCGACCTGTTCTGCACCGGCCACACCCAGCTCGCCGACGGCAAGCTGCTGATCGCGGGCGGCACCAAGCGCTACGAGAAGCTCAAGGGCGACGTCACCAAGGCCGGCGGCCTGATGATCGTGCACAACGAGAACCCGGACAAGCCGATCACGCTGCCCGCGGGCACCAAGTTCACCGGCAAGAAGAACGGCAAGACGTTCGTGTCGAAGGACCCGGTCGTCGTCGAGCGCGCGAAGAAGGTCTTCGACAAGCAGACCGGCAAGTTCCTGCGCAACGACCCCGGCCTCGGCCGGATCTACGTCGAGGCGCAGCAGAGCGGCGCGAAGTACGAGACCGGCACCCAGGACAACTACCGCGTGCAGGGCCTCAGCGGCGCCGACACCCGCAACACGTACGGCATCGCGCAGAAACTCGCCCTGGACAAGAAGGACTTCCAGGGCATTAAGGACACCTTCGAGTTCGACCCGATCGCCGAGAAGTACATCAAGGTCGACCCGATGAACGAGGCCCGCTGGTATCCCACGCTGACCACGCTCACCGACGGCAAGGTGCTCTCCCTCTCCGGCCTCGACGAGATCGGCCAGCTGGTACCGGGCAAGAACGAGGTGTACGACCCGAAGACCAAGAAGTGGACGTACACCAAGGGCGTCCGGCAGTTCCCGACCTATCCGGCGATCTTCCAGATGGCCGACGGCAAGCTCTTCTACTCCGGCTCCAACGCCGGTTACGGCCCCGACGACGTCGGCCGTGACCCGGGCATCTGGGACCTGAAGACGAACAAGTTCAAGAAGATCCCCGGCATGAGCGACCCGGACCTCCTGGAGACCTCCAACACGGTGGAGCTGCCGCCCGCGCAGGACCAGCGGTACATGGTGGTCGGCGGCGGTGGCGTCGGCGAGTCCAAGGAGGCCTCGTCGAAGACCCGGATCGTGGACCTGCGGGAGGACGCCCCGCGCTTCCGGGACGGCCCGGAGCTGGAGAAGGGCACCCGCTACCCGCAGGCGTCCGTGCTCCCCGACGACTCCGTCCTCGTCTCCGGCGGCTCCGAGGACTACCGCGGCCGCAGTGCCTCCAACATCAAGCAGGCCCGGATCTACGACCCGAGGTCCAACACCTTCGACAAGGTCGCCGACCCGCTCGTGGGCCGCAACTACCACTCGGGCTCGATCCTGCTGCCCGACGGCCGCGTGATGTTCTTCGGCTCGGACTCCCTGTACTCCGACAAGGGCAACACGAAGCCGGGCGTCTTCGAGCAGCGCGTGGAGATCTACACGCCGCCGTACCTGTACCACGGGTCCCGGCCCGCCCTGGGCGCGGGCCCGAAGAAGATCGCGCGCGGCGGGTCCGGGACGTTCCCGACGTCCGACGCCTCGTCGATCAAGAAGGCCCGGCTGATCCGGCCCAGCGCCACGACCCATGTGACGGACATCGACCAGACGTCCATCGCCCTCGACATGAAGAAGACCGCGAAGGGGATCACGGTCACCGTCCCGAAGAACCGCAGCCTGGTCGAGTCCGGCTGGTACATGCTCTTCGTGACGAACGAGGAGGGCACGCCCAGCAAGGCCCAGTGGGTACACGTCCCGTGAGGCGAGCCCCGTAAGCGCGGGTAACTGCGCGCTCAGCGCGAGAAAAGCCGCAGTCGCGTCTGCCAGGTCACTCGGCAGACGCGACTGCGGCTTTCGCTGTGGCTGGTCGCGCAGTTCCCCGCGCCCTTACGGGGCGCCCTGCTCACTGGCCTTCGCCAGCGCGAGCGCGTACTCGGGGAACCACTGGCCGGCCTGCGGGCCACCGCGACACGTCCCGTCGGACTCACCGGGCCGCTTGACCCACACATACGCGTCGACGAGGTCATCGCCGGTGTCGACGGTGGGAGCCTCGCCCAGGGCCCGCCCGGGCGGGTTGCACCAAGGGTCCTTGCCCTTGCCCGTATAGGGCCCGCGCCCATTGCGGCTCGTGTCGATGATGAACGGCTTGCCGCCGACCTTGGAGGACAGCGTCTTGCCGTAGGCCTTGCTGGCCTCCGTGGTCTGGAAGTTGGAGACGTTCACGGAGAACCCGTCGGCCAGCTCGACGCCGGAGCGCTTCAAGGGCTCGTACAGCGAGTCGGGCTGAGACCACCCCGCGTTGCCCGCGTCGAGGTAGACCTTCGTGTTCTTCAGGGACTTGAGCTTGGCGACGGCGCCCTTGAGGAGGTCGTAGCGCTCCTCGTGGAACTGCTCGGGCGTGCACCTGTCGACCATGTGCAGGACCGCGTCCGGCTCCAGGACGACCGTGGCGTGCCGCTCGCCGATGCCCTTGGCCACGGCGTCGATCCAGGCGCGGTAGGCGTTGCCGTCGGCGGCGCCGCCCTTGGAGAACTGGCCGCAGTCGCGGTGCGGGATGTTGTAGAGGACGAGGAGGGCGTCCCGGTCGGCCTTCTCGGCGGCCTCCGTGTACCCGCGGACCTCCTCCTCGGGCTTCTCCGGGCCGATCCACTCGCCGACGGGCTGCTCGGCGATCTTGCGGATCTGCTCGGCCTCGTCCTTCTTGCCGTCCTTCTCGTACGCGGCGACCTGCTTGGCGGCGTTCCCCTCGGGGTTGACCCAGAACGGGTCCTTGCCCTTGGGCTGTTGGCTGACGCCGTTGCCGGAGCCCTCCTCCTCCTTGCCGTCACCGTCCGACGAACACCCGGAAAGCAGCAGCGCGGCCCCCGCGAGCGCCACCGTCACGGACACCCCCCTGGCCGCGTAGCCCCGCGCGCGACCTGTGTTTTTGCGGTACATCCACTCCCCCTCGGGTGCACTGTCCGGTGCTCAATCCTGACATAACCGGGTGCGGCCCACGAGGCCCGGCAGGCCCGGCGACACACCTGTTGGTGACCTGTTACAGCCCGCCGAAGCTGGGTAGGCGAGGGGCCGTGGGGGGCGGGCCCGAAGGAGACTCATGCTGGACCGCACCCCAGCGCGCAGGCTGGCACAGATCCTCATCGAAGCCGCCGACACCGCCGCCGACGACTTCGACGTGGAGCGCCACCTGCGCCGCGTCAGCCAGCACTGCGCCGAACTCCTCGGAGCCCTGGCCGTGGGCGTGGTGTACGCCGACGGCGGCGGCGCCGTCGGCCTCGCCGTCAGCGACAAGGGCGGTGAGCTGGCCAGGGACCTCCTCGAAGCCCAGGCGGCAGAGGGCCCCTGCCTGGAGTCGTACGGCACCGGCACCCCCGTGCCGCCCGTCCTGCTCGCCTCCGCCGACGCGCTCGCCCGCTGGCCGGACTTCACGAAGCGGGCCCGCGCGCGGGGCGTGGAGGCCACGTTCGCGGTGCCGCTGCGGGCCCGCGAGCGGGTGCTCGGCGCGCTCAACGTCTTCGCCGCCCGGTCGCCGAACGGGAACCGGCCCGACGGCCGTCCGCAAGAGGGCGAAGAGGACAGCGCGTTGGTGCTCGCGCAGGCGCTCGCCGACGCCGCCGGGGTCGGGTTGCGCAACCACCGCGCGTACGCCACGTACCGCGACCTCTCCCAGCAGCTACAGGTCGCCCTGACCAGCAGGATCCGCATCGAGCAGGCCAAGGGGATCCTGGCCGAGCGCTGGCGGACCGGTCTGGACGTGGCCTTCGAGGCGCTGCGGCGGCACGCGCGCCGGGAGCGCCTGGTGCTGGACGTCGTCGCGGGAATGGTGATCGAAGGCGCCCTGGACGACGCGACGTTGCGCGGAGAGGGCTCGTAAGCCGCCAGAACTCGCCGAGCACTTGGCGCCAAAAGCCCTCTAGGCCGGGGCCGCCTTCCGCTCTAGAGTCAGTCCTAACGGCCCAAGCCCCCGGTCGGAGTTGCCTTTTCGCACCGCCTGGACCCATCAGAACCGTTGGGACCAACCAAGGCCTCCCGTGCCGACGCCGGGTTCCTCCCGCAGCTCGAGCGCGCGCGGTCGAGGACCAGCCCGGTCGACGACTCCGGGGGGAGCGGGTCGTTGGCCGGGCCGGGTTGTGCCCGCGCCCACCGCGCGCCGGGGTGCGCGCCGTGCGCACAAGCCCCCATGTCAGGGGCGCGCGGGCTGGTTGACAGTGTCCATGACCACCTGGGACTCTCCGGGCGACAAGTCCATACATCGAGGCGACGGTTGCCAGGAACCCGGTGCGACTCCGGGACGGTCCCGCCACTGTTACCCCGCGCGAGTCACCGCTCACCCGCGCGCGGAAGTCAGGAACTGACCCGTCGTCCTCCTGTCATGGGGCGTGGAAACCCCATAAGGAGAGCACCTATGTCCACTGCTACGCCTGCCCACGGCCCGGCACACACCGACACCGCGGCGATACAGTCCGCGACGATCGAGACCCGTGACTGGCTCATCGCGGCGGCCGCCGCGATCGTCGCGCTGATCGCTCTCTACGCCGTCTTCATGGACAACGGCTCGCTGATCTCGGCGACCGGCGACTACCTGCACGAGTTCGCTCACGACGGCCGGCACCTCTTCGGTGCTCCCTGCCACTGATCGGGGCCGCGCGCACCATGCCGACGTCCCCGAAGTCCCCGAACTCTCCCACCGCTCCCCGCACTTCCCCCGACCCCACCGGCGAACCCCCCAAGTCGCCCGAAACCACTGATACATCCGCGTCCCGCGAGTCCGGGCGCTCCCCCGTGCTGCCGCTGCTCGGTCGCGGGATGGTCGCCGGAGCGCTCGGCGGCCTGGTCGCCGGGCTGTTCTCGCTGCTGCTCGCCGAACCCCTGATGGACAAGGCGATCCGCGCCGAGGAGGCCCGCTCGCACGAGCACGAGCCCGCGGGTGGCGCCGTCCAGCACCACGAGGAGCTGTTCTCGCGCTCCACCCAGCACGCGGGCCTGGTGATCGCCCTGGTCGTGGCGGGCATCGCGATCGGCGTGCTGTTCGCCGTCGCGTACGCGCTCGTGCACCGGCGTGATCCGCGCGGCAACCCGTGGCCGCGCGCCCTCGCGTTCTGCGCGGCCGCGTTCTGCGCCGTCTCGCTGTTCCCCGCGCTGCGCTATCCGGCGGCCCCGCCCGGGGTCGGGGACGCGGGCACCGTGGGCGACCGGCAGGAGATGTGGCTCGGCGCGGTCGCCCTCGGCGTGCTCGGCATGTTCCTGGTGTGGCAGGTGTACGTGCGCCTCGCCACGCGCCCCGTACCGGTGCGGCAGTGCGCGGCTGCCGTGACGGCGGTGGCGGTCCTCGCGCTCCTGTGGGCGCTGCCCGACAACCCCGACCCGGTCCCGGTCAGCGCGACCCTGCTGTGGGACTTCAGGATGCTGTCCCTGGCGTCGCACGTGCTGATGTGGGCGGTGTTCGCGGTCGTGTTCGGCGGCCTCGGGCTGCGCGCCCTGCGGACGAAGGAGCCGGTCACGGCCGATGCGTCGGGCTACGGCTCGGCGGCGCCGGCGAGTTAGGGCTGGGGCCGCGCGGCTCCCGCGGGTCAGCGGCCACGGCCGCGCGGCTCCGGCGGGCCGGCGGCTATGCCCCCTTGGCCCCGGTGAGGTAGGCGGACACGACCACGTTGGCCGAGTAGGTGCGGCTCGCGCGGTCGAAGGTGCCGCCGCAGGTGATCAGGCGCAGTTCGGCCCGACCCTCCTCACGGGGGCCGTAGGCCGTGCGCGCGCTGAAGTCGTCGCGGCCGAGGACCTGCACGTCGTCCACCGTGAACTCGGCGACCGAACCGTCGTCCCTGGTCACGCGCACCTTCTCGCCGGGGCGCAAGGCGCTGAGGTGGTAGAACACGGCGGGCTTGGACTCAGTGTCGACGTGCCCGACGAACAGGGAGGTGCCGCGCGCGCCGGGCCGCACCCCGCCCCCGTACCAGCCCACGACACCCGGCTGCGCGAACGGCGGCGGATCGATGGCGCCCTCCGCGTCCAGACCGCGCGCGACGACGGGGGCGCGGACGCCGAGGCCCGGTACGTCGACGCGCTGCGGGCGGGCCGCGGCGAGCGGCTCGTGCGCGGGCGGCAGGTCGACCCCGGCGGGGCGGCCGACGGCGGCGACGTCGCCCGTCGTCGGGTCGGAGAGGCCGCCGCGCACATCGGTGATCTCGTTGCCCCACAGCCACAGGCCGACGAGCAGGAACGCCCAGGCCACGCCCATGACGAGACGGCTCGTCCCGGGCGGGTGCGGGCCTGCGTCCGGATCCGGGCCCGTCACGGCGTCACTCCGGGCGGCGGCGACGGACGCTGCGCAGCGCCACGGCGATCGCCGCCACACCCGCGAGGACCAGGCCGACGACCGCGTGCCGGGTGCCGGGTCCCGCCTCGTCGGCCTCGGCGGCGGCCGAGGTCAGGGGGGCGGCGCCGCCGCCGCCGGCGCGGACCGGGGCGGTCGGGGCCTGCCCCGTACCCGCCCCCGCGCCCTTGACCTGGACCGTGCCGACGCCCTGGTGCGGGTGTCCGTCACAGGTGACGGTGATCTCGTACGTACCGGAGACGCCCTGGCGGATGCGGGTCGTCCCGGACAGTGTGTTCCCCTTGCCGTCCCGGCCGGTCAGCTGGGCGTCCCGGGTGAACGCCCCGGAGCCCGCCGCGCCCGTGGTGCCGTCGCACCCCTTCACCCGCACGTCCACCCGGGCGCCCAGGGCGGCGATCGCCGGGGTGACCTGGGCTTTCACCTCGTCCTGGTCATGGGCGGTCGCTGGCGGGGGCGCCCCTACGGCGATGAGGACGGCGGCGCCGACGCCACGCACGGCGAGCGAACATATACCCATCGTGAACCTCCTGTACCAGCAGGTTCCCGCCCTCCGGGGGCCCGCGCATCCCCGACACGCCCGTCCGGGCAGGGGGCGGCGCGGGGGCGAGGTGGTGCGCCCCGTCAGGGGCGCGGGGAACTGCGCGCTCAGCGCGGGAGAAGCCGCAGACGCGTCTGCTCAGTGCTCGGCAGCCGCGTCTGCGGCTCTGACGTGGCTGGTCGCGCAGTTCCCCGCGCCCCTGACGGGGCGCTTTGCCCGGTCCGCGCCGAAAGGAGCCCCCCTGACGGGGCTCGGTCAGACGCGGTCGACGAGGTCGGCGATGGAGTCGACCACGTTCGACGGGCGGAACGGGTGCCGGTCGATGTCGGCGCGGGTCGTGAGCCCGGTGAGGACCAGGAAGGTCTCCATTCCGGCTTCCAGTCCGGCGAGGACATCCGTGTCCATGCGGTCCCCGATCATCGCGCTCGTCTCCGAATGCGCCCCGATCGCGTTCAGGCCCGTCCGCATCATCAGCGGATTCGGCTTGCCCGCGAAGTACGGCTGCTTGCCGGTCGCCTTGGTGATGAGGGCGGCGACGGCACCGGTGGCGGGCAGCGGCCCCTCCGTGGAGGGACCGGTCTCGTCCGGGTTGGTGCAGATGAAGCGGGCGCCGCCGTTGATGAGCCGGACGGCCTTGGTCATGGCCTCGAAGCTGTAGGTGCGGGTCTCGCCGAGGACGACGTAGTCGGGGGCGTGGTCGGTGAGGACGTACCCGATGTCGTGCAGGGCGGTGGTGAGTCCGGCCTCGCCGATGACGTACGCGGTGCCGCCGGGCCGCTGGTCGTCGAGGAACTTGGCGGTGGCGAGCGCGGAGGTCCAGATGTTGCCCACGGGGACGTCGAGGCCCATGCGGTTGAGGCGGGCCTGGAGGTCGCGGGCGGTGTAGATGGAGTTGTTGGTGAGGACCAGGAACGGCTTGCCCGAGTCGCGCAGCTTCTTGATGAACGCGTCGGCGCCGGGGATCGGGACGCCTTCGTGGATGAGCACGCCGTCCATGTCGGTGAGCCACGATTCGATGGGCTTGCGCTCTGCCATGGGGTGCACTCCTGCGGTCTGCGCGAACTGATGCTGCTGGGGGCGCCGGGACGACAGTGTGCCGACGCCCCCAGCCTAATCACGATGCGCTGATCTTCACCCCGTCGATCACCCAGAACCAGTTGTTGCCTCCGGTGCAGCGGAAGCGGACCTGCGCGCTCCGCGCGCCCGCCGGTACCTGGAGCCGGAGCGACTCGACGACGGAGGGGGTGTCGGCGGCGTACGTCTTCACGACGACCGGCGGCCCGCCGTCGTAGGACGACGAGCACCTGCCCCTGCTGCGGCGCCTCGTGGCGGTGGAGCGTCGTATACGTGAGAGTGGCGGCGGCTCGCGCGGTGGTGCCGGTGAGGAACGCGGACCAGCCGGAGCCCGGCGGAGACGAGGGGCGAGCGGCGGGACGGACCGTGGGACACGGTTCCTCCGGGGAAGTGGGTGGCGTGCGGGCGGGGGTGGGCATGCCAGCGCCCCCGGCCGTGCAGGGGCGTTGGTCCGGACTCGTTGCCGTCGAGAAGCGACAGCGCGGGCGCTCAGCTGCCGGTGGCCGACTTCCAGTCCTCCACGTACGACTTGAGGTTCTCGGAGATGTCGTCCCAGTCCGGCTCGAAGACCTCGACGCCGTCCATGAGCTTGTCGAGGGCGATGGCGTTGGCGTCGGTGGCCTTGATGTCCTTGCGCGCGGCGAAGCCGCCGCCGATCTCGCTGACCTGCGCCTGCGCCGTGCGGCCGAGCAGGTGGTCGAGGAACTTCTTGGCGTTGGCGCTGTGCGGCGCCTTGTTCACGAGCCCGGCGGCGTAGGGCAGCGCGAAGGTCGTGGGCTTCTTGCCCTTCTTCGCCGGGAACCAGATGCCGAGGTTCGGCATGTCCTTGGACTGCGCGTAGTTCATCTGCACATCGCCGTTGGCGACGAGCAGTTCGCCCTTGTCGACCTTGGGGGCGAGCTTGCCGGTGGAGGCGGACGGGCCGACGTTGTTGGACTGGAGCTTCTCCAGGTACTTCATGGCGGGCTCCTTGCCGCCGAAGTCGTGCATCGCCTTGATGAGGACGGCGGTCCCGTCGCCCGCGACGCCGGGCGTGGAGTACTGGAGCTTGTTCTTGTACGCGGAGTCCGTCAGCTCGTCCCAGGTCCTGGGCGCCTTGGCACCGCCCAGTTCCTTCTTGTTGTGGATGAACCCGAAGTAGTTGTTCACGACGGAGGTCCACTTGCCGTCGGGCGACTTGTTCGCGCCGTCGACGTGCTCGGACCCCTTCGGCTCGTACGTCTGGAGCAGGCCCTTCTCGTCCGCCTGCTGGATGAACGGCGGGAGCGTGACGATGACGTCGGCCTGGGTGTTGGACTTCTCGCGGACGGCGCGCTGCACCATCTCGCCGGAGCCGCCCTCGACGTACTTGACCTTGATGCCGGTCTTCTTCTCGAAGTCCTTGAAGACCTTGTCGTACCAGCCGTCGCCGTTCTCGCCCTTGAGGCCGTCGGCGCTGTAGACGGTGACGACCTTGGCGTCGGACGCGGCGGAGTTCCCGCCGCAGGCGGTGAGGGTGCCGGCGAGGACGAGGCAGCCGGAGAGGGCGGCGAGCGCGCGGACGGGGACGGGGACGCGAGGGTTCTGGGACATGACGTGTCGTACTCCTGACGGGTCGCTACGGGACACGGAAGCGGGGGGGGCGGGGAGGTCAGCGGTAGGAGGCCTTGGTGCGGATCCTCGACACGGCGAACAGGACGAGCAGCGTCGCCGTCATGAGGACCACGGCCAGGGCGGCGCCGGTGAAGGTGGCGCCGCGGTCGGTGGCGGCGTAGATCCGCACGGGCAGCGGGGTCCAGTCCGGCGGGTAGAGCATCATCGTGGCGCTCAGCTCGCCCATGGACAGGGCGAAGCAGAGCCCGGCGGCGGCGGTCAGGGACGGCAGCAGCAGGGGCAGCTTCACCCGCCACAGGACGTACGCGGGCCGGGCGCCCAGGGACGCCGCGGCCTGCTCGTACGCCGGGTCGAGACGCACGAGGGCGGCCGCGACCGACTGGTGGGCGAACGCCGTGACAAGAACGGCGTGCGCGAGGACGACGATCGTGGACGTGCCGTTGAGGATCATCGGCGGCTTGCTGAAGGCGACGAGGACCGCGAGGCCCACGACCACCGAGGGCACGGCGACGGGCAGCATGAACAGGGTGTCGAGGGTCCGCCCGCACAGCCGGGCCAACCGGGTCGTGCCCTCCCCGCGCCCCTTCAGCGCGGCGGCGGCGAGCGCGGCCCAGGTGCCCGCGGCGAGCGCGACGACGCTGGCGCCGAGGGCGGTGAGCAGGCTGGTGGTGAGGGCCTGGAGGGATTCGCCGCGGGTGGCGGCCGCGTAGTGTTCGCCGGTGAGGCCGGACGGGAACGCCCCCGACCAGTGCCCGGCGAACGACGCCGCGACGATCACGAGGAGCGGCAGCGCGAACAACGGCAGGAACAGCACGAAGAAGAGGACCCAGGCCGCCCACTCGCCCTTGCGGCTATGCACCAGCACGACGGCTCACCACCCGGTACAGGCCGTAGAGGCCCACGGAGATCGCGATGTTGACGACGGCGACGACGCAGGCCGCCGGGTAGTCGGACTCCAGCATCGCCTTGCTGTACACGAGCATCGGCAGCGTCGTGACGTCCTTGGCCCCGGTGAACAGCACGATGCCGAACTCGTTCAGACACATCACCAGGACGAGGCTCCCGCCGGCGGCGAGCGCGGGCAGCGCCTCGGGCAGGATGACCTGCCGCACGACCCTGAGCGGCCGCGCCCCCAGCGAGGAGGCCACCTCCAGCTGGGCCGTGTCGATCGCCGAGAACGCGGCGAGCAGCGGCCGCATCACGAACGGCGTGAAGTAGGTGATCTCGGCGAGGAGCACGCCCCACGGCGTGGTCAGGAACTGGAAGGGCCCGTCCCCCGCGGCCCCCGTCGCGTCCGTCCACAACCCGTTGGCCATGCCCTTGGTGCCGTAGATGAACAGCAGCGCGAGCGTGATCAGGAACGACGGGAACGACAGGAACACGTCGATGAACTTCGCGACGGCCTTCCCACCGGGGAACGGCACGAACGCGATCACCGACGCGAGCGCGAACCCCAGCACCAGACACCCGACGGTGGCCCCCACGGCCAGCCACACCGTGGTCCCGAGCGCCTCCCGGAACGACTCGGAGGCGAACACATCGGCGTACGGCTCCAGCGAGGTCCCCCCGGTGTCGGGCCGCACGGACTGCTGTACGACGAGGGCGAGGGGGTAGAGGAAGACGAGCCCGAGCAGGGCGACCGGGGGCAACGCCCAGACAAGGCGCGGCACTTGCCGTGTCCGCCGCTGTGGGCAATCGTCCCGCAGGGCGGGATGATTGGGCACAGCCCTCGGTGCCGGGTCACGTTCAAGCACACGCACGGCAGGCCTAGCCATCGGTCACCCCCGCGGCCAGCAGCACCGCGTCCTCCGGCGCGAAGTGCAACGTGACGTCGCCGCCCAGCGCGGGCGGCTCCCGGAGCTCCCGGACGTCGGCCTTCACGGAGTGCCCCGCCACATCGACGTACACCCGATGCGTGGCCCCACGCCACTGCACCTCGGTGACCTTCCCGTCGAGGGAGTTGGGCCCCGGCCCGAGCCCGACCAGATGCGGCCGCACGCACAAGGTCGCGGAAACCCCGGCGGCCACCTCCCCGGTGTCCACCTTCAACTCGGCCCCGCCCAGGGAGACCGACCCCACCCCCACGGAAACCGGCAGGAGATTCGCGTTGCCCACGAACGAAGCCGTGAACTCGTTCCGCGGCCGACGGTAGAGCTCCTGCGGAGTCCCGCAGTCCTGCAACCGGGCCCGGTCCATGACGGCGATCCGATCGGCGAGAGTGAGCGCCTCGACCTGGTCATGGGTGACGTACAGGATGGATACGTCGGGCAACTCCCGGTGCAGTCTGGCGAGTTCGGCCAGCATCCCGGAGCGCAGCCGCGCGTCGAGCGCGGACAGCGGCTCGTCGAGCAGCAGCACCCCCGGCCGGATGGCGAGCGCCCGCGCGATGGCGACGCGCTGCTGCTGTCCGCCGGACAGCTCGCGCGGAAACCGCTTGGCGTACGCGGCCATGCCGGTCAGTTCGAGGGCGTCGGCGACCCGCCCGGGAATCTCGGCCCGGGAAACCTTCTGCGCCTTGAGGCCGAAGGCCACGTTGTCCTCGACCCGCAGGTGCGGGAACAGGGCGTACTGCTGGACGACCATGCCGATGCCGCGCCGGTGCGGCGGCAGCGCGGTGACGTCGCGGTCGCCGATGAACACCCGCCCGCAGACGGGCCGCACGAACCCGGCGACGGCCCGCAGCGCGGTGGTCTTCCCGGATCCGGAGGGCCCGAGGAGCGCCATGACCTCACCGGGCCCGACGGTGAGATCGAGGCCGTCGAGCACGACGTTGCCGCCGTACGCGACCGACACGGAGTCGAAGCGTATGCCGTTGCTCATCGGCCGAGGCTCCGGAGCAGCGCGGGCAGTTCGGCGACGGAGCCGAGGACGTGGGTGGCCCCGGCACCGGTGAGCGCGGCCGCGTCATGGGCGCCGGTGAGCACTCCGGCGACGACGCCTGCCCCGGACCGCGTCCCGCTGCGCATGTCGTACGCGGTGTCCCCGGCGACGGCGACCTCGCGGACGTCGTCGGCGGCGCCGGTGCGCAGGAACGCGGCGAGCACCATGTCGGGGTGGGGGCGGCCGCGGCCGCCCGCGTCGGCGGGGCACAGGGTGAGGTCGACGAGGTCGCGCCAGCCGAGGGCGGCCAGGATGGCGTCCTGGGTGACGCGGGCGAAGCCGGTGCTCAGGACGACGGTCAGGCCGTCGGCCTTCAGCTCCTCGACGGCCTCGCGGGCCCCGGGGACCGGGGCGACGCGCCCGCCGTCGACCAACTGCCCGTACGCCTCCTCGAAGGCCGCGTTCGCCCGCCGCGCGAGCGCCTCGTCGCCGAACAGGTGCCGGAAGACGGAGATCTTCGACTCGCCCATGGTGGCGCGGACGTACTCCAGTTTCGCGGCGTGGTCGGCGGAGCCCTCCTCGACGCCGAGTTCGCGCGCGGCGGCGGCGAAGGCCTGCTCGACGAGGCCCCCGTCGGCGACGGTGGTGCCTGCCATGTCGAGGACCACGAGTCGTACGCGGTCGCCCGGTCCCTTGACGTCGGTCAACTTCCTCACCATCCCAGTTCGTCGGCGGTCTTCTCGGCGATGGCGGGCGAGCAGGTCATGCCGCGCCCGCCGGGCCCGGTGACCAGCACGACGCCGTCGCGCACCTGTTCGCGGTGCACGACCCGGCCGGTGTCGACGCACTGCGCGTACACCCCCGCCCAGCGCCGCCCGATCCTCGGCAGCGGGCGCCCCAGGAAGCCCTCGACGACCTCGGTGAGGTGGTCGTAGGGGTCTTCGAGGGTGTCGAAGGCGAAGGGGTGTTCGTACTCGTGGGTGTCGCCGATGGTCAGGCCGCCGTCGGCGCGCTGCACCATGAGCAGCTGCATCTTGTGGGCGGCGGCGGTCGGCGTCTGGGCCTGCCCGGCGTTGAGGGCGTCCAGCTCGGGCGACCGGTACGCCGGGTAGTAGCGGAAGCTGTCGGCGTCGGCGACGGACGTGGTGAGCGGCTCGCCGAGCGGGGCGGTCTGCATCATCTGGAGGCGGACGCGGCGCACCGGCAGCTCCGGCGCGAGCTCGCGCACGAGTCCGCCGAGCCAGGCGCCGGTGCACAGCAGCACGACGTCGCCGCGGTGCGTGTCGCCGTGGTCGTCGCGGACGGCGCCCGCACCCACGACCTCGCGGACCTCGCGGCCGGGCAGGAAGGTGTACCGGGGCGACTTCAGGAGTTCTTCGCGCAGGTGCAGCTGGGCGGTGCGCGGCTCGACGGCGGCGTCCCGCTCGCACCACAGGGCGGCGGTGAACTCGCCGCGCAGGGCCGGGTTGAGGGCGCGGGCCTCGTCGGCGCCGAGCAGCTCGTAGCCGCGGGCGGCCGCGTCGGGGCGGGCGAGGGCGGCCTCGGCGACAGCGCGCTCGCGCTCGTTGCGTACGAGGGTCAGCGAGCCGATGGCGCGGAAGCCGAGGCCCGGGACGCGGGCGCCGATCTCCTCCCACAGCTCGCGGGCGCGCAGGGCGGTGTCGAGCTCCTCGCCGCCCGCGCGGCCGCTCACCCATATCTGCCCGAAGTTGCGGAGCGACGCCCCGCGGGCCTCGCTCTCGCGCTCGATCTGTACGACCTCGTGGCCGCGCTCCACTGCGTGCCAGGCGTGCATGGTTCCCACCACGCCGGCTCCTACGACGATGACTCTCACGACGGCAACGCTCCTGTCGACGGGTGACCCGGCGGGGGCCGGTCGGCGACGGGACGGTGAACGGCCCATCAAGCTTGGACCAGACCCGTTACCATTCCGTAATCGTGAGGCGTCGACGGGCGCGCGGGAAGCGGGACGAGGAGGGCGACCGGTTTGCAGGAGAGGGGTCAGCCCTCGCCGGCCAGACGCGCCGTGAAGGAGAAGCGGTCGCCCCGGTAGAGAGTGCGCACGCGCTCCAGGGGCTGTCCCTCGGTGTCGCGCGAGACGCGGTGAATCAGGAGCATGGGCAGCGCGGGCGGCGTCCCGATGAGCAGGGCCTCGCGGGGCGTCGCGAGCACCGTCTCGATGCGCTCGTCCGCGTCGCCGAAGCGGATGCCGAGGCGTTCGCGCAGGTAGGCGTAGAACGACGAGTCGGGTTCGAAGTCCAGGTCCAGACGCGGCACCCGCGCCACCGACACGTACGTGGACTCCAGGCCCACCCGTTCCTCGTCCGCGAGCAGCACCCGCTCCATGTGCCACACGGGCTCGCCGACCGGGACCCCTATGTCGGCGGCGAGCGCGGCCGGGCAGGGGAAGCGGTCGAGCGAGATGAGGGTACGTCCGGGGGTGCGGCCCTGGCGGCGGACGCCCTCGGTGTAGCTGGCGAGCGACAGGGGCTGTTCCAGCTTGGGCCCGGCGACGACGGTGCCCCGGCCCTGGCGGCGCAGGCGGCCCTCCAGGAGCAGTTCGCGCAGGGCCTGGCGGACCGTCTCGCGCGCGACCTCGTACCGCTCGGCGAGGTCCCGCTCCGTGGGCAGGGTCCGCCCGTCGCCGAGTTCGTCGATCAGCTCCGCGATGCGGGCCTTGACGGCGTAGTACTTCGGGATGCGGCCGTGCTCGGGGATGCCCGAGCGGATCGGGGCTCCGGGAGCCTGGTCGCGCAGGTGGTCGGGCGGGGCGGCGTTGGGCTTGTCCACGGGCCGATGTTCGCACGTCGTGGGCGTGCGGGCGGGCGGGGGCGTGGAGGGGGCCGGGACACGGAGAAGGCCGGGCCCGTGCCGCCGGGTGGTGCTTCGGCTGGGGCGGCGACGGGCACGGCCTTCTCGGAGGCGGTGGGACGGCTGTGTCAGCTCCCTCTGGCCCGAAGGCGCCGAGATCCCACCACAAGGGCCACGCCGCCGAGGAGGAAGGCGGCGGCGGTGACCCCGAGCCCGGGCAGGTGTCCCGGGCCGGTCCTTGCGAGTTCGCCGGGGGACGCGGCGGCCGGACCGCCCGCCCCGACGATGTCGAACGCGTAGTCGTTGGAGGCGCCCACCCAGTCCCCGTCGTCGTCGCGGCGCCGCACCACGGCGGCGCTCGCCACGACGCCGCCGAGCGCGGCGTCCGACGTGAAGGCGAGCCGGAGGCCGACGGTGCGGGTGTCGCCGGGGGCGAGGGTGAGGCCGGGGCCCGCGTCGGGTCCGGCGCCGCCGAGGACGCCGATCGTCTCGTCCCGGTCCGTCCGTTCGAACCGCACCGGACGCCGCCGCACCCCGTCGTCGAACTCCAACTGGATCTGACGCGGCTTCAGAGACCTGCCCCCGTCGGCGAACACGATGACGGGATGGACGTTTCCGCAGGTCTCGTCCGTGGTGTTGGTCAGCTCCAGGGACCAGTCACGGAAGCCGCCGCCGCGCTCGTACGTGGCGGGGCCGCCGCTGATGCGGGTGCCGATCGGGAATGCGCCCCCGACCCCCTTCGCGCAGCTGGGCCGCAGTGCGCCGGGGCCGCCCTCGCCCGCCGGATCACCGGCGGCCGCCGCCACCTCGGCCCCGGCGGGCACGAGGGTGACGGCGGCGACGGCGACGCCTGCCGCGAGAGAACTGCGAAGTCGCATGGGGAGCCCTTGCTGGCGGCCGGGGCGCGGGGAGCGCCGGGGGACGGCCGAACTGACGGCGGAATAGCGTCCGTTGAGCTGCCCGGAGAGCGGCCGGACGGCAACGGGTCGCGGCCCAGACCCTGCCACGCGCGCGCGACCCCGCACCCGCCCCACCGCCGTCGGCGACCCGTTCGGCTGGCCGATTCCCCCCTAACAGCCGATTCTTCGTCAAGTCCGATTGGCGGGAAAGGCGGCACCGGCCCGGCCGAAGAGCGGGGCGAGCACGAGTTGCGCGGCGCCTTCCGCGACGCCCCGGTCACCGCCGGGCGCGACCCGCACCCCGGCGGGCTCCCGGGCACCCTCGCGCCGGGCCCGCTCGGCGACGACGGCGCCGACACCGCGTACGAACAACTCCTCGGCGGCGCCGACGGTCCGCCCGCCGAGCAGCACGAGGTCGATGTCGAGCAGCGCGACCAGGTTGCCCGCGGCGGTGCCGAGCACACGCGCCGCCTCGTCCAGGTCCCCGCGTGCGACGGCGGCCAGGCACAGCGCCTCGACGCATCCGCGGTCACCGCACTCGCAGGGCGGCCCGTCCAGCTGCACCACCTGGTGCCCGAACTCACCGGCCCCGGTCCGCGCCCCCCGGTGCAGCCCGCCGCCGAGGACGAGTCCGGCCCCGAGTCCGGTGCCCAGGTGCAGATACGCGAACGACTCGGCGGCCCCGCCGAGCGCGAGCCCGAGCGCGGCGGCGTTGGTGTCCTTGTCCACCTCGACCGCGAGGCCGAGCCGCCCGGCCAGCGCGTCGCGCAGCGGATACCCGTCCCACTCCGGGAACCCGGTGACGCGCTGCAGCACCCCGGCGGAGTGGTCGAGCGGCCCCGGCAGGGCGACACCGACGCCGAGCACGCCGGATGCCGTCGCGGGCGCCCCCGCGCCGCCCGGCCCCCCGCCGAGCAGCACCTCGACCTCGGCCGCCGCGGCCGCCACGACGACCTCGCAGCCGGCGCCGAAGTCCAGCGGGACCCGCCGCTCGGCGACGACGACCCCGGTCAGGTCGACGAGGACGGCGAGCAGCGCGTCGCGGTCCAGGTGCAGGCCCACGGCGTACCCCGCGCCGGGGACGAGCCGCAGCAGGGTCTGGGGCTTGCCGCCGGTGGAGGCCCGGCGGCCCGCGTCGGCCACCAGGCCCTCCTCCCGCAGCCGCGCGATGATCTTGCTGACGGCCTGCGGGGTGAGCCCGGTCAGCGACGCCAGTTCGAGCCGCCCCACTCCCTCGCCCCCGGCCCGCCGCAGCAGATCGAGCACGAGCGCCGCGTTGTGCCCCCGCAACGCCCGCAGATTCACGCCGGCCCCGCCGGCGACCCCCGGCCTCTTCTCGCTGTCCACGCCCCCATTGTCGCCCGCGCTTGCACTTCGGCAACACCGTTGCCAAAGTGGGACGCATGACTCAAGGCACGAACGACCTCCGCGTCGGCCTGATCGGCTACGGCCTCGCGGGCTCCGTCTTCCACGCCCCCCTGATCGCCGCGACCGAGGGCCTGACCCTGGACACGGTCGTCACGTCGAACGCCGAGCGGCAGCAGCAGGCGCGCGCCGAGTTCGGCGCGGACCTGCGCTGCGCGGCCGACGCCGACGAGCTGTGGGACCGGGCGGACGACCTTGACCTGATCGTCGTGGCGTCACCGAACAAGACGCACGTACCGCTCGCGACCGCCGCGCTCAAGGCGGGCCTGCCGGTGGTCGTGGACAAGCCCCTCGCGGGCACCGCGGCCGAGGCCCGCGACCTGGCGGCCCTCGCCGACGAGCGCGGCCTGCTGCTCTCGGTGTTCCAGAACCGCCGCTGGGACAACGACTTCCGTACGCTGCGCAAGCTGCTCGCCGACGGCACCCTCGGCGACGTCCAGCGCTTCGAGTCCCGCTTCGAGCGCTGGCGCCCGCAGCCCAAGGGCGGCTGGCGCGAGTCCGGCGACCCCGAGGAGATCGGCGGCCTCCTGTACGACCTGGGGAGCCATGTGGTCGACCAGGCCCTGGTCCTGTTCGGCCCGGCGGCGGCGGTGTACGCGGAGGCGGACGTGCGCCGGCCCGGCGCGCAGGCCGACGACGACACGTTCATCGCCGTGACGCACGCGGGCGGCGTCCGCTCGCACCTGTACGTGAGCGCGACGACGGCCCAGCTCGGCCCGCGCTTCCGGGTGCTCGGCTCGGCGGCCGGCTATGTGAAGTACGGCCTGGACCCGCAGGAGGCCGCGCTCCGCGACGGCAGGCGGCCCACGGACGCGGACCCGTGGGGCGTGGAGCCGGAGGCCCTGTGGGGCAAGGTCGGCTCGGGCGAGTCCCCGCTGACCGGCGGCGGCCGCCCCGAGCCCACGCTGCCGGGCGACTACCCCGCGTACTACGCCGCCGTGGCCGCCGCGCTGCGCGGCGAGGGCGCCAACCCGGTCACCGCGCGGGAGGCCGCCGCGACGCTCGACGTCCTTGAGGCCGCGCGCCGCTCGGCCCGCGAGGGCGTGGCGGTGACGCTGTGACGACGCGGCCCACGACACCGGCGGCCCCCGCCGCCCCCACCGTCGCCGAACTGGAGGAGCAGGAGCGCCGCCTGACGCTCCGCCACTTCACGTACGACGACGCCTGGGCGCTCGGCTCCCTGCTCGTGGAGATGGCGCGCGAGCGCGAGGCGCCCGTCGCCATCGACATCCGGCGCGGCGGCCAGCAGCTGTTCCACGCCGCGCTGCCGGGGTCGACGCCCGACAACGACGCGTGGATCGACCGCAAGCGCCGCGTCGTCGAGCGGTACGGCTGCTCCTCGTACCTGGTGGGCAGCAGGTTCCGCGCCAAGGGCACGACGTTCGAGGAGTCCTCGCGCCTCGACCCCGACCGGTACGCGGCGCACGGCGGCGCCTTCCCCATCGCGGTCGAGGGCGCGGGCGTCATCGGCACGGTGGTCGTCTCGGGCCTGCCCCAGGTCGCGGATCACGCGCTCGTGGTGGCGGCCCTGGAGCGCTTCACCGCTTCCTGACGGCCCGCCCGCTTCCTGACGGCCCGTCCGCCCAACGGCCGGGCGGACCGCCCCGCGCGCTCAAGACGCGGGACGGTCCGCCCGGACCGACGAGCGCTCGGGGTCAGTCCACCTGGTCCTCGGCGCGGCGGCGCATCATCACCACGAACCCGACACCGGTGCCGACGAGGGCCGCGGCGATCGCGCCCACGAGCGCCAGCTCACCGGACGAGGTGCCGGTGTGGGCCATCTCGTCGCTCTTGCTGGGGCTGGGCTGCGGGTGCGGATGCGTGGGCGAGTCGGACGGGGACGGGCTGGGACCGTCACTGTCCGACGGCGACGGGCTGGGACCGTCGCTGTCCGAGGGAGACGGGCTCGGACCGTCACTGTCCGAGGGAGACGGGGACGGGCCGTCACTGTCCGACGGCGAAGGCGACGGACTCGGACCATCGCTGTCCGACGGCGACGGGGACGGACTCGGGCCATCGCTGTCCGACGGCGAAGGCGACGGACTCGGACCGTCACTGTCCGACGGCGACGGGGACGGGGACGGGCCGTCACTGTCCGACGGCGAAGGCGACGGGGACGGACCGTCACTGTCCGACGGCGAAGGCGACGGACTCGGGCCGTCACTGTCCGACGGCGAAGGCGACGGTGCCTTGCACGACGGCAGGTCGCCCGTGAACGGGTACGCGTGGATCTCCTGGCCGCCCCCGGCCAGCGAGGTGTGGGTCAGCGAACCCACCGTGAAGAAGCGTCCGTTCATGCCGGGCAGCGTCACCGTCGTGGAGCTGCCGGACTGCCCCACGAGCACGCTCCCCTGGAACTGCCCGCTGCCCCCGAACCGCACCGACGAGGCGTCCGGCACGTTCCACAGCAGCTTCTCGCGGCTGACGCCGGACAGCAGGCCGCTGTAGGTGCGCACCGTGCGGGCGTCGCCGAAGAGGTTGACGAGCACGGTGGCGCCGTCCGGGATGTTCCGGAACGAGATGCCCTGGTCGCCGCCGGTGCGGCTGACCATGTCGAAGTCGACGTTGAAGACCTGGATCTCGGACGTGCCGTCACCGGTGAAGACGGTCTCGCTGCCGTTGTTGACCGCCGTGCCGGTGGTCTCGCGGGGCGAGCCGTTCTCGTACGCGTAGCACTGGCTGGCCTCCGTCAGCTGGCCGGGCAGCATCGCGTACTTGTCGGCCGCGTTGGCGTCGTACACCGGTCTGGGGATGACCTGGCCGCTGAGGACGGCCCCGCCGTACCGCACCACTCCGGAGACGCTGCCCTCCTCGGCGAGCAGCCGCTGGCCCGTGGCGACCCTCAGGTCACCGCCGACCGTCAGGAAGTCCGAGCCGTTGGGGGGCGGCACCCGGGAGCCCACACCGGCGACGCCGACGTTGTAGACCTGCGAGGCTCCGGCGCGCTTGTTCTGGTCGAACTCGCCGAGGACGACGACCTTGCCCTCGGCCTCGGCGGCCGCCTCGCGCACCAGCATGTTCTCGCCGACGAAGACGTTGATGTTCTCGTCCCGGCCCGCGATCGGGCCGTTGTTCACCTCCGGGTACTCCTCCGGGCAGGCCGAGCCCTTGCAGGGGCCGAGGCCGCCGGGCAGGGGGTCGGCGACCCCGAGTCCGGCGAGGCCGCCGACCATGGCGGCGGCCGCGACGGTGACTGCCGCCGCCACATAAGCAGAACGTTTTCTTCGCATACTCGGAAATATGCGTAATTAAGACAAAAGTAAGGGGAGACACGCTCGCCGCTTCCCCCATTGGCCTACGTCCGGCGGACGCCACCGGCACCCACGGGCCACCCGACCGGACGTCAGGCCCCCTTCAGCTCCTGCCGCTGCCGCCCCAGTCCGTCGATCTCCAGTTCGACCACGTCACCGGCCCGCAGATACGGCTTCGGTTCGGGCCGGCCGAGGGCGACCCCGGCCGGCGTACCGGTGTTGATCACGTCGCCCGGGTAGAGCGTCATGAACTGGCTGACGTAACGCACCACTTCCGCGACCGGGAAGATCTGCTGGGCCGTCGTCCCGTCCTGCTTCAGCTCGCCGTTGACCCACAGGCGAAGGCCGAGGTCCTGCGGGTCCGCCACCTCGTCGGCGGTGACGAGCCAGGGGCCGAGCGGGTTGAAGGTCTCGCAGTTCTTTCCCTTGTCCCAGGTGCCGCCGCGCTCGATCTGGAACTCGCGTTCGGACACGTCGTGCGCGACCGCGTACCCGGCGACGTGCGCGAGGGCCTCCTCGTGCGACTCCAGATAGCGCGCGGTGCGCCCGATGACGACGGCCAGCTCGACCTCCCAGTCGGTCTTCACCGAGCCGCGCGGTACGAGCACGGTGTCGTCGGGGCCGACGACGGTGTCCGCGGCCTTGAAGAACACCACGGGCTCGGCGGGCGGCTCGGCGCCGGTCTCGGCCGCGTGGTCGTGGTAGTTCAGGCCGATGCACACGACCTTGCCGATGCGGGCGAGCGGCGGCCCGATCCGCAGTCCGGCCGGGTCGAGGGCGGGCAGGGTGCCCGCGTCGGCGGCGGCGCGGACGCGGGCGAGCGCGGCGTCGTCGGCGAGCAGCGCGCCGTCGATGTCGGCGACCGTGCCGGACAGGTCGCGCAGGGTGCCTCCGGCGTCGAGCAGCGCCGGGCGCTCGGCGCCCGCCGTACCGACTCGCAGCAGCTTCATGGTCTGACTCCCTCTGGTCGCGCTGGGCCCGGCCGATGGATGCGGCATCGGAGGTTGGTCGATCCTCCAAGCTGATTGTCCGCTCCGCAAGACCCCGTTCACGTACTGGACCGTCACTTCCCGTGCGCGGGGGCGCTCACATCACAGCGGCGGCCCCCATCGCACCGGCCCCGGTCGGCATGTCCCGGTACAGCACGGCCCGCTCGACGGCGCTCCACGTCGTGCTGGTCACGACGTACAGGGCCGCCGCGAGGGGCACCACGGCCACGGTGAACAGGGTCATGAAGGACATCAGCGGCATGAACTTGGTCATGGCGGCCATGGCACCGGCGCCGGGCGCCTGCTCGCCGCCGGGCGCGGCCGGCGGGTTCGCGGCGAGCTGTCGCTTCGTACGGCGGTAGTTGAAGGTCGCGACGGCGGCGACGAGGGCGAAGAGCGCGAGGTAGAGCAGGCCGGAGGCGCCGAAGAGGCCGCCGTCGCCGAGGGCGTCCGCGAAGCGGCCGCCGAGCGGGGCCGCGAACAGCTTGTGGTCGAGGAGTTCGTTGGCCTCGCCGCCGATGTCCGAGCTGGAGAACAGGTGGTAGAGCAGGAAGAACGCGGGGAGCTGGAAGAGGCCGGGCAGGCATCCGGCCAGCGGCGACACCTGCTCCTTGCGGTGCAGCTCCATGACCGCCTTCTGGAACTTCTCCGGGTTCTTGCCGTGCTTCTGGCGCAGCGCGGCGATCTGCGGCGAGAGCTTGGCGCGCGCCTTCTGGCCGCGGGCGGCGGCCCGGGACAGGGGGTGGACGAGCAGGCGTACGCAGATGGTGACGGCGACGATGGCGGCGGCCATCGCCGAGCCGTGGAACAGCGGGGCGAACAGGTCGGCCAGGTCGGCGACCAGATCGGCGAAGAAAGACATGGGGGTGAGCCCTCCGGGGGTCTCGTCGTGCCGGATCGCCTCAGGTGGAGGCGTGTGTGCGTCGGCATGACGACCCGCGCGGGGTCAGGAAGCCGGACTCGTGAAAGTCCGGCTCGTACGCTTCCGGGGAGCGCCCGGAAGTCCCCTACGCGGCCGTCAGGAGGGCACGGCCGGGCGCTCGCGGCCGGGTGCGGCCACGGGCGTCGGGGTCGCGCTGCGGCAGGAACGCGGTGCGTTGCTCCCGGTCGCGGATGGCGGTGCGCACCCTGGTGCGCGGCACGGCGGGCGCGCAGCGTGCGGCGAGCAGCGAGCACAGGGCGAGCGCGGAGCCCGCGGCGGCGGTCGCGGCGAGCGCGACGGCGGCGGAGAGGCTGCCGGTGTCGGCGAGGACGGTCTCGACGATGAGGAAGAGGAACAGGGCGGCGGGGCGCAGCGCGGCGAGCCACTTGTCGGCCACGCGCCTGGTCAGATCCTTGACCACGTCGCCACCTCCCCTCGTCGTCCGCTTCGCGATTCGCTCACCTGTACTCCTGCTTTTTATACAGGATCGGTCCGGACGAACTGAAGGAGCCCACAGGCCCGCCGCCCCCGCCCCCGTCCCCGCCCCCGCCCCTTCTGCCGTCCCCTCCGCCTTCGCCCTCGATCGGGTCCCGGGCGAGCACCTCCCCGTCCGGCCGGCTGTCCTGGTCGACAGGACCGGCGTACGACACGGCCAGCGCCACCGCCAGGTTCGCCGCGAGCGCGACGATCCCCGCGTTCACGCCGAACACCGGGTCGTGCTCGGTGAAGACGAGCCCGCACACGATCGCCACCCCCACGACGAGCCCGCTCACGGCCCCCACCAGCGTCAGCCGCCGCCAGACCAGGCCGAGCAGCAGCATCGGCAGGAGCTGCGCCATCCCCTCGTACGAGATGAGCGAGAGCCGTACGAGGGTGTTGGGTGCCGTGTACGTCATGACGAGGGCGAGCGCGCCCGCGACCACGACCACGGTCTGCGAGGCGCGCTTCTGCCGCGCGGGCGCCCGCAGGAAGGGCAGCAGGGACAGCACGCTGCGCCCCCACATCGTCCCGATGACCAGCATGAACACGGCCATCGGCACGATGGACGAGAGCGCCGCCGCGACCCCGACGAGCCCCACCACCCACGCGGGCAGCGAGTCCACGACCAGCTTGAAGAGCGCCAGGTTCGACCCGGCCCCGGTGAGCCCCGGCACCACGAACAGGGCGGCCATGCCGAGCAGCATCGGCACGAAGAGGAGGACGTTGTACGCGGGCAGCAGCACGGCGTTGCGGCGCAGGCCGTCGGCGCTGCGGGCGCCCAGGTAGCCCGCGACGGTGGTGGGGAAGATGACGACGGTGAGGGCGTTCAGGAAGGTGGTCGTGGCGAACCACGCCTGTCCGTACGGGCTGTTCCCGCTTCCGGGCAGCGTCAGCCACTCCCCCTTCTCCCGCACGACCCGGTCGAGGAAGTCCCCGTACCCGTCGAAGTAGTGCAGCGGCACGTACACGACCAGGAACGCGAGCGTGCCGATGACGAGCACGTCCTTGAGCACCGACACCCACGCGCTGCCGCGCAGCCCGCTCACGACCACGAATCCCGTGGTGACGGCGAACCCGATGAAGTAGGCCCAGTTGAGGCTGATGGCGCCGTACGAGATCGTCGAGACGACGACGCCCATGCCCGTGATCTGCAACTGGATGTACGGCAGCAGGAAGACCGTCACCATGACGGCGACGGCGGCACCGAGCCAGGGCTTCCCGTAGCGGTGCGCCACCATGTCGGTGATGCCGACGAGCCCGTGGCGGCGCGCGTACGCCCAGAGCATCGGCCCCACGACGTACCCCACCGCGTACCCGCAGGACATGTAGGCGACGACGTAGAGGACGGGCGCGCCGTAGTTGTACCCCCAGCCCGCGGCGCCCAGATAGCTGAAGCTGGTGTAGCCCTCCCCCGCCATGAGCACCCAGATGAGCACGGTCCCGAGGGAGCGCCCGCCCACGGACCACTCGGCGAGCGCGCCCTTCGGGGAGCGCTCACCGGCGCCCGACTTCCGTCCCCGCACGGCGAGCAGCCCGAGGGCGACGGTGGCGACCATGAAGGCGCCGAAGATGGCGGTGGCGGTGGCGGCGTCCCCGTTCACGAGGCCCTCCGCCGCATGTTCTTGTCCCCGCGGTAGGCGAGCCAGACGGCGACCGGCGTGACGAGGGTGGCCGCGAGCAGCCACGCGAACAGGAACGGCAGGCCGAGCACGAGGGGCCGTACGCGATTGACGAAGGGCAACGCCCCCACGTACAGCACGAAGGGCACGAGGAGCCACAGGAGGTGGGGGCGGCGCTTGATCACGGGGCAGCAGCTTAATCGGGCCGCCCGGCCCGGGCGGGGGCGGCCGGGCGGGGCGCCGGCCCGGGGTCCGTCGGCCGCTCAGCGGGGTCGCACGGCCGTCAGCTTCCCCCACACCACGAGCCGGTACTTGGAGGTGTACACCGGGGTGCAGGTGGTGAGCGTGACGTAGTACCCGGCCCGGTCGTACCCCTGCCCCGGCCGGACCGCGCTGCGCGGCACGGGCGCGATGACCCCGCCGTCGCGCGGGCTCGTCCGGTCGAGGGTCTTGTCGACGGTGTACGTGAAGACGGCGTCCCGCGTCCCGACGGTCATCCGGTCACCGGGGCGCAGCCGGTCGAGGTGCCGGAAGGGCTCGCCGTGGGTGTTCCGGTGCCCGGCGAGCGCGAAGTTCCCGGGGCGGCCCGGCTGGGCGGTGCGGGGGTAGTGGCCGACGTAGCCCTTGTTGAGCACACCGCCCTTGCTGACGCCCGCGGCGACGGGGACGCGGAGGCCCAGGCGGGGGATGCGGAGGACGGCGTAGGCGCGGTCGGGGGCGGGTCCGGCGGGGGCGCCTCGGGCGGGGCCGTTCCTGGCCGGGGGCGCGCCGGGGTCACCGCCGGGTGCGCCCTGATCCCCGCGATCGCCGACGCCACCGCCCCCGAGCTCGCGGGACCCCCCTGGACCACCGCCCTCCCCTCCCCCTTGCCCTTCCCCTTGCCCCACCCCCGCTCCCCACCCCCGCTCCAGGGAATCGACTTTGCTCTCGGCGGCGGCGCGGGCCTGGCGGTTGGTCCACCAGAGCTGGTGGACGACGAGGAGGAGCAGGACGAGGCCGAGGGTGAGGGTGGCTTCGGCGGCGTACCAGAGGAGGCGGGCGAGGGGGTGGCGGCGGGCGGAGCCCTGCCCGTGGACGACCACGGACACGCGGGTCCTGGCCGGACGCACCACCAGCACGCGGGTCCTGGCCGGACGCACCACCGGCACGCGGGTCCTGGCCGGACGCACCACGGGCGCACCTCCCTCCTGACCGGGCAGCCGCAAGATAGGGGCAGCGCCGCCAACAGACCAGACCCACGCGCGACCGGACCCGCGATGTCGCCACCGCGCCGCACCCCATACACCCCACCCCGGGAACGGCAGTACGGTGTCACCCATGCGCCCCGACACGCCTGCCGACCACGTCGACCACATCGCCGAAGCGGAGCGCCTGGAGCGCACCGCGGGCCTCTACCCGGAGGACGCGGAACACCTGCTGCTGCAGGCCGCGGCCCACCTGGAGCTGGCCGACGCCCGCGACCGCGCGACGACGCTCTACGACAACCTGCTCTCGCCGTCGGCGGCGCACCCGCCGGAGAACCCGACCCTGATCCGCGCGCTGAAGGCGGCGAACCTCTGGGAGTACGGCCACGAGGCGGAGGCGAGGGCCATCATCGACGGCGTCCGCGGCACGGCGCCGGCGGACGCGGCGCCGTGGGTGATCGTGGCGGAGGCGCTGGAGGCGCACGACGAGCTGGACCAGGCGCACGAGACGTTCACGCAGGCACTGACGCGTCTGCTGC
The DNA here is from genome assembly GCF_030388665.1 of Streptomyces flavofungini. Classification (NCBI taxonomy): domain Bacteria; kingdom Bacillati; phylum Actinomycetota; class Actinomycetes; order Kitasatosporales; family Streptomycetaceae; genus Streptomyces; species Streptomyces flavofungini. The sequence continues at coordinate 5,890,503 of NZ_CP128846.1, read as the reverse complement.
CCGCGGCCCCGGACACGGCCGCCCCCGCCGAGCCCCCCTACCCGACCCACCCCCTCCTCTTCGGCCGCCACCGGGTACGCCGCCTGCTCGGCGCGGAGCACGACGCGTGGGACGGCCTGGCGGACCGGGTGCACCGCTCGCGCGCGGCGGCGTCGGGCCGGGCGCCGGTGCCGCTGGACGAGCTCCACGACCCGAAGCGGGTCTGGGCCCTCGGCTCGGAGAACCCCGAGGACCTGCGAGCCGAAATCACCCGCCTCCAGTCGGAGTTGGGCTCCTACCGCGAGGCCCTGTCCCGCCCCTTCCCGGTGGCGGTCCTGCACTGGCCGGCCACGGAACTCACCGAACTCCTCACGGCGTACCCGACCCTCGCCACGGAATACCCGTCCCACGAGGCCCACTTGTCGACCATAGAGTCCTCCCTCCGCGAACTCTCCGCCTCGGGCACCGCCAACCTGGGCATCGTGACCGGGACGGTCCCGTCGTACGAGGCCTTCGCCGCCTCGGAGGGCGCCTCCGCGGACGACCCGTCCCTGCTCCCGCAGTACGCGACGACGCTGGCTGCGCGGGGGCGGGCGGCAGGGTGGCCGCCGGAGGCGGGGGCTGGGTGTTGGTGTGGGTCGGGGAGGGCTTATGGGGAGTGTCACGGGGGCGGGTGACTCCATCGTCCGGCACGACCGCCCCCACCCCAAGCCGCGCCGCCGGCACAATGCTCCCGTGCCCGACGCAGCCCCGTCCTCGCCCTCTGTCTCGGCGCGCATGAGCCTTCAGGGCTCTCGCGACACAGCCCCCGAGATCGCCGTCCGGCGCCTCCTGCACGCAGCCGGGCTCCGTTACCGGGTCAACGTGCCGGTGCCCGGAATACCTCGGCGCACGATCGACATCGCCTTCGGCAAGGCCAAGATCGCGGTGTTCATGGACGGCTGCTTCTGGCACGGCTGTCCTGACCACGCCACGAACCCCAAGGCGAACGCCGAATGGTGGCGCACCAAGCTCGACAAGAACATGACTCGTGACCGTGACACGTCACGACATCTGGAGGCGGAAGGCTGGATTGTGCTGCGCTTCTGGGAACACGAGCGACCGGAGGACGTCGCCGCAGCGGTCGTCCGCGCGCGACACGACAGAGTTTCTCATCCGTAGCCACAGCCGGACAGAATCCCGCCCGCAAGTTCACGGCCGAAGACATCAAGTCACCGCTGCCACTGCCCCCCAGCATGGAACCAAGGCGCCAATGCGGCCAGGTGACGCCGACTCAGGCGTGGCTGACGTGCGCCGACACGCCAGCCACACAAGTGGCGGCCCGCATCGACACGCTCGGCCACTCTGCAGCTCCAGCCCCGAGCAGGGACGTGGCAGCCGTCCACTCCGCCGCACCCGCTGCGACGCACAGCCACCGCGGCCGAGCGGTTCTGATCAAATCGATCAATGCGCCCTGAGGGGCTCTTGCCACCGTCGAAGCCGACCGGCGCGAGGCGGCGGGCGACACGCGCCCCCTTCAGCTCGTTCCTCACAGCGCCTCAAAGGCACTTGACAGTCAATCACCTTCGGCTTCGACACCCTCCCGCGAAGGAGCACCCCCCTCCGGCACCACACCCCCCTCCCCGCCACCCGAAGGCTGATCGACATCGTGGCGGCCGAAGAGGTACCCCCCTTCCACCCCCTGCGGCTCGATCCTGACGAGGTGCCCGTCCGGACTGTGGAGCACCTGTACCGAGACGGAACTCTCCTTGGGGACCTCGAAGACGTACTCGATGCGCTCGCTGGACACGTAGGAAGTCCTCTCTAGGACACAGAGAAAAGCGATGATTAGTGACAGATAGTCCGTTTTGCCCCTGCAGAGGCTTACGTCGAGCGGCCGCCGAGCCCGGACAACTCCGCTCCCACTTGGAGCAGTTACCCTACGACATCCTGTGCGACTCCGTCACTCGAAAGAGTGGGCACCCTATGATGAAGGCAGGGATTGACCGAGAAGGACAACCGAAGTGGTCGATATGTCCACTTTCACCCCACTCGGATTTAGGAAACTTTATCTGAGCATGATCGATTAACTGATCGAGCGCGAAAGGGAACGGATGTGACCGAGGAGTTCGGGACCTGGCTGGCCAGGCTGTTGGCGTCCAGGGGCATGACGCAGAAGCAACTTGCCGAACTGACAGGCGTCACGGGGGCGGCCGTCAACGGATGGGTCAACGGCCGGTCCGTTCCCCGTTACGAGAAGATCGCGGCAATCGCCACAGCACTCGGTGTCGAGATCGAGGACGCGGTGAGCCGGCGCATCCCCGCCTCCGCACCGAACGAGTTGGAGTGGATCTTCCGGTTGGCACCGGACGACGGCGGTCGCGAGGGGGGCAACGCCGCCAACTTCGCGTTCTCGGCGAGCCTCGATGTCCTCGCAAGAGAAGCCACGCAGAACTCATTGGACGAGCAACTGCCCGGAGAGGCCCCGGTCGTCGCACGCTACGTGCTGCATGAGCTGACTGGGCATCACCTACAGGATTTCATGGACGCCCTGGGGTGGGCCTCGATCGAGAAGCACATCTCGTCAGCAGCGGATGCCCAGCAGAAGGTCGGCCGCGTCCTCCGGGACGGTCTCCAGGAGTTGGAGAGGACGCAGCGGCTCGTCCTGCTCAGGGTCGACGACCACAACGCGACGGGCCTTACCGGTCCGGAGTACGCCGACGGCCGCTTCTCACGCGTGGTCAGGCGCACGCTGGACAGCGGAAAGGCGGGCACCCAGGGCGGCTCGTACGGGCTGGGCAAAGCGGCGTTGTGGGCGGCCAGTCGGTTCGGGCTGGTCCTGGTGAACAGCACGCTCTCGGAGCCCGAAGGCGGACGCAGCGAGCGTCGCATGGCGGGACGTCTGGAGCTTCCCTGGCACTCTCTGGACGGCAAGGAGTACGCGGGGCCCGGCTGGTTCGGCGTGCCGGACCACGAACGGCAGAACACCGCCCGCTCCTGGTGGGGCACCAAGGAGATGGCCGAGCGTCTGCATCTCGAGAGGGTCGATTCCTCTCCCGGCACGTCGTTCCTCGTGGTCGGTGCCTACGACGGCTCGGGCGAGTCCGAAGACATCGAGGAGTTGCACGACCGGCTGGTACAGAGCCTGTCCCGCAACTTCTGGGCTTCCATGGTGGGCGGCAGACGTGAGGGAGCAAAGCTGCGGGTCGCGGTGTCCGCGTTCCGCAATGGCATAGCCGTGCGGCCCGAGAATTTCATCGACCCGCACAAGCACGAACCCGCCCGGTCCAGGGCGGTCCAAGCCTTTCTCGACGGCGAGACGGTCACCGAACTGACTGACCGTACTCAGGTGTTGGAGGCTTCCGTGCCGCTTGAGCTGCGTCGCCGGAAGAACGATCCGGCCACCGGCGATCCCGGGGTGCACGAGGCCGTACTCCTCCTTACTCCGGCCGGTGACGAGGATGCAGGACCCGATCAGATCGCCTTCATGCGTGCGACGCGAATGGTCGTGAGGAGCAAGCGTGTCGGTGACCTTCCGCTGGGCCACCGCCCCTTCCAGGCAGTGCTGTTGGCCGGCTCGGCGACGATGAAGAGTACGCCTGACGCGGAAGCGGCAGAGCAGATGCTGCGTACCGCCGAGCCGCCGGACCACAACGACTGGGTGGGCACGGAGGACCTCACTGCGACGTACGAGCGGGGGGCCCGGCAGAGGATCGTGGACTTCAAGAGGGCTGCGGAACAGAAGGTCCGGGAATTGCTCCGTGGCGCGGAGGAACAGACGGACCAGGACGAAGGGCCGGCGGTGCTTCGTGAGCTGCTGCGGTTGGATCCCCCCAAGGAGGGTCGCGCTCAGGGCTTTCCGACGGTCAAGGCCATCTCCGGTGAGGTGGACGGCGCCGGCGCATGGGACGTCGAGGTGACGGTGCAGCTGCCCAAACAGGATGAGCCCTGGGTACTGACGCCCGTGCCAAGATTCGTTGCACGCTCGACGGGCCCGGTCAGCGTTGATTGGAGTGAGGTGATTCCCGTGGACAGTTGCTCATTGACCCCTCGCGGCAACCTGGTCTTCCGTGAGGGCGCGACCCGCGGAAGGTTCCGGGGCATCACAGCCGTCGCCAGTCACCCGGTGTCGGCGAACATGGCCCAGGTGATGGTCGAGATACGGCGGGCCAAGGAGGAGCAGGGGTGAAGACGGCTTTCCCTTACAGAGTTCTCAGCGGAGACGTCCGTCTGCAGGTTCACCAAGTCTTCATCGACAACCGAGCGATCGGGATCATGGACAGGATCAACGACCAGGACCAGGTCGTGGCCCTCCATGACCTGAAGGAGACCAATGAGCGCTGGTCCGAACTCCGTCTCAGGGTCTCAGTGACGGCCGAGAAGGACGAACTCGCCACGGGGCCGTGGCATGACCTGTCCTGCATCGTCGTGGTGAAGAATCGCAAAGGCAATGTCTACCACGCCTTCTCCCTCTCACCCGACGGACCGGGGAGGTGGATCGGAGTAGCGGAACTCCGCCGTGAGGAACACATCGGACGAAGCCGGCTCGACGCACGCATCGTGGCAACGGTGGATGGGATCGAGGGTCGCCTGATCGGGGAGTCGCAACAACCCTGGGACATCAACTTCGAGGCGAAACGACCGACGCCGGAACGATCGCTGCGAATGCGCTGGATCGACTTCACGGAGCACGACCACCTCAAGGAGTACCGGGACGACCCATGGCTTCTCGACACCGAGGCCGGGGAACCCATCCTCTACCTCAACTCCGCGGTGGACGGCTTGAGGGGAGTACTGGAACAGGCCACCGGGACCGAGCAGAAGCTCGTGCGGGAGATTCTCTCCTCCCAAGTGGCGGCGGAAGCATGGAGCGCGCTCTTCAACGCCTCTGTGTACGCATGTCAGATGGAAGGCACTGAAGCCCAATGGCCCGGAGGTTGGCACGAGGACGTCCTGCGCAGGATGCTCCCGGACCTGTACCCGAACCTCCCCCCCGACCAGGCTTTGGCTGAACTGATCGAGGCGCGCAGGGAAGGCGAGAACGGCAGCGATCTGCAGCGTAGGCTGATTCACGCTTCAGGTGTGCAGTCACGGAAGCCCAGGAAGATTTCAACTGTCCTGCGTGACTTGCGAAGGATGGCGAACAAGAAGGAGATCGTGTGACCTCAGCAAGGAAGCCTGAGCTTCCCGAAATATTGGGGCGAATCTCCGACTCCGTGGCGACCAAAGTGTTGACACCAAGCGTGGTGAATGACGGTGCTTCGCTGCCCCAAACCCTTCTGATGAAGAACGCCGACAGCCCCATTGACGACACTCCCCGTTGGGATGCCTCAGAATTTCGGCACCTCCTCGAAGACACGATGGAACGCTTTGATGGGGCGCGGCCTGCGACCTCGGACTCCTGGCTGGCCCCGCGACTTCATTACACGCTCCGACTCACTCGCGCAGAGGCGACGGACTCCGGACTGTGGAACTTCATCGCCCTGTGCCTGGCACCGGACTTTGTTAGGTGGCGCTGGGGAAGGGAAAGAGGAGGTCGAATTACAGTCGGCCAGGCGGCTCGATTCAGTGGACGTTGGGACGTTCAGTGCTTTTCCCGACTGTGGTGGGCGGCCGAACTGTTCCGCGATGGCGAAGACTACAGGCCCGTAGCCAAGGCCTGCTCGAACCAAGATATTCTCAATACTGCGATTCGCCTAGATTTGATCAATCATCGGCCAACCGCTCAAGCCATCGTCGAACTTCTGGAGAGGAATCTCATCAGAACAGGTCGCGATGTGAACGGCTTGGTGATCGCAGCCAACGCGGCAGCAGGCACCCTGGTGTACGAGGCCATCGGCCCGGACGAACCGAGGGACTACGAAGCTTTGCAGGACTGGATCAGAGCCGTCGCAACGGATCCGACCTACAGCCGGGATCAGTTGCCGCAAGGCCCGGTGGACGGAAGTGTGCCCCATCGTTCGGTGGAACGCTTGACCGACTGCTTCCGCAGCCTCTTCGAGACTGCGCCGGTACGCGGCAAACGAGCAAAAGACGACGAAGACGAGGGGAAAGCCGTCAGTCCCTGAGTGCGCCGTACACCATCCCGGCCAGCGCCCGGGACAGACCGACAGGTACCGCGTTGCCGATCTGCCTGCCGATCTGAATCTTGCTCCCACTCCACTTGAAGTCAGCGGGGAACCCCTGGATCAGGGCCGCTTCATAGTGAGTGATGGGACGATGCGCACGCGGGTGCAGGTAGCGCCCTTTCTCCGGCTTGTAGAATTCGGTCCTGATGGTCACGGATGGGCGATCCCAGTACATGCGCCCCATGACATCGTGCGAACCATTCTTGTGAGCAATCCATTTGGCGGTCGAGAGCTCCGGAGGGAGGTCGTGCCGGTTGCCGCCCTCAGGGATCGCCCTGTACCGCTGCCGGGAAAGCTCCGTGGGGTTACGGCCGAAGTGCAGATCAGTGGTCGCGAACACGCCGGGCAGCGTGACTCCCAGGGGTGCACACTCCCTCTCGGGAAGCTCGGTCGTGCGTGTCTCGTCCGGCGTACGGGAGAAGACAGCCGGCCCCACAGCCATCCACTTCTCCTGACCCGCGCCGGGGAGGAAGTCGCCACCGTTCTTGGCGTGGGTCTGCCGGGGGTACTCAAGATTCTGCAAGTGCTTGAGATCTCGCCGAACGGCGACAACGATAACGCGCCGCCGGGCTTGCGGAACACCGAAGTCAGCAGAGTTCAGAACCGATTGCTGAACCAGCTCGTAGTCCCGCAACATCCCGTCCGGCTTCTCCGTGGCGGCATGCAGGAGTGCGAACTCGGGCGAACGCAGAAACCGATCGACGTTCTCAACGATGAACATCTTCGGCTTGATTGCGTTCACTACTCGTGCATACTCTCGCCAGAGCTTGTTCCGCGGGTCGTTCTTGTCTTCCTTGCCCAATCCGGAAAAGCCCTGGCAGGGGGGACCGCCGAGAATCACCTCAGCCTGCCCCGCGTGTGCGTCCGGCTCCCAGTCCTCAATATCACCGGCGTGAATGTGCCCTGACCCTCCTGCTTCGTCAGCAAAGTTCAAGGCGTAGGTCGAGGCCGCAGCGACATCGTGCTCGACCGCGGCAACCGTACGGAAGACTGGATGCTCGACTGCCCCCGGCCGGAACTCGTGGAACCCCTGCGTAAGGCCGCCGCAGCCCGCGAACAGGTCAACGATGTTGACAGGAGTGATGTGGGGGGCAGCGTTCATGCCGAGATCCTAGACGGCTCACGGTGCAGGCGACGAGTCACCTGAGGAGCCAGTGAGCGCAGCGGCGATCTGTCGGCCGAGCGCCGATGCAAGAGGCGGCGGCACAGCCTGTCCGACCTGCCTGTACTTCCGGGTCTTCCGGCCTGCGATCTGCCAGGTGGGAGGAAAGCCCTGGAGCAGGGCCGCCTGCGCCACAGTGAGCGCGGGCAGCCCGCGGCGCTCACCACCCAAAGCCCAGCCGTCCGACGGTCCGGGTACGTCGTCCGCAACGGTTCCGCCGTTGATACCCATGCGCTCCCAGATCGCCTTCGCCCGCTCGGGCCCGAGGTCCGGTCCGCCCCGCCGGTCGGATCCGCCTACGAGGGTGGGCGCGACGCGGCGCGCGTGGGCGGCCCAGGCGTCCGCGTGGGGCCAGCCCGCAGCGGCCATGGACGCATGCAATACATCACCGACCACGGGTGCAGGTCCGGGGAGCGGCGTCGGCCATCTGAAGCCGGCGGCATCCGATTCCCTCAAGGCGACGAAGAACCCGTGTTTGCGATCCTGCGCAACTCCGAAATCCATCGCATTCAGCACGCTCTTGAAGAGGCGGTATCCGTGATGGGTGAGCTCTGCCTCAATCTCTGCCCGCACGTCGCCGAATTCATCGCCGTCAACGAGACCGGGCACGTTCTCGAAGAGAACAGCGCGCGGCTTGACCGTGCCCACGAGATAGAGGGCGGCAGTCACCAGCTCCCGCTCGGCCTGATCACCCGGCCGATTGATCGTCGCGATCGACTTCACTCTCGGGGTTCCCGCCGAGAGCAGGTCCACGTCGAAGGCTTCCGGGTGGTCCTGTGGATCGAAACTCCTCAAGTCCTCCTCGATCAGAGACCACGAGGGACGATTCCCGAACAGTGTCGTCAAAGCCGTTTCGTCGGTATCCACCAACGCCACGGGGGAGAACCCTGCCGACTCCAGGCCGAGCGCGAGGCCGCCGGCTCCCGCACAAACTTCTAAAGAACTGAAAGGGGTTGCCGCGGGCATCGAACTCCTCCGTAGGTACGTGTGTCGAACAACGTACGCCAGAAGCTCTGTTCCGGGTGGCCGTTCACAGGGCTCACGGGCTGAAGCGACACGTTCATCAGCTCGACAGGCCGTGAGTCCGGGACTTCGTCATGTTCCACAGGTCTGCGCTGGCCACGGCTGCCCGTCGAGGGTGAGCCACGAGGGGCCGCGGTCGGCGCCCTCATCCAGGGGAGAACCACACAGCCGTAACCGGTGGAGCCAAAGCTCTGATCCCGGTGCCTGGCGCATCACGCCCCCTGCCTTAACCTCGGGCCAAGGAGCATCGAGGGCGCATCACCGAGAGGCGAACCAACTCATGGCGAAGATTCCAGCGGCAGCAGTGGCCGCCACCGGCCTCGTCGGCGGGTACGCCGTAGCCCGGTTCACCAAGAAGCGTCCTCTCGGCGGAGCCGTCCTCGCCGTGGCCGGGGCCGCCGCCGCGCAGCAGTGGCGGCGGCAGGCCGGCGGGAAGGCTGCCGCCGCGCTCAGCGCCGCGTACGTCGCCGGGTTCGCCGGGTCGCATCCGCTGGCGAAGAAGGTCGGCGCCTGGCCTGCCGTCTTCGGGGTCGCGGGGAGCGTGGCGCTCGCGTCCTGGGTGGTCGTCGACCGCCGCGGATGAGTCCGGCGGCGGGTGCGGCGCGCACCCGCCCGCACGCCCACCCGACGGCCACCCCACGCGGGCCTACGCCGACCGCGACCAGCCCCGCGCGCCCCGCGCGCCCCGCGCACCCCGCGCAGACGCCGGCTCCGCCCTGAACTGCCGCGCGAACCCCGCCACCGCGAGCACCACCGCGCACCCGGCCATCACGAAGACCGCCCACGCCACCGGCCAGATCGACGCGTCCGGGGGCTCGTGCGTGGCGAAGGACGTGAAGAGGAGGGCGGCGGGTGGGGCGGCGACCACGGGGAGAGTCCAGCGCAGGCGGTCGCGGAGGCCGAAGTAGGCCGCCAGGGCGAGGACCGTCGCCACCAGGAACGCGATGTCCGCGTCCGACACCGGCGAGGTCTCGTTGATCGCGCCGGGCGTCTCGGCGCGGTTGCGCAGGTCCCAGGGCAGGAAGAGGAGGTACGCGGCGGCCGCCAGGCCCGCGCCGAGCAGGCGCGTCGCCAGGCGTTCGGCGGCGGGGCGGCCGCTGAGGGGGCTCAGTGCGTTCATGTGTACGACGATCGCGCCCGCGGGGGCGGGGGCGCCTGAGTACGGGTACTCAACTGTCCGCCCGACCTCGGGCCGCATGCCATGCCCCGCCCTCGGTCCAGGGCCGCAGCCGGGCCCCGGCCCACGAGCCGCAGCCGTGCGCCGGCCCCGGCCCACGGGCCCCACCTGCCCCCCCGCCCCTACTTCCGCCCCCTGAACGTCGCCCGATAAGCCCCCGGCGACACCCCCACCCCCGCCTGGAAGTGCGCCCGCAGCGACGCCCCCGTCCCGAAGCCGCACTCCGCCGCGATGCGGTCGACCGTGTGGTCGGTCTCCTCCAGGAGTTGGCGGGCGTGGTCCACGCGGCGCTGGGTGAGCCACTGGACCGGGGTGAGGCCCGTCTCGTCGCGGAAGCGGCGGCTGAAGGTGCGGACGCTCATCGAGGCACGGGCGGCCAGTTCGGCGAGGGACAGGGGCTCGGCGAGACGGGTCAGGGCCCAGGCCCGCGCCGCGCCCGTCGACGTCGATTCGGGCTCCGTGACCGGGCGTTGGATGTACTGGGCCTGGCCCCCCTCCCGGTGTGGCGGCACCACTGTGCGGCGCGCCACGGCCGCCGCCACCGCCGCCCCGTGGTCCTGCCGGATCAGGTGCAGGCACAGGTCCACCCCGGCCGCCTCCCCCGCCGACGTCAGCACGGCGCCCTCGTCCACGTACAGGACATCCGGGTCGACCGTGACGGCGGGGAACGCGCGCGCGAAGAGGTCCGTCGACAGCCAGTGCGTCGTCGCCCTGCGGCCGTCCAGGAGGCCCGCGGCGGCCAGGACGAACGCGCCCGTGCAGATCGACGCGACGCGGCGAGCGGAGGAGGCCAGGGCCAGGGCATCGGCCAGGCGGCCCGGCAGCTCCCCGGGGCGCAGCGACTCGTCCTCGCGGTGCGAGGCGGGCACGATCACCGTGTCCGCGCCCGCCAGGGCCTCGGGGCCGTGCGGCGCGCGGATGGGGAAGTCGGCGTCCGTGTCGACCATGCCGGGGCGCAGGGCGCAGGTCAGGGGCGTGTAGAGGGGGGCGCCCGCAGCGTCGCGCGCGCTGCCGAACAGCTGGTGGACCAGGCCGAGTTCCATGGGCAGGACGCCGTCCCGGACGAGGACGGCGACGGTGCGACGCCCTGCTCGCGCCGCCGTACGGGGTTCCGTGGTCCCTGATGCCGCCACGGCCAGATCCTTGCACATCCTGGCCATCTGGCCACTCGTCGCGATCACCCCGCCGGACGGACGCTCGGTTCATGAGCAGGTCGCCGAGTACGTCACCAGGTGCGTCGCGTGCGTCGCGTGCGCCACGAACACCACGAACACCACGTAAACCCCTGAGCAAGCCGCCCGCCGTCCCGAGCAGGCCCCGCCTCCCCCTCACCCCCTGGACCGTCGCCGCCACCGCGGCCCTCGCCATCGTCACGGCAGGCGCCTTCACCACCCTCGCGGGCCTGCTCGTCGGGCCGCTGCACGCCGAACTCGGCTGGTCACGCGGTGCGATCGAGGTGGGCGGCGCGGTGAACATGGTCGTGTACGGGGCCACCGCGCCGTTCGCGGCCGCGCTGATGGACCGGTTCGGGATGCGGTACGTGACGACGGGCGCCCTCGGCCTCGTCGGCGCCGGAGCCGTGCTCACCGCCACGGCGATGACGGCGGCCTGGCAATTCGCGCTCTACTGGGGCGTGCTGGTGGGGCTCGGCACCGGCGCCACGGCTATGGCGTTCGCGGCGACCGTCACCGAGCGGTGGTTCGTGGCGCGGCGCGGGCTCGTCACGGGGCTGCTCACGGCGGCGAGCGTCGTGGGGCAGTTCGTGTTCCTGCCGGTGCTCTCGGAGGTGGTGGGGCGGTACGGGTGGCGGGCGGCGGCTCTCGCACTCGCGGGTGCGGCCGTGGTGGCGGCGCCGCTGGTGTGGCTGACGCTGCGGGACCATCCGGCGGACGTGGGGCGGTGCCCTTACGGGGCGGCCGATTTCGTGCCGAGGCCCGCGCCGGTCCGGGGAGCGGCACGGCGCGCCACGGGCGTCCTGCTCCGCTCGGCCCGCACCGGCCCCTTCTGGCTGCTCGCCGGGACCTTCGCGATCTGCGGGGCGTCGACGAACGGCGTGATGTGGACGCACTTCGCGCCCGCCGCGCACGACCACGGCATGCCGATGACGGCCGCCGCCTCGCTGCTCGCGCTGATCGGGATCTTCAACGTGGCGGGCACGGTGGTCTCCGGCTGGCTCACCGACCGCCGGGACGCGCGGCGGCTGCTCGCGGCGTACTTCGCCGTGCGCGGCCTCGCCCTGCTCGCGCTGCCGCTGCTGCTCACCGCGACCGTCCAGCCGCCGCTCGTCGCCTTCGTGGTCGTCTTCGGGCTCCTCGACGTGGCGACGGTGCCGCCGACGATCGCGCTGTGCCGCGCGCACTTCGGCCCCGACGCGGCCGTCGTGTTCGGCTGGGTCAACTCCGCGCACCAGGTGGGCGCGGGCACCGTCGCGTTCCTCGGCGGGGCGGCCAGGGACGCGTTCGGGTCGTACGACCTGGTGTGGGTGGGGACGGCGGCACTGTGCGCGACGGCGGCGCTGCTGTCGCTGGCGAGCCCCCGGGCGGTCCGGCCCTGACCCCCGGCCCTGACCCCGGCCCTGGCCCCCGGGCCGGACCGCCTCAGCCGCCCAGTGCCCGCGAGACCGTATAGATCAAGAGCCCCGCCAACGACCCCACCACCGTGCCGTTGATCCTGATGAACTGCAGGTCGCGGCCGATGTGGGCCTCGATCTTCTTCGAGGTGTGCTCGGCGTCCCAGCTCGCGACGGTGTCGGTGATGAGGGAGGTGATCTCGTCGCGGTACGTCGTCACGACGTACACCGCCGCGCCCTCGACCCAGCCGTCGACCTTCTCCTGGAGGCGGGCGTCGGTGGCCATGCGCCGGCCGAGGGAGAGCAGGGAGGCGCGGACGCGCAGGCGCAGTTCGCTGCGCTCGTCCTCGGCGGCGGCCACGATCATCCGGCGGACCGCGGACCAGGCGGAGGCGATCAGGTCCTGGACCTCCCCGCGGGCGAGGACCTCGCGCTTGAGGTGCTCGACGCGGGCGCGGGTGTCGGTGTCGGACTGGAGGTCGGCGGCGAAGTCGGTGAGGAAGCGGTCGAGGGCGCCGCGGGCCGGGTGTCCTGGCATGTCGCGCATCTCGGTGACGAAGCGCAGGAGTTCCTTGTAGACCCGCTCGCCGACCTTCTTGTCGACGAAGCGCGGGGTCCAGCCGGGGGCGCCGCCCTCGACGGCGTCCATCACCGAGTCGGCGTGCTCCACCAGCCAGTCGTGGGCGCGCACGCACACCAGGTCCACGACCCGCTTGTGGCCGCCGTCCGTGACGACCTTCTCCAGCATCTTGCCGATGCCGGGCGCGACCTCCTGGGCGTCGGCGCGGCGCGTGATGGCCTCGCCGACGACGGCCTGCACGTCCGAGTCGCGCAGGACGGTGAGGGCGCCGCGCAGCGCGGTGGCCAGCTCGGCGGTGACGCGGTCGGCGTGCTCCGGCTCGGCGAGCCAGGCGCCGAGGCGGCTGCCGATGCCGACGGAGCGCAGGCGCTGGCGCACGACCGTGCGGGAGAGGAAGTTCTCGCCGACGAAGTCCCCGAGGGAGACGCCGAGCTGGTCCTTCTTCTTCGGGATGATCGCCGTGTGCGGGATGGGGATGCCGAGGGGGTGCCGGAACAGGGCCGTCACCGCGAACCAGTCGGCGAGCGCGCCGACCATGCCCGCCTCGGCGGCCGCCGCGACATATCCGGCCCAGGTCCCGGCGCCCGTGTTCTGCGCCCACTTCGCGAGCACGTACACGACCGCGACGAACAGCAGCAGGCCCGTCGCGGTCAGCTTCATCCGGCGCACGCCGCGCTGCTTCTCCGCGTCGGCCTCGCTGAAGGCGCCGGGTCCGCCGAGGCCGCCGGACCCGCCCGGTCCCGCCGCGGGTCCGCCACCCGTGCTTGGGGAGCGGCCGTCACGGGCATGCTGCTCCCTGCCCGCCTCGGCCGCTTCCTCCGTGTTCGTACCTTGCATTCCTGGAGCCCCGTTTTCGCGTCGCTGTTCCTGCGTCCTGCGCGTCCCTGGGGACGCGCACGCCTGTCGTACGCCGCCTTCGAGTGTCGTACGCCCGTCTTCGAGTGTCGTACGCCGTCTTCGTACCCGTTCGCATTGTCCCTTCCAGTCCGACTCCTGGAACGAACCACAAGTTCCCGGCGTCTGAGTGAGCGGAGGGGGGCAGTGTCGGCCCCCTCGCGACCCATGACGCATCATGGGGTGTTCACACCGGAGCCTCGGGCTCCCCCTGCCCGAGGAGAAACAGCCCGCATGACCAAGCGTCACGGTTATGCACTGCTGGCCGCCGTGCTCGCGGTCGTCGTGGTCGTCTCAGCGGCCATATACATCGGCGTCACCGGCGCCGACGACGACGCGTTGGACCAGCTCAGCGCCTCTCCGCGGGGGCCGCGCAACTCCGCGGCCCCGGCGTCGGCGGGCACCTGGGTCGGCACCTGGTCCGCCTCTCCCGCGGGCGCCGAACCCGGCACCGAGGCGCGTGGTATGGCGGGGCGTTCCGTACGCAACGTCGTCCACACCAGCGTCGGCGGCGAGAGCGCCCGCATCACCCTCACGAACCTGTACGGCACCCAGCCGCTCACCGTCACGCACGCCTCCGTCGCCGTGGCCACCGCCTCGAACAACCCGACCGCGGCCGCGGGCACGCTGCGGCGGCTCACCTTCCGCGGCGACACCTCCGTGGTGATCCAGCCCGGACAGCAGATCGTCAGCGACGCCGTCAGGCTGCGGGTGCCGCACGACTCGGACCTGCTCGTCACGACGTTCTCGCCGACCACGTCCGGTCCGGTGACGTACCACCCGCACGCGCGTCAGATCTCGTACGTCGCCGACGGTGACCACACCGAGGACCCGAGCGGGTCGGCGTACCACGAGCAGAGCCCGTACTGGCGCTACCTCTCCGCCGTCGACGTGCTCAGCAGCGAGGCCGACGGCACCGTCGTCGTCATCGGTGACTCCATCACCGACGGCATCACCTCCACCATGGGCGCCAACCGCCGCTGGACCGACGTCCTCGCCGACCGGCTGCGCCAGGAGTCCGGGGCGCCGCGCTACAGCGTCGTGAACCAGGGCATCAGCGGCAACCGTGTCCTGTCCGACGGGAGGCCCGGCGCGCGGGGCGGGCCCGGCGCCAACCCGAGCGGGCTCGCCCGCTTCGGGCGCGACGTCCTCGGCCGCACCGGCGTCAAGGCCGTCGTCATCGCCCTCGGCATCAACGACATCCTGCGCAATCCGCAGGAAACCGACCCTCGGCGCATCACCGACGGGCTGCGGGAGCTGACCCGGCAGGCGCATACCCGCGGGCTGCGGGTCGTGGGGGCGACGCTGATGCCCTTCGGCGGGCACCGCGGGTACACGCCCGCCCTTGAGGGCGTGCGGCAGGCCGTCAACAAGGAGATCCGCTCCGGCAAGGTCTTCGACGCGGTCGTCGACTTCGACAAGGCGCTGCGCGATCCCTACGATCCCCGGGCCCTGCTCGACCGGTACGACTCCGGGGACAATCTGCACCCCAGCGACGAGGGGTTCCGGCGGATGGGCCAGGCCTTCGACCCGGCCGACCTGAAGGGCTCGTCGGACGCGGAGCTCTAGCCCGCCGGGGCGCGCGCCGGGTCACCGTGCGGGTGGGCCGGCCCGCCCCCGCATCGGCGCTCCGCGCCTCGTCCTCAATCTCCCCCAAGCTCTTAAGGAGCAGGGGGGACCCCCACGACGGGCTCTCTCACCCACCCGCCCAAACCCGCACCCTGCTGAGCAACAGCCCGGCACCATCAGCCCTGCGGTACCTCTCCGGCCCGCCCCGGGGAAGTTTCAGCCCGTCCGGCGTTTGAGGACGAGGCGCGGAGCGCCGATAACGGGGTCCGGGGCGCAGCCCCGGGATCGGAGAAGGGGTGGGACTGGGGCGCCCCGCGAGGGTCAGTCCCGCCGGCGTTCCTCCCTGCGGCGCTCATGCAGCGCATGCCGTTCCTCCCGCCTCCGCGCCTGCAGCTCCCGCCGCTCCGCCTTGAGGCGAGCCCGCACCTGCTTGCGGAGCTTGCGTTCGACGGCGACCCCGCCCATGAGGGCGAACCCGGTGACGACGACGCGCGGCGAGCCCGGCGTGCCGGGCCCCGTGGCGTCGTCCCCGAAGCCGCCCATGATCCCGAAGCCCTTGACGGTGACGTTCAGCTCGGGCGGCACGGTGACCTGGATGCCGCCCATGAGGGCGAAGCACCGGATGACGACGTCCCGCTCGGCGAACCGCGCCTCGCGCAGGTCGATCTCGCCGCCGCCCCACATCACGAAGGACGTGAAGAGCCGCCCGATCGTCCAGCCGCCCTTGCGGTTGAACCCGCCCCAGATCGCGAAGCCCCCGCTGGACGAGGGCTCGCCCCCGACGATCCGCTCGTCCCAGTCGATCTCGTCGCTGTCCGCGCCGCCGGAGCGCTTGACCATGGACACCTTGGGTCCGGGGGTGACGGCGGACGGCAGGTCCCGGGTGAGGGGAGCGAGTTCGCCGTAGGTGCGGGCGCGGTAGGCCGCGTCGAGGCGTTCGCCGAACTCCTCCATGTCGAGGCGCCCCTCGGCCAGCGCCTCGCGCAGCGCGTCGGCGACCTTCTCGCGGTCGGCGTCGGAGGCCCGCAGCTCGGTGGGGCTGACCTCGGCGGGGCTGACCTCGGCGGGGCTGACCTCGGCAGGGCTGACCTCGGCGGCGGGCGGCTGCGCGGAGTCCCGCCCGGCGGCTTCGGGCAGCTTCTTCGGCGGCGTGGGCTCGGCGTCCGTCATGCTGAGGTTCACCTCGTGATGTCCGTGCCGGTGAATCCGGCCGACCTGCTTCTCCTGCCGCGGGCCCGGGGGCGTCCCTGGAAGTACGCGGCACCCGCAGCCTACGAGGTCCCCCGGTCCGCGTACATCTTGGCAATGACGGCCTCGATGTCGGGCTCGCGCACGGACAGGTCGACGAGGGGATAGCGCTCCGCGACCGCGGCGACCAGCGGCGCGGCGGACGCGGCGGCCGGGAACGCCAGCCACTGCCGGGGCCCGTCGACCTTCACGACCCGGGCCGACTCGACCTCCAGGGGCGGAAGTTCGTGTTCCAGGTCGACCACGAGGGTGCGTTCGCTCGCGCCCACCTCGTGCAGCCCGGCCAGCGGCCCGTCGTACATCAGCCGCCCGTGGTCGATGACCATGACGCGCTTGCACAGCTGCTCGATGTCGGTGAGGTCGTGGGTGGTCAGGAGCACGGTCGTGCCGGACTCGGCGTTCAGGTCGCGCAGGAAGCCGCGGACCTTCGCCTTGCTGACGACGTCGAGGCCGATCGTCGGCTCGTCGAGGTAGAGCACCTCGGGGTCGTGCAGGAGCGCCGCCGCGATGTCACCGCGCATCCGCTGGCCGAGGGAGAGCTGACGCACCGGCACGTCCAACAGGTCGCCCAGGTCGAGGAGTTCCACGCACCGGTCCAGGTTCTCGGCGTAGCGCCGGTCGGGGATGCGGTACATGCGGTGCATCAGGCGGTACGAGTCGATGAGCGGCAGGTCCCACCACAGGGTGGTGCGCTGGCCGAAGACCACCCCGATGCGGCGGGCGAGCCGGGTGCGCTCACGGGCCGGGTCGATGCCCGCGACCCGCAGCCGGCCGCCGCTGGGCGTGAGGATGCCGGTCAGCATCTTGATGGTGGTGGACTTGCCCGCGCCGTTGGGCCCGATGTAGCCGACCATCTCACCGCGCGGCACCCGGAAGGTGATGCCGTCGACGGCCCGCACCTGGTGCCGCTCGCGGCGCAGGAAGCCGGTCCTCCGGCGTACGTCGAAGATCTTCTCGATCCCGTCGAGCGCGATGAAGTCGGCGTCCGGGCCGGGGTCCAGGACCGTGTCCATGACGTATCAGCTCCCTGTGCTGCGGTACGAACGGAGTCCCGCGCGCCACGCGAGGCCCGCGAGCGCGCAGCACCCCGCGGCCACCAGGGGCGGCGTGAAGGCGGCCCACGAGGGCAGGCCGAGCGGATAGGGGCGGCCGAGCACGTACAGGCCGGGCAGCCAGTTCACGAAGGCGATGGGCACCAGGAAGGTGGCGCCGCGCACCAGGTCCTTGCCGAAGACGGACGGCGGGTACTGCAGGAGCGTGTTGCCGCCGTAGGTGAAGGCGTTCTGCACCTCCGAGGCGTCCTGCGCGACGAACTGGAAGGCCGCGCCCGCCACGAACACGGCCATGAAGATCCCCGCGCCGCTGACCAGCATCAGCGGGACGAGCAGCACCTTCAGGGGCGTCCAGGCAATGTCGAGGGCGGCGCAGGCGTACCCGAGGATCAAGAGCCCCTGCACCACCCGCCCCAGCCTGCGCAGCGCGAACTGGTCCGCCGCGACCTGAGCGAGCACCGGAGCGGGCCGCACCAGGAGGGTGTCGAGGGTGCCGTCGCGCACCCGTCGGCCGAGCCGGTCCATGGAGCCGATGGCGAGGTCGGCGAGGCCGAAGGCGCTGGAGGCCGCGCCGTAGAGGAAGGCGACCTCGGGGAGCCGGTAGCCGCCGAGCACGTCGACCTGGGAGAACATCAGCAGGATCGCGACGAAGTCGAGGGCGGTCGCCGTGAGGTTGCCGAGGGCCGTCATGGCGAAGGACGCGCGGTAGGCGAGGGTGGAGCGGATCCACATCGCGGTGATCATCCGGTAGGCGCGCAGCCCGTCCCGGGCCCGCTCCAGCGGCCCGTCGGCGCTGCCCGCCCGCAGTCCGGACGGCCGCCCGCCCCACTCCTGCTCCTGCTCCCGCTCCTGTCCCTGTCCCTGCCCTTGCCCCTGTCCCTGCCCCTGCCCCTGTCCCTGCTTCGCCTCCAGCTCCTGCTCCCCCTCCGGCCCCCGCGTCCGCCCCTGCCAGGCCCCCTCAGCCACCCTGCACCACCACCCGCCGTGTCGCCACGGCCTGCAGCAGCCGCCCCGCCGCGAGCAGCACGGCCGCCCACCCGGCCTGGAAGGCGTACGCCGCCGCCAGCTCCGCGCCCGAGCGCTCGCCGAGCAGCACGTCGGCGGGCACCTGGATCAGCGCCGACCAGGGCAGCGCGCGGGCGACCTCACCGAGGGCGCCGGGGAAGACGTTCAGGGGCAGCAGCATCCCGGAGAAGAAGGTGCTCGCGAGCCACGCGATCTGGGCGACTCCGGTGCCGTCGAGGAGCCAGAAGGCGCTGAGCGCCACCAGGAAGCGCAGCGCGAAGCTGACGACCACCCCGAGCAGCACGGCGAGCGCCGTGGCCAGCCACGTCAACACGTCCCCCGGAAGAGCGAGTTGAAAGATGACCGCGCCGAACAGCATCGGCGCCACACCGCGCGCGAGCAACTGGAACAGCGCCCGGCCCAGGTCCCCGGCGAGCCACCACGTCTGGAGGTCGGCCGGGCGGTACAGGTCGATGGCGATGTCGCCCGTGCGGATGCGCCGCATCAGCTCGTCCTCGAAGCCGCCGCCCATCACCGCGACGGTCGTCAGGAGCGCCTGCCCGAGCCACACGTACGTGAGAGCCTGCGCCTGGTCGTATCCTCCAAGTCCAGGCTTCTCGTCCCACAGGGCAATATAGGTGTAGGTCAGGATCACTCCGAAGACCGTGTTGGTGAACACACCGGCCATGGTCGCGATCCGGTACGTGGCGAATCGCCGGAAGCTGCCGGCGGCGACGGCCGCGTACAGGCGGAACCGTCCTGATCTCACGCACATCCCTTTCAGAGAGCCTCGTACCGCTCCAGGCCACCGCGCCCGGGCCCGTGCCCGGGCCAAAGCGCAGGAGCGTAGTGCGGTCGGGGCCGACCGTGCCAGGCATTTTCGCTCCGCGGAGCGTGCCTGGCCGGAAAGGCATGCGGCGACAGTGTGCAATGGGTCGTACGAGGCGTACAGGATGTATGAGGCGTACGAGATGTACGACGCGAACCGGGAGTTCCGCGAGACATGAGCAGCGACGAGCCACAGCGGCAGCCGGGCGAGGGGCAGGAGGAGCCCACCGCCCGGCCGAGCGAACCCGCTGCCCGGAAGGACGGGCCCGCCGAGGGACCGACACCGCCGAAGGGCGCCCCTGGCACACCCAGCGTTCCCGACGGCGGCCCCTCCACGCAGCAGCTCCGCCCGCTCGGCCGTCCCCAGGGCTCCGCGCCCAAGGGCGCACCCAAGGGCTCGCCTCAGGGCGCCCCCGACCCCTCCACCCAGCAGCTGCGGCCCGTGCCCGCCGGCCCTCAGGGAGCGGGGCAGGGTCCTGGCAAGAGCCAGGGGCAGCAGCACCAGGGCTGGGCCCCGCGCGAGCCCGAGCAGGGAGCGGCCGGGGCCGAGGGCGCCGCCGCTTCCGTGGCCGCCGCCGACGCGCCCGGTGACGGCGGCACCGGCAAGGCAGCCAAGGCGGGCAAGAAGAAGCGCCCCAAGCGCAAGGGCTGGCGGCGCCTCTTCCCGACCTGGCGGATGGTGCTCGCCGGGTTCATCTTCGTGGTCCTGCTGTGCGTGGGCGGCTTCACCGCGGGCTATCTGCTGATCGACATCCCGCCCGCGAACGCCACGGCCACCAAGCAGGCCAACGTCTACCTGTACGCCGACGGCACCGAGCTGGCCCGCGACGACAGCAGGGGCATGAACCGCGAGAACGTCCCGCTGTCCAAGGTCCCCAAGCATGTGCAGCACGCCGTGCTCGCGGCGGAGGACCGGGACTTCTACGGCGAGTCCGCCGTCGACCCGAAGGCGATGCTCCGCGCCGCCTGGAACACCGTCACCGGCAAGGGCAAGCAGTCCGGCTCGACGATCACCCAGCAGTACGTGAAGAACTACTACCTGGGCCAGGAGCAGACGGTCACCCGCAAGGTGAAGGAGTTCTTCATCTCGATCAAGCTGGACCGCGAGGTGAGCAAGGACGACATCCTGCAGGGCTATCTGAACACCAGCTACTTCGGCCGCAACGCCTACGGCGTGCAGGCCGCCGCCCAGGCGTACTACGGCAAGGACGTCGAGGACCTGACCGTCGGCCAGGGCGCGTACCTCGCGACGCTCGTGAACGCCCCGAACGCCTACGACGTGGCGGCGCACCCGGAGAACAAGGCCAACGCGGTGGGCCGCTGGAACTACGTCCTGAACGGCATGGTCAAGGAGGGCTGGCTGCCCTCCGCCGACCGCAAGAAGCAGAAGTTCCCGGAGCCGGAGCAGGCCAGGGGCAACCAGGACCTGTCCGGGCAGCGCGGCTATGTGGTCAAGGCCGTCGAGGACTACCTCATCGAGAACAAGGTCATCGAGGAGGACGCCCTGCACCGGGGCGGCTACCGCATCACGACGACCCTGCAGAAGCCCCGGCAGGACGCGTTCGTGAAGGCCGTCGACGACCAGGTGATGTCGAAGCTCGACAAGAAGGCCCGCAAGATCGACCGGAACGTGCGGGTGGGCGGCGCGTCCGTGGACCCGAAGACCGGCAAGGTCGTCGCGATGTACGGCGGCATCGACTACACCAAGCAGTTCGTCAACAACGCCACCCGGCGGGACTACCAGGTCGGCTCGACCTTCAAGCCGTTCGTGTTCACCTCGGCCGTGCAGAACGGCTCGACCACGCAGTCCGGCACCCCGATCACGCCGAACACGATCTACGACGGCAACAACCGGCGTCCGGTGCAGGGCTGGGACGGCGGCCAGTACGCGCCCGCCAACGAGGACGACGGCCAGTACGGCGACATCACCGTGCGCGAGGCCACGGACAAGTCCGTGAACTCGGTGTACGCGCAGATGGCCGTCGACGTGGGCTCCGACCGGGTCAAGGACACCGCGGTCGCGCTCGGCGTGCCGGAGAAGACCCCCGACCTCACGGCGTCCCCGTCCATCGCGCTCGGCCCGTCCACGGCGTCGGTGCTCGACATGACGGAGGCGTACGCGACGCTCGCGAACCACGGCCAGCACGGCTCGTACACGCTCGTCGAGAAGATCACCAAGGACGGCGCGGACGTCGCGCTGCCGGAGCGGGGCGAGAAGACGGCGGTGAGCCGCGAGGCCGCGGACACCACCACGTCGATCCTGCGCAGCGTCGTCGACTCCGGCACGGGCACGGCGGCGCTCGCCGCGGGCCGCCCGGCGGCGGGCAAGACGGGTACGGCCGAGGAGGACAAGGCGGCCTGGTTCGCGGGCTACACGCCGGACCTGGCGACGGTCGTGGCCGTGATGGGCCAGGACCCGAAGACGGCCGTGCAGACGCCGCTGTACGGCGCGCTCGGCGAGCGGCGCATCAACGGCGGCGGCTATCCGGCGCGGATCTGGGCCCAGTTCACCAAGGAGGCCCTTGAGGGCAAGCCGGTGAAGGAGTTCGACCTGGAGCTGGAGGAGGGCGCGGACGTGCCGGTGCAGCCCGATCCGTCGGAGGGCGCCGAGGAGCCGGACCCGGACGAGAACACGGGCGGCGCCACCGGCGGCGAAGAGGACACGGGCGGCGCTGCCGACGGCGGCGCGACCGGCGGCGACCAGGGCGGCCAGAACCAGGGGCAGAACCAGGGCCAGAACCAGGGGCCCACCGGCGGTCAGGACCAGGGCGGCCAGAGCCAGGGCCCGACCGGGGGCCAGGACCAGGGCGGCCAGAGCCAGGGCCAGGACCAGGGCCAGACGCAGGGGCAGACCCAGGGACCGACCGGAGGCGGCGCCGACGGCGGTGCCGCGGACGGCGGCGCGGCCCAGGGCGGCCAGCAGGGCGCCCTGGGCGGGCTCACTCAGGGGACGGCCACGGGGCCGCGCGGCCGCGGGGACGACTGACGCGGGCGGGCCCGCCGGGCGGCTCGTCCCGGCGGGCCGCCACCGCGTCCTGGCCTCAGTGGCCGCTCGTGGCCTTCAGGCCGACGACAGCGACGAGCAGCAGGCAGACGAAGAAGATCCGGGCGGCGGTGGCGGGCTCGCCGAGCGCGACCATGCCGACGACCGCGGCTCCGGCGGCCCCGATGCCCACCCACACGCCGTAGGCCGTGCCGATGGGCAGGGTCCTGGCGGCGTGGGACAGCAGCAGCATGCTGGCGACGATGCCCGCGCCGGTGAACACGCTCGGCCACAGGCGGGTGAAACCCTCGGTGAACTTCATGCCGATCGACCAGCCGACCTCGAGCAGACCGGCGACGACGAGCAGGACCCAGGCCATGACGGCACCTCCGAAAAGTGGGACTTCAGGGGTGCGTCGTCTTTGCGGATCCCGGTACGGCGCGTCTCGTCGGGGTCCTTCCAAGGTAGCAAAGGCCATACAAAAGGGGCTGGTGACGATGGTCACCAGCCCCTTCCCGGTGCTACAGGTAGAGCCCGGTGGAGTCCTCGGAACCCTCGAAGCGGTCCGCGGCCACGGCGTGCAGATCGCGCTCACGCATCAGGACGTACGCCACGCCCCGCACCTCGACCTCGGCGCGGTCCTCGGGGTCGAACAGGACCCGGTCGCCCGGCTCCACCGTGCGCACGTTCTGCCCCACGGCGACGACCTCGGCCCAGGCCAGGCGCTTGCCGACGGCCGCGGTCGCGGGAATCAGGATGCCGCCGCCGGAGCGGCGCTCGCCCTCCGCGGTGTCCTGACGCACGAGCACGCGGTCGTGCAGCATCCGGATCGGCAGCTTGTCGTCGTGGGTGCGTGGTTCAGATGTCTTGGCGCTCACGCCCCGAACCTACCTGCCCCCGCACGTCCTGTACGCCTCCGGGTCAGCCCTTGCGGCGCTTGGAGCCCGCCGCGAGGAGTCCCACCAGGCCCACCACGACCAGGGCCACCGGCACGATCCGCTCCACGCGGGGCGCCCCGTCCTCCGCGACGAACTGGGCCTTCACCTCGGAGACGAGGCGATTCGCGCTGACGTAGGCCCGACCGAGGGACTGGTCGACGCTCGAAGAGATCTTGGCCTTGGCGTCCCCGACGATCGTCTTCGGGTGGACCCGCACCCCGATCTCGTCGAGTGTCTCGGCGAGCTGGTCGCGCCGGCGCTTGATGTCCGCCTCGATCTGCGCAGGGGTCCTGGCATCCGCATCCGACACCGCGCTGCCTCCGTGGGTGTGTTCCGTGTACTGGGTACTGGTCGTTCCACAGTCTGTCAGCTTCGCCCCCGTCGCACCCCATGGCACCCCTATTACGCTCGACTCCGTCACGACACCCTGATGCGTGCGCGCCCGCGCGCGCAGTTGCGAGGAGACCGGAAATGAGCGAGCGACTTCAGCCCGGGGACACCGCCCCCGCCTTCACCCTGCCCGACGCCGACGGCAAGGACGTCTCCCTCGCGGACCACAAGGGCCGCAAGGTCATCGTGTACTTCTACCCCGCCGCCCTGACCCCCGGCTGCACCAAGCAGGCCTGCGACTTCACCGACAACCTGGACGTGCTGGCGGCCGCGGGCTACGACGTCATCGGCGTCTCTCCCGACAAGCCGGAGAAGCTCGCCAAGTTCCGCGAGAAGGAGAACCTGAAGGTCACGCTGGTCGGCGACCCGTCCAAGGAGACCCTGGAGGCGTACGGGGCCTTCGGCGAGAAGAAGCTGTACGGCAAGACGGTGACCGGCGTGATCCGCTCCACGGTCGTCGTGGACGAGGCGGGCAAGGTCGAGCACGCCTTCTACAACGTGAAGGCGACCGGCCACGTGGCCAAGATCATCCGGGATCTGGGCGTCTGACCTCCCCTTTCCCGCGCCGGTCCACCCGCCGCCCCCGCATGTGACAAAGCCCCCCTCACGGGGGGCTTTCGTTTGCGATCGCGGAGTGCGAGCAAGTGACCCCGTGGACCACCGTCAGCGAAAGGATCAACTTCATGGCGGCCAGCCAGCACCCGGCCGACCCCGAGGCCGATGTCCTGCCCGGCACCGACCCGGCGGCGCTGAAACGTCACCGCACCCTGTTCCGGGCCATCAGACGGCGCCGGAACCCGCCCCTGCGGCGCACCGACATCACGGTCACCGATGAGGCGGCCGTGCGCCGCGCGGTGAAGGCGGCCTCGCTGGGCAACGCGATGGAGTGGTTCGACTTCGGCATCTACAGCTATCTGGCCGTCACCATCGGGCATGTCTTCTTCCCGTCCGGGAACGACACCGCCCAGCTGATCTCGTCGTTCGCCACCTTCGCGGTGTCGTTCCTGGTGCGGCCCCTCGGCGGCATGGTGTTCGGCCCGATGGGCGACAAGATCGGCCGCAAGAAGGTGCTCGCCCTGACGATGATCCTGATGGCGGTCGGCACCTTCGCCATCGGCCTGATCCCGAGCTACGCCGCCATCGGCTTCTGGGCCCCGGTCCTCCTGATCGTCTTCCGCCTGGTGCAGGGCTTCTCCACGGGCGGCGAGTACGGCGGCGCCTCCACGTTCATCGCCGAGTACGCGCCGGACAAGCGGCGCGGCTACTTCGGCAGCTTCCTGGAGTTCGGCACCCTCGCCGGGTACGTGGGCGCGGCGGGCCTGGTCACCATCCTGACCACGACCCTGGACGACGGCGCCATGGAGGCGTGGGGCTGGCGGATCCCGTTCCTGGTCGCGGGCCCGCTCGGCCTGGTCGGCCTGTATCTGCGACTGCGTCTTGACGAGACTCCGGCGTTCCAGAAGCTGGAGGACCGGACGTACCACTCGGCGACCGAGGCGGCCTCCACCGTCGAGACCTCCGCCAAGGGCGACCTCGCGAAGATCTTCCGCCAGTACTGGCCGACGCTGATCCTCTGCATCGCCCTGGTCGGCGCGTACAACATCACCGACTACATGCTCCTGTCGTACATGCCGACGTACCTGACCGACGAGATGGGCTACGACGACACGCACGGGCTGCTGATCCTCATCGCCACGATGGTGGTCCTGATGCTGGTGATCAACCGGATCGGCGTCCTGTCGGACCGCTACGGCCGCAAGCCGCTCCTGATGACGGGCATGGTGGGCTTCCTCGTCCTGTCGGTCCCGGCCTTCCTGCTGATCAAGCAGGGCGCCCTGGTCGCCGTCTCGGCGGGCATGCTGATGCTCGGCCTGTCCCTGGTGTGCCTGCTCGGCACGATGTCGGCGACGCTCCCCGCGCTGTTCCCCACCCCCGTGCGCTACGGCTCCCTGTCGGTGGGCTACAACCTGTCCGCCTCGCTGTTCGGCGGCACCGCGCCGCTGGTGATCACCGCGCTGATCAGCGTCACGGGTACGGACATGATGCCCGCGTACTACGCGATGGCCGCCGCCGTCGTCGGCATCGTCGCGGTGGCCTGCATGAAGGAGACCGCGCAGCGGCCCCTCAGCGGCTCGCCGCCGTCGGTGGAGAGCAAGGAGGAGGCCGCCGAACTGGTCGAGGCGCAGGCCACGGCGCCGAAGTTCTGACTCCCCCGGCCGTCGCCAGGGGGCGGCGATTACGATGGTCGCGGCACGCGGCCGTGGTGGAACTGGCAGTCACGCTGGGTTTAGGTCCCAGTGGGGTAACACCCGTGAGGGTTCGAGTCCCTCCGGCCGCACGCGACACGAAGGGCGCCTCCGAGGAGGCGCCCTTCGCCGTGTCCGGTCCGGGTCCGGCCGAGTCCAGGACAGGTTCTGTCCGGGTCAGCCGAGTTCTGTCCGGGTCAACCGAGCAGTTCGCGCACCGCCGGCACGAGCGCGCGGAACGCCTTGCCGCGGTGGCTGATCGCGTTCTTCTCGTCCGCCGTCAGCTCGGCGCAGGTGCGCGTCTCGCCCTCCGGCTGGAGCACCGGGTCGTAGCCGAAGCCGCCGGTGCCCGCCGGGGTGTGCCGCAGGGTGCCGAGCAGCTGCCCCTCCACCACCCGCTCCCTGCCGTCCGGCAGCGCGAGGGCGGCCGCGCACGCGAAGTGGGCGCCGCGGTGCGGGTCGTCGATGTCGCCGAGCTGGGCGAGCAGCAGGTCCAGGTTGGCGCGGTCGTCGCCGTGGCGGCCCGCCCAGCGCGCGGAGAAGATGCCCGGGGCGCCGCCGAGCACGTCGACGCACAGGCCCGAGTCGTCGGCGACGGCGGGCAGGCCGGTGGCATCGGCCAGGGCGTGCGCCTTCAGGAGCGCGTTCTCGGCGAAGGTGACGCCGGTCTCCTTGACGTCGGGGACGTCCGGGTAGGCGTCGGCGCCGACCAGCTCGTGGTCGAGCCCGGCGGCGGCGAGGATCGCCGTGAGTTCGGTGAGCTTGCCGGCGTTGCGGGTGGCGAGGATGAGGCGGGTCATGGGACCAGTATCGCGACCCCGTGACCGGCGCGTGGCGGGCCGCCCCGTCCCGTCGGCGTGACACGCGCGGAGCCTCTCGGCGCGCCGCTCGCCGTGTCTTCAGGAAAGGGGCGCGCCGTCGGCCTCGGTCAGTCGGTGCAGACCTTCGTCAGCTCCTTGGCCGCGTCGACGGCCGGGCTGAGGTCGGGCGACTTGTCGCCGCCGTCCTTGGAGGCGTCGCGGATGTTGTCGACGGCCTTCTCCAGGTGGTCGAGGGCCTTGTCCACGTCGGCGTCGTCGGACTTGTCGCGGATGTCGCCGAGGCTGTCCTCGACGTCGTCGAGCGCCTCATCGGCCTTGCTGGGGTTCAGCGCGGCGTCCTGGGCGGCCTCCTGCATCTCCTCGACGCTGTCGTGGATCGCGTCGGCCGTCTTGACGCAGTCGACGGCCTTGTCGACGGGGTCGCAGGCCACGAGGCCGGAGACCGCCGGAACTGCGATCAGAGCGGTGATGATGGCGGTAGCGGTACGGCGGTGGCGCGCGGCCATGCGGAAATCCCTCCCCGTTTCGGGCGGGCGTACGGCTGGCCCGTGCGCCCGCATCCGTAAGAACGCCCGTCCGGGCCCCGAGGGTTGCTTCCCACGCCGGGCGGACCGAACCGCGAACCGCCCGCACTCGTACTCAACTCGATCGCACCGTGAGCCACTTGGGCCGCGCTCCGCGTGCTGCCCTACGTGACCGCTTCCAGCGCCTGGCGCTGGTACGCGGCGAGGTCGGCGCAGCCGCCGACGGCGAGGTCGAGCAGCGCGTTCAGCTCCTCGCGGGCGAACGGCTCGGCCTCGGCGGTGCCCTGCACCTCGACGAAGCGGCCGTCGCCGGTGCACACGACGTTCATGTCGGTGTCGGCCTTCACGTCCTCCTCGTAGCAGAGGTCGAGCAGCGGTACGCCGCCGACGATGCCGACGGAGACCGCGCTGACCGTGCCGGTGAGGGGCTTGCGGCCGGCCTTGACCAGCTTCTTGCCCTGGGCCCAGGCGACGGCGTCGGCGAGGGCGACGTACGCGCCGGTGATGGCGGCGGTGCGGGTGCCGCCGTCGGCCTGGAGGACGTCGCAGTCCAGGACGATGGTGTTCTCGCCGAGGGCCTTGTAGTCGATGACGGCACGCAGCGAGCGGCCGATGAGGCGGCTGATCTCGTGCGTACGGCCGCCGATCCTGCCGCGTACGGACTCGCGGTCGCCGCGGGTGTTGGTGGACCGCGGGAGCATCGAGTACTCGGCGGTGACCCAGCCTTCGCCGCTGCCCTTGCGCCAGCGGGGCACGCCCTCCGTGACGGAGGCCGTGCAGAAGACCTTGGTGTCACCGAAGGAAACGAGGACGGAGCCCTCGGCGTGCTTGCTCCACCCACGCTCGATGGTGACCGGGCGGAGCTGTTCGGGGGTACGGCCGTCGATACGAGACATGGCCCGAGCCTATCGGGACGCACACCCGCCACAGGCCGGACGGGGGGAGCCCCATGGCGGGCTGGGATGCGCGGGGCTGTGGGCCAGGTGGCGCAGGTTCGGGCGGGTGGGCGGGAGAAAGCCCGTCCGGCGCTTGAGGACGAGGCGCGGAGCGCCGGAACGGGGGCGCCCACGCACGGGTGAGGGCCCTGTCCCGGCAACCGGAACAGGGCCCTCACCCATGCTCAGCACAGCGCGAGCGTCACATCATGTCTTCGATGTCGGCGGCGATCGGGTCGGCGTCGGTCCCGATGACGACCTGGACGGCCGTCCCCATCTTCACGACCCCGTGCGCCCCCGCGGCCTTCAGCGCGGCGTCGTCGACCAGGTCAGGGTCCTTGACCTCCGTGCGGAGGCGCGTGATGCAGCCCTCGACCTCTTCGATGTTGTCGATGCCGCCGAGCCCGGCAACGATCTTCTCAGCCTTGCTGGCCATGGTGTTCTCCCTGCTCTGAAAAGGACGCGGCCACGACACCGTAGGTCCGCTTTGTCACGGTAACGCACGGTTGGCCCATCTTCGCGGGCGGTCACGGCACTCGTACCCAATCATGACGATCAAGGTGTCACCCCTAGTGGGGGCGGTGCCGACCACCGTCCACAACTGGTCTACACCAGTTTTCAACGACCGCCAAACCTGGCCGGTTCCGGGAGGAACGCCGATGAGTTCCACTGCCGCCGCGATACCCCAGAAGAAGTGGTGGAACGGCCTGTTCCAGGGCCTGCAGAAGATGGGCCGCAGCCTGCAACTGCCCATCGCCGTGCTGCCGGCCGCGGGCATCCTGAACCGGCTCGGCCAACCGGACGTCTTCGGCGACGACGGCCTCGGCTGGACCAACGTGGCCAAGGTCTTCGCGGCCGCGGGCGGCGCCCTGCTCGACTCCTCGCTCGGCCTGCCGCTCCTCTTCTGCATCGGCGTCGCGATCGGCATGGCGAAGAAGGCGGACGGCTCCACCGCGCTCGCCGCGGTCGCGGGCTTCCTCGTCTACTACGCGGTCCTGCGCGCCTTCCCCGAGGACTGCCCCGCGGGCGCCGACTTCGCGGGCGCCGGGATGTGGAGCGGGGTCTGCGTGGCCGAGGACGGCACCTCCACGCAGGCCGCGTACCAGAATCCAGGGGTCTTCGGCGGCATCGTCATGGGCCTGCTCGCCGCCTGGTTCTGGCAGCGCTACCACCGCGTGAAGCTGGTGGACTGGCTCGGCTTCTTCAACGGCCGCCGCCTGGTCCCGATCATCATGGCGTTCGTCGGCCTGGTCTTCGCGGGCCTGTGCGTCTGGGTCTGGCCGCCTGTCGGCGACGGCCTCACCAGCTTCTCCAAGTGGCTGGTCGACCTCGGCTGGCTGGGCTCGGGCATCTTCGGCGTGGCCAACCGCGCGCTGCTGACCGTCGGCCTGCACCAGTTCCTGAACACCTTCGTCTGGTTCCAGTTCGGCGACTACACCAAGGCGGACGGCACGGTCGTCCACGGCGACATCAACCGCTTCCTCGCGGGCGACCCGACGGCGGGCCAGTTCACCTCGGGCTTCTTCCCGATCATGATGTTCGCGCTGCCCGCGGCGGCCCTCGCGATCACGCACGCGGCCCGCCCCGAGCGCCGCAAGGTGGTCGGCGGCCTGATGCTCTCGGTCGGCCTGACGTCCTTCGTCACCGGCATCACCGAGCCGATCGAGTACTCCTTCCTGTTCATCGCGCCCGCGCTGTACGCGATCCACGCCCTGCTCACCGGCGTCTCGATGGCGGTCACCTGGGGCCTCGGGGTGAAGGACGGCTTCAGCTTCTCCGCCGGCCTCATCGACTACGTCATCAACTGGAGCCTGGCCACGAAACCCTGGCTGATCATCCCGATCGGCCTGTGCTTCGCGGTGGTCTACTACTTCTTGTTCCTCTTCGTGATCAAGAAGTTCGACCTGCCCACCCCGGGACGCGAACCGGAGGAGGAGGCAAAGGCGTTGGACGAGGAACAGACCAAGGCGTAGGAAGGCGCACGCGCGGAAGCGGAATCCGCCGCGATACCCTTTGCCAGGCCCTCGGACCCTCTGGTCCGGGGGCCTTTCGCCGTGGATGCGGCGTTATGGCCGACCCCACAGGAATCGCAGGTTCCTTATGTCGCCTTGACCGTGTTACAACAGGTCTACACCACTGAGTGGTGTAGACCACCTGGATGCTGTCGCACCCCCTGAACTGTCCCCTGACAGCACCCGCACATGGAGGAAGACATGAGTACGGCCACCGCCAAGGCGGCGCCCGCGAAGAAGCGGGGCTCAAGTGTGTTGCAGGGTCTGCAGAAGGTGGGCCGCAGCCTGCAGCTGCCGATCGCCGTTCTGCCCGCGGCGGGCATCCTGCTGCGCCTCGGCCAGCCGGACGTGTTCGGCGCCGACGGCCTCGGCTGGGGCAAGGTCGCCACGGTCTTCGCCACCGCCGGTGACGCCGTCTTCGCGAACATGCCGCTGCTGTTCTGCATCGGCGTCGCGATCGGCTTCGCGAAGAAGGCGGACGGCTCCACCGCGCTCGCCGCACTCGTGGGCTTCCTGGTCTACAAGAACGTCCTGACCGCGTTCCCGGTCACCGAGGCGAAGATCACCAAGGGTGCGGACATCGCCGCGACGTACAACGACCCCAAGGTCTTCGGCGGCATCATCATGGGCCTCATATCCGCCGTGGTCTGGCAGCGGTTCCACCGCACCAAGCTGGTGGACTGGCTCGGCTTCTTCAACGGCCGCCGCCTGGTCCCGATCCTGATGGCCTTCGTCGGCACCGCCCTCGGCGTCCTCTTCGGCCTCGCCTGGGGCCCGGTCGGTGACGCCATCACCGACTTCGGCGAGTGGATGACCGACCTCGGCTCGGTCGGCGCCGGCATCTTCGGCGTGGTCAACCGCGCGCTCCTGCCGGTCGGCATGCACCAGTTCGTGAACACCGTCGCCTGGCAGGAGATCGGCTCCTTCACCGACTCCGCCGGCGGAGTCTGGCACGGCGACATCCAGCGCTTCATGCACGGCGACCCGACCGCCGGTCAGTTCATGTCCGGCTTCTTCCCGATCATGATGTTCGCGCTGCCCGCCGTGGCCCTGGCCATCACCCACACCGCCCGCCCCGAGCGCCGCAAGGTCGTCGGCGGCATGATGATGTCCCTCGCGCTGACCTCGTTCGTCACCGGCATCACCGAGCCGATCGAGTTCGCCTTCATGTTCATCGCGCCGGTCCTGTACGTGATCCACGCGATCCTCACGGCCGTCGCCATGACCGTCACCTGGGCCCTGGGCGTGCACCACGGCTTCACGTTCTCGGCGGGCGCCATCGACTACGTCCTGAACTGGAAGTTCGCCGAGAAGCCCTGGCTGATCATCCCGATCGGCCTCGTGTTCGCCGCGGTCTACTACGTCGTCTTCCGCTTCGCGATCGTCAAGTTCAACCTGCCGACCCCGGGCCGCGAGCCCGAGGAGGAGGTCGAGGACCTCACCAAGGCGTGAGCCTCACCCCGCACCACGGCGTGGGCCCCGGAACCGCGAGGTTCCGGGGCCCACGCCGTTGTCGCCCGTCCGTGCTCCTCCGAGAGCTCTCAGATCTCGTACGTCGCCCCCGCCACCGCGAGCTCCGTCGGACCGCTGGTGAAGACCTCCCGGGCGTCGGCGAGGTTCACCGCCGGGTCCGTCCACGGCGGGATGTG
Source organism: Streptomyces flavofungini (assembly GCF_030388665.1). NCBI lineage: Bacteria > Bacillati > Actinomycetota > Actinomycetes > Kitasatosporales > Streptomycetaceae > Streptomyces > Streptomyces flavofungini. The sequence goes on along the minus strand of NZ_CP128846.1, from coordinate 5,858,812 downwards.
GGTGAGCACCAGGCGCCGCGCGCCCGCGCGGCCGGCCGACTCCCCGGCCTCACGGCCGTTGAGGTGCAGGTCCGGGATGTTCTCCTTGCCGTGCGTGAACGCGGCCTCGCACAGGAAGAGATCGGTGCCGGCGGCCAGCTCGTCGAGGGCCGCGCAGGTGCCGGTGTCCCCGGAGTACGTCAGCGACCGGCCGCCGTGCTCGACGCGGATGGCGTAGGCCTCGACGGGGTGGCACACCTTCTCCGTGCGCACCGAGAACGGCCCGATCTCGAAGGCACCGGGCTTGACCGTGTGGAAGTCGAAGACCTCGCTCATCGACGACGCGGAGGGCGTGTCGGCGTACGCCGTGGTCAGACGCTGCTCGGTGCCCTCGGGGCCGTACACCGGAATGGGGGCGCAGCGGCCGCCCTCGTGCCGGTAGTAGCGGGCCACGAAGTACGCGCACATGTCGATGCAGTGGTCGGCGTGCAGATGGCTGAGGAAGATCGCGTCGAGGTCGTACAGACCGATGTGGCGCTGCAGCTCTCCCAGGGCGCCGTTGCCCATGTCGAGCAGCAGCCGGAAGCCGTCGGCCTCGACGAGGTAGCTCGAGCAGGCCGAGTCCGCGGACGGAAACGACCCCGAGCAGCCGACGACGGTGAGCTTCATAGAGCTGGAACCTCCACGCTGGCGATCGGGGGAAACGGGGGGCGTGCGGTCCGTCGAGCGTAAAGCGCGAAAGGGCGCCTCGCTCCTTCGTCGTGGGCCGTTGTGGGCGAACTCACCTGGGGTGTCACCGGTTCGGGGGCGCCCGAAGGGGGGTGGGCGCGGCGGCGCGGAGTGGGGGGCGCCGGTACCGTCGGGGCCATGGACACGTCGTGGTGGCCGGCGCTGGCCGCGGTGGTGGTGCTCGCCCTTCTCGTCACCCTCGTGGACGGGTGGGCCCGCTCCGGGCGTCCCGCGCGGCGTCGGCCGCCCGGGAGACCGCAGCGGCGGCCGCGGGAGCGGGGTGGGCGGCCGCAGCCCGGGGAGATCTGGTGGGCTCGGGTGCCCTATGAGGGCGGTGGGGGCGGGGGGAAGGACCGGCCCTGTCTCGTGTTGGCGGTTCGCGGGGACATTGTGCGCGTCGCGAAGATCACCAGTAAGTACCGGGACGAGCGGGCCGGGGTGATCCCCTTGCCGCCCGGGGCCGTCGGGGACGCGCGGGGGCGGGCCAGTTTCCTGGAGACGGACGAGCTGCGGGAGGTTCCCGTGTGGGAGTTCCGGCGGCGGGCGGGGGTGGTTGATCCGGTGCTGTGGGACCAGGTGCGGCATCTGGCCGGGTAGGCCGTGCGGAGGCGCTCCCCGATCCCGCCCCTTTCCCGAAACCGGGGGCTGCTGTCGCCCCCTGGGCCCCCGCTATCGGCGCTTCGCGCCTCGTCCTCGATCGCCGGACGGGCTGGAGAATGCGCGGCTGAGTGCTCAGCCCCTCCGGCGATCGAGGAGTGGGGGTCTGGGGCAGAGCCCCCGGTTTCCCAGCCGGGCTACGCCCACAGTTGGCCCTGCACCGTCGCGATCGCCTCCTCGTCCGTCGCCGCTGTGTAGACCCCGGTCGAGAGGTACTTCCAGCCGCCGTCGGCGACGACGAAGGCGATGTCGGCGGGGGTGCCCGCCTTGACCGCCTTGCGGCCGACGCCGATGGCGGCGTGCAGGGCGGCCCCGGTGGAGACGCCCGCGAAGATGCCCTCTTCGCGCAGGAGGTCACGGGTGCGGGTCACGGCGTCGGCGGAGCCGACGGAGAAGCGGGTGGTGAGGACGGACTCGTCGTAGAGCTCGGGGACGAAGCCCTCGTCGAGGTTGCGCAGGCCGTAGACGAGGTCGTCGTAGCGGGGCTCCGCGGCGACGATCTTGATGTCGGGCCGCTGCTCGCGGAGGTAGCGGCCGACGCCCATCAGGGTGCCCGTGGTGCCGAGGCCCGCCACGAAGTGGGTGATGGAGGGCAGGTCGGCGAGGATCTCGGGGCCGGTCGTGGCGTAGTGGGCGCCCGCGTTGTCCGCATTGCCGTACTGGTACAGCATCACCCAGTCCGGATGCTCGGCCGCGAGATCCTTGGCGACGCGCACGGCCGTGTTGGAACCCCCCGCCGCGGGCGAGGAGATGATCTCCGCGCCCCACATCGTCAGCAGGTCGCGCCGCTCCTGGGAGGTGTTCTCCGGCATGACGCACACGATGCGGTAGCCCTTGAGGCGGGCCGCCATGGCGAGGGAGATGCCGGTGTTGCCGGAGGTGGGCTCCAGGATGGTGCAGCCGGGCGTCAACCGGCCGTCCTTCTCGGCCTGTTCGACCATGTACAGCGCGGGGCGGTCCTTGACGGAGCCGGTCGGGTTGCGGTCTTCCAGCTTGGCCCAGATGCGGACCTCGGCGGACGGCGACAGACGCGGGAGGCGGACCAGCGGCGTGTTACCGACGGCCGCGAGCGGGGAGTCGTAACGCATCGGGACCCGGGTCCCTCAGGCCATGCCGCCGGCGACGGCCGGCAGGATCGTGACGCTGTCGCCGTCGGCGAGCTTGGTGGAGACGCCGTCGAGGAAGCGGACGTCCTCGTCGTTGAGGTAGACGTTCACGAAGCGGCGCAGGCTGTTGCCCTTGTCCTTGTCGATCAGGCGGTCCTGGATGCCCGCGTGCCGCGACTCTAGGTCGGCGAAGAGCGCGGCGATGGTGTCGCCGCTGCCCTGGACGGCCTTCTCGCCGTCGGTGTAGGTGCGGAGGATGGTCGGGATGCGGACCTCGATGGCCATGCGGGGCTCCTGTCGGGAGTGGATCGCGAGTGGTGCGGGGGCTGCGTGGGTGGTGCGGGTGGTGCCGTGCGGGGTGGTGCCGTGCCGTGCGGGGTGGTTCCGGGGTGGTGCGGAGCGGGGCGCGCCGCGCGGGAGCGGGCGGCGGGGTGCGGGAGGCCGCGCGGGTACGGGGCTGGCTCACCGCCGCGCCTGCGGCGGGCGGGGCGGCGCCCGTCAGGGCCGACAGATGGCGCTGGCGAGGCGGCACAGGTCGACGTGCAGCCGGCCGACGAGCAGGGCGCCCGGCGTCGTATCGATGCTCACGTCGTTCGAAACCATGCGGTCATCGTAACGATTCCCGGTCCGGGACCTGGAATGTGATCTCGGATACCGGACGGATCACGTTCGGTGGCCGGACGGGGCGAGGCGACCGCACCGGCGTCAGGCTCGGTGCGCCCCCGCCACCCCCGGCAGATACGTCACCGTCGGCGCCCCCGTCGCCGGATGCACCGACACCTCCGCGGCGACCCCGTACACCGCCGCCAGGAGCTCGCCCGTGAGGACGTCCGCGGGCGGGCCGGAGGCGACGACGCGGCCGGCGTCGAGGACGTACAGGCGGTCGCAGTAGTACGCGGCCAGGGTCAGGTCGTGCAGGGCGAGCAGGTTGGCCGTGCCGAGGCCGCGGACCAGGCCGAGGATCTCCAGCTGGTAGCGGATGTCGAGGTGGTTCGTCGGTTCGTCGAGGACGAGGACGGCCGGTTCCTGCACCAACGCCCGCGCGGTCAGGACGCGTTGGCGCTCGCCGCCGGAGAGCCGCGCGAAGGCGCGCCCGGCCAGGGCGGCGGCGCCGACCCGCTCCAGGGCGTCGTGGACCAGTTCCTCGTCGGCGGCGGTGTCGCCCTCCCAGAAGCGTTTGTGCGGGGAGCGGCCCATGGCGACGATCTGGCGGACGGTGAGCTCGAAGCCCGTCTGGCCGTCCTGCGGGACCGTGGCGATGCGGCGGGCGCGGGCCTTGACGCCGGCGCCCGCGAGGTCGTCGCCGTCGAGCAGGACCCGGCCGCCGGTGGGAGTGAGCGTCCCGTACACACAGCGCAGGAGCGTCGTCTTGCCACTGCCGTTGGGGCCGACGAGGCCCACCGTCTCGCCCGCGGAGAGGGTGAGTGAGACGGCGTCGACGAGGCGGTGGCCGGACGGGGTGTCGTACGTGAGGTTCTCGGTACGGAGCTTCATGCCTCCGCCCCCTCCCGCGTCCTGCCCCGCCGCAGCAGCCACAGGAAGAACGGGCCGCCGGTGAGCGCCGTGAGCACGCCCACCGGGATGTCCTGCGGCGCCGCCACCGTGCGCGCCGCCAGGTCCGCCACCACCAGGAACACCGCCCCCATCAGCGCCGCCACCGGAAGCAGCGCCCGGTGCGCCGCGCCCACCAGCATCCGCGCCGCGTGCGGCACCATCAGGCCGACGAAGCCGATCGCCCCGCTGTGCGCGACGAGCACGCCGGTCACCAGCGAGGTGAGCACGAAGACGCCCGCGCGGAACCGGGCCGTGTCCAGGCCGAGCACGGTCGCGCCCTCCTCCCCCACCAGGAGCAGGTCCAGGGGGCGGGCAAGGGCGATCAGCAGCGCCGTGCCGACGGCCAGGACCGCGAGGGGCAGCGAGAGCATGTCCCAGCGGGCACTGCCCAGGCCGCCCAGCGTCCAGTACAGGACTTCCTTCAGGTGGTCCGCGCGGGCCGAGACGACCAGGATCAGGCTGGTCAGGGCCGCCAGGACGTACGACACCGCCACGCCCGCGAGGATCAGGCGGGTCGTCGTGAAGCCGCCGCCGGGCTCCCGTGCGAGGGCGTACACCACGAGCAGCGCGAGGAACGCGCCCGCGAAGGACGCCGCCGGGATCGTCACCGTGGTCGCCATGCCCGCGCCCAGGCCGAGCACGATCACCGAGACCGCCGCCGCGGAGGCGCCCGAGGAGACGCCCAGCAGGAAGGGGTCCGCCAGGGGGTTGCGGACCAGGGCCTGGAGGGTGGCGCCCACCACGGCCAGGCCCGCGCCCACGGCTGCGCCGAGGATGACCCGTGGGAGGCGGACGTCCAGGACGATCGTGCGGTACGGGGAGGGGTCGGCGTTGCCCGTGAGGATCTGGATCACGTCGGCCGTGGGGATTCTGACGGAGCCCAGGGCGAGGGCGGCGAGGCTCGCTGCCGCGAGGGTCAGGAGGAGGGCCGTGATGACGACGGTGTACGGGAGGGTGCGGGGGTGGGGTCCTGCCGGGGGCTCCCCGGTCCCGCCCCGTCCCGGAACCGGGGGCGCTGCCCCCGGGCCCCCGGGGGCGGGTGGCCCCTTCGGGTGGGACGGGCCGCCGCCGATCGGCGCTCCGCGCCTCGTCCGCGAACGCCGGACGGGCTGAAGCATGCCGCCCCCGGGCCTCGCCCCGGCCCCCCGGACAAGCTCAAACGCCCTCACCGCAGCTGCTCCGCCAGCTTCCTCACCGCTGCCGGTGCCCGCACCCCCAGCACCACGTCCGACAGCGGCAGTACCGCGAACCGCTTGTTCTTGATGGCGGGGACGTCCTTGAGGGCCGGGTCGTCCAGGAGGCGCTTCTTCTTCTGGGCGACCGTGGAGGCGCCGTAGTCGTAGATGACGATGACCTCGGGGCGGCGGTCGACGACCGTCTCCCAGGAGGCGTCGCCGAAGGACTTGTCGAGGTCGGCCATGATGTTGCGGCCGCCCGCGCGCTCGATGATGTCGTTGCCGATGCCCCGGCCGCCCGCGGTGAACGCGGTCTTGTCGCCGCTGTCGTAGACGAAGACGGCGGGCTTCTTGCCGCCCTTGGCGGACTGCTTCGCGGTGGCGGCGAGTTCGGCCTTCGCGTCGCGCACCCACTTCTCGGCCCGGTCCCTGACCCCGAACGTCGCGCCCGCCTCGCGCACCTCGCGGTACACGTCGTCCATCGTGACGGGCTTCTTGGCGCAGCCCTCGACGTTCAGGCGGGTCTTGATGCCGGACTTGGCGAGGGCTTCGCGGGAGCGGCCGTCGCCCGCCGCGAAGGCGCTCGCGTAACCGCCGTACACGAAGTCGGGGTCGGCGGAGAGCAGCTTCTCGTAGGAGGGGTACTCCTTGGCGATGACCGGGCGGGAGTCGTACGCCTTCTTGTACTCGGGGAGCACCTTGTCGTCGAGGTAGGCGGTCCCCGCTATGCGGTCTTCCAGGCCCAGTTCGAGGAGGATCTCCGTCACGTGCTGGTTCATGGTGACCGCACGCTTCGGGGGCGCGTCGTATGTCGTCCTCGTCCCGCAGTTGGTGACGGTGTACGGGAATCCGGCGGCCTTGGCGTCGGATTTCTTGGAGTCGTCGTCGGACGACGAGGACGACGAGCACGCGGTCAGCGGCAGCAGGATCGCCGCCGCGGCGAGCAGGGCGCGGGTGCGCATGGGTAGCGGGCCTCCTCCAGGGGATTTCCGCGTCCCCTGAGTGCGTGTGGAGGAGGCGGCAGGGCAGTTCCTGGCTCCCGGGCGCGGGGGGCGGCCGGTCACAGTGGCGGGACCGCGCCGGTTTTCCACCGGCTTCCTGGGTCCTGCCGCCTCTGAGGTCGTGAAGCTCGCGCTCAGTATGCCTCGACGACCCTGACCTCCTCCTCGGTGACCTCGCCTTCGACGATCCGGAACGAGCGGAACTGGAAGGGTCCGGCGTCGTCGGTGTCGGCGGTGGAGACGAGGAGGTAGTGGGCGCCCGGCTCGTTGGCGTAGCTGATGTCGGTGCGGGAGGGGTAGGCCTCCGTGGCCGTGTGCGAGTGGTAGATGACCACGGGCTCCTCGTCGCGGTCGTCCAGGTCGCGGTAGAGCCTCAGCAGGTCGGCCGAGTCGAACTCGTAGAACGTGGGCGAGCGGGCCGCGTTCAGCATCGGCACGAACCGCTCGGGGCGGTCGGTGCCCGCAGGCCCCGCGACGACGCCGCAGGCCTCGTCGGGGTGGTCCTTGCGCGCGTGCGCGACGATCTGGTCGTGGAGGGCCCGGGTGATGGTCAGCATGTCGGCCAGGATAAGCAGCGGGGCGGCCCCGTACCGAAGTGTGGTACGGGGCCGCCCGCATGCTGGACGCGAGGCGTCCGGGGTCAGTCCTTGGTGACCGGTGCGGCGTCCTCGGCGGCCGGGCCGCCGTGCACGCGCTTCTTGAAGGCCGCGGCCTGCGGGTTGCGGCTCTTGAGGACCAGGTAGGACACGCACAGGATCGCGGCCCAGATCGGCGCGCAGTACAGCGAGATCCGCGCGTCCTTGTCGATGCCCATCATCACGATGACCATGCCGATGAAGGCGAGGGCGAACCAGCTCGTGTACGGGGCGCCGGGCGCCCGGAACGTGGACTGGGGGACCTCGCCGCGGTCGGCCTTGCGGCGGTAGCGGATCTGCGAGCAGAGGATCATGATCCAGGCCCACATGCCGGAGATGGTCGCGAAGGAGACGACGTAGTTGAACGCCTCGCCGGGCCACTGGTAGTTGATCCACACACCGACCAGCATCAGCGCGGCGGACGCGGTGGTGCCGACGAGCGGCAGGCCGTTCTTGGTGAGCTTGGTGAAGAACTTCGGGCCCTGGCCGTTGAGCGCGAGGTCGCGCAGCATGCGGCCGGTGGAGTACATGCCCGAGTTGCAGGAGGACAGCGCGGCGGTGAGGACCACGAAGTTCACGATCGCGGCGCCGACGCCGAGGCCCATCTTCTCGAAGGCGGCGACGAACGGGGAGACGCCGGGCTGGAAGTGCGTCCACGGCACGACCGACAGGATCATGATCAGGGCGCCGACGTAGAAGACGGCGATGCGCCACGGCACGGTGTTGATCGCCTTGGGAAGGGTCTTCTTCGGGTCCTTGGACTCGCCCGCGGTGACGCCGACCAGCTCGACTGCGAGGAAGGCGAACATCACGATCTGCAGGGTCATCAGCGTGTTGCCGATGCCGTTGGGGAAGAAGCCGCCGTTGTCCCACAGGTGCGAGACGGAGGCGGTGTCACCGGCGTCGGAGAAGCCGATGGTGAGGATGCCGGCACAGATCAGGATCATGCCGATGATCGCGGTGACCTTGACCATCGAGAACCAGAACTCCAGCTCGCCGAAGAGCTTCACGGAGATCAGGTTGGCGCCGTACAGGATGACCGTGAAGATCAGCGCGTACGCCCATTGCGGGATGGAGCCATGGGTCCAGTACTGCATGTACTGGGCGGCCGCGGTGACTTCGGTGATGCCGGTGACGACCCAGAAGAGCCAGTACGTCCAGCCGGTCACGAACCCGAAGAACGGGCCGACGAACTCACGGGCGTACTCCGAGAACGAGCCCGACACGGGCCGGTACATCAGGAGCTCGCCGAGCGCGCGCATGATGAAGAAGATCACGAGGCCCGCGATGGCGTACGCGAGGATGAGGCTGGGCCCGGCCTTGTGGATGGCCTTGCCCGCGCCGAGGAACAGGCCGGTGCCGATGGCACCGCCGATCGCGATCATCTGGATCTGCCGGGCGCCCAGCCCGCGCTGATAGCCCTCGCTGTCGCCGGACGCGCCCTCCGTGGCCGCCGCGGCACCATTGCCGCCGTGCCCGTCGTGGTGTTCTTCGACCTGCACTGAGGTCATGGTGACGCCTTTCTCCATGCTGATCCGCGCCGCGAACTGCGGTTTCGCCGCGGACCAGGTCCTGATCCCCCCGGATGGTGATGGAGTGCCGCCGACGGTCTGCCGGCCCCTGGCGTGCCCTTGGTGACATGGGTGGCGTCACCGAACGGTCGTGAAGATGTACCACGGTGAGCGGAAGTTCCTTTTCGTAAGGTGTGACGCACCCCACGAAGAAAATCGATCAAATTTCTCCTTCCGCGACATTAGCCATCACTGCTTTGACGAGATCGTTATCCGGATTTGAGCGACCGTTGAGCGAACAGCGTGCTGTCTGCACGGGATCTGTACGGACAGCACGAAGGGCCCGCCCGCATGGAGGAATGCGGGCGGGCCCGGAGGGAACCGCGATCGTGGACCGGGGGGCGCCTCGGTCAGTCGGCCTTCGTCACGACGCTGTCGGCGGCGCCCACGGCTGCGGCCTCGTCCGGCTCCGGCTCGCCGTTCCCGCGTCGGCGGACGTAGGCGAGGAAGGCGTCCAGCTCCCGCTTGACCACCGGGGCCAGCAGGTAGAGGCCGATGATGTTGAAGACCGCGAGCATGAAGAGCACCGCGTCGGCCAGGTCGAACAGCTTGCCCAGGGTGAGCAGGGAGCCGAGGACACAGCCGGCCGAGTACAGGACCTTGTAGGTGAGCTCGCTGGCCCGGCTGCGGCCGAAGAGGTGCGTCCAGGACTTGAGGCCGTAGTAGCCCCAGGTGAGCACCGTGGAGAAGGCGAAGAGCATGACCGCGACGGTCAGCAGGTGCGGGAACCACGGCAGGACGGTCTCGAAGGCGTCCGAGGTGAGCGTCACACCCTGGGCGTTGTCGATGCTCCCGCCGACCTTCCAGCTGGCGGGGTCGGCGATGACGATGGTCAGCGCGGTCATGGTGCAGATGACGACCGTGTCGATGAACGGCTCCAGGAGCGCGACCAGGCCCTCGCTCGCGGGGTGCTTGGTCTTCACCGCGGAGTGCGCGATCGGGGCGGAGCCGATGCCGGCCTCGTTGGAGAACGCGGCCCGCTTGAAGCCGACGATCAGCGCGCCGATGATGCCGCCCGTGACGCCCTGCGGGTTGAAGGCGCCCTCGACGATCGCGCTGATCGCCGACGGAACGGCGGTGACGTTGACGAGGATGACGATCAGGCAGACCACGATGTACATACCGGCCATCGCCGGGACCAGACGGCTGGTGACGGCGGCGATGGAGCGGATGCCGCCGATGAGCACGATGCCGACGAGCGCGGCGATCAGCAGGCCGAAGAAGAGCGCGCCCGACGAGGAGCTGATCCAGCCGTCACCGGTGACCTTGGCGAGCTGCGCGTAGCTCTGGTTGACCTGCAGCAGGTTTCCGCCGAAGAGGCCGAAGAAGAGGATGCAGATGGAGGCGAGGACAGCCAGGACCTTGCCGAGCTTGAGTCCCCAGCCGCCGAAGCGTTCACCGAGCCCCTTGGGCAGGTAGTGCATCGGGCCGCCGGAGACGGTCCCGTCGGGATGCACCTGGCGGTACTTCACGCCGAGGGTCACCTCGACGAACTTGGTGGCCATGCCGAGCAGGCCGCAGAGGATCATCCAGAAGGTGGCTCCCGCGCCACCGATGCTCACCGCGACGGCGACACCGGCGATGTTGCCGAGACCGACGGTGCCGGAGACCGCGGCGGTCAGCGCCTGGAAGTGATTGACCTCCCCGTCCGACCCCTTCTCGTCGTACTTGCCACGCACCACGTTCAGGGCGAGTTTGAACTTTCCGAACTGGACGAAGCCGAAGTAGAGGGAGAAGACGAGACCCGCGACGACGAGCCAGGCCACGATGAGCGGCAGTTCGGTATCGCCCACGGGGACCGCATAGAAAACGATCTCGCTGAGCTTCTTGGTTACAGGCTCAAACCAACCGTTCACGGTGCGGTCGACGGAGTCGGTGAAGGATTCGAGTGACATCTGGCTACCTCAGTGGCGCAGGACTGCCGCGGGGAAAACGACAGGTGAGGGTGCGGTCTTTGAGTGAACGCCGTTGTCCAGTCGGCGACTTGAGGCACTCCGGATCCGCGGACTCGGACCGGTGGCGCCTCGGTGGTGCACGTGCCGCACGTCATGCGTTGCCGACGGCGCGCGACTCCCAGTGGCCGGCGAGGGGTGGTGCCGGAAAAGGAGTTGCGTAGTGGTACCACGACTTTGCCGCACCTTTACGTGGCGCACGTCACACGCAAACGGGCCGAAACGCGCTCACCTGGCGAAATGAGGTCGCCATGTGATCCGATCGTTATTCGGAACTGGAGATCCATTGAGCGAACACGGCCAGAACCGTGCTAGATACACACGCTTTCAGGCGAGCAGTGTCTCGACCAACGTCTCCTGGAGCCCGCCCAGCCACAGATAGGCCATCACCATCGGCTTGCGCGGGTCGGAGTCCGGCAGCCGGAAGAGGATGTCGGTGTCCTCCTCGTCGGTCACGTCGAGCCGGGTCCCGATCGCGAGCCGCAGGTCGTTGAGCGCGCCGAGCCAGTTGCGCGACTCCTCGGCGGACAGCTTCAGGACGGCGCCGCCCTCGCCCGCGACGGTGAGCGCGTCCAGGGAGCGGATCACGGCGAGGGCGTCGTCCCGCTTGCGGGCCCTGAGGTCGTTCTCGGTGAAGCGGCGGAACTCGGCGGAGTAGGCCCGCAGTTCGTCGGCCTTCTCCGGGGGTTCGGACTCGCTGCCGGGGCCGCCGTACGCGTCCGGGAGCAGCCTTTTCAGCACCGGGTCGGCGGGCGGCTCGCTCGGGCCCTCGGCGAACAGCTCCGCGAAGGGGTCGCCGTCGGCGCCCGCGGGCTCCTCGCCCGGGCCGATCAGCTCCAGGAGCTGGACGGCGAGGGAGCGGATGATCGAGATCTCGACCTCGTCGAGTGCGACGGCCGCGCCGCCGCCGGGGATCGGTTCGAAGTGTCCTGGCATCGGTCGCGTCGCTACTTCCGGTCCTGCTGGAGCGTGGCCCACAGCCCGTATCCGTGCATCGCCTGCACGTCGCGTTCCATCTCCTCGCGGGAACCGCTGGAGACGACGGCCCGGCCCTTGTGGTGCACGTCCAGCATCAGCTTGGTGGCCTTGTCCTTCGAGTACCCGAAGTACGTCTGGAAGACATAGGTCACGTAGCTCATCAGATTGACCGGGTCGTTGTGCACGAGCGTGATCCACGGAACGTCCGGCTCGGGGACCACGAAGGTCTCCTCTTCCGCGTCCGGGCGTGTGATCTCTACGGGAGCAGCGCTACTCACTTGCCCCATGCTGCCACCCGGGAGGGCCGGACGCACAAACGGACCCCTGAAATCGTCAGAGTGACGAGATGCGGGGTAGCATCCTTGTCATGAACTCTGGGGAGCATGACCTGGGGCTGCCGGTGGACGTCCCCTCCACCGCGCTCTTCACGGATCACTACGAGTTGACGATGTTGCAGGGCGCGCTGAAGTCGGGCACCGCCGACCGGCGCTCGGTCTTCGAGGTGTTCACCCGCAGACTGCCCGAGGGCCGCCGCTACGGCGTCGTGGCCGGTACCGGGCGGGTCCTGGACGCGGTCGAGAACTTCCGCTTCGACGCCGCCGTGCTCGCCTTCCTGCGCGAGCGCGGCGTCGTGGACGCACCGACGCTCGACTGGCTGGCCTCGTACCGCTTCAGCGGGGACATCTGGGGCTATCCGGAGGGCGAGACGTACTTCCCCGGCTCGCCGATCCTGCGGGTCGAGGGCTCCTTCGCGGAGTGCGTGCTCCTGGAGACGGTGATCCTCTCCATCCTCAACCACGACTCGGCCATCGCCGCGGCCGCGTCCCGCATGGCCTCCGCCGCGGGCGACCGGCCGCTGATCGAGATGGGCGCCCGCCGCACCCACGAGCTGGCCGCCGTCGCCGCCGCGCGGGCCGCCTACGTCGGCGGCTTCACCACCACATCCGACCTCGCGGCCGGTTTCCGCTACGGCATCCCGACCGTCGGCACCTCCGCGCACTCCTTCACGCTCGTCCACGACAGCGAGCGGGACGCCTTCCGCGCCCAGGTCGACGCGCTCGGCCGGGGCACCACCCTGCTCGTCGACACCTACGACGTCGGCGAGGCCGTCCGGATGGCCGTGGAGATCGCCGGGCCCGAGCTCGGCGCCGTCCGCATCGACTCCGGCGACCTGCTGCTCGTCGCCCACCGGGTGCGCAAGGAGCTCGACGAGCTCGGCGCCACCGACACCAAGATCGTGGTCACCTCCGACCTCGACGAGTACGCCATCGCCTCGCTCGCCGCGGCGCCCGTGGACGCGTACGGCGTGGGCACCCAGCTGGTCACCGGCTCCGGGCACCCCACCTGCTCCATGGTCTACAAGCTCGTCGCCCGCGCCCGCGGCGCCGACCCCAAGGCCCCCCTCGAACCCGTCGCCAAGAAGTCCCTCGGCGGGAAGTCGTCCCTCGGCGGCCGCAAGTGGGCCGCGCGGCGCGTGGACGCGGACGGGGTCGCCGAGGCCGAGGTCATCGGGACCGGGCCGGTGCCCGCCGACCTCGCCGACCGCCAGCTCCTCGTCGAGCTGGTCAAGGCAGGGGACGTCGTCGCCCGTGAGCCCCTGGACGTGGTGCGCGAGCGGCACGCCGCCGCGCGGGGGCGGCTGCCGCTCTCGGCCACCCAGCTGTCGCGCGGGGAGGCGGTCATTCCCACCGAGTACCTGGCCTGAGTGCGTCGCCCGCCCTCTCCCGTAACGGAGAGGAAGTCTCTACGCTCGGTTCATCCAGCCAACTGAAGGAAACCCGCCATGCGTCGCGCCCTGATCGTCGTCGATGTACAGAACGACTTCTGCGAAGGGGGCAGTCTCGCGGTGTCCGGCGGAGCGGATGTGGCTGCCGCCATCACCGAACTCATCGGGCAGGCCTCCCCCTGCTACCGGCATGTCGTGGCCACCCGTGACCACCACATCGACCCCGGTGACCACTTCTCCGACCAGCCGGACTTCGTGCGGTCCTGGCCGCCGCACTGCGTCGCCGGGACGGAGGGGGTCGGGTTCCATCCGAACTTCGCGCCCGCCGTGGCGTCCGGGGCGATCGACGCCGTCTTCGACAAGGGGGCGCGCTCGGCCGCCTACAGCGGGTTCGAGGGGGTCGACGAGAACGGGACCTCTCTCGCCGCGTGGCTGCGGGCGCGGCAGATCCAGGAGGTCGACGTGGTCGGGATCGCCACGGACCACTGTGTGCGGGCCACCGCGCTCGACGCCGTCCGTGAGGGTTTCCGCACCCACGTCCTCCTCGACCTCACGGCCGGGGTGGCCGAGGAGACCACTCAGCGGGCCCTGGACGAGCTGCGCACCGCCGGGGCCGAACTGACCGGCAAGCCGGTGGTGTGACCTTCGCGGGGCGCCCCAGTCCCACCCCCTTCTCCGAAACCGGGGCTCCGCCCCTGGACCCCAGGGGGCGGGCGTCCCGGGCGGGTGGGACGGGCCGCCCCCGATCGCGCCGCGCGCTCGTCCTCGATCGCCGGCGGGCCAGGAGGTTGCTGGGGCGAGCTGGAAATGTGCGGGTGAGAATGTCAGCCCGTCCGGCGTTTGAGGACGAGGCGCGGAGCGCCGATCGGGGGCGGGTCGCCCCACCTGCGCGGGACATCGCCCCGGCCAGGGGCTACGCAGCCGCGCCGCGTCTCAGGAGCGCCCGGATCGGATGCCAAAGCTCCGCCGCCCCGTCCGGCGCCGTGCGCCATATGAGGCCGTCGGGGTGGTGCAGCACGGCGGTGACCTCGTCCGGGGTGGGGGGCTCCGTGTTGCCGCGGAGGTAGACCGCCCGCAGCCCGAGATTGCGGAGCCGGGTCAGGGCCCGCGCCCGGTTCGCCGCGCGGACCAGAACGCGCACACTGCCGCCCCCGGGCCCGGGGCTCGGCAGGGTCAGCGCCACCACCACGCTGCCGTTGGGCAGCTTGCAGAAGCCTCCTGCGGCCATGCTCTGTCACACCCCCGTGAGACGTCGTGTCAATAAGAGAACCACAGGACGCACTCAAACACGATCGGCCGCCGCCCGCTAGAGGGCGACGGCCGATCGGCCAGAAACAGGCTCTTGACCTGCGTAAACGAGATTTACTTGGTGGACTTGCCCACCTGGAGCGTGATCGTCGAGCCGTCCTTGGGCTGCTTGAGGATCTTTATCCGGGTGTTGGTGTCAGTGACCTTGACACTTCCGGTGGGGTTCTCCGCGTACCAGTAGGTGCCCTTGCGGTCGTCGAAGACGGAGACGCCCTTCTTCGACTTGATCTTGAGGGCGACGTCGGCGTTGTGAAGCGTGAACGCGCGCGTGCGGTACTTCGAGAACGGCGCGTCGAACGGCTGGATCTTGTTGCGCAGAAGCGAGCCGTCCTTCCACTTCATCGGCTTGGCGTGGGCGTCGATCGGGAGGATCAGACCCTTGCCGGGGTGCTGGCTGACGTTGTTGTCCTTCTGGGAGGTGTCCCACTGCCAGATCATCAGGCCGGTCTGGTAGGGGTAGTGCTCGACCCAGTCGGGACGGGAGTTGGAGAAGCCGAAGTTGTACGGACCGACCTTCAGGGTCTTGTCGTACGACACGTACTGGCGGTTCTCCGCGAGGTAGTACTGCTCGTACTGCTTGGTGAAGGACTCGCCGATGCGCGAGAAGCCCTTCGTCTTCCAGCCGTTGTCGTCGCCCTCGGCGCCGTCCTCGAAGAGCTTGGCGCCGTCCGCGGTCAGCGTGATCGCGTCGGCCGCGAAGCCCTTGAGCGCCGTGCCGCCGTCGGTGGCGTAGCGGAAGCGGACGTCGATCTTCTTGCCAGCGTAGGCGTCCAGCGGGAAGACCAGCTTCTGGTACTTCTTCGAGGAACCGGTCAGGGCCGGCTTGTCGCCCGCGTCGCGGGTGATCTGCTTGCCGTCGGCCGTGCCGTCGACGGGCGTCCAGTTGGCGCCGGAGTCGGTGGACACCTCGGTGTAGAGGTAGTCGTAGTTGGACTCGATGTCCCACCAACCCTGCAGCGAGAGCTCGGCCTTGGACTTGCCGGTGAGGTCGACGCTGCGCGTCAGCGTGTTGCGCAGGTCGTCGTCCTGGCCGCTCCACCACTGCTTGGTGCCCTCGGCGGGCTTCACGACCGTCGTGGTGACCGGCTTCTTGGGCAGGTCGACGAGGAGCGCCTGGCGGTGCCGGGTGTTGTACTCGGACACGCCGAGCTTGTGCTCGGAGGTCGTCGCGGCCTTCGCCCGGTCGTAGTTGAGCCAGCCCAGCTGGAACTTGTCCCAGGCGGTCATGTCGCCCGGCAGGTCGCCGATCGAGCCCTTGCCGGTGCCGAGCCAGGAACCGGCCGACATCAGCGACCAGAAGCCGACGGAGTTCTCGGCCTTGCCGGTGGTGTCGTACAGGTCGGGCAGGCCCAGGTCGTGGCCGTACTCGTGGGCGAAGACGCCGAGGCCGCCGTTCTCGGGCTGCATCGTGTAGTCGCCGACCCAGATGCCGGAGTCGCCGATCTGGGTGCCGCCCGACTTGTTGTCGGCGGGGCCGGTCTTGCCCGCGTCGTTACCGTAGGCGTACCAGCGGTGCGCCCACAGGGCGTTCTCGCCCTCGGCGCCGCCGCCCGCGGACTCGTCCTCGCCCGCGTGCACGATCTGGAAGTGGTCGATGTACCCGTCGGGCTCGTTGAAGTCGCCGTCGCCGTCGAAGTCGTAGCGGTCCCACAGGTCGTACTTGGCGAGGTCGGCCTTGATCTGCGCGTCCGTGCGGCCCTTGGCCTTCTGGTCCTTGACCCAGGCGGTCGTGCCGTCGCGCACCGCGTCCCAGACGTTGGCGCAGTTGGAGTCGCCGCAGTAGTTGGAGCCGTAGCGGGCCTCGTTGTAGTCGACCTTGACCCAGTCCGAGACCTCGCCGTCGACCGAGTAGCGGCCGGACGACGTCTTCTCGTAGTAGGTCTTCAGGGAGTGCTTGGGCTTGCCCTTGGCGTCCTTGCCCTCACCGAAGTACAGGTCCTGGAAGTGCTTCCGGTTGTAGTCCGCCTGCCAGGCCGTGCTGTTGTCCTTCGCACGGTCCGGCTTGGCTATCTTGTTGTGCGCGGGGCCGGGCTTGCCGCCGTACTTCTTGACGGGCTGCTCGGGGCCGTCCGGTCCGTCGGGGTCGTACATGGTGGTGTCGTCCACCTTGTCCCCGAACTCCACCAGGATCGTGAAGATCTTGTCGGTCTTCTCCCGGCCCAGCTCGACGTACTTCTTGTCGTCGAGCTTGACCACGTTCGACCCGCCGCGCTTGCGCACCTTGGCGTCGCCGGAGACGACCTGCTCCAGGGCGGCCTTGCGCTGCTGGGCCTGCTGCTTGCTGAACGGGCCCTCGAGGTCGTGGTCGACGTGGGCCTTGGCGTCCGCCGGATCCCGGCGGTCGATGGCTGCCACCTTGCCGGTCGCGGACGCCTTGTCGCCGCTCCCGCCGTCGTCGGCGGCCGCCACTGAATAGGCGGAGAACGTCGCGGTCGCAGCCGCGAGAGCGACCGCTGCCGCGGTCGCTCTGAACGTTCGTCTCTTGATGGTCACTTGATGCTGTCCTCCCCCGCGCCCGCATCACGGACCGCAATTCCCGGTCGAGGAGGTCCGCGCGCGATATGCGCGTCACAAGTGACGACATTCGACCGGAGAGAGGGGAGAAAAGACAGACCTTGACTTGAACAGGCCAAGTACCCTATGCAGACTCGACCGACCGCTATCCGAACATGATCAAGCGTGATCGGGGCGGCGCACGGGCAACACCCCCCGCCCCCTCAACAGGCGCGCCCCGCCGTCCAATTGGCGGGACGCATGAATCCATGCGCCCCCTGTGCACCGGCACCGTGGGTTAGGTCACGCTTACCGCCCGTTCCCGTCGGGCATGCAGGCGAATAGAGTCATTTCGACGGTGCGCACGGGTACTCGGCGAAGCTTCCAAGTCGCCACCTTTGAGCACCCTTTGATTCGCATACGTCCACATCGTCTTGATCTCTCCCCCGCATCCGCTGTCCCGAGGACGGATCACGCCATGTCTCGCCCCATGCCTCGTCCGACCGTCGCACAGCTCGCCTACGGTTCCGCGACCGTCATCTGTTCCACGCTCGCCATGCTGCTGCTCTCGCAGACGAGTTCGGCGCCGGGCGTCGCGGTCATAACCTTCGCCGCGCTGGGCCTGGGCCTGCTCGTGGCCATGACGGTGCCCCTGCCCAAACCGGCCCCGGAGCCGGCCGGGCCCCCGCCCGCCGCCGCGGTCCCGGCCCCCGCGCCCGCCTTGACCACCTCGAACTTCGAAGAGCGGATCCCGGTGCAGCGCACCGTGCTCACCCCCGACTCCGCCACCGGGCAGCACACCGCACCGCACGCCCCACTGCCCGTACGCGAACCGGCGGGCCCCTGAGCGTCACCTGCCCTCGCAGGTGACGCCCACGGACCCGCCGCGACCCACCGCCCGGCGCCGCCGCAGCGCCGGGCTCTCAGCATGCCCTCGCGCCGCTCAGCCCACGCTGACCACCACCGTCTTGGCCGCCTTGTCGTGCAGCCCCTGCTTGTAGGGCTTGTCGAAGAAGCTCCAGCCGCCGCAGATCGCCGTCCAGATGCAGGCACAGCAGAACGCGAACGGGATCCACAGCACCGCCGAGCGCGCGAGCGCCGTCTGCAGCGTGGGGTTCGCCCCGTCGTTGAGGTTCGCCACCCTCATTCCGAGCCATTTCTTGCCCAGCGTCTGCCCCGTCTTCGAGATCAGATAGCTGTCGTACGCCATGTACAGCACGGCGGCGAGCAGGGACTGGCCGAACGACCTGCCCGCGTCCACCTTGTCCGGGTCCCAGTCGTACTCGTTCGTCCCGAAAAGGAGGGACAAAAGGATGACGACCGCGCCGACGAGGATCATGTCGATGATGCGGGCGAGGACGCGCTTGCCGCTGTCGGCGAGCGGGGGCATGCCCGCGAGGGGGTCCTGCCCGCCGAAGCCGCCGCCGTAGGGGTCGCCTCCGTACGGGGGCGGCGGGGTGCCGCCGGGGCCGCCGCCACCGAAGGGGGTGCCGCCGCCCGCGCCCGGCGGTGGCGGGTCGTACGGGGAGCCCCCGCCCGGCGGCGGGGGCCCGTCGGAGGCCGGGGGCGGCTGCTTCCTGAAGGGGTCGTTGTCGTCGGGGTCCGGGCCGTTGGGGTATTGCGGCGGTTCGGTGCTCATGGGGTGAGTGCACCTCGAAGTGGAGTGCGCCGCATGCGACGAGCGGCTGTCCGGGTTACGACCCCCCGCGGGGGCCTCTACCGAAGGTAGGCCCGCGCCCGGCCCGGCGACACCCCGCCGACAGGCCGCTCAGCCCGCCACGAACGTCCCGGCCGCCTTGTCGTGCCAGCACTGGCGCCAGGGGCGGTCGAACAGGCACCACAGCACCCCGACGACCCCGACCACCAGGACCCCCGGCACGCTGTACACGAGCCAGCGCCGCAGCGCCGCCCCGAACGACGGCGCCCCGTGCTCCTCGATGTCCCTGACCTCGACCCCGCACACCTTCTTGCCGAGGGTGCGGCCCCACTTGGCCGTGGGCAGCGCCTCGTACAGGACCCCGAAGAGCAGCAGCACGCCGAGGACGATGCCGAGGTACCCGGCCGTCGTCCCGTCGAGCAGCCACACCGTGACCTTCTCGCCCGACAGCTTCGCCGCGTCGATCTTGCTGTCGATGTGGTCCGCGGCCCGGGTGCCGAGCGGCAGCGCCGCCCCCGCGGTCACGGCGGCGAGCACCACCGTGTCGATGAACCGCGCCGCGAACCGCTTGCCGAGCCCCGCGGGCCGCGCCTCCGACTGCGCCTGGACCACCGCCGCGAACGGGTCCGCGGTCACCGGCTTCCACGGCAGGACGGGGCCCTCGCCCTGCGGCCCCGACTGCCCCTGCCCCGGCGACTGCGCGAGCTGGTGCACCTGCTGGGCCCAGGAGGCCGACCCGCCGCCGGGCCCGGACGTCAACGGCGAGGCGACTCCGCCCGGGGCGCCGCCTTGGGCACCGCCCTGGACACCGGCCTGCGGGGGCACACCCTGCTCCTGTGCCCCGGCCTGCGGGGGCACACCCTGCTCCTGTGCCCCGGCCTGCGGGGCGCGTCCCTGCTGCTGCGGCACCACAGGAGTCTGGGCGGCCGCGGCCGCGGGAGTCGCTGAAGAAGGGGACGGAGAAGGGGACGGGGAAGGGGAGGCATGGATGGAGACAGGAGTGGAGGGCGAGGGCGAGGGCGACGGGGATGAGGCAGCGGCGCCGGAAGTGTGCCCCGCTTGCCCCGACTTGGGGCGAAGGGCCCGGATCGCCATGGTCCCCTCGGTCCCGCCGTCCGCGTCCGGCGTCCCGGCCCCCGCCGGTTTCACCGGACCCGTCGGCCGCCGGAAGGTCACCGTTCCCTCGGTGGTGGCGGGCTTCGGCACGGCGTGCTCGACGGCCCGGGACGTCGCCGTGCCCGGCCCGTCCGCGTCGGCGTCCCCGGGTCGGCCGACGGCCGCCGGAGCCTGCTCCCGCTGCCCCGGCTCCTGCCGCGCACCGGGCTGCTGTTGCGCGGGCACGCGCCGCGCGCCGGCTTCGGCCGCGCTCCCCGCGGCCGCCCCCGCCGCGCCGGGCGCCGCCCCCTCGCCCCGCACGCGCGGGTCCCGCGGGTCCGCCTGGGCGGGCGAGCCCCATGACACCCGCTGGTCCTGCTCACCGCCGAGCCCCGTCTGCCGGGCCGCGTCCGCCTGCCAGGCCGAGGCGGGCTCGGGCTTGGCCCCGTGCTGTCCGTCACCGAACCCGGCACCCGCACCGGCTCCGAAGCCGGACCCGGCAGCGGAGCCGGAGGCAGAACCGGAGCCGGAGGCGGCGTCAGGACCGGCGCCCAGGCCCAGACCGACCCCCAGGCCGATGTTCGTGTCCGTGTCCGGGCCGGTCTGCGTCACTCCTCCCGGCTCCTCGTCGAAGAACACCGGGCCGGTCTCCTCGGCGGCAGCGGGCGCAGCCGGGGCCGGAGCGGGGGCGGGGGGCGCGGTGGCCGAGCGGGGCGGTGCGGGCAGGGGCTCGCCGTCGGACGGTGCGGGACGGCTGGTACCGGGCACCCAGGCCGCGCCGTTCCAGTACCGGACATATCCCGGAATGGACGGATCGGGGTAGTAGCCTTCGCGGGGCCTGTCGTCGCCGGGGGCCGGGGTTGGGGCGCTCATGTCCGTCGTCCCGTATCTGCTCGGGGGTCTTGTGAGGCTCCACATCTATCAGACCCGCACGCCGCGTCGGGCGGCTCCCGCCGCACCGCCCCCTTCCGTGCACGGTTCCTCCCCGCCGTCCGAACACGCCCGCCCGCCCCGTGTCGTACCCGGCGAAAAAAACTTCCCGAAGTCGCGTAATGCCTGGCCGCCCGCGCGCTCTCACTCTCTGCGGGCCTGAAACGGGCCCGGTGCGCGGCCCCGCTCCCGGGACCGCGTACGCAGCGAGAGAAAGGAAGCGCACGCGCTATGCACACCGTGGTGGAACGCGAGCTGGAGCTCAAACTCGTCCTCTCGCCGGAACGGGCGATCCCCGTCCCGGCCCGGCTCACCTACCGCACCGACGATCCGTACGCCGTCCACATCTCCTTTCACATCGGCTCCGAGAACCCGGTGAACTGGACGTTCGCCAGGGAGCTCCTGGTGGAGGGGGTGTTCAGGCCGTGCGGCCACGGCGATGTGCGGGTGTGGCCGACGAAGGTCGAAGGGCGGTCCGTCGTCCTGATGGCGCTCAGCTCGCCCGACGGCGACGCTCTCCTGGAGGCCCCGGCGCCCGCCGTGTCGGCCTGGCTGGAGCGCACCCTGCGGGTGGTCCCTCCGGGCTCTGAGGCCGAGCGGCTCGGCATCGACGACGGCCTGGCCGAGCTGCTCGCCCCCACTCCTGGCCGCGCGGACGAGCTGTGGCTGCGCGACCCGTGGCCGAGCGACGAGTCGAATGAAGGAGGCGAGTGAACCGCAACCATCGATTGAGCGACCCCCCGCGGCGAGCAATTCGGTCCGCGAGAGCGGCGCCGGTTCAGGCGCGAAAATCAGAAGAGCTTGCCCGGATTGAGGAGGTGGTGCGGGTCGAACGCCGTCTTGACGGCGCGCTGCATCTCCACGCCCACCGGTCCGAGCTCGCGCGCGAGCCAGTCCTTCTTCAGGACGCCGACGCCGTGTTCACCGGTGATGGTGCCGCCGAGTTCGAGGCCGAGGGCCATGATCTCGTCGAAGGACTCGCGGGCGCGCCGCGACTCATCGGGGTCTGCCGCGTCGAAGCAGACGGTGGGGTGGGTGTTGCCGTCGCCCGCGTGCGCGCAGACCCCGATGGTCAGTCCGTACTTGTCGGCGATCCGCTCGACCCCTTCGAGCATGTCGCCGAGCCGGGAGCGCGGTACGCACACGTCGTCGATCATCGTCGTGCCCTTCACCGCTTCGAGTGCGGTGAGGGACAACCGGCGTGCCTGGAGGAGGAGCTCGGACTCGGCGGCGTCCTCGGCGGGGACGACCTGGGTCGCGCCCGCGGCCTCGCACAGGGCGCCGACGGCGGCGAGGTCGGCGGCGGGGTCCGGGGTGTCGAAGGCGGCGAGGAGCAGCGCCTCGGTGGTCTCGGGGAGACCCATGTTGCCGAGGGCGTTGACGGCACGGATCGTCGTACGGTCCATGAGTTCGAGGAGCGACGGCACATGGCCGCCTTCCATGATCGCGCAGACGGCCGCGCAGGCGTCGGCGGCCGAGCCGAACTCGGCGGCGAGCACGAGCTGTTGCGGCGGCTGCGGCTTGAGGGCGAGGACGGCGCGGACGACGATGCCGAGGCTGCCCTCGGAGCCGACGAACAGGCGCGTCAGGTCGTATCCGGCGACGCCCTTGGCCGTGCGCCGCCCGGTGCGAAGGAGCCGGCCGTCGGCGAGGACGACGTCGAGGCCGAGGACGTACTCCGCGGTCACTCCGTACTTCACGCAGCACAGGCCGCCGGAGGCCGTGCCGATGTTGCCGCCGATCGTGCACATCTCCCAACTGGAGGGATCCGGCGGGTAGAAGAGGCCGTGCTCGGCGACCGCGCGGGAGAGCGTCGCGTTGATGACGCCGGGCTCGACGACGGCGATCCGGTCGACGGGGCTGATCTCGATGATCCGGTCCATCTTGACCAGCGAGAGGACGACGCAGCCCTCGCTCGCGTTCGCCGCGCCGGACAGGCCGGTGCGGGCGCCCTGCGGGACGACCGGGACCCGCAGCTCGGTGGCGGTCCGCATGACGTGCTGGACCTCTTCGACGGTGCGCGGGAGCACCACGACGGCGGGGGTTCCGGCCTCGCAGAAACTCGCCATGTCGTTGGCGTACGAGGCCGTGACGTCCGGGTCGGTGAGGAGCGCGTCGGCGGGGAGTCCGGCGCGCAGGCGGCCTTGGAGGTCGGCGGGTGCGGCGGGGGTGTCCGGCGTGCGGTGCGTGCCACTGCTCATGATCACAGCCTCGCACTCGGGGCCATCGGTGTGAACCCGTGTGCGACGCCGTTCGCGTGCCGGGATGCGCTCTTCGTATTGACGCACAGTGAGCGCCATGGAGACCGAGGAGACCCCCCAGACCCCGCCCGAGGGCTCACCCCAGGGCTCACCCGAGGACTCGCCCCGGGCCGCACCCGGGACCGCGCCCGTCGCACCGGCGGCACCGGCGGTGCAGAGCTCCGACGCCGTACGCGGCCCGCGCCACGCGCGCACGTCCCTGATCTCGGCGATCTCGGCGACCTCGGCGACCTCGCGCGGCCCGCTCGGCGGCGGCCCCCGGCCGCGCCGCTCCCCCGCCGCGCGGCGCGCGCTCGTCGCCGCCGTCGCGGGCTGTGCCGTGCTGGGCGGGGCCCTGGTGTTCCTGCCCGACCGGGGCGAGGACTCCGCGCCGCCCGCGCTGGGGCCCGCCGGGCGGGCGGCGGCCGCCGTGGGGGCCGGGGCGCCGGCCGCGATGCCCGACCTCGCGGTGCTCATCGGTGAGCGCGAGGCGCACCTGCGGGCACACCCCGGCGACGACCAGTCGTGGGCGGTGCTCGGTTCCGCGTACGTCGAACGGGGCCTGCGGACCGCCGACTCCGCGTACTACCCGAAGGCCGAGCGGGCCCTGCGCACCTCGCTGCGCACCCGGCCCGAGCGGAACGCGGCCGCCCTCACCGGTCTCGCGGCCCTCGGCAACGCCCGGCACGACTTCCGGGGCGCGAAGAAGTGGGGCGAGCAGGCGGTGCGGCTGGCGCCCCGGCGGTGGGCGGCGCACGCGGCCCTCCTCGACGCCTACCGAGGGCTCGGCGACGACAAGGGGGTCGAACGGGCCCTGGCGAAGGTACGCGGACTGAGTCCGGGCACCGCCGCCGCCCGCGTCCGGTCCGGGGCGGTCTACCGGGACCGGGGCTGGCGCGAGGACGCGGCCGCGGCGCTCTCGGACGCGGCGGCGCTCGCGCGGACGCCCGCCGAGCGGGCGGCCTGCCTGTACCGGGTCGGGGAGTTGGCCTGGGAGCGAGGTGAGCCGGGCGACGCGCTGCGCCACTACGACGCCGCGCTCGCGGCGGACCCCGACCATCACCCCTCGCTCGCGGCGAAGGGGCGCGCGCTCGCCGCGGTCGGCCGGACGTCGGACGCCCTGCAGGCGTACCGGGCCGCGCTCGTGCGGCGCCCCGCCCCCGAATACGCCCTCGAACTGGGTGAGTTGTACGAGTCCCTGAAGCTGCGGCCCGCCGCTTCCGCCCAGTACGACCTCGTGCGGGCGCGGGTGCGGCAGGGAGGTCTCGGCGGGGTCAACGACGAGCGGGTGCTCGGGGTGTTCGAGGCGGAGCACGGGGACGCGGGGGCGGCGGTGCGGAGGCTGACCGCGGAGTTCAGGCGGCACGCGTCTCCGGAGAACGCGGATGCGCTGGGGTGGGCGCTGCATCGCTCCGGCAAGTCCGAGGAGGGCCTGAAGCACGTCGAGGCCGCGGTGAAGAAGGGCCCGCGCAGCGCGCTGTTCGCCTACCACCGCGGGGCCATCGAGCGCGCCCTCGGCCGCTACGGCGCGGCCCGCCGCCACCTCGCGGAGGCCCTCCGCATCAACCCCCACTTCTCGCCCCTGGCGGCTCCCGCGGCCCACGCCGCCCTGAAGGCCCTGGGCGACCCCCCGGACGGCGGCCCGGCCCAGGTCTACGCCCCGCGCGGCGCCCCCATCCCGAAACTCCCCCGCCCCACGAAGCCCTCTGGGCAGTCCGACTGAGCCCCCGCGTATCGGCTCCGTCGGCCCGGGCTGTGCCCACCCGTTCCGCCCTCTGGGCGGACCAGCTGCCCACAGCGGGGGGGCGGCACGACGCGGTGCCCGCAGCAGCGAAAGCGCCGGGCCGCAGCCGCCGGACAACGGGCCGTGGCACAGGCGGCCAGGAGCCTGCGGCGGGGTGGAAACGGGCGGTCGGGCGGGAGATGTCCGCCGCGGCAGCGGTGGCGGGACCCGACGGGCCGCAGACGCCGACGGCGGGCAACCCCCACTGGAGACGTTGACCGTCCGGTCGGGCGGGAGATGTCCGCCGCGGCAGCGGCGGGACAGGAGCACTCCCCACCCCGCCGCAGACGAAAGCGAACCCCGCCCTAGAGGTTGCCCCGCTTCTCCTGCTCCCGCTCGATCGCCTCGAACAGCGCCTTGAAGTTCCCCTTGCCGAAGCCCATCGACCCGTGCCGCTCGATCATCTCGAAGAAGACGGTGGGCCGGTCCTGGACCGGCTTGGTGAAGATCTGCAGCAGGTACCCGTCCTCGTCCCGGTCGACGAGGATCTTCAGCTCGCGCAGCGTCTCGACGGGGACACGGGTCTCACCGGCCCACTCGCCGAGCGTGTCGTAGTACGAGTCGGGGGTGTCGAGGAAGGAGACACCGGCGGCCCGCATGCTGCGTACCGTCGCGACGATGTCGTTCGTGGCGAGCGCGATGTGCTGCACCCCGGCCCCGCCGTAGAACTCCAGGTACTCGTCGATCTGGGACTTCTTCTTGGCGATGGCGGGCTCGTTGATCGGGAACTTGACCTTGAGCGTCCCGTCGGCGACGACCTTCGACATGAGCGCGGAGTACTCGGTGGCGATGTCGTCGCCCACGAACTCCTTCATGTTGGTGAAGCCCATGACCTTGTTGTAGAAGGCGACCCACTCGTTCATCTTGCCGAGCTCGACGTTGCCCACGCAGTGGTCGATGGCCTGGAAGGTCCGCTTGGCGGGCGGCTCGACCATGGGGTCGACGGCGACGAAGCCGGGCAGGTAGGGCCCGGTGTAGCCGGAGCGCTCGACGAGGGTGTGCCGGGTCTTGCCGTAGGTGGCGATGGCGGCGAGCACCACGACGCCGTGCTCGTCCTTGACCTCGTAGGGCTCGTCGATGCCGCGCGCCCCGTGCTCGACGGCGTAGGCGTACGCGGCGCGCGCGTCCGGCACCTCGATGGCGAGGTCGACGACGCCGTCGCCGTGCGCGGCGACGTGCTCCTCGAGGAAGGTGCCCCAGTCGCTGGAGGACTTGATGACGGAGGTGAGGACGAAGCGCGCGGAGCCGTTGGTGAGCACGTAGCTCGCGGTCTCGCGGCTGCCGTTCTCCGGTCCGGAGTAGGCCACGAGCTTCATGCCGAACGCCGTGGAGTAGTAGTGCGCGGCCTGCTTGGCGTTGCCCACGGCGAAGACGACCGCGTCCATTCCCTTCACCGGGAAGGGGTCGGCCTCGCGCGCGGTTTCGGGGGTGGTGTGTGTGGTCTGAGTCATAAGGGGAGGCTCCCGCCGATCCACAAGATGCGCAATAGTTCGCGTATTCACTGGGCAATCTGCCCAGCATGGGACCCGATTCAGCGGGCGTTCTGTACAGGATGCTCATCAGGGAGGCGGCATGGCGATCGATCATTTGGACGGCAGGCTCATCGTGCTGCTCGCCCGGGAGCCGCGCATCGGCGTCCTGGAGGCGTCCCGGCGCCTGGGCGTCGCGCGGGGCACGGTGCAGGCCCGGATGGACCGGCTTCAGTCGAACGGAGTCATCCGGGGCTTCGGGCCGGACGTGGATCCGGCGGCGCTCGGCTACCCGGTGACGGCGTTCGCGACGCTGGAGATCAAACAGGGCCAGGGCGCGGACGTACGGGCCCATTTGGCGACCGTGGCCGAGGTCCTGGAACTGCACACCATCACCGGCCACGGCGACATGCTCTGCCGTCTGGTGGCCCGCTCGAACGCCGATCTCCAACGTGTGATCGACCGGGTCGTGGGTTTTGATGGCATCGTCCGGGCCTCCACGGCGATCGTCATGGAGAACCCGGTCCCGCTGCGGATCATCCCCCTGGTGGAACAGGCGTCCGACGACACAGGACGTGGGTAGAGACGACGGGTACGGCACGCGGGCGCCGGGAGCCTCCCGGCGCCGTCCGAGCGCTCTCGGCGAGGTGAACGGCACGGATGAACTTCTGGGACTACCTCGGCAACCGTCACCAGCAGTTGCTGATGGACGCGTACCAGCACGCGAGCGCCGTCTTCCAGTGCATGGTCGTGGCCACGGCCGTCGGCGTACTGATCGGCGTCCTGACGTACCGCAGCGAGTGGGCGGGGAACCTGGCGACGACGGTGACGTCCACGATCCTCACCATCCCCTCGCTCGCCATGATCGGTCTGCTGATCCCGGTCGTGGGCCTGGGGGTGGCGCCGACGGTGACGGCCCTGATCCTGTACGGCCTGCTGCCGATCGTGCGCAACTCCATCGTCGGCCTGCGCGGGGTCGACCCGACGCTGGTGGACGCGGCGAAGGGCATCGGGATGTCGCGGCTGCACCGGCTCGTGCGGATCGAGCTGCCGCTCGCGTGGCCGCCGATCCTGACCGGCATCCGGGTCTCCACGCAGATGCTGATGGGCATCGCCGCCATCGCCGCGTACGCCTCGGGACCCGGCCTCGGCAACGAGATCTTCCGGGGCATCGCCTCGCTCGGCAGCAAGAACGCGCTCAACCAAGTGCTCGCAGGCACGCTGGGGATCATCGTCCTGGCGCTGCTCTTCGACGCCGTGTACGTCCTGATCGGCCGGCTGACGATTCCGAGGGGTATCCGTGTCTGAGACGTCCGATACGACCGCCGCCACCGCCCCGCCCGCGGAACCGGCGTCCGCCACCACCGGCGCGACGATCGAGCTGGAGAACCTCACCAAGCGCTATCCGGGCAGCGGCGAACCGGCCGTGGACAGCGTGAACATGGAGATCAAGGCGGGCGAGATCGTCATCTTCGTGGGCCCGTCGGGCTGCGGGAAGTCCACCACGCTGAAGATGATCAACCGCCTGATCGAGCCGACCAGCGGCCGCATCCGCATCAACGGCGAGGACGTCACCGACATCGACCCGGTGAAGCTGCGCCGCAAGGTCGGCTACGCCATCCAGTCCTCCGGGCTCTTCCCGCACATGACGGTCGCCCAGAACATCGCCCTCGTGCCGAAGATGGTCGGCTGGGGGAAGTCGAGGATCAAGGCGCGGGTGGAGGAGATGCTGGACCTGGTGGGCCTGGATCCGGGCGAGTTCCACGGCCGCTATCCGCGCCAGCTCTCCGGCGGCCAGCAGCAACGCGTGGGTGTGGCACGGGCGCTCGCCGCCGACCCGCCCGTGCTCCTGATGGACGAGCCGTTCGGCGCGGTCGACCCCATCACCCGCGACCACCTCCAGGACGAGCTGATCCGCCTCCAGCACGAGCTGCACAAGACGATCGTCTTCGTCACGCACGACTTCGACGAGGCCATCAAGCTGGGCGACCGCATCGCCGTCCTGCGCGAGCGCTCGCACATCGCGCAGTTCGACACCCCCGAGGCGATCCTCACCAACCCGGCCGACGACTTCGTGTCGGGCTTCGTGGGCGCGGGCGCGGCCCTGAAGCGGCTGAACCTCACCCGCGTACGGGACGTGGAGATGGCGGACGTACCGACGGTGACCGTCGACGACCCCCTCCAGGAGATCTTCGACAAGCTGCGCGCGAGCGGCACCAACGAACTGCTCCTGCTCGACAAGCGCCGCCGCCCCTACAAGTGGCTGCGCCGCGGCGACCTGATGCGCGCCAAGGGCTCCCTGGCCCGCGCGGGCACCCTCGTGCACGACACGGTGACCCGGGACGCGACGCTGCGGGACGCCCTGGAGGCCGTCCTCACCGACAACGCGGGCCGGGTCGCCGTGACCGGGCGGCGCGGCGAGTACACGGGCGTCGTCGACATGGAGACCCTGATGAACTCCGTGCACGAGATGCTGGAGGCCGACCGGCTCGACGCCATGGAGCACCAGCACGAACTGGAGGAGCAGCGGGCCGAGTTGACGCACGCGGCACAGGAGGGCACCGCGGGGGAGGCGAAGGCGTGAGCCCGCCGCCCGGGGGCGAGCCCCGGATCCCCGAACGCAAGGCCGCGGCCAGGGCGCCCGAGCGCCCCCGGGGCGAGCACGACGTCAAGGGCCTGGCCTTCCGCGACGAGGGCGAGGCCGAGCAGGAGGCGCCCGCGCCGTCCGCCGCGCCGGGGCCGCCGCGCCGGATCACCTGGCAGAAGCTGACGGTGCTCCCCGCGATCCTGGCGGCCGTGCTGCTCGCGACCTGGCTCTGGTTCCAGCAGGCGGACCTGGACTCGATCTCCGAGAACGCGCTGTCCAACGGGCAGGTCGGCAAGGCGCTGCGCCAGCACGTCGAGCTGACGGCGATCTCGACGTTCTTCGTGCTGATCATCGCGATCCCGCTGGGGATCCTGCTCACCCGGCGCGCCTTCCGCAAGGGCGCCCCGGTGGCGATGGCGCTTGCCAACATGGGCCAGGCGACCCCGGCGATCGGTCTGCTCGCGCTCCTTGTCATCTGGATGGGCATCGGCGAGAAGGCGGCCCTGACGGGCATCATCATCTACGCCGTCCTGCCGGTCCTCTCCAACACCATCGCGGGCCTGCGCGCCAACGACCCGACCCTCCTGGAGGCGGCGCGCGGCATCGGCATGTCCCCGCTCGGCGTGCTCGCGCGGGTCGAACTCCCCCTCGCCGTACCGCTGATCCTCGCGGGCGTGCGCACGGCCCTGGTCCTGAACGTGGGCACGGCGACGCTCGCGACCTTCGGCGGCGGTGGCGGGCTCGGCGTCCTGATCACGACGGGCATCACCAATCAGCGCATGCCGGTCCTGATGCTCGGCTCGATCCTGACGGTGGTCCTCGCCCTGCTGGTGGACTGGCTGGCGTCGCTGGCCGAGCTGGTGCTCAGCCCGCGCGGCCTGGAGGTGCGGTCATGAGGCGTACGACGCGACGGCGGGCCCAGCGGCGCGGGGCCAGTGCGCGGACGAAGGCGCTCGCGGCCGTGGGCGGGGTGCTGCTGGTGGCGGCCGGGTGCGGGCTCACCAGCGGTTCGCCGATGGTGGACGACGTGAAGCCGGGGATCGTCGGCAAGGGCAAGCCCCTGGAGGGCGCCGATCTCACCGTCACCTCCAAGGAGTTCACCGAGCAGCTGATCCTCGGCGCCATCATGGGCATCGCGTTCCAGGCGGCCGGGGCGGACGTCCTCGACCGGACCGGCATCCAGGGCTCCATCGGGGCGCGCGAGGCGGTCAAGGGCGGGGACGCGGACGCCATGTACGAGTACACGGGCACCGCCTGGATCACCTATCTGGGCAACTCCGACCCGATCCCGGACCCCCACCAGCAGTGGGACGCCGTGCGCAAGGCGGACGCGAAGAACGGCGTGACGTGGCTGCCGCCCGCCGCCCTGAACAACACCTACGCCCTGGCCCTGAACGAGTCCAACCTCAAGAAGTACGGCACGAAGACCCTCTCCGACGTCGCCGCCCTGTCCAAGTCCGACCCGAAGGCGGTCACGCTGTGCGTGGAGGGCGAGTTCGCCAACCGCGCCGACGGCCTGCCCGGCATGCAGAAGAAGTACGGCATGAGCCTGCCGGCCGGGAACATCACGCAGATGGACACCGGGATCATCTACACCCAGGCGGAGAAGGGCAGTTGCACCTACGGCGAGGTCTTCACCACCGACGGCCGCATCAAGGCGATGAACCTGACGCCGATGGTCGACGACAGGCGCTTCTTCCCCAACTACAACGCCGCCCCCGAGATCAACAGCAAGACCATGAAGAAGCACCCGGAGATCGCCGAGGTCCTGGCCCCCGTGACGAAGAAGCTCGACAACACGGTGGCGCAGGAGCTGAACGCGAAGGTGGACGTGGACGGGCAGGACCCGCACGAGGTGGCGAAGGACTGGATGGTGGAGCAGGGCTTCGTGAAGGAGTAGCCGCCGCCGGCACGGGGCGCGGCCGTGTGGCGCCCCGACCACTCACAAAGACTCCGTTGCAAAGGAAGCGTTGCAACGGAGTCTTTGCACGCGTAGGCTGCGGAGCATGACGGAGAAGTCACCGCCGCCCGAGCAGGCGGCACCGGCCCGCAACGTCCGCCATCTCGACCCCCGCACCCTGCGCGGCATCGCCCACCCCCTGCGCATGCGGATCCTCGGCTCGCTGCGCCTGGACGGACCGGCGACGGCCTCCCAACTGGCCGAGCGTCTGGGCGAGTCGAGCGGGGCGACGAGCTATCACCTGCGCCAGCTCGCGGAGTACGGCTTCGCCGAGGACGACCCCGAGCTCGGCAAGGGCCGCGAGCGGTGGTGGCGCGCCATCACCGACGGCACGTACGTGGACAACGACCTCGCCCGGAGCACCGACCCCGAAGTGCGCGGCGCCTACGCCACGTTCATGCACGAGCACGCGGGGAACCACGCCGCGGAGGTCGCCACCTGGATCGCCACCGGGCAGGACTGGTCGGAGGAGTGGATCGAGGCCTCGGACATCAGCGACTTCACCCTGAGCCTGACGCCCGCGCTCGCGGCCGAACTCAAGGCGAAGTTGCACGAACTCGCGGAGAGCTACCGGGCGTTGGCGCCTAAGGACGGCACCCCGAACACGGCCAAGGTCCGCCTGCACACGCACCTGATCCCGACCCGTCCCACGGACTGAGAGGCCAGCGCGATGCACCCCGACGTACATCTGATGCTGCACCACGCCCGCGCGGCGGACTTGGCTCGCGCGGCCCCCGCCGGACGACAGCCGCGCGAGGCGCAGCTGCGGGCTCAACTGGGCCGGCGGCTGGTCGAGTTGGGGCTGTTCCTGGTCAGCAGCTCGGGACCTTCTCGCCCTTCTCCAGGGCTCGCAGCGCGTCGACCGTACTCGCCAGCGTAGTGACCGGTACGAGCGAGAGGCCCTTGGGCTTCTCGGCCTCGGCGTCCGAGCACTCGGCCTTGGGCACGAGGAAGACCGTGGCGCCGTCGCGGGCCGCGGCCTGGGTCTTCAGGGCGACGCCGCCGACCGGGCCGATCTTGCCGCCGGGGGAGATGGTGCCGGTGCCCGCGATGCTGCGGCCGCCGGTCAGGTCTCCCCCGCTGCCGTCGCCGTCCAGCTTGTCGATGATGCCGAGCGCGAGGAACAGGCCCGCGCTCGGCCCGCCGATCTTGCCGAGGTCGACCTGGACGTCGACCTTGTCGGTGCCGTCCACGCCGTTCGCCCGCAGATAGCCGAGCGCCGCCTTCGTGGCGTCGTCCTGGGACTCGCGCATGTCGCCGAGGTTGTGCTTCTCGACTTCCTCGACGTTGTCGCCGTCGGGGTAGACGGAGTCCTTCGGCATCACGGCCCGGTCCGTACGGAACCAGCCGTCGATGACGTCACCGAGCCGCACGTCCATCTGCGGCCCGGTCGCCACGATGGTCGTCATCCGCAGCTCCCCTTCCGTCTCGCGCTGGGGCGCACCGCTGATCTTGAGGACGGGCTTGCCCTTGTACTCCCCGAGCACGTCGGCGGTGCCGCCCGGCTGGGCGACCGCGAAGGGGAGCGGGGCGAGCGCGACGACGGCGAGCAGGCCGACCAGGGGTACGGCGGCGACGGCCAGGGCCTTGGGGCGGCTCAGACGAGCGAGACGAGACAGCACGCGTCCAATCTAACGCGAGCGGAGAATCAGCCCCTCCGGCGCTTGCGGACGAGCCAGGCCGCAGGCCGCGACCGGCGGCGCCCCGGGTCGCACCGAGCGCGCCGGCGCGGCCTCAGCGCAGCGCGTCAGCGACCTCACGGGCGGCGTCCACCACGCGCGGCCCCACCCGCTCCGGTACGGAGTCCGCCAGCATCACGACGCCGACGCTCCCCTCTATCCCGGTCACGCCGACCAAGGGGGCCGCCGCGCCGCTCGCCCCGGCCTCCAGCTCGCCGTGGGTAAGGGCGTACCCGGGGTCGGTGATCTGGGCCTGGCGGGCCGCGAGGATCGCCTTGCCCGCGGCGCCCCGGTCCAGCGGGTGGCGGAAGCCGGTGCGGTACGCCACGTGGTAGTCGGTCCAGGTCGGCTCGACGACCGCGACGGCGAGCGCCTCGGTGCCGTCGACGAGGGTGAGGTGGGCGGTGGCGCCGATGTCCTCGGCGAGGGCGCGAAGGGCGGGCAGCGCGGCCTCGCGGACGAGCGGGTGGACCTGCCGGCCGAGCCGCAGCACCCCGAGCCCGACGCGGGCGCGCCCGCCCAAGTCCCTGCGCACCAGGGCGTGTTGTTCGAGCGTGGCGAGGAGCCGGTACACCACGGTGCGGTTCACGCCGAGCTTGTTGGACAGCTCGGTGACGGTCAGGCCGTGGTCGGTGTCGGCGAGCAGCTTGAGGACGCGCAGTCCTCGGTCGAGCGTCTGAGATGTCTCCGCTGTCACGACGCCCACTCCTTTAGTGGTGAGGGTCGACGGCCCCCTCTGGCGGCGGGCACCGGACGCGCTCCGGGGCGACGCTGCCACGGGGCGTTGTGTAGCGGGGACAGTAGCGAGGGCGTCCCGCTCAGCGGAAGACTCCGTCCAGAATCCGGTCAAGAGGAAGGAAAGAGAGACCGGATCATCCCGATAAATCCCGTCGGGGATGGACACTGCGTGCACAACGTCTACACGCGGAGCACACGATTCCCCACGGGAGGGCGTACTGGCGGCGTACCGGCGGCGTACTGATCGCCACGGGCAGGCGTACGCCCCCGCGCGGGAGGGCGAACGCTCACCGCATCCGGGTGGCCCACTCCTGCACCTTGGCGACCCGCTGCCGCAGCTGCCCGGCCGTGGCCTCGGCGCTCGGCGGGCCCCCGCAGGTGCGCCGCAGCTCGGTGTGGATCACGCCGTGGGGCTTGCCGCTCTGGTGGGAGTACGCGCCGACCATGGTGTTGAGCTGCTTGCGCAGTTCGAGCATCTCCTTGTGGGAGACCACGGGCCGCCGCTCGGCGGGCAGTTCGAGGAGGTCGGCCTCCTCGGCGGGCTTCTTCTTGCTGTGGGCGATCTGCCGGGCCTGCCGCTTCTGGAGCAGCAACTGCACCTGGTCCGGCTCCAGGAGCCCGGGAATCCCCAAGTAGTCCTGCTCCTCCTCGCTCCCCGGGTGGGCCTGCATGCCGAACTCGGCGCCGTCGTAGAGGACGCGGTCGAAGACGGCCTCGGACTCCAGGGCCTCGAAGGAGAACTGCTCCCCGGTGGCCCCATCTTCTTCGTCCTGCTGCTTGTTGGCCTCGTCCATCTCCTGCTCGGACTCGGCGTAGGGGTCCTCCTCGCCGTGCTTCTTCGGCCGGTCGAGGACGTGGTCGCGCTCGACCTCCATCTCGTTGGCGAAGCCGAGCAGGTCCGGGACGGTGGGCAGGAAGACGGAGGCGGTCTCGCCGCGGCGCCGGGAGCGCACGAAGCGCCCGACGGCCTGGGCGAAGAACAGCGGCGTGGAGATGGTCGTGGCGTACACGCCGACGGCGAGCCGCGGCACGTCCACGCCCTCCGACACCATGCGCACCGCGACCATCCACCGCTCGTCGCTGCCGCTGAAGTCGTCGATGCGCTTGGAGGCACCGGCGTCGTCGGAGAGGACGAGGGTGGCCTTGGTGCCGGTGATCTCGCGGATCAGCTTGGCGTAGGCGCGGGCGGAGTCCTGGTCGGAGGCGATGACGAGGCCACCGGCGTCCGGGATGGCCTTGCGCACCTCGCTGAGGCGCCGGTCGGCGGCCTTCAGGACGTTCGGCATCCATTCGCCGCGCGGGTCCAGGGCGGTGCGCCAGGCCTGCGAAACGGCGTCCTTCGTCATGGGCTCGCCGAGGCGGGCGGCGATCTCGTCACCGGCCTTGGTGCGCCACCGCATGTTCCCGCTGTACGACAGGAAGATCACGGGCCGCACGACGCCGTCGCCGAGGGCGCTGCCGTACCCGTACGTGTAGTCGGCGGCCGACCGCCGGATCCCGTCGTTCCCCTCCTCGTACACGACGAAGGGGATGGGGTTGGTGTCGGACCGGAAGGGCGTGCCGGTGAGCGCGAGCCGCCGGGTGGCGGGCTCGAAGGCCTCCAGGCAGGCCTCGCCCCAGGACTTGCTGTCCCCCGCGTGGTGGATCTCGTCCAGGATCACCAGCGTCTTGCGCTGCTCCACGCGGTTGCGGTGCAGCATGGGCCGCACGCCGACACCGGCGTACGTGACGGCGACGCCCTGGTACTCCTTGCTGAGCGGTCCCGCGCTGTACTCGGGATCCAGCTTGATCCCTATGCGCGCGGCCGCCTCGGCCCACTGCTTCTTCAGGTGCTCGGTGGGCGCGACCACGGTCACCTGCTGGACCACGTGGTGGTGCAGGAGCCAGGACGCGAGCGTCAGCGCGAACGTCGTCTTGCCGGCGCCGGGCGTGGCGACCGCGAGGAAGTCGCGCGGCTGCTCCTGGAGGTACTTCTCCATCGCCCCCTGCTGCCAGGCACGCAGCTTGCTGGCGGTGCCCCAGGGGGCGCGGCCCGGGAAAGCGGGGGAAAGGTGGTGTGACGAGGAGGCGTAGGCGGGGGCGGGCCCGGTGGGCTCTCCGTTGAGGGCGGTGGCGGGTGACGGGCGGGCGGTAGTCACGGTCTCCGGTTCGTTCGGGCTCGGCGGCACGGCTACGTATGACAACCGGGCCACCTTACCGGTGCGACCCCCGGGCACCGGGTTGACGACCCCGGAGGCGGAACGGGTGGGACACGTCTCACACCGGAGCACCGATTCAGCCCGTCCGGTGTGTGCGGACGAGGCGCGCAGCGTCGATACCGGGTCCGGGGCGGAGCCCGGACCCGGGAAGGGGCGCCCGCGCGCGGAGCGCGCTAAGGGACGCGGTGGGGGCTGCGCAGCCGCGTCCCCAGCCACGCCCCCGCCAAGGCGACCCCCGCCATCGGCAGAAACACCGCGACGAACGCCCCCGGATGAGAGCCCGTCGCCTCGGCGGCGTGGGAGGCCCCGGTCAGCCCACCCCCGAGCGCGGCGAACGCGGCACCCCCGGCGGCGAGCAGCAGCGCGTTGGACAGCCCGTCGGAGATCTGGAGGGCGGCGGAGTTGGACCCCGCGTCCTCGGGCGGCGAGAGGCGGAGCAGCAGGACACTGGTCGAGGCGATCACCATGCCCATGCCGAGGCAGCCGAAGCCCCAGGCGACGGCGACGGTCCACACCGGAACGGCGTCGACCAGGACACTGGGCGCGGTGGCGATGGCGGCGGCCACCAACACCATCCCCGTGACCACCAGCTTCTCCCGGTGCGGCTCCATCCGGGGCCGCGACTGGACGTAAGAGCCGAGTGCCCACGTGGCGCCACCCGCCGCCAGCGAAAGCCCGGCAAGCGTCGGCGACAGCCCCCGCTCGGTGACGAGCATCAGCGGTACGAAGGACTCGGCGGCGATGAACGACCCGGCGGCGACGCCACGAAGCAGCACGACGGACGGCAACCCCCGCGCCGCCCGGTACGTACCGCGCGGCAGCAGCCCGAGCACGGCGGGCACGAGGACGGCGGCGCCGACCACGGCCGGGAGCAGCGACAGCCAGCGCAGGTCCTGCCCGGCGTACTGCAGCAGCCCCGCGCCCAGCGAGATGCCGAGGGCGAGCCGGATGCGGCGCCGGTCGAAGGGCTCGGCGGGGGCGTCGGGGTCGACGGGCCCGGCCGCGGTCCGCCGGATCGCGGGCAGGGCGAGGGCGAGCGGGACGGCGACGAGTGCGGGGATGCCGAGGAACACCCAGCGCCAGCCCGCGTGTTCGGTGACCGTGCCCGCGATCAGCGGGCCGATCACCGAGGGTATGACCCAGCTCGCGGCGAACGCCGCCAGGATGGACGGCCGCAGCGCCTCCGGGTAGGCGCGGCTGACCACCACGTACAACGCCACGATGACGAGCCCGCCACCGAGCCCCTGCACCGCGCGCCCCAGGATGAACTGCCACATCGCTCCCGCGGTCCCCGCGAGCAGCAGCCCCGCCGCGAACGCCCCGATGCCGCCCGCGAGCGCCCCCAGCGGCCCGCGCCGGTCGGCCCACTGCCCCGCGAGCACCATCCCGAACAGGCTCGTCGTGAAGTACGCCGAGAACGCGAAGGCGTACAGCGGGATCCCGTCGAGCTCCCGCGCCGCGACGGGCATCGCCGTCCCGACGGCGGTGGCCTCGAAGGCGATGAGGAAGACGACGGAGACGATGCCGATGCTCAGCGCGCGGTGCGGTGCGCTGAGGACACCGCCCCGCGGCGCGGGCGGCTCCGTGTCGACGGGCGGGGCGGGGGCGACGTCGGTGTCGCGCGGGTCGGGGGTGGTCATGCCAGCCACGGTAAGGGCCGGGACGGAGATTGACCCCTGTCCGGAGGAGGTCGCCCGCTGGTCCCTTGGTCGTACGCCCCGGGGCCTGAGCAGGCGTACTCCCGACCCGCGCGCTCAGCCCTCCACGGACCCCGACCTCACGGGCTCAGCGCTTCCCGGATCCCGACCTCACGGGCTCGGCCCCCACGCCCACGATTCCCGACCCCACACGCTCAGACCCCCTCAACCCCGGTACCTCCCCCGGCCCCCGAGCCTCCGCTCCCCGAGCCCCCGCTCCCCGAGTCACCACCGCCACCCGCCCCGTCCTCCGACCAGTCCAGGAACCGCTTGTACGTCTCCGTGCCGGACTTGCCCTTGTCCCAGGTGACCGTCAGGGTGTCGCCGCCCGCGAAGACCAGGTCGCCGAAGATCTCCTTCTTGCCGCGCTCGCAGAGCAGGCCTATGCGGTAGCTGCGGCCCGGTTCGACGACGCGGCGCAGGCCGGAGCAGCGGCCGCCTTCGAACAGGGAGACGGAGGCCTTCTTCGGCCTCGTCGAGTCCGGGGCGTCGCGGAGCCCGAGGATGCCGCCGCCCGGCTTCTCCGAGCGCCAGAACCCGACGATGGTGGTGCCGGTGGGCCCGCCCCGGGGCTCGTCCTCCTCCTCGTCCTCGCTCTCCTCGGAGTCGGGGTCGGCGTACGGGTCGTCGGACTCCCCCGTGCCGTCCGACTCCTTGGCGCTCGGCGTCTCGCTCGGACGGGGCTCGGCACCCGCGCTCCCGCTGGCCTTGGCCGCGGGCTTCTTCGACTCCCCGTCGTCATCACCCTTGCCAACCGCGAACCAGACCCCGCCGCCGACCACGGCGAGCGCCACCACGGCGGCCGTGACGGCCAACCACCTCTTGCGCTTCGGGCCACCGCCGTCGGGGGCGGGGAACTGAGGGGGGTAACCGCCGTAGGGCGGTTGGGCGTTCGGCTGGGCATAGGGCTGGGGGCCGCCGGGCTGGGCGTAGGGGTCGGCCTGCGACTGCGGGCCCGGCTGCGCGTACGGGTTGTCGGCGGCCGGCTGCTGCGCGCCGTACGGGCCCTGCGGCGGCGGCGCGTACGGCCCCTGCGCTCCCGGGGACGCCCCCGGAGGGGGACCGAACCCCCCACCTTGCCACGGCTGGTGCTGCGACTGCGGCT
Organism: Streptomyces flavofungini; assembly: GCF_030388665.1. NCBI lineage: Bacteria > Bacillati > Actinomycetota > Actinomycetes > Kitasatosporales > Streptomycetaceae > Streptomyces > Streptomyces flavofungini. The sequence continues at coordinate 5,820,810 of NZ_CP128846.1, read as the reverse complement.
GGCCGGGCTGCTGCCCCGGCGGCTGCGTCATCTGTGGTTCCTCCCCCGTCACTCAGACAACAGACTGTCCAGCCAAGCGACCCGGACATGCCCATTGCAAGTGCAATTTGAGCCAGTCGGGCACGAGAGACCCGCCACCCGCCGCGGTTCGGCCGAGGCTCAGTTCAGCGCCGCGCTCGCGAGCACGTCATCCACCGCCGCCTCATCCACCGGTCCCTTGTCCGCGTACGGCCCGACACCCGTCCCGGGCGTCGCGACCCCCAGCAGGAACGCCGACCGACCGCCGTCCACCGAGACGAGCGTCAGCCGCAGATGGGCCGTGCCGCCCTCGCCGTCCCGCACCGCGAGCGCCACCGTGTGGGCGGGGCGGCCGTCGACGGTCGTCGCCTCGGACTCCTTCACCTCCGACGATCCGTCCGGGTAGAAGAACTCCGCGTTGGAGCGCGCGGCCCGCTCCGTCTCGGTCTTCAGCGAGGAAGCGGGCACGGCACCCGACCGCCCCGCGAGGGCGAGACCGCCGCCCTCCTCCTCGTTCCCTTCCTCCGCCGAGTCCCCGAGCCCCTTGCCCTTCGAAGCGATCGACGACGTGAACGCGCCGATCAAGTCCCCCCGCTTGTCGTTGCGTTCCCACCCTTCGGGGATCCCGTACGACAGCCCCGCCCGCGCGTCCGTCACCCGCGGCCTGCCCGCGAGCGGCGCCTCGTCGCCGTCCCGCGTCCACCACCAGGTGCCGAGACCGGCGGCGAGCACCGCGAGGACCACGGCCACGACGACCGGGACGGCTCTGCCCCTGCGGCCGCGCGCGGGCTGCGGCTGCTGCGGGTACTGCGCGTACGGCTGCGGGGGCGTCGGCGGAACAGGCGGAACCGGGGGCGCTGTCGTCATGCACCCAGCCTCGCCGCTCCGCCCCGCCCCCTCCTGAGTACGCCTACTCAGGGCCCTACTCACTCGGCGCGCCTTTTGGCCAGCTTTCCCCTGTGACCCGGCACACCCGTCATGGCGCATAGGTGAAGATCTTTCACGTTATCCTCACTCAGGACGCAGGATTTGCGGTCTGCGCACCACCAGGGCGAACGGACAGCAGAATCACGCTTGTCCAACTCTGCACTTTTTAGACGTAGTTGTCCGTAATAAAGGGCAACTCCTCCCGCCGATTGCGGCACCGCGCCTTCCCCCATGTACGCATGGCCCCGGGCAGTCCGGCCGACCACCGGAACCGCCCGTTCACCACGCTCACTTGGGGGTTTTACGCATGTCCGGAATCACCCGCCGCCGGGCCATCGGGGCCGCCGCGAGCGCCGCCGTCGGCCTCGCCGTCGTCGGTGCCGCCGCCCACGCCTCGGCGACGGCCGCCGCGCCGCACGACCAGGGCCACGCGGGAAGCGCCGAGCCCGACGCCTTCGACGAGGTGTATCTCGGCCGCCGCATCCAGGGCGCGCCGTCCCACGGCGGCGGCCACCACGGCGCCCACGCGGGCCCGCACGGGGGTCATGGCACCGGCTACTCCGTCCGCATCGACGGCGACGAACTGCACCTCATGCGCAACGCCGACGGCACCTGGATCAGCGTCATCAACCACTACGAGCCGCAGGCCACTCCGCGCGCCCTCGCCCGCGCGGCCGTCGTCGAGCTCCAGGGCGCCAGGCTCGTCCCGCTCGCCCCACCCGCGCCCGCAGCCGCGCCCTCGTCCACCGCCTGACCCGGAGCAGCACCGCCATGACCGTACGCAAGAACCAGTCCCAGCTCACCGCCGACGAGAAGCGGCGGTTCGTGAACGCCCTCCTCGCCCTCAAGCGCGACGGGCGCTACGACTCCTTCGTCAGCACGCACAACGACTTCATCATGAGCGACACCGACAACGGCGACCGCGTCGGCCACCGTTCGCCGTCCTTCCTGCCCTGGCACCGCCGCTTCCTCATCCAGTTCGAGCAGGCGCTGCAGTCCGTGGACCCCTCCGTCGCCCTGCCCTACTGGGACTGGACCGTCGACCGCACCCCGGCCGCCTCCCTCTGGGCCCCCGACTTCCTCGGCGGCACCGGCCGCAGCCGCGACAGCCAGGTCACCGACGGCCCCTTCGCCTCCTCCGGCAACGGCTGGCGCATCAGCGTCCGCGTCGACGGCCGCGACTTCCTGCGCCGCTCCCTCGGCGCGGGCGTCCGCCAACTCCCCACCAAGGCCGAGGTCGAGTCCGTCCTCGCGATGTCCACGTACGACATGCCGCCCTGGAACAGCGCCTCCGACGGCTTCCGCAACCACCTCGAAGGCTGGCGCGGCGTCAACCTCCACAACCGCGTCCACGTCTGGGTCGGCGGCCACATGGCCACCGGCGCGTCCCCCAACGACCCGGTCTTCTGGCTCCACCACGCCTACGTCGACAAGCTGTGGACCCAGTGGCAGGCGCGGCACCCCAACTCGCCCTACCTGCCCGCCTCCGGCACCCGCGACGTGGTCGACCTGCACGACACGATGCGCCCGTGGGGCGACGTCACCCCGGCCGACATGCTGGATCACACGCGGTACTACACCTACGACGTGGCCGCCTGAACGAAGTCACGCCAGGCCCCCGCAGCGAATCCGAGGCGGGGGCCTTGGCGGTTCTTGGAGTCGCGTACGTGGATGGTGGTGGGGGTGGGGGCGACTTCGACGCAGCTGTCGCCCTCGCTGCCGCTGCTGTAGCTGCTCCTGGTCCACGTCAGCGCGACCTCGACGCAGTCGTTGATGTTGCTGCTGTCGCTGTAGCTGCTCTTGAACCAGATGAGTTCGCGGCCGTCCCCGGCGAGGGGCTTCTGGGTCATGTCTCTCCCCACAGTTGCTCAATGAAGGCCAGCGACCCCCGTGGAGTGAGAGCCTGGGCCCTGATCATGCCGTAGCGCAGCTCAAGGATGCGGAGCTGCTTCGGATCGGAGACCGGGCGGCCGTTGAACTCCCCTTCGGAACGTCCCACCGACGTGCCGTCTCCGAACTTCAGCAACTGGATTCGCCCGCCCTCGATTCCGGCATGCTCCTCGCAGTTGGTCGGCATCACCTGGAGGGTGACGTTGGGCAACCGTCCGACTTCCAGCAGCCGTTCGAGCTGCGCGCGCAGAATCATTCTGCCCCCGATGGGCCGTCGGAGTGTCACCTCCTCCTGCACAAAGATCAGGTCGGGTGCGGGTGAGCGCTCGAAGATCTCCTGGCGTGCCATGCGAGCGGCCACGCCGCGCTCCACCTGGTCCAAGGAGTAGGCGGGTTGCCGCGACTCGAACAACGCCTCCATGTACTCCTTCGTCTGCAACAGCCCGTGCAGGTTGTGGTTGCCGTACGAAGCGACCTCAACCGCCCGCTCCTCCAGCTTCGCCAGCTCCCGAACCTTCTTCGGATACCGCGCCTTGGCCATCTCCTCCTTCATCGCCGAGATGAAGCCGCCCGCCCCGAGCACGCGGTCGGCGGCATCCAAGTACTCGGGGCGAGGGATCCGCGCCCCGCGCTCGACCTTGCGGACAAGGTCCTCCCCATACCCGATGGCCTCGCCGAACTCCCCCGCGCTCAGCCCTGCGGCCTCACGCCACCGCTTCTGCTGGTGGCCCAGCGCCTCGACCACCGAGGCGATCTCGTCCTCGGGCTCGACGTCCCAGCCCGCCTCGTCCGCGCCTTCGCCGTCCGCACTCATCACGCCCACCCCCGAAAAGCGCCGCCCCGCTCCAACGCGCAGCCGTACCCGTAAGGCACTCCGGACAGCCGGGACAGCACCGGACAGCGACGGGACAGTCACCGTACGTGCACCGCGCACCACGGTGCGGGGGAACCGGCTGGCGTCACGCTGAGGTGCATGGACTCGGAGACCACGCAAGCCCCGGCCGCCGTAAGGACGTTCAGCATCCGGCTCTCCTCGACTCCGAGGGGTGCCCGTCTGGCGCGCAGAGCGGCGGTGAGCCAACTCCAGTTGTGGGGGCTGCCGTTCGAGCCTGCGCAGCACATCGTGGCGGAGCTGGCGAGCAACGCGGTGCGGCACGGGTACGTACCGGGCAGGGACTTCCGGCTGACGCTGCGGCTGACGGAGGGCGGGGTGCTGCGGGTCGAGGTGACGGACACGTACACGGAGAGGCTGCCCCGCCCGCAGGGCCGGGTGGCGCCGGAGGCGGAGTCGGGGCGGGGCCTGCTCCTGGTCGAGGCACTCGCGACGCGCTGGGGCACGGAGGTGGGGCCCGCGCCGGGCAAGACGGTGTGGGCGGAGGTCGACGACGCCTGAGCGGCGCGGCTCAGGAGAAGGAGACCTCCTGCGCGCGCAGGGTGCCGCCGCGCCTGCCGGGGGCTTCCTGGCGGTGCCAGTACAGGTTGGTGTGGGCGATCACGAGGTCGGGGGACGGGGCTCCGTAGCCGCTCAGGTCCTCCGTGGTGTGGGCGTCGGCGACGAGGGTCGCGTCGTAGCCGCGGGTGAAGGCGCCGTGGAGGGTGGAGCGGATGCAGGCGTCGGTCTGGGCGCCGGTGACGACGAGGTGGCCGACGGAGTGTGCGGCGAGGACGGACTCCAGGTCGGTGGCCTCGAAGGAGTCGCCGTAGTGCTTGTGGACGACGGGCTCGCCGTCGCGGCGGACCAGTTCGGGGACGTAGGCCCAGCTCTCGCTGTCGCGCGGGAGTTCGTCGTCGGAGTGCTGGATCCAGATGACGGGCACGTCGGCCGCGCGTGCCTTGTCCACGACGACGGCTATGTTCGCGACCACGGCGTCCCGCTCGTACGCCTCGGCCACCACCCCGTTCTGCATGTCGATGACCAGCACGGCGGTACGGGGGCGGTCGGGCAGGGTCGTCATGGGGGTCTCCAGTTCCACGGTCCACGGGTTCGCCGTCGCGGCGTTCCCTGTTTCGTGAACGCCGCATGGCAGTCGCGTTGCGGCGACGGCCCGGCGCTTGAGCGGCGCGGGCCGTGCCGCCTACGGTCGATACGTCACGTACGACGAGAGCGTACGACGTGGCCGTGTGCCCGAGTGGTTGAGGGATTCGCCTGCAAAGCGAAGTACACCGGTTCGATTCCGGTCACGGCCTCCACGTCCCCGTAAGCGATCACGCGTTCAGGGCGCTGCCCGCGCGCCAGTCGGCCCAGGAGACGTTCCAGTCGCCGTAGCCGTTGCCGGGGGCGACCGTCTCCTTGGAGCCGGTGACGCGGATGACGTCGCCGGGGATGACCTCTTCGTAGAAGCGGCGGGCCGTGCCGTCCGTGGCGAGGCCTATGCAGCCGTGGGTGACGTTGGTGTTGCCCGCGAAGGTGTTGGCCTTGGGGTTCTCGTGGAGGTAGGTGCCGGACGTCGTGAGGTGGACCGCGTAGCTGTAGTAGCCGGCGTACGCGTCCGCGTAGCCGACCGTGCGGGAGTCCATGAAGACGCGGCGCTGCTTGTCGGAGACCACCATCGTGCCGTTCCAGGTGTCCATGCCGGGCGCGCCCGCGGTGATCGGCACGCGGCGCGTCACGCCGTCCTTGACGACCGTCATCGTGTGGCTGCGCACGTCGACCGTGGCGACCAGGGAGCGGGCGACGGTGAAGGTGCGGTCGATGCCCGATCCCACCCGGACGGTGACCTTCGTGCCGGGCTTCCAGTACGTCCTCGGGCGGTAGTCGACCCGCTGGCCCTCGTGCAGGTTGCGGTCCTTGACCCAGCTCCAGGAGCCCGTCGTCGGCGTGCTCGTGCGCACCCTCAGGCGCCGCTCCACCGCCGCCCGCTCCGCCTTCGGCACGGGCCGGTCGAAGGTCACCGACACCGGCATGCCGACGCCCACCCGCTGCCCGTCGGCCACATTCACCCGCACCCCGCCCCCGCGCAGCGCCGCGGGCTCCACCACCGGCTTCGCGCGGGGCGCGGGCACCTCGGCCGCCTTCCGGTCCTCCTTCGCCCCCGACGGCGCCGAAGGGCCGTCCTGACCTCCCAGCGAGCAGCCCGCGAGGACGCCCGCGCACAGCACGGCGGCCGCCACCCCGCGTACGACGTGACGGATTCTGGTGCGCCTGGCCATCGGGTCCCCCTGTGTGGTGTTCCGGCCTGGGCCGGTGTGTTTCCATGTACGCCACCCATACGCACGGCGGGGACCGCCGGGTTGCATGAGGCGTGCGGGAAGAAAATCGGGGCTGGTTGTGACGGGGCGCGGCGCGGGCGGCGAACGGTCACGGTCGTGGACAGGAACGGCGGGGGCATGACGGAGGACGAGTTCGACGCGTTCTACGCGTCCGCGTTCCCGCGCGTCGTCGGCCAGGTCTACGCCTTCACCGGCGACCACGGACAGGCCCAGGACGTCGTCCAGGAGGCGTTCGTACGGGCGTGGGACCGGCGGCGCGACTTCGCGGCCGTGCACGCGCCGGAGGCCTGGGTCCGCACGGTGGCCATGCGGCTCGCGGTGAGCCACTGGCGGCGGGCCCGGCGCTGGCTGGAGCTGGTGCGCAAGGAGCCGCCGCCCGAGCACACGGCGGGGCCCGGGCCCGAACACGTGACGCTCGTCGCCGCGCTGCGGAAGCTGCCCGAGGCACAGCGGCTCGCGATCGTCCTGCACCACCTGTGTGACCTCAGTGTGGAGCAGGTAGCCTCCGAGACCGGTGCCCCGACCGGCACGGTCAAGGCGCGGCTCTCGCGCGGACGCGCGGCGCTGGCCAAGCACTTGTCCGGCGCGTACGGGAGCGACGACGTACTCGACGGAACGAGCAACGGGAAGGAGGCGGATCGGGATCGTGTCCGATGAACCCTCGGCCCCCGGCCCGGCCCCCGACCTCTCCGCCGCCCTGCACGCCCTGGCCCTCGACGCCCGCTCCCCCGCCCCCGGCACCGGCGCCGACGTGCGCCGCCGCGCCGGGGTCCGGCGCCGCCGCAGGCACGCGGCCCTCGTCGGCGGTGGTGCCGTCGCCGCCGCCGCGCTCGTGGCCGGACTGGTCGTGGGCCTCGGCGACGACTCCGGCTCCCGCCCCGCGCCGCCCGCCGCCCCCACCACCTCCGCCCCGACCGCGCCCGTCGCCACCGCCGACCTCGCGCGCCGCGAGCTGTCCGTGGCGGGCCGGAAGCTGCCCCTGTCCTCGGGCCGGGCGAAGTACCCGACGAAGCCGGGCCGGATGACGGTCGTCGCCAAGCACCGCTCGACGAAGCTCTCCGGCCGGACCGTCGGCCTCGGCGAGACCTACGACATGTACTTCCACTGGGTCCTCGAACTGCGCGACGCCGACGGCCGCACCAACTACGTCGTCGCCCTCACCTTCGACGAGAAGTCCGTCGGCGAGCGCGATGTGACCCACGGCTGGCTCGGACTGCGCACGGCGGACGCCAAGTGGCTCTACGGGAAGCTCCGTCCGGGGTCGGTGGTCGCCATCGAGGGGAAGGCGCCCGGCACTTCGGGCTGACGCGGGGTGTGGCCGCGCGCGCGGTGCGCGGACCGCGGACCCCGCGCGTGCGGTGCGCGGGCCTCGGGCCGCGGTCGACGGCGTCCTCAGGCGCAGCGCGTGGGGCGTGGGCGGATGAGGGCGTGGGCGCGTGGGCGCGTGGGCGCGTGAAGAGGGGCGGCCCCCTGACGGGACCGCCCCTCCTGTGGTGCCGGGATCAGCCCCAGCCCGTGTCGTTGTCATCCCCCATGACACATCTCCCCCGTAGTGACCGAGTTGTTCGGGACTCCTCGATGGTGCCCTGCAACTGCCCCTGCCTAAAAGGGATTTATGGGGGGATCGCATGCCTGAAGCGTCATCGCGACCCGACCGGCACCGGTCGGAGACATTCCACTCTCAGGCCACGGCCGCCTCGCGCAGGCGCGCGAGGATCGCGTCCACCGTCTGATCCACCGTCAACTCCGAGCTGTCCAGCCACAGTCCGATGCGCGGCGTGGTGGCGCGCATCCCCTCGTCCAGGGCCTCGACCGTCCACTCGCCGTAGCCCGTCTTGCCCCGGCCCGCCTCCCGTTCGGCTACAGCAGTGGGGCTCGGGGCGAGTACGACCACGTGCAGGGGGCGGGTGCGGATCGTCTCCACGTAGCGCTTCAGCTCCTCGCCGAGGATCACGTCCTGGACGATCGCGGTGAAGCCCGCGGCGGCGTACGCGTCGGCCGTGGACGCCGACAGGCCGTAGCGGAGCCGGAGTTGGGCCTCGGCCTCGGCACCCGCGCCCGGCTCGTACTCCTGCCGTCCGGAGACGACCATGCGTCGGAAGACGTCGCCCCGCACGTGTGCGGCGCGGGGCAGTCGCTCGGCGAGGGCCTGGGCGACGGTGGACTTCCCTGCGGCCATGATGCCGGTGATGACGATGACCCCTTCGGGGGTGGTGGAGGCGTTCATCTGCGCGAAGTTACCGGAGCGGGGGTTGGGGTTCCTCTTGGTTTCCGGGGCCCGGGTCCTTCGCGGGGCGCCCCAGTCCCGCCCCTTCTCCGAAACCGGGGGCCGCGCCCCCTGGACCCCGCTCGTCGGCGCTCCGCGCCTCGTCCTCAAACGCCGGACGGGCTGGATGGGGCGGGTGCGCCGTGCGGGTGGGACGAGCCACCGCCGATCGGCCTTCGGCCTCGTCCTCAACCGCCGGACGGGCTGAAATGCCCCACGGCACAGGGAAGGCGGACATGCTCCACGGCACCGGACAGCGGAAATCACCGGACAGCGGAAATCCCTCACAGCGCCGGACAGGCAGCACCCCCGACGGCGCCAGGCAGGCGGAAATCCCTCACAGCGCCGGCAGGCGGGAATCCCTCACAGCGCCGGCAGGCGGGAATCCCTCGCGGCGCCAGGCGGGCCGCAAGCCCTCACGACGCCGGGCAGGGCTGACTCGCCCGCGGTGGTGGGCGAGTCGAGGCCGATCACGCCAGCTCCGCGCCCACCGCCGCCTGTGGCCTGATCGGGAGCCGGTTCACCGGGCGGCCCGTCGCCGCGCGCACGGCCGCGGCGACCGCCGCCGGGGACGTCACCACGGGCACCGCGCTCGCGGCCTTCGCGCCGAAGGGGGCGACGACGTCGCGTTCTTCGACGAGTTTGACGATGCGGATGTCGGGGGCGTCGAGGGCGGTGGGGAGGGCGTAGCCGGTGAGGTCGGGGTGGCGGACGAGGCCGCGGGGGGTGCGGAGGTTCTCGGTGAGGGCCGCGCCGACGCCCTGGGTGACGCCCGCCTCGATGCGGACGCGGAGTTGGGCGGGGTTGAGGATGCGGCCGACGTCCTGGGCGACGGCGAGTTCCACGACCCGTACCGAACCGATCTCGATGTCCACGTCGACGACCGCGCGGATCGCGCAGAAGGCCATGCCCACGAAGGCGTCGCCCTGGCCGTCGGCGTCGAGCGGCTCGGTGGGGTGCGGGCGGCACTGCGCGGTGGCCCACAGCTCCTTGCCGTCCATGGCTTCCTCGACGGTGGTGGAGAGGACGCCGTCGTACGAGGTGATCTTGCCGTCGGCGATCTGGAGCAGCTCGGTCGACATGCCGAACTTGTGCGCCAGGGGCTGGAGCAGTTGGGTGCGGACCATCTTCGCTGCGCGTTCCACCGCGCCGCCGGACACCCACGTGTGGCGGCCGTGGCAGCTGGGGCCCGCGGGCGGCTGGTCGGTGTCGACGGGGGCGACGCGCACGTCGTCGATGCCCAGGGTCTCCTGGACGATCTGCCGGGCGAGGGTGGTGAAGCCCTGGCCGGTCTCGACGGCCGCGCAGATGACCGTGGCGACACCGTCGTGGACCTTCACGGTGGCCGTGGACACCTCGTCGGTGCCCTCGGCGCCGAGGAGCTGGACCATGCCGAGGCCGTAGCCGACGCCCCGCCGGACGGCGGCGGGCTCGCCCGCGCCCTCGGGGCCGCCGGGCAGCAGCCAGTCCTCCTGCGGGGTGTCCTTGGGCAGCTCGGGGAGCGGGAAGTCCCGGACGGCGCCGAGGAGTTCGGCGACCGGCGCCGGGCACGTCACCGCCTGTCCGGTGGGCAGGATGTCGCCGGTGGCGAGGGCGTTGCGCAGCCGCAGCTCGGCCGGGTCGGCGCCGAGCTTCTTGGCGAGCTTGTCCATCTGCGCCTCGTAGGCGGCGCAGACCTGGAGGGCGCCCTCGCCGCGCACGTGACCGGAGGGCGGGTTGTTCGTGCGGACCGCCCAGCCCTCGATGAAGGCGTTGGGCACGACGTAGGGGCCGCAGGCGAAGGAGACGGCCGCGGCGAGGGCGTCGGCGGAGGTGTCCGCGTACGCGCCCGCGTCGAGCAGGATCTGCGCCTCCACCTTCACCAACTGGCCCTCGGCGTCCGCGTGGTGGCGGTAGCGCAGCAGGGTCGGGTGGCGGTGGGCGTGGCCGAGGAAGGACTCCTCGCGGGTCGCGGTGAGCTTGACGGGGCGGCTGGTGCGCAGGGCGAGCAGGCCGAGCGGCAGCTGGAAGCTGGCGTCCTCGCGGTCGGCGCTGGCCCCGGGCACTCCGGTGACGACGACCTTGACCTGCTCGGGGGTGAGGCCGTAGCAGGCTGCGGCCATGTCGCGGTCGCCGTGCGGGTCGGTCGAGGCGATGTACAGCTCGACGCCGCCGTCCGGGCGCGGCACCGCGAGCCCGGCCTCCGCGCCGATGGGCGCCGGGTCCTGGCGCCCGATGCGGTACAGGCCCTCGACGACGACCTCACCGGCCGCCTCCGGGTCGCCGTGGCGCAGCGGGATGTGCCGGATCAGATTGCCGTCGGGGTGCAGCGGCGCGGCCTCGAAGGCCTGCTCCGGGTCGGTGACCGGGTCGAGCACCTCGTACTCGACGATGATCGCGGCGGCGGCCATCCGGGCCGTGTCCGGGTGGTCGGCGGCGACGGCGGCGATGGCCTCGCCGTGGTGGCGCACCACGTCGGACGCGAACAGCGGGCGGTCGGCGGTCCTGCGGCCGTGCGACGGCTTGCCCGGCACGTCCTCGTGGGTGATGACGGCGCGGACGCCCGGCATGTCCTCGGCGTGCGTGACGTCGATGGAGACGATGCGCGCGTGCGCGTGCGGGGAGCGCAGGACGGCCGCCCACAGCAGCCCTTCGGCCCACAGGTCGGAGGCGTAGGGGAACGTGCCCTCCGTCTTGGCCCTGATCTCGGCCGACGGCAGCGACGAGCCGATGCCGTGCGGCAGTTGCTCGGCACCCGGCGCGGCGGTGGTCTCGTTGCTCACGCCTGGGTTCCTTCCTGGCCGTACGGGCCCGACTGGTGCGGTACGCGAGGTCCGCCGGTGTCCGCCTCGTCCTGCTGCTCGTCCGCGACGCCCTTCGCCTCGCGCTCGGCGACCACGTCACGGACCGCGTCGAGCACGCCCCGGTATCCGGAGCAGCGGCACAGGTTGCCGCAGAGCGCGCGGCGGGTCTCCAGGTCGCTGGGCGCCGGGTTGCCTTCGAGCAGGTCGTGCAGGGTCATCGCCATGCCCGGCACGCAGAAGCCGCACTGTACGGCCCCGCAGTTGGCGAGCGCGCGCTGCACGTCGGAGGGGCGTCCGTCGGCGGCGAGGCCCTCGACGGTGCGCACCTCGCTGCCCGCCGCGGTGGCCGCGGGCACCAGGCAGGAGGCCACCAGCCGCCCGTCCACCTGCACGTTGCAGGCCCCGCACTCGCCCTGCGAGCAGCCGTCCTTGGCCCCCGCGAGGCCGAGCCGCTCCCGCAGCACGTACAGCAGGGACTCGCCGATCCACGCGTCGGTGACGGGCCGGTCGGCGCCGTTGACCCGCAGGACGTAGGAGACGAGGGGGTGTTCGTCGTGCGCGGGGACGCCCGGCTCCGGCGCCTTGTCCTGGGCCTCGTCCGGGCTCTCGACGGCCGGCGCGTCCGCGTCGGCCTCAGCGGCCTCGACGGGGGCCGCGGCCGGGGCGTGCTCCGCCTCGGCCCCCTCGGCTCCCTCGGCCCCCTCGGCCTCTTCGGCCGCCTCCGGGGCGCCGTCCGCCTCGGCCGCCTGATCCGCCGCCGCGTGCTCGGCGTCCGGCTCCGGAGCGGGGTCCGCTTCGGGGACGGGCTCCGGCTCCGGTACGAGGGCGGGCACCGCCTCGGCCGCGGGGGTCGGCTCGGCCGCCTGGGCGGGGGCCGGTACGTGGGCGGGGTCGGCCTCGTGCGGAGGGACCGGCGCCGGTGCGCCGGCCGCCGGGTGGACGACGGGGTCGGGGGCGGGGGCGGGCTCCGCCGGGCGGGCCTGGTGCGGCACGGGGGCCGGTTCCGCCTCGTACGCGGGGTCGCCGCCGCGCGCCGGGTCCGCCGCGTACGCCGAGTCACCCGGGTGCGGGAAGGCGGGGGCGGGCGCGAGGCCCGCCGACTGCGGGGGGTGCACGTCGTACTGCGCGTGGTCGCCGAACGGGGTGTCTCCGCCGAGGGACGCGTTCCCGCTCAGGGGGACGTTCCCGCCGGGGGAGGCGTTCTCGCCGAGGGAGGCGTTCTCGCCGAGGGAGGCGTTCTCGCCGAGGGAGGCGTTCTCGCCGAGGGAGGCGTTCTCGCCGAGGGAGGCGTTCTCGCCGAGGGAGGCGTTCTCGCCGAGGGAGGCGTTCTCGCCGAGGGAGGCGTTCTCGCCCAGGGGCACGTTCCCGCCGAGGGAGGCGTTCTGCCCGAGGGACGCGTCCTCGTCGTACCGCGCGTTCTCGTCGTACGCGGGGTCCGTCCCGTACCGAGGATCGGCGGCCGGTGCAAGGTGCCCGGATGCCGCGGCCTCCGGGGTGAAGTCGCCGTCCAGGGCGGCCGGATCGAGCGGGTTGACCGTTTCATCCGGCAGGTCCGACGCGTCCGGAGTGCCAGGTACACCCGGTACACCCGATGCGCCTGGTACGTCTGGTGCGTCTGTGACGTCCGGTGCCTCTGGTGCGTCGCCCGAGTGCTCCGGGGGCGCCAGGGAGCCGTCCGGGCGCTGCTTGACGACGAACAGCTTCGCGGTCCGCTCGAAGGGGGTCTCCTCGGCGGCGCGGGCGGGCCGCACGGGGGCGGCCTCCGGGGCCGGGGCGGGCGGCCCGAGCGGGCTCTGCTCCACGAACGCCTGCGCGGCCGGGTACGGGGACGCCTGAGGCGCCTCCGGGGCGTGCGGGGACTGCGGGGCGTGGGGCGCCTCCGGGGCCTGCGTCGGCCACGACGTGGCCCAGGGCGCGGGCGCGCCGCCGGGCAGCGTCGCGGGCGGCGGCGCGCCTCCCCACTGCGCGGCGAGCGACGACGCCGAGTACTCGCCGGACTCCTCCGGCAGGTCACCGTCGGCGACGGGGATGGACCACTGCCCGGTCACGTCGTGCGCGGCGGGCGCGTGCCCGTTCCCGGCACCGTCCTGGGCGCCGTTCTGTTCCGGGGGCGTGACGGCGTCCGGGAACGTCCACTGGCCGGTGGCGCGCGGGTCGTACGCGCCCTGGGCCCCCGGCTCGGCCGGGAACGGCTGGTCCTGGTGGGTGCCCAGCTGCGTGCCGGGGTCCGGCCAGCTCACGGCCTGCGTCGCCCCCGCGGCGTGCGTGACACCGGTCACCTCGGGCGGCAGCACCCAGGCGCCCGTGGCGGCCGGGTCGGTGGCGTCGGGGGCCGTTGGCGTGACCGTTATCTGCGGCGGTACGTAGCCGTGCCCGGGGGCGGCGAGCGGGGTGCTCACGGCGTCGGCCGCGCCCTCGGGGAGCTGCACGAACGCGGTGGCGTCCGCGTCGTACTCGCCCTGCGGGTGCGGCTGCCAGCCGCCGTTCCTCTGACCGTCGGTCACGACAGCGCCCTCCCCAGTGCTCGTCGGGCCAGCGCGGCGACGGTGCGCCGCAGGTGCAGTACAGCGGGCGGCAGCGGCTGGACGGTGCCGTCCTCGGCGGGCGGGTGGTCGGGGATGCACGCCGCGGCGACGTACTCACCGAAGGCCGTCAGGGCCTCCGGCACCAGACCGCGCTCGCCGTCCCAGTCGATGAGTCCGGCCACCCACTGCTCGGCCTCCAGGGGCCTGAGCGGCATGGGCGCGATGGCGCCGACGGCGCATCGCACGCCCCTGCGCGCCGGGTCGAGCACCAGGGCGACCGAAGCGGTCGCCCGGCCGGGTCCGGTGCGCCCTGTCGCCTTGAGGAAGACCTGCGGGGCGTGCAGCAGCGGCACCCGGACATATCCGATCAATTCACCGGGCGCCAGCATCTCCATACCGGCGAGCAGGTGCGAGACCGGGATCTCGCGGCGGGTGCCGCCCGGGCCCGCGATGATCAACACGGCTTCCAGCGCGGCGAGTACGGGCAGCGAGTCACCGGCGGGCGCGGCGGAGGCGATGTTGCCGCCGAGGGTGCCCGCGTTGCGGATCTGCGGCGGCCCCGCGGCGCGCGCGGCGGCGGCGAGCGCCGGGATGAGCGCGGCGAAGTCGGGTCGGCCCATGCGGGCGTGCGTCAGTCCGGCGCCGAGGAGCGCGTGCCCGTCCTGGTACTGCCAGCCGCGGATCTCGCTGATGCGGCCGAGGCCGACGAGGGCCGCGGGGCGGAGCTGGCCTGCGTTGACCGACGACATCAGGTCCGTGCCGCCCGCGACGGGCACGGCTGCGGGCACGGCGGCGAGCGCCGCGACGGCCTCGTCGAGCGTGACAGGCAGCGTCACAGACTGCGCCCCCTGCGCCGCCCGCGGTGCGTGCGTGGTCAAAACCGGCTGCCCCTTCCCGATGGCCCGGCAGCTTGCGCGCCGTTCTCACCGTTACGCCTGTTCCGCCGTACGGTACGTGCTCACAACCCGGACGTGGCAACTCTGGCACATCTTCACCGGGCCCCGGCGCGGGGGTCCGCTAGGAGACGTTCGTCCGCAGACCTGGGGGATATGCCGTTTTCGCACTCCCTCGCCGGTCAGGGGGAATTGCCACCCTTCGGTGATCCTTGTACGGCTTCCTCCTGGTGGCCCACGGTCGCACCGCGGGCCACCGGGAGCACGCGCTCGGGGCGTCACCTCACACGTTTGGGGGCGCCCCCTCGATCGGGCGTCCGAGCACTCCGGGACGCTTCTGCCACGGCAACGGGCCGCCCGGCGGGCGGTAGTCGACGCCGAGGGCGTCAAGTCGGGCGTAGTGGGCGGTCATTCGCCGTTCGAAATCGGCGAAGTCGCGCTCGGCGGGCGCGGGGAGCGTGCGCCAGGCGACCTCCGCGAGCGCCGCGAGCCTCGGGAAGACCTGGTAGTCCACGCGGCCGTGGTATTCCATCACCTCGGTCCACACGTTGGCCTGCGTCCCGAGCACGTGCCGCGCCTCCTCCTCGCTCAGCCGCCCCGGCACCGGCTCGAAGCGGTAGACGTCCTCCAGGGTGCGCACGAACCCGATCGGCACCGGCTCGTCGGGGCCGCCGTGCTGCCGGTGGTCCAGGTAGACATGCTGCTCGGGGCACATCACCACGTCGTGGCCCGCCTGGGCCGCCGCGATGCCGCCGCCGTAGCCGCGCCAGGACGACACCGCCGCGCCCTCGGCGAGCCCGCCCTCCAGGATCTCGTCCCAGCCGATGAGCCGACGCCCGCGCGCGGACAGCCACTTGTCGAAGTGCCGGATGAACCAGCTCTGCAACTCGTCCTCGTTGCTGAGCCCCAGCTCCTCGATGCGCTCCTGGACGGCCGCCGAGTCCTTCCACTGCTCCTTGGGGCACTCGTCGCCGCCGACGTGGATGAAGGTCGAGGGGAACAGTTCGAGGATCTCCTCGAAGACCCCCTCGTAGAACCGCAGGGTGGTGTCGGAGGGCGCGAGCACGTTGGCCGTGACACCCCAGGAGTCCCAGACGCCGAGGGCGGCCGTGTCGACGACGTCGGTGTTGCCCAGCTCGGGGTAGGCGGCGATGGCCGCCTGCGAGTGGCCCGGTACGTCGATCTCCGGCACGACGGTGATGTGCAAGGCGTCGGCGTACGCGACGATTTCGCGGATGTCGTCCTGCGTGTAGTACCCGCCGTGCGGCTTCTCGTCCCACAACTCCGACGCCCGGTGCCCCCACTTGGTCCGCGACCGCCAGGACGCGACCTCGGTGAGCTTCGGATACCGCTTGATCTCGACGCGCCAGCCCTGGTCGTCCGTCAGATGGAAGTGGAAGACGTTCAGCTTGTGCGCGGCGAGCAGGTCCAGATACCGCAGCACGCCTTCCTTCGGCATGAAGTGCCGGGCCACGTCGAGCATCATGCCGCGCCAGCCGAAGCGGGGGGCGTCCTCCACGACTCCCGGCGCCACGACGATCTCCTGCTCCGGCCTGACGGGCGCCCGCCGGAAGGCGTCCGCACCGACCAGTTGGCGCAGCGTCTGCGCGCCCCAGAACACCCCGGCGGCGCTCCCGCCCCTGATCTCCACCCCGTCCGCGGCGACGGTCAGCCGGTACCCCTCGGCCGCCAGCTCTCCGTCGACGCGCAGCGAGACGCTCCCCGGCGCACCTTCCGCCCCGGGCGCCAACGGCAGCCCCAACGCACCCCCCAGAGTGCCCCGCAACCACCGCTCCGTGCCCTCGGTACCGGCTCCCGCCCAGAGCGTGGTCGCCCCGTCGAGAACGAATCCGCCACCACTGTGCCCCTCGGCGCGTGCGGGCGCCGGGATCAGTTGCTCAAAGGTCATGGACTGAGGCTGCCACGCGATTGCACGGCACAAAAGGGCCGTTGCGGGGCATGCAACGACCCTCGGACGTCAAACGCCGGACGAGCCGTATCCGGCCCGTCCGGCGTTTGAGGACGAGGCGCGAAGCGCCGTGAGGGAAAAGGGGCGAAGCCCCGGACGAACGACGCCGAGGGAGCCCCCGCCGGCTACTTCTTGCCGTCCTTGCCGCCCTTGTCCTTGTCGCCGCCCGCCCCCATGGACTCGTAGATCTCCTTGCACATGGGACAGACGGGATACTTCTTCGGATCGCGGCCGGGGACCCACACCTTGCCGCACAGCGCCACGACGGGCGTACCGTCGAGCGCGCTCGCCATGATCTTGTCCTTCTGGACGTAGTGCGCGTAGCGCTCGTGGTCGCCGTCACCGTGCGACACCTGCGGCGTCGGCTCTACGAGGGTCCCCGTACCTGCCCCGCGCTCGGGCTCGGGCTCAAGAGTGCTCATAGGTGCCAAGGGTACTCACGCCGGGCGCGTCCTGGCAGCGGCTGCCGTCCGAGCCGTCCGGCTGCGGCCCCGTGCGCCGCGCACGCGCCGCCACCGCGTGCAGCACGAGCCCCAGCGCGGCCACCCCGGCCGCCGCCCACGGCAGCGCGTCCGCCCCCAGTCCCGCCGACAGGGCGAGCCCCGCGGCGCCGGAGCCGACGGCGCTGCCGAGGTAGAGCGCGGAGTTGTTCAGCGCGAGCGCCACCGTGCCGCGCTCGGCGGACACCGCCAACAGCCGGTGCTGCTGCGGCACTTGCAGGGCCCAGCCCACCGCGCCCCAGAGCACGAGCGCGGGGAAGGCCGCCGCGCCGAGCGGCGGCAGGGCGAGCTCCGCCGCCACCAGCGCCGCCATCAGGCCCGCGACCAGCGCGTACGGCCTGCCCCACCGGTCCACGAGCGGCCCCGCGAGGACACTGCCGAGCACCCCGCCGATCCCCCAGGCCCAGAGGTAGGACGCCATGTCGCCCTCGCCCACACCGCCGCCGGCGTCCAGGACCGGCGCGAGGTACGTGTAGAGGCCGAGGCTCGACACCGCGCCCAGGAAGGAGACGCCGACGACCGGCAGGACGGCCCGGTCGGCGAGCGCCCCGAGCCGCGCCCGCACCGGCACCGGCGGTGCGGCGGGCACCTGCGGCAGGCCGACGGCGAGCCCCACGAGGGCCACCGCGCCGAGCCCGGTGACCAGCCACATGGTCGAGCGCCAGGAGGTGTGGTCGGCGAGCAGCACCCCGAGCGGCACCCCGAGGACCGTGCCCGAGCTCATGCCGCCCATGATCAGGGCGAGGGCCCGCCCGCGCCGCTCAGGACCGGCGAGGGACGCGGCGGCGGCCGTGGAGAGCGCCGAGTGGACCCCGGCGCCCGCACCGGCCACGACGCGTGCGGCGAGCAGCACGGCGAGGTTCGGCGCGAGCGCGGTCGCGCCGTTACCGAGGGTGAAGACGGCGAGCGAGGCGACGAGGAGCACGCGGGGGCGCACGCCCGCCAGGAGGCCCGTGACGAGCGGCGCGCTCACCGCGTACGCGAGCGTGAAGACCGTGACCATCTGCCCGGTGAGGGACACGGTCGTCCCCAGGTCGTCCGCGACCACGGGCAGCAGCCCCGCCATCACGTAGGCGTCGAGCCCCAAGGTGAAGGCCCCCAGCATCAGCAGCCCTATGCGGCGCACCGCACCCACTCCCTTCGTCCGTTCCGCGGCACGGACTCGCGCCGCCGAACGGAAACGTAGGCAGTCTCCGGTTCTTCGGGGAAATGCCCACGGAGGTGCGTTTATGCTCCGGAGGCATGAATGTGACGGACTCCGGGACCACCCTCGACGGGGTCGAGCTGCGCCACCTGCGGGCCTTCCTCGTCGTCGCCGACGAGCTGAGCTTCACGCACGCCGCCGCCGTCCTGCGCGTCGGCCAGCCCGCGCTGACGCGCACGGTGCGCGCCCTGGAGGAGGCCCTGGGCGTGCGGCTCCTGGACCGCACGACCCGCAGCGTCGACCTCACCGACGCGGGCCGTCGCCTGCGCGACGAGCTGGGACCGCTGCTCTCCCGCCTGGACGCGACGCTCGGCGCCGCCCGGGGCGGGCCTCCGCTGCTCCGGCTCGGCTTCACCTCGCTCCTTCCGGAGGCCTGCGGGCCGCTCACCGCCGCGTTCAGGGCGGCGACCGGGGCGGGTGTGCGGCTGGTGCGGCGCTCCGAGCCGCTGGCCGGGCTCGCGTCGGGGGTGTGCGACATCGCGGTCGTACGCGGTGAGATTCCGTCGGGCATGGCGGTCCGCAGCCGGGTGCTCCTGTACGAGCCGCGCATCGCCGTCGTCGCCCGTGGCTCGGCCGACCTGGCGCACCGCCGGGTCGTCGACTGGGCCGAGTTGGCGGCGGTGCCTCTGGTCGTGAACACCGTCACCGGCACGACCCGGCCCGATCTGTGGCCCGTCGGGCGGCGGCCGCGGCTCGCCTGCACCGCCGACAACTTCGACGAGTGGATGGAGGCGGTGGTCGCGGGGCACGGGGTCGGGGTCGCGCCGGAGCCGGTCGCCCGGCGGCACTCGCATCCGGGGCTGCGGTATGTCCGGCTCAAGAATGCTCCGCCGGTTGCCGTGCGACTGGCTGTGCCCGCTCGGGACGCGCATCCGCTGGCCGAGCGGTATTTGCAGGTGCGGGCCGGTTAGCCCTGCGGGGCTTTCCCCAATCCCGCCCCTTCCCGAAACTGGGGCTCCGCCCCAGACCCCGCTCCTCAAACGCCGGAGGGGCTATTCATAGCCCGTCCGGCGATTGAGGACGAGGCGCGGAGCGCCGATAGCGGGGGCCCGGGGGCGCAGCCCCCGGTTTCGGGAAGGGGCGGGATTGGGGAGCCCCCGGCAGGGCGCTCAGTTCAGCGACGGGTCGTCCGGATAGGTCGCCACCATGGCGAGCTCGCTGCGCTGGCGGCGCAGCACCGCTCGCCAGAGGCGTTCGGGGTCCGGGGACGACACGTCGCCCGGCTCGGACTCGACCACGTACCAGGCGCCCTCGACCAGTTCGTCCTCCAGCTGGCCCGGGCCCCAGCCCGCGTACCCGGCGAAGATGCGCAGGCTGCCGAGGGCGGAGGCGAGGAGTTCCGGCGGGGCCTCCAGGTCGACGAGGCCGATCGCGCCGTGCACCCGGCGCCAGCCGAGGGGGCCCTCCTCGCCGGGGATGACGGCGACACCGAGGGCGGAGTCGAGGGAGACCGGGCCGCCCTGGAAGACGACGCCGGGCGCGCCCGCGAGGTCGCCCCAGCCGTCGAGGATGTCCGCGACGTCCACCGGCGTCGGGCGGTTGAGGACGACGCCCAGGGAGCCCTCCTCGTCGTGGTCGAGGAGCAGCACGACCGCGCGGTCGAAATTGGGGTCCGACAGGGCCGGCGTGGCCACGAGCAGCCGCCCTGTGAGCGAGGACACCTCGGTCATGCCAGACATGATCCCGCATCCCGGGCCCTCGCGGGGAGCCAATCGACCGACGGAAGGGAACGCAGCTCAGCGGCTGCCGGGGCCGGAGGAACGGCTGCTCACCCCCGTGACCGTGAGCGTCCGGTTCCGCACGGTTCGTGTTGTTGCGGAGTCATGACGTGTCTGGGGCCCCCTCGGGCTTACTTCAGGGGGGTACGCGGCCATTACGCTTGGCCCTTTGGTCCCCCGTCCACCTCATCGGAACGCGAGATTCATGACCGTCACCGGCACCCAAGACGTACTGCTTGTCCATGGCGGAACCCCGCTGGAGGGTGAGATCCGCGTCCGCGGCGCGAAGAACCTCGTGCCCAAGGCCATGGTCGCCGCCCTGCTCGGAAGCGCTCCGAGCCGGCTGCGCAATGTCCCGGACATCCGCGACGTCCGCGTCGTACGCGGCCTGCTGCAACTGCACGGTGTGACGGTCCGCCCCGGTGAGGAGCCGGGTGAGCTGCTGCTCGACCCGTCGCACGTGGAGAGCGCGAACGTCGCCGACATCGACGCGCACGCGGGCTCGTCCCGCATTCCGATCCTGTTCTGCGGGCCGCTCCTGCACCGCCTCGGGCACGCCTTCATCCCGGGCCTCGGCGGCTGCGACATCGGCGGCCGTCCGATCGACTTCCACTTCGAGGTGCTCCGGCAGTTCGGCGCGACCATCGAGAAGCGCGCCGACGGCCAGTACCTGGAGGCCCCGCAGCGCCTGCGCGGCACCAAGATCCGGCTGCCCT
Source organism: Streptomyces flavofungini (assembly GCF_030388665.1). Classification (NCBI taxonomy): domain Bacteria; kingdom Bacillati; phylum Actinomycetota; class Actinomycetes; order Kitasatosporales; family Streptomycetaceae; genus Streptomyces; species Streptomyces flavofungini. The sequence continues at coordinate 5,800,191 of NZ_CP128846.1, read as the reverse complement.
ACCCGTCGGTGGGCGCCACCGAGCAGGTCCTGCTCACCGCCGTGCTCGCCGAGGGCGTGACGGAACTCTCCAACGCCGCGGTGGAGCCCGAGATCGAGGACCTGATCTGCGTCCTGCAGAAAATGGGCGCGATCATCGCCATGGACACCGACCGGACCATCCGGATCACCGGTGTCGACAAGCTCGGCGGCTACAACCACGCGGCGCTGCCGGACCGCCTGGAGGCCGCCTCGTGGGCGTCCGCGGCGCTCGCGACCGAGGGCAACATCTACATCCGCGGCGCCCAGCAGCGCTCGATGATGACGTTCCTGAACACGTACCGGAAGGTGGGCGGTGCCTTCGAGATCGACGACGAGGGCATCCGCTTCTGGCACCCGGGCGGCCAGCTGAAGTCCATCGCCCTGGAGACCGACGTCCACCCCGGTTTCCAGACCGACTGGCAGCAGCCCCTGGTGGTCGCCCTGACGCAGGCCACGGGCCTGTCCATCGTCCACGAGACGGTCTACGAGTCCCGGCTCGGCTTCACCTCCGCGCTGAACCAGATGGGCGCCCACATCCAGCTCTACCGCGAGTGCCTCGGCGGCTCCGACTGCCGCTTCGGCCAGCGCAACTTCCTGCACTCCGCGGTCGTGAGCGGCCCCACCAAGCTCCAGGGCGCCGACCTGGTCATCCCGGACCTCCGGGGCGGCTTCTCGTACCTGATCGCCGCCCTCGCGGCCCAGGGCACCTCCCGCGTCCACGGCATCGACCTGATCAACCGCGGCTACGAGAACTTCATGGACAAGCTCGTCGAACTCGGCGCGAAGGTGGAACTGCCGGGCAAGGTGGCACAGGCGCAACCGTAGGGGGCCGCGCCCCGCAGGGGCGCGGGGAACCGCGCGACCAGCCACAGCGCCGCCGCGGACAAGAAGCAACGCGAAGGGCGGCCACCCCACACGGGGTGGCCGCCCTTTGTCGCTGCTTGAGGCTACTTGCCCTTAGCCGCTTCCTTCAGCTTGGAGCCCGCCGAAACCTTGACGCTGTAGCCGGCCGGGATGTTGATCGGCTCGCCGGTCTGCGGGTTGCGGGCGGTGCGAGCGGCACGGTGGGTGCGCTCGAAGGTCAGGAAGCCGGGGATGGTGACCTTCTCATCGCCCTTGGCAACGATCTCGCCGACGGTCTCGGCGAACGCGGCCAGCACGGCGTCGGCGTCCTTGCGGGTCACCTCGGCGCGGTCGGCCAGCGCGGCCACCAGCTCACTGCGGTTCATGTTTGTACTCCCGTGTTCTTCTTGCTGTTGAGGCGTGCCTCGCGGCGGAGCCGCATATCGGGCACAGCGAAGCCGATGCTGCCAGGGTCCTCAGGCGGGCCCCGGACCCGGGTCCGACGTCAGACCCTCGCGCCCAGAGACGCATCCTGCCCCCACCTGCGGCGGGAAAGCCAATCCGGCACCCGTGGGAGTCACACGAAAAGCGCCGTTTCTCGGCGGTTGCCTCGAAATGGTGACGCTCCGTCCGCTCCCGGTGCCGGACCGCGTGCCCTGACGGACCGGCGTGGGCCGGCGCAGGGCCCCTGAAGGGGGCGGTCGGGCCGCGCGGGCCCTGCGGCCCGCGTCCCGCCACCCTAGAGGGCCGCTGTCGGCGCCGCGTTCCGCGACGCGCCGTGCGGTCAGGCCGTGGTGCCCGTCACAGCCACCCCGGCGGCCTTGGCGGCGCTGCGCACCGCTCCGGCGACCGCGCCCGCGACCTTGTCGTTGAAGACGCTCGGGATGATGTAGTTCGGGTTCAGCTCGTCCTCGGTGACCACGTCGGCGAGGGCGGTGGCCGCGGCCAGCATCATCTCCGTGTTGACCGTGCGCGACTGGGCGTCGAGCAGGCCGCGGAAGACGCCCGGGAACACCAGGACGTTGTTGATCTGGTTGGGGAAGTCCGACCGCCCGGTGGCCACAACTGCCGCCGTCTGGCGGGCGATTGCGGGGTCGACTTCGGGGTCCGGATTCGCGAGCGCGAACACAATGGCGTCGTCCGCCATGGCCGCCACGTCGCCGCCGCCGAGCACGTTCGGGGCCGATACACCGATGAACACATCGGCGCCGGCGACGGCCTCCTTGAGGGTGCCGGTGACGCCCTCGGGGTTGGTGTTGTCGGCGATCCAGCGCAGCGGCGAGTCGGCCGCGGCGGCCACCAGGTCCTCACGGCCCGCGTGCACGACGCCGTGGATGTCGGCGACGACGGCGTGCTTGACGCCCGCGGCGAGCAGCAGCTTGAGGATGGCCGTACCGGCCGCGCCGGCGCCGGACATGACCACGCGCACGTCGCCGATCCCCTTGCCCACCACGCGCAGCGCGTTGGTCAGGGCGGCGAGCACGACGATCGCGGTGCCGTGCTGGTCGTCGTGGAAGACGGGGATGTCGAGGGCCTCGCGCAGGCGGGCCTCGATCTCGAAGCAGCGCGGCGCGGAGATGTCCTCCAGGTTGATGCCCGCGAAGCCGGGGGCGATGGCCTTGACGATCTCGACGATCGCGTCGGTGTCCTGGGTGTCCAGGCACAGCGGCCAGGCGTCGATGCCGGCGAAGCGCTTGAAGAGGGCCGCCTTGCCCTCCATCACGGGCAGCGCGGCCTTCGGTCCGATGTTGCCGAGGCCGAGCACCGCGGAGCCGTCCGTCACGACCGCAACGGAATTGCGCTTGATGGTGAGGCGGCGCGCGTCCTCGGGGTTCTCGGCGATCGCCATGCACACGCGGGCGACGCCCGGGGTGTAGACCATGGACAGGTCGTCGCGGTTGCGGATGGGGTGCTTCGACTGCATCTCGATCTTGCCGCCGAGGTGCATCAGGAACGTACGGTCGGAGACCTTGCCGAGGGTGACGCCCTCGATGCCGCGCAGCTCCTCGACGATCTCGTCGGCGTGCGCGGTGGAGGTCGCGGCGATCGTGACGTCGATGCGGAGCTTCTCGTGACCGGACGCCGTGACGTCGAGGCCGGTGACCGAGCCGCCGGAGGACTCCACGGCCGTGGTGAGCTGGGAGACCGCGGTTCCGCTCGCGGGCACCTCCAGCCTGACCGTCATCGAGTAGGAGACGCTGGGCGCCGTTGCCATGGCGGACTTCCTCTGCTTTCACCTTGTAGCTGTTGCCGTCCGATCGTCGCACCTACCACTGAGTACGTGGTAGCCGCCCCGGATTGCGGACGTTTTGTTCACGGACCTGGTGCCGCACTTTCGGAAAACGACTTCCACCATACGAGAAGTAGGGGGTCGCGGGAAGGGGGGCCGGGCAAACGCCCGTGAGAACCGTCCGCGGGAAACAGAGAGAGGCCCACGTCACTGGTGACGTGGGCCTCTCTCGTACGTTCATGACACCGACCCGCCATGCTCGCCTCGCGGCAAGTGGTCGCTCGTAGCGACGAAGGTTGGGCCCGGGGGCTTGGATCGGGCCGGTGCCACATCAACGGTAACAAACGATCCCCGTAAGGCAATTCCCGTCCCGCACCATCCCCGTCGGCCCACGGCGCGCCGCCGTGACTCTCACTCCCGCAGCAGGTCCGGCACGCCCTGCCCGTCCGGCTCGTCGCGTTCGCCCGAAAGGATCGTGAGCTGCTGCGTGGCCCGGGTCAGCGCCACGTACAGGACGCGCAGGCCCGCCGGGGACTCGTCGGCGATCTCGGCGGGCGACACGACCAGCGTCGCGTCGTACTCCAGGCCCTTGGCCTCCAGGCTGCCGAGCGCCACCACGCGCTCCCCCAGCCCGGCGAGCCAGCGGGCCGCCTGCTCGCGGCGGCTCATGGCCACCACGACGCCGACAGTGCCCTCGACCCGGTCGAGCAGCCGCGCCGCCTCCTCGCGCACCGCCCCGCCGAGGTCCTGGCCGCGCCCGTCGGCGCCCTGGCCCTCGCCCGTCGTGCCCACGGTCGCGAAACGCGGCTCGACGCCGGTGGAGCGGACCGCCGTGGGCGCCGTCGAGCCCGGCATGGCGAGGGCGAGGACCTTCGCGGCCAGGTCGGCGATCTCGGCCGGGTTGCGGTAGTTGACGGTGAGCGTGAAGCGGCGGCGCGGGCGGGTGCCGAGGGCCTCGTCGCGGGCCGCGGCCGCCTCGTCCGGGTCGGACCAGGAGGACTGCGCCGGGTCGCCCACGACCGTCCAGGTGGCGTGCCGGCCCCTGCGGCCCACCATGCGCCATTGCATGGGGGTGAGGTCCTGGGCCTCGTCCACGATGACGTGCGCGTACTCGGTGCGCTCCGCCGCCAGGCGCTCGGCGCGCTCGCGCTGGGACTCCTCGCGCTGCGGCATCAGCTCGTCCAGGCCGGTGAGCAGGTCGAGCGGGTCCAGGTCCTTCTTCTTGCGGGGCCGCTGGGGGGTGCCGAGGATCGCCTGGAGCTCGTCGAGCAGCGCCACGTCGTGCACGGACAGGGCGTCGCGTCTCAGGGAGCGGGCGACCTTGCGGACCTCGCCGGGGTTCAGGATCCGGCGGGCCCAGCGGTTCAGGGCGCGTTCGTCGCTCATCGCGGTGAGGACGGCGCGCGGGGTGAGTTCGGGCCACCAGGCTTCGAGGAACGCGAGGAAGTCGTCCTCGGAGGTGATGTCGTCGTCGAAGGACGAGCGGAGTTCGGCGGCGAGTTCGGGGTCGTCGTGCCGTCCGGCTGCGCCGGACTGCTCCCAGAGGGCGTCCAGGAGGAGCTTTCTCGCTCGGGGGCGGAGGAGGTTGACGGGGGCGGTTCCGCCGAGGGCCGTCTGCCGGATGCGGTTCAGCTGGTCGGCTTCCAGCTCCAGGCGGCGGCCGAAGGCGACCACGCGCAGGCGGGTGGGGGTGGCCGGTCGCCCGCCCGCCTCGCCTTCGGCTTCGGGGGCTTCCTCACCGAAGGCGAGTTGGTGGGTGTTCGCCGGCTGCCCGTCGGCTGTGCCCGCGCGTTCCGCTCTCCGGACGGACCGGCCGCCCCCAGCGGGGGGCGGGGATTCGAGTGCCCCCCGCGCCGCCCTGCGCAGCACCTTCAGCATCCGCGACGAACCCTTGACACGAGCCACTGCCGGCGTGTCGTAGACCGTGGCTTCGATGCCGTCGACCAGGGAGCCGACCGCGCGGATGGCGACCTGGCCCTCTTCGCCGAGTGAGGGCAGGACGCCCTCGGTGTAGGCCACGAGGAGAGGGGTCGGGGAGACGATGAGGATGCCGCCCGCGTAGCGGCGGCGGTCCTGGTAGAGGAGGTACGCGGCGCGGTGCAGGGCGACGGCCGTCTTGCCGGTGCCGGGGCCGCCCTCCACGTACGTCACCGAAGCGGCCGGGGCCCGGATCACCAGGTCCTGCTCGGCCTGGATGGACGCCACGATGTCCCGCATGGAGTGGCTGCGGGCCTGCCCGAGCGCGGCCATGAGGGCGCCGTCACCGACGACGGGCAGCTCCTCGCCGTTCAGGAACGCCGTCAGCTCCGGGCGCATCAGGTCGTCCTCGACGCCGAGCACCTTGCGGCCCTTGGAGCGGATGACGCGGCGGCGCACCACCCGGCCGGGGTCGACCGGGGTCGAGCGGTAGAACGGCGCGGCGGCGGGCGCGCGCCAGTCGATGACCAGCGGCGAGTAGTCCGCGTCCAGGACGCCGATGCGGCCGATGTGCAGGGTCTCCGCGATGTCGGCGTAACTGCCGGACTCCTCGGTGCGCACCGCGCCCTCGGCCGGTTCCACGGCCGTGTACGCGCCGTCCGGGCCCTTCTTGCCGTCCTTGCCGAGCAACAGGTCGATACGGCCGAAGAGGAAGTCCTCGAACTCGTTGTTCAGCCGGTTGAGATGGACGCCCGCGCGGAAGACCTGCGCGTCCCGCTCGGCCAGCGCGCCCGGCGTGCCGACCTGGCCGCGCTTGGCCGCGTCGTTCATCAGGAACTCGGCCTCGTGGATCTTCTCTTCGAGGCGGCGGTAGACCTGGTCGAGGTGGTCCTGTTCGACACTGATCTCGCGCTCGCGTACGTCGGCCACCGGGGCCCCTTTCCTGACGTGCTGCTGCCCGTATTGAGCAGCCGTCCACCGTACGCGAAAGGAACCCCGGTTGTGCAGTCGTCGGACCGTGCGCCGCCTTGCCGCCCGTGGTCAGACGTCCACCTCGACCAGCCGCTCGCCGTCGAACGTGCGCACCTCGAAGTGGTCGATGTCGTCGCGGTCGAACGCGGCGCCGCCGTGCACGTACAGCGGGTTCCGCGAGGCCTGGTGCGGACTGTCCTTGATGCCGTAGCCCCACTGGGGCACCGACCAGGTCGTCACGGTCTCCTTCTTGCCGTCCTTGCCGACCGCGATCAGCGAGCACTTCAGCGGGCCCTTGACGTTCTTCAGCTCAAGGACCGTGTGCGTGCCCCAGGCCTTCTTCTCCGTGCCGACCGTCGCGGTGACCTTGGTCTTGGGGTCGGTGGCGGCGATCTTGTCGTCCATGTGGTTGAAGAAGGCGTCCTCGGCGGGCGAGGTGGGGTGCGGATCGGCGCCCGCCACCTCCTTCGTACCGCCGTCGTCGTCACTGACCGCGAAGACCGCGAGCGGACCGCCGATGATCAGCGCGGCCGCCGCCGCGACCAGGTACATGCCGCGCCTGCGCCGCTGGGCGCGCTTGACCGCGACCTCGTCCACCAGGCGGTCCGCGAGCCTCGGGCTCGGCCGGGTGGCGAGCTGTTCGCCGATCTGCGGGACGCCGCGCAGGAGCCCGTGCGCGGCGGGCGCCTGGGACGGCACCGCGCCGACGACACCGGGGCCGCCCGTCCCGCCACCGGCACCGCCATCGGCACCGGGGAAGTCCGCGAGGGCAGCCAGCATCGGTGCCATGCCGGAGAACTCCTCCAGCTGGTGCGCGCAGAAGTCGCAGCCCGCGAGGTGCGCCTCGAACTCGGTGGCCTCGGCGTCGTCGAGGATCCCGAGCGCGTAGGCACCGACGGTCTCGTGCACGTCGCCCGGACCGGAGCCCGATCCGGATCCGCCGCCGAAGCCGGAGCCGGGGCCCCAGGGACCCTGGCCGTGTGCGTCGTACGGCGTGCTCATGCCGTCACCCCCCGCTCCTCGAGCGCAAGCTTCATCGAGCGCAGCGCGTAGAAGACCCGCGAGCGCACTGTCCCGCTGGGTATGCCCAGTGTCTCGGCCGCCTCATTGACCGTACGCCCTTTGAAGTAGGTCTCGACAAGTACCTCCCGATGCGCGGGAGTCAGGTCCTCCAGCGCGTCCGACAGCGTCATCAGCCACAGCGCCTTATCGATCTCGTCCTCCGCGGGGATGACCTCCAGCGGCGACGGGTCGACCTCCTGCGGCCGGGCCTGCCGGCTGCGGTGGCCGTCGATGACGATGCGGCGCGCGACCGTCACCAGCCAGGGGCGTACCGAACCGGTAGCTCGGTTGAGCTGACCGGCGTTCTTCCAGGCACGGATGAGCGTTTCCTGTACGACATCTTCCGCGCGCTGCCGGTCCCCCGCCACAAGCCGGAGCACATAGGCGAGAAGCGGTCCCGCGTGCTCCCGGTACAGCGCGCGCATGAGTTCCTCGTCCGGCCCCGGCACGGAAGTCGGCGTCAGTCGATGTCGTCGGTGCGGGCGTTCATCGGCCACGGCGGAATCCTTGCGCACGTCTGCCTCCGCTGTCCGCTGTTCGTCTCGGCTGCCCATGTCGGCCGTGCTCTCCGCGTGGTCGGCCCTGTCGGCTGGTCACCCTGGACGTACGGACCGGGGGCCGCGTCCGTTCAACGGGAGGCGAGGAATTCCGGGCGGGGGCACGGGATGTCCCGGTGTGGGGGTGAAAGTTCCCGGTCCGAGCCAGGCGGGCGTCCCGCCGGGCGGTTCGGGCGGGCGTCCCGCCGGGCGGTTCGGGTGAGCGTCCCGCCGGGCGGTTCGGGTGAGCGGTCAGGCCCGCGCCAGCGCCGCGCGCCGCCGGTGCCTGGCCACCCGCTCCCGGTTGCCGCACACCTCGCTGGAGCACCAGCGGCGGCGGCGTCCGCGCGAGGTGTCCAGGTAGACGATGGCGCAGTTGTCGCCCGCGCACTGGCGCAGCAACGACCGGGCCACCGGGTCGGTGAGCAGTTCGACGGCGTCCCTGGCGACGGCGGCGAGCAGGGCCGTGCGGCCGGGGGCGCCGTGCAGGGCCCGGGTCAGGGTGCCGTCGGGGTGCCGGACGGCGCGCGGGGCGGGCGGGGCCGCGGCGGCGAGGGCGTTGACGCGGGCCAGCGCGGCGTCGGCGGGCCGTCCGGCCAGCTCGGCGCGGACCAGCTGGGCGATGTGGCCGCGCAGCTCCCGGAAGGCGGCGAGCCAGGTCACGTCGGCCCCGGGCAGCGGCGTGCCCTGCGGGATCAGGCCCGCGCCCGCCAGCCAGGCCCGCAGCCGCCTGACGTCGCCGATGCGCTCCACCGGGTGGGCGGTGGCGACGAGGTCGAGGCAGGGCCGGCCGGCGTCGAAGCGGAGTTCGTGGAACGTGGAGTGGTACGCAGGGGTCGCGGACTTGGTAGTCGCACCCAACACCATGCGCCTTTCACCGCCCTTGGGGTGTGCCGGTGAGTGCCGTACCCCTACAGTGCCCGCCCGTGGGCGCCACCGGAACCCCTGCCACCGGGGGTGCTGCAGACGCCCGCGTATGCCGCCGCGCTTCTGAACCATGGTCCGTGCCCGCACGGCGCGCTTGACTCGGGGCATGAGCGAAAACGTGGCGACAGCACGCAACACGACGGCGGCACGCGGCAGCCGCGGCACCGGACTCGTCCTGGGCGCCGCGACCGTGGCCATGGGCCTGATCTCCGGGACCTTCTACATCTTCGCGTGCGGCGTGATGCCGGGCCTCGCGCGCAGTTCGGACCGCGCGTACATCGAGGTCATGCAGGACGTCAACGCGGCGTTCGAGAACGCGGTGTTCTTCGCGAGCTTCATGGGCGCGCTGCTGCTCACGGGGGTCGCGGCCTGGATGCTGCGGCGCGGCCCGGTGCGCTGGTGGGTGCTCGCGGCGCTGCTCGCGTACTTCCTCACGTTCGTCCTCACGGTCACGGTGAACGTGCCCCTGAACGACGAGCTGGCGGACGCGGGCGACCCCGCGAAGATCGCCGATCCGGCCGCGGTGCGCGCGGACTTCGAGGACACGTGGGTGGCGTGGAACGTGGTGCGGGCACTCCTGAGCACCCTCGCCCTCGGGTTCCTCGTGCGGGCGCTCGTGGTGTTCGGGCGGGGGCGCGGGGACGGCGCGGGCGGGGCTCAGTCGGCGTACTTGGACCCGGCCGCCGGGTCGAGCGCGAGCCGGTAGCCGCGCTTGACGACGGTCTGGATGAGCTTCGGCGCGCCGAGCGCCGTCCGCAGCCGGGCCATCGCCGTCTCGACGGCGTGCTCGTCGCGGCCCGCGCCCGGCAGCGCCCGCAGGAGTTCGGCACGGGCCACGACCCAGCCGGGCCGCCGCACAAGGGCCCGCAGGAGCGCCATCCCGGCGGGCGGCACGGCCCGCAGCTCCCCGTCGACGACCACCGCGTGGCCGCGGATCTCCACCCGGTGCCCCGCGATCGGCAGCGACCTGGCCCGCCCCGGCAGCTCCTGGCAGAGCAGTTGGACGAGCGGGCCGAGCCGGAAGCGTTCGGGCTGCACGGTGTCCAGGCCGCGGCTCTGCAGCGGCAGCGCGGTGACCGGGCCGACGCAGGCGGGCAGCACGTCGTGGCGGAGCGCGGCGGTCAGCTCGGCCGCCATCCCCCGCTCCTCGGCCCGTGCGAACAGCGAGGCGGCGGCGGGCGCGGACGTGAAGGTCAGCGCGTCCAGGCCGCGGCTCACGGCGGCGTCGAGGAGCCGGTCGACCGGGGTGAGGTCGGCGGGCGGCAGCCAGCGGTAGACGGGGACGAGGACGACGTCGGCGCCGCCCGCGCGCAGGGCCTCCACGAAACCGGGCAGGGGCTCCCCGTGCAGTTGCAGGGCGATGCGCCGTCCGGCGACGCCTTCGCCGAGGAGCCGGTCGAGCACCTCCGCCATGGACTCCGAGGACGGCGACCAGTCCTCGGTGAGCCCCGCGGCCCGCACGGCGCCCTTCACCTTCGGCCCCCGGGCGAGCAGTTCGACGCCCCGCAGCCGTTCGAGCAGCGCCTCCCCGTGCCCCCAGCCGTCGGCGGCCTCGACCCAGCCGCGGAACCCGATGGCGGTGGTGGCGACCACCACGTCGGGGGCGTCGACGATCAGTTCCTTGGTCGCCGTGAGGAGTTCGCTGTCGTCCGCGAGCGGCACGATGCGCAGGGCGGGGGCGTGCAGGACGGTGGCGCCGCGCCGCTGGAGCAGGGCGCCCAGTTCGTCGGCGCGGCGGGCGGCGGTGACGCCGACGGTGAACCCGGAGAGGGGTCCGTGCCGCTGGTCGTCGTCCATCGTTTCCCTCCTCTCCCCGGCTGTCCGAGTCCCCGAGCCTGCCAACGCCGGGTGACGGTCGCGGATCACGCCGATGTCCGCCGTGTTACGTCGCTTCCCTGCGTACGTGACCTGTGGCTCGTCTCGCTCAGGCGTACGTCTCACACCTCGGCGTACACGCGCTGCGGCTCGCTGCCCGGCGTCGGCTCGGTCCGGGCGGCCGGTGCGGCGGGGCGGCGAAGGTATACGGCCCAGGTGACGGCGAAGCAGACCGCGTAGCAGAGGAGGAAGGCGACGAAGGCGCCCGTGCCCGTGCCCGCCGTCTGGAAGGACTGCCGGAAGGCGAGGTTGATCCCGAGGCCGCCGAGCGCGCCGACGGCCCCGATGAGCCCCATGGAGGCCCCGGAGAGCCGCCGTCCGTAGCGCGCGGCCTCCTCCCCCGCGAGCCCCGCGCGGACCGCCTTGGCGTGGAAGATCCCCGGGATCATCTTGTACGTGGAGCCGTTGCCGAGCCCGGTGAGCACGAAGAGGACCACGAACGCGCCGGTGAAGAGCGCGAGCGACTCCCGCACGGACGCGAGCACGACGACGCCCGTCGCCGCCGCCATCCCGACGAAGTTCCACAGCGTGATGCGGGCCCCGCCGAACCGGTCGGCGAGCCGTCCGCCGACGGGCCGGATCAGCGAGCCGAGCAGCGGTCCGAGGAAGGTGATCTGGGCGGCTTCCAGGGGCGTGCGCCCGAACTGCGTCTGCAGGACGAGCCCGAAGGCGAAGCTGTACCCGATGAACGACCCGAACGTCCCCACGTACAACAGGGACATGATCCAGGTGTGCGGGTCGCGCAGGGCCTCTCGGGCGGCCCCGGTGTCGTTCTTGACGGCCGCGATGTTGTCCATGAAGAGCGCGGCGCAGACGGCGGAGACCACGACGAGGGGGATATAGATCCCCAGGAGCAGCCGTGGCCCACCACTGGCCCCGATCACGGCGAGCGCCATGAGCTGGATGACCGGGACGCCGATGTTGCCGCCGCCGGCGTTGAGGCCGAGGGCCCAGCCCTTCTTCCGCAGCGGGAAGAAGGAGTTGATGTTGGTCATGGAGGAGGCGAAGTTGCCGCCGCCGACGCCGGTGAGCAGCGCGCACACCATGAAGGTCGAGTACGAGGTGCCGGGCTCCATGACGACGAAGGCCGCGACGGTCGGCAGCAGGAGCATCGAGGCGGCCACGACGGTCCAGTTGCGCCCGCCGAAGCGGGCCACGGCGAAGGTGTACGGGACCCGGACGACGGCGCCCACGAGGGTCGCCATCGACACCAGGAAGAACTTCCCCGCCGGGTCGATCCCGTACTCCGGCCCCATGAAGAGCACCATGACCGACCACAGGGTCCAGACGGAGAACCCGATGTGTTCGGACAGGATCGAGAAGACGAGGTTGCGCCGGGCGACGCGGGCTCCTTCCCGCTCCCAGAACTCCTCGTCCTCGGGATCCCACCGCGAAATCCACGACGACCCGCGCTGCTGCGTCCTGCTGCCCTCGGTACCCATCCCACGCCTCCCCGGCAAGCGGCTGATGATCCCGAAGGTAGGGACGGCGCGTTTCAGCCCTGTGCCGGTGAGTGACCGGCGGGGAACTTCGAACTCACGGTGGGGTGGGGTGGGGGGTGAGGCGCTGGCCCTCGGCCCCCTGGCGCTGGACCTGGGTCAGCCGAGACCCCCGGCCCACTTGAGGGTGTCGGAGCCGCCCTTGTCCCAGTCCATGACGACGGAGTCGCCGGAGCGGGACAGATCGGCGCCGATGAACTTCTCGTTGGTCCCGCTGCCGCACTTGAGGGCGAGCCGGAACTCGCCCCCGGCCCGGTCCTGCCCGAGGCCGGTGCACATGCCCACGCCGCCGGGGTCGAGGTAGGACACGATGTGCTTGCCCGCGGCCTGCCCGGTGGTCTGCTTGTCGGCGATGGTGAGGGTCTTCAGCTTCTCGTTCTGCCACTGCCCCTTGTACCCGGTGGCGGGCGCGGGCCCGTCGTCGTCATCACCGCCGATGCCGCCGCCCGGAGTGCTGGGTATCCCGGTGGTGGGTTCGGTGGACGGCAGGGACGGGGTCTCGTCACCCGCGTCCTCGGAGGGCCCGGCCGACTCGGCGGGCGCACCCGGCGTCACCTCGCCGGACGCGCTCTTGTCCGCCTGCGGCTTCTTGTTCTTGTCGTCCTTGTCGTCGTCACCGTCGCTGACGAGGAAGAAGGCGCCGCCTCCGATGACGAGCACGGCGGCCACGGCGACCGCGATGATCATGTTCCGCTTCTTCGTGTCACCGCCACCCGGGGGCGGCGGCGGGTAGGCGCCGAACTGGGGCTGCCCGTACGGGGGCTGCTGCCCGTACGGGGGCATGGCCTGGGTCTGGCCCTGGGAGTTCCCGTAGGGGTCCTGCGGCTGACCGTACGGGTCCTGGCTCTGGGGCTGGCCGTACGGTCCTGCGGGCGGGGCTCCGTGCGGGGCCGGGGGCGGGGCTCCGTGCGGGGCAGGGGGCTGCTGCGGATAGCCGTAGCCGGGCTGCCCCGGGGGCTGCGGCGGGGCGGCCGGCGGCTGGCCGGGGAAGGGGGGTGGGGGCTGGTTCGGCTGGGGCTGCGGGGCGCCGAATCCATCCTGGGGCGGCTGGCCGGGAGGCTGCGTCATAGCGGGTGAGCGTAATCGCCGGGGGGCGGGCGTCACATCCGTAAACCGAACGACTGCGTCACATCGCGGGGGCGGGCCCCTGGACCAAGGGCTTCCAGGAATGCCCGTCCCACCCCACCTGTCGAAGGGACCGAGACGACCCGCGCTCCGGCCTCGGACCCGCACCCGCACCTGGACCCGGACCCGCACCCGGAACCGGACCCGGCCCAGGAACTGGCCGCGTTCCTGCGCAGCAGGCGCGAACGCCTGGACCCCGACGACTTCGCCCTGCCCGCACGCCGACGGGCCCGGCGCGCCCCCGGCCTGCGCCGCGAGGAGGTCGCCGAGCTGGCCGGGGTCAGCACCGACTACCTCGTACGCCTGGCCCAGCAGCACCCCGGCGCCCCGGCGCCCCGGACGACGCCGATGACATCACGTACATCCGCGGCGGAATCAAGATCGCCCCGGTGACCGGCCCGGAGGTCCCCGTACGCCTACGCACCGTCCTGACCGGCAAGTCGACCGGCGGCGACATCGTGGCGCGCCCGCCACGCCGCACACCGGGGCAGTGGCTCCGTCGCAAGACCTGAGCCCGCGGGTCTCGACTCTCGGATCTCAGCTGTCACCGAGGAAGGCGTAGGCGAAGGCGAGACGGCGGTCCAGCCAATTCGCCTTGATCGTGAGTGTGGTGATGCTCTGGGAGACCATCACCAACTCGCCGCCGGACCACCACTCCAGCGTTCGGCTGGGGCTCTTGGAAGCACCTGAGTACGTACCCAGAGTGAGCACGGTTTCCACCGTTTCCGTCACGACTTTGAGCGCTGCCCGCTCAGCGAGGTGCTTGGCGCCGCCGCTCACCCATTCATGGCGTCCGACGATTTCCGGGTGCCCGGGCTGGTCCATGCGCCACGTGTGCTTGACCAGCTTGTTGGACGGGGGAATGCGGCGGACGGCTCCGATTTCCTCGCCCTGGGCGCCGTACACCCGATGGCAGCGCTCCCCGCCCTCCCGCTCCTCGACGACGAGGTAGCACAGCAGGCATTGCGATTCGGAATCCTCATACAAGCAGGCCTCCATCGCGGACGCCGGTGCGGCAGACGCCGTCCGGGCGACGTACGCACACGGGGCGAACACCTTCGATTCGCCCGCGCCCCCGGGAACGCGGATCGCTCGCGGGCCGCGTGCAGGAAGAGGACGCTCCTTCGTGACCGGACGCTCCACCGTGCCGATCGTGAACGTCCGCACCCCGGCCCACTCGACAGCCGGTACGGGCTCCTCTTCGACCGGCTCGGGGCCTCGTCTCCGCGCCCCGCCCCTCCCGAACATCATGTCTTCTCTCCTCCGGCAGAGCCGCCCCGTGTCATTTCGGGAAGGACTGCTCGTACATAAGGGCAGGAATCTTGGGCGCACATGCATCCGTAGCGCCTATGAGCTCTTCCGGGCGGAGCCGCCACCAGCTGATGGGGCGGCTCGTGAGAAGGAGTTCGTACTCGACGTGCGGGGCAACGCGCTCGGCCTGCAGCGGTGTCATCTCGCTGTTCGGCCCCGGGAGGCCGGGAGCGCCGGGCCGGCGGCGGACTCCGATGCAGTCGAGTCCTTGGCCAGTTGTGCGCAGCCGCCACACGACCAGCGCTGTGATGTCTTCCCACGACACAAAGGCCGTGTGCTTCTCGTACTGAGCGATCCTCCGCCGGGGAGCGCGCCATCACCATCCACTCGAAACGCCGTCAGCCGCTTCCATCCCACGCCGGCAAGCAGCTGAAGCGGAGTGCGCGTGGAGTGCTCTTCGTAGACCGCCGAGCCTTCATCAGTCATGTGGCCTCGCTACCCCTTCGCCAAGACGACCGCCCCGGCACACGCGCAGCCGGGGCGGCTCATGAGGTCACTCATGCCTTAGACGTCATTTCATTTGGCGATTCTGCGATGGCATATGAGGGTTGCCGCGATGGCGGTGAAGGCGAGGAAGTGCTCGGGCTTGCGTTCGTATCGGCGGTGGAGTCGGCGGCAGCCCGACAGCCAGGACACCGTCCGTTCCACGACCCAGCGGTGCCGACCCAGGCGCTGGGAAGACTCAGTGCCCTTGCGTGCGATGCGGTGGGTGATCTGCCGTAAAGAGAGCCAGCGTCGCAGGTGGGGGTAGTCGTACCCCTTGTCGCCGTGGAGCTTGGCGGGCCGCCGACGCCTGGGGCCGCGGCGGGAGCGGACGGGCGGGATACCGCGGACCAGCGGGATGAGGGCCTGGCTGTCGTGGAGGTTGGCGGCGGAGATTCCGAGCGAGAGAGGCAGGCCGTGACGGTCGACGATCAGGTGGATTTTCGATCCGCTCTTGCCGCGGTCGGTCGGATTCGGTCCCGTCAGCCGCCCCTTTGAGGGCGCGGACGCTGACTGAGTCGATCGCACAGCGCGACCAGTCCAGCTCACCGCGGGAGCCGAGCTCATCGAGGACAAGGCGATGGAGCTTGGCCCACACCCTCGCCTCGGACCACTCGGTGAACCGGCGGAAAGCGGTCACTCCCGAAGGGCCGAAGCCCGGCGGCAGTTGGTTCCACGTGCAGCCCGAGGTGGCGACGAAGATGATCGCGGCCAGCACCTCCCGGTCCCCATGCCGACGGCGACCGCCGCCCTGCGGACGCTCCGGCGCCGGCGGCACCACCCGCTCGAACAGCTCCCACAGATCATCTGGAGCCATTCGCTCAACAAGCGAAGAAGTCACCGTCCCAGGCTGCCGCAAGATCACACCAAACGAAATGGCGTCTTAGTCATCAACGGTTGATGGACTGGATCTCCTTGACGACGACGTTCTGGTCGGCGCCGAACTCACCGTCGGGCAGCGGGTGATTACCCGGTTCGGTCGTGCTCGTCCAGCTGACCTTCCAGGTGATGGTGGCCTTCAGGTCGTACGACCCGTCGCCGGACGACCGCAGGTACTTCACGCCGCACGGGGGCGTCTTCTTCGCGTTGCCCTTGGCGTAGGGCTCGCCGATGCGTCCGTCCTTGCCGATCTTGCACACGCCACCGGCCGGGTACGTCTCGGCGTCCTTCGTTCCGGGCTCGATCCGCAGCGACTCGGGGGTGGCGGTCGTCGTGGCCGACAGGTTCGTGTGGGGCAGGGTCGCCGTCACCGAGAGCTTCTTGAACTTGGCCTTGTCGAGCCACGCCCACGTGGGGAGGTTGACCTTCGTCTCGCCCTCGGGCGCGAGGGTGACCTTGGTGCTGGGGATCTCAAGTGCGTCGTAGGCGTATTCCGCGAGAACCTTCGGGCTGACGGCGAGAGGCTCGCCGGAGTCCTCGCCCTCATCGACCCAGAACGGCTGCCTGTTGCAGGCGTTCGCCGCGGGGTCGTCCGGACGCTCGGGGTTCTTCACCGCCGCCCAGAACATCCCCTTGCCCTGCTTGTCCAGGTTGTAGTCCTTGTACGGCTTGCCGTCCTTGTAGCGGCTGTCCAGCACGTCGCCCACGAAGTCACCGATCCCGCCGAGGAATGGCAGGTCGAGCCCGCGCCACATCTTGACCTGCGCCTCGATCTCCTTCGGCGAGAAGGCGGGCTCGTACCAGCAGGCGGGCGGCGTCCAGTCGTGGTCGCCCGCGGTGAGCGTGCCGGTCTTGCCCTGTCTGTTGGTCCCGTTGCCCGACGTGGTCACCCGGGTCTCGGCGTAGATGACACCACCCTTCATGTCACCCTTGCCGCTGCCCTCGACGGGCTTGCCACCGCCCTTGCCGCCGCTCGCCTGCGCGACGCCGGGCACGGCCACCAGGGACAGCCCGGCCATCGGAGCCACGACGTACCGTACGAACCGCTGCGTCACCTGCACTGCTTCGCCGCCTCGATGGATGTGACCGATGTCGTCTGCCAGACGCCCTTGGCGTTCTTCTCCAGCCTGGTGTTGAAGAACGTGTAGTCCTTGTCCGAGGCCGGAATGGACCGGTCGACCTTCTTGGTCTTCCGGTTCATGGGATAGGTCTTGCTCGAGTCCATGCAGTAGGTCACCGCGGCGGTTCCCTTCTTCAGGATGGTGACGTTGCGGTTGTAGTAGCGCGACGTACCTACGAAGGACCTGTCCTCGTCATAGAAGCTCTTGATGTACGTCGCCGCCGACACCAGTGCCTCACCCGACGAATAGAACTTCAGCGCCGGGTGCTCCTTCGCGTCGACGGTGACCGCCTCGTCCAGCGAGTTGATGCGGCGCTCGCTGTCCGCGAGGACCGCGTCCTTTTCCGGCTCTCCGGTCTCCCCGCCCTCGAACACGTTCTTCACGCCTTTGGGCAGCTTGATCTCCGGACGTTCGATCGCGTCCTCGGAACCCTTCGGGGACGGCGACTTCGTCTCGCTGTTCCCGGCACCCTCGATCTTGTCGTCACTCTTGGAGTCGCCGTCTCCGCCACCGCAGGCGGAGAGCGACAGAGCCGCGGCAGTCGTCAGCGCGGCCACCGCGAGCAAGGCAGGTCGGCGGTTCACAGTCAGCTCCCGATGGGACGTGGGTTCAGTAGAGGTCAGTGGGTTCACTTGAGTGAACCCACGCTATCCAGGGGCACTGCGCGAAGCGAGAGTGAGGTTTACCCAGCACGGGGACAGATATGGGCATATCGAAGCTCTGTGCGGGACGTTGTTGCCGAACAGTCGCACAACGCAGAGCGATGATTACCGGCCTGTGTCGGTCGGGGCCTTGCTCTTTACGCCCCGCGCGTACGGGGCTGCGCGCCGGGCGGCGCCCCCCACCCACCGCCCCCGTACGCCGTAGTTTCTGCCAGCGCAGGCGGCCGCCGATGAGGGTCGTGATCCAGGGCTGGAGGTGCTGGAAACGCTCGACGCCCGCCCCGCCCAGGCCCGCGGCCACCTTGCCGTCCGCCAGGGCGCGCACGTCCGCTTCGCCAAGACCAGCCGCATCCTCGCCGGCGGCCACGCGGACCGCACCTGGGAGAAACGGATCCGCGAACTCGTCCGCCCCGACGTCCTCATCCTCGACGACTTCGCCATGCGACAGCTGTCCGCGGCCCAGGCCGACGACCTCTACGAATTCGTCTCCGAGCGGCAGGGACGCTCACTGATCATCACCAGCAACCGGGCGCCCAGCGACTGGTATCCCCTCTTCCCCAACCCCGTCGTCGCCGAGTCCCTCCTGGACCGGCTCATCAACACCAGCCATCAGGTGATCATGAACGGCCCCAGCTACCGCCCCAACAAGCGACCCAGGACTCCTGCTGCCCATCCGTCGACCAGCTGGGACAGGTCGCTCGCGGCATATGAGAAGGTCATCCGCATGGCCGAGTCCTGGATCTTCAGCGACGGCACCGTCCCAGCGTCGCCCGCAGCGGCGCTGGCGGTGCTTCGGGAGCGAATCGATGCCGGGCAGCTGGAAACATGGCTGACCAGTTCTCATGGTCGCTCTCTGGCCGTCATCATCGACAGATAGAAGACGCCAGCACCTGGGGAATTACGTGACCGCAGCCGTGGGGAATTACGCGATCGTCCACACGCTTCATCCCCCTAAGGCACTTTTGCTGCCGCACGGCCGCCCTGTAGCCGTAAGCCGTATCCACTGTGCACGCGTCTTGTGTTTGCGCGTCTCTCGGTGACTCAACTGTCGCGCGGAGGTTACGCTCAACTGTCGCGCAGAAGTGCGTACGCGAACGCAAGACGGCGGTCGAGCCACGCCGCCCGGATCAGGAACCGGTGGTGGCCCTCGGACGTCATCACCAGCTCGCCGTCGGCCTTCCATTCGAGGACACGCGACTTCGCGGGCTGGTCACCACCGTCAGCGCCCATGTCGGCCACAGCCTGAAGGGCGCCGAGCAGCAACTTACCGGTGCCTCGCTGGACGATCTCCTTGGGACCGCCCTTGGCCCACTCCGCACTGTTCGTGATTTCAGGGTGGCCAGGCTGTTCAATGCGCCAGGTCGGTTTCAGTGCGTGCTTGAGCGGAGAGATGCGCCGAATCGTTCCGATGAGTTCGCCTTGCCCGCAACGCACGGGATAACGACGTTCGCCTTTTACGTCCTCAGGGCTGTCGAGAGAACACAGCAGTTGTCGGCCCTCGGCGTCCTCGTACAGGCGCAGGGCAGCGTCCGGCGCCGAGGCGGACGGCGCCTCCGGCGGCACGTAGGCACAGGGAGCCAAGACACGTTGCGCCCCCGAACCGTGCGGGACTCTGATGGCACGAAGCCCGAGAACGGGACTCTTGCGCTGCCCACCGGCGGGCCGCTCCTCGTTGCCGATGGCGAATTCCCACACATCAGCCCACGGGACGGATGGCACGGGAGGGTCACTGACCTGCCTGTTCTTGCCAAACACCAGCCCTGTCTCCGCAGTCGACGAGTAACCGAGCAATCGAGTAATCGAGCAAGACTCATGTGACCATAACGGCTGTCGGCTGAAAACCGGCGCTGGGTTCCAGCCACCGGCGAACAGCAGGCACAGGGCCGCCGCGCTGAACAGCCACAGGGGCGGCAGGAGGCGGCGCACGCGACCCCCGGTCACCGACCAGGACGGGCGGCGGTCGGATACGTCATGCCACTGGGCTCCGCTCCACGCCGCCGCCCGCCCGCGCCCGCGGGGACGACGAGACCGGCGCCGCCCCCACCGCGCCCGTCCGCCGCAGCTTCTGCCACCGCAGCCGCCCCCCGGTCAGCGCCGTGATCCAGGACTGCAGCAGCACCACGTACATCAACTGCCGATAGAGGATCTGCTGGACGGGCAGCGAGACGAGGTGGGTCATCGGCTCGCGGTCGAGGTGGAAGGCGTACGCCGCGCACACCGCCTGGACGGCGAGCACGCCGAGCCAGGCCGCGGCGGTCTGCTGGGTGGGGCCGAAGACGAGGCCGTAGAGGAGGAAGACGTCGATCAGGGGGGCGAGGAGTGGGGCCAGGACCATGAACAACGACACCAAGGGCAGGCCCACGCGGCCGAACCGGCCCGACGGGCCGCGTTCGACCGCCGCGCTCCGGTGCTTCCAGATCGCCTGCATCGTGCCGTACGACCACCGGTAGCGCTGGGACCACAGCTGCCGCACGGTCTCCGGCGCCTCGGTCCACGCGCGCGCCCGCTCCGCGTACACGACCCGCCAGCCGTCGCGGTGCAGCGCCATCGTGACGTCGGTGTCCTCGGCGAGCGTGTCGTCGCTCATGCCGCCGACGCGCTCCAGAGCGGTGCGCCGGAAGGCGCCCACCGCGCCGGGGATGGTCGGCATGCAGCGCAGCACGTCGTACATGCGGCGGTCGAGGTTGAAGCCCATCACGTACTCGATGTGCTGCCAGGACCCGATGAGGGAGTTCCTGTTGCCCACCTTGGCGTTGCCGGCGACGGCGCCCACGCGCGGGTCGGCGAACGGCTGGACCAGTTCGCGCACGGTGGCCGCCTCGAAGACCGTGTCGCCGTCCATCATGACGACGAGGTCGTGCCGGGCGTTGGCCAGACCTCGGTTGAGGGCGGCGGGCTTGCCCGCGTTGTGCTGCCGTACGACGCGTACGTTCGGCAGGCCGAGGCCCTCGACCGTGCGGGCCGTGCCGTCCGTGGAGCCGTCGTCGATGACGATGACCTCGATGGGGTGGTCACTGGCCGTGAGGGAGCGGACGGTGTTCTCAATGCACTTGGCCTCGTTGTACGCGGGCACGAGGACCGAGACCGGCTCCGTCACCGGTCCCCCGGACCTGCGGGAATCACTTCCGCGGGAATCGCCCCAGCGGAAGCCGCGCCTACGGACCCGCCGGGCGTGCACCGCAGACAGGAGCAGCATCAGGCCGAAGCGGGCGATGACCAGGACGCCGACCACGGCCAGGCCGATGACCAGGACGTCGGTGGTGTGTTCCGCCGCGCCGACGAGGAGCACCCAGGCCTTGCCGCGCCACAGCTCGAAGCCCTCCACGCGCGCGTGCGCGCCGGTCGTGCCCGCTCCCAGGGCCTCGGTGAGGTTGGTGAACTCGTAGCCCTGCTGGGTGAGTCGGGGGATGAGGCGGTCGAGCGCGGCGACGGTCTGGGAGCGGTCGCCGCCCGAGTCGTGCATCAGGACGACGGCGCCCTTGCCGTCGGCGGGCGTGGCGCGGCGGGCGATCTCGTCGGCGCCGGGGCGCTTCCAGTCCTCGCTGTCGGTGTCGGTGACCACCGTGAGGTAGCCGCGGCTGCCGATGTGCCGGGCGACCGGCCAGGAGTTGTTGTCCATGGCGTCGGCGAAGGACGAGTACGGCGGCCGGAACAGGGACGTACGGATGCCCGCCGCGCCCGCGAGCGCCAGCTGGCTCTGCGACAGCTCCCGGTCGACGCGGTCCTTCGACTGGTAGGACAGGTCCGGGTGGTTGAAGGTGTGCAGGCCCACCTCGTGGCCCTCGTCGACCATGCGGCGCACCAGGTCGGGGTGGCGCGAGGCCATCGTGCCGGTGACGAAGAAGACGGCGTGCGCGTCGTGTTCGGCCAGTACGTCGAGGACCTTGGGGGTCCACTTCGGGTCGGGACCGTCGTCGAAGGTCAGCACCACGCGGTGGTCGGGGACGCTCAGCGACTGGGTCCGCCCGTCGCGCGTGTCGATGACCGGGCCGCCCTGAAGGATCTCCTTCGGCACCTGGTCCGTGGCCGCCGGGGGCCGCACCCGGTGGTCGGCCTGGATCTCGCTGTGGACGTAACCGCGCAGCATCAGCATCGCGCTCAGGGCCACGAGGAGGAGTGCGGGCAGGAGGTAGCGCATCGGGAGGCGGGGGCGCAGGTGCGGGCGCGCGGGGGTGCGTCCGCGCCCGCGCCCGCGGTGGCGCGCGGGGCCTCGCCCTTCTCCGGGGGCGGAAGCGGGAGTGGGAGCAGGAGTGGAAGCGGGAGTGGGAGTGGAGGCTGAAGCGGGGGCAGGGGCTGCGGCCCCGTCGGCCGACCCGGGCCCGCCGGAGCGGAAGTTCATGGTCGTACGCCCCCTGGAGCCGCGTCCCCCTGGCCCCGCCCGTCGGACACGGTCCGCGCCTCGGACCCCGCGTCCGTTCCCGCGCCACCGCCGTCCTCGGCGTCGCCGCCACTGCCGCCGCCGTCCGGCGTCCGCGCGGGCGGGGCCGCGGGCGAGCCGGTCTCCCCGGTGGGACCGGGGCCCGGGTCCGCGCCGGGAGGCGTGGCGTCGTCGCCGGGCGCCGTCGAGCCGTTCGTGCCACCGCCCCCGGTCGGCTGCAGGCCGGGCTCGCCGCCGCTTTCGGGCGCCCGTGCCCCCGAGGAACCCTCGGACCCGCCCGCCGCTTCGCCGTCCCGCGACGACGGTATGGAGCGCCCCGACCCACCGCCCGCCCCCGGCGCCCCGTCCTCACCGGCCCGCGAGTCCATGGACGTACCCGTGGAATCAGAAGCGGAACCAGAATCAGAAGCGGAACCAGAAGCGGAATCGGAAGGCGACTTCGGCTCGGCATCACCGGATGCGGGCGCCGTCGGCCCGGCAGCCGACTCCGTCGGCAGCTCAGGGGTGTCGACCTGGCTCGCGGGCTGCTCGTCCTTGGGGTCGGGCACCGGCAGCCAGGGCGCGCTTGAGTTGCCCGAGACGAGCGTGCCGGCCATGACCACGGCGTACCCCGCACAGAGAAGGCCGACGACCGCGCCTATCCGGCGATACCGTCTGCTCCTGCGACCCGTCTCGTCGACGAACACCGGTGTATCAGCCACGCTCCGGGTGTCCGAAAACCCCTGCATGACGCGGGTGCCACCCGTCGTCGAGCCGCCGCGCTCCCCCGCCAGGCACCGGCCGACGCCGTCGATCTGGACGGTGACCTCATTCGGGTCGTGCGTCGGCGCGGGCAGCCCGCCCGACCACTCCGGCAGTCCGCCATCGGGCCCGAAATGACCTTCGGTGGGCCTCGATGAGCCGTTTTCTCGCCAGTTCTCCATGCGTACGCACACCCCCCACGGGTCATGATGCGGGCGCGTACGACTCGCCGGGCACTCGTCGTCCGGACCGGGCCCCCACCCGATCCAGGCGCCCCCCTCTATCACATCGCACCCGGAAGCCGAATGTAGCGCACCCCGGTGACAACCGTGGTTTTACGTCAGTCCTGAATCATCATGATGAGTGCATCGGTGGCCGGAATCCATCCTTCCGCTGGTCGGTTGAGCCAGTCTTCCTCCGCCGCGAGTTCGGCCGCGGCACGGCGGAGCGCGTCAAGACCGGGGTGGCGCAGACCCCGGCGCCACACGAGCGACACCGGCGACAGCGGTACGGGGTCGACCAGCGGCCGCAGCACACAGCCGGGCAGCTCGGGGAAGCCGACGACGGCGAGCACGGGGTTCCGGTGCTTCGCCATGATCCGCGCGAACTCCTCGGGGCCGACGGCGAGCGGGGCGGGCGGTGCGATCTCGATGCCTCGGCCGTCGAAGAGGCGGCGGGCCAGGTCGGTCCACTCCGGGGTGCGTTCGTTGCCCGCGCCCGCGTAGACGCGCTCCCCCGCGAGCCGGTCGAGCGGCACCGCGTCGAGCTCCGTCAGTGGGTGGTCGACGGGGAGCAGCACCGCCATCGGCTCGTACCGCACGGGCTGTTGGTCGAGTCCGGCGCGTACGGTCTCGGGCAGTCCGGCGAAGCGGCCGAACGACGCGTCGAGACGCCCCGCCGCGATCTCGGCGGCGGCGCCGGTCAGACCGCTCTCGAAGCGGGCCATCAGCTCGCACTGCGGCGCCAGTTCCCGGGCCCGGTCCAGGATCCGGCCGAAGACCAGGCCGGGGCTGTTGAGGTCGACGAGCAGCGGCCGGGGCGCCCTGGTCACGCCGCCGCGCGCGAAGGCGGCCGCCAGTTCGTCGTGCGCCGCGAGGACCCGCCGCGCGTACGGCAGCAGCCGCTCGCCGTCGGCCGTCAGCGTCACCTGTCGCGTCGACCGCGTGAACAGGTCCGCCGCCAGCTCCCGTTCGAGCCGCCGCACGTCCCGGCTCAGGGCCTGCTGGGCCACGTACAGGCGAGCGGCGGCCCGAGTGAAGTGCAGTTCCTCGGCCACGGCGAGGAAGGCGCGCAGGAGGCGGGGGTCCACGTCACGGGGGGCGGCGGGCGGCGGTCCGGTCATCTCGCGAATTTACAACGCAGGCGCGTGAATCGCCCCCCAGAAGGTGTTGGACCACACCCGCGCGCGGCAGCGAGGCTCAAGCAATGCCAGAGGCCCCCGCCGACTTCCCCACCACGTCCACCACGCCCACCACGCCCACCACGCCTGTCGTGCCCACAACTTCTGCCACACCCACCCCACCCAAGACACCCGCCACCCCGGAGCCCTCCTCGCCCGCCACCCCGCCGCAACACCCCCCACGCGCGCGTACCCGCCGCCCCCGCAACCCCTACGCCCGTCTCTTCGCGATACCCGGCGCCACCGCCTTCACCGTCGGCAACCTCATCGCCCGGCTGCCCATGGGCATGTTCAGCGTGAGCGCCGTCATCATGATCGCGGGGGCCCGCGACTCCTACGCCCTCGCGGGTGCCGTCACCGCGACCGGGCTCGCCGCGACCGCGGTCGTGGCGCCCTGGACGGCCCGCATGGTCGACCGGTACGGGCAGGCGCGGATCGCCGTGCCCGCCACGGCCCTCGCCGTGCTCGGCTCGCTGTCGCTGCTCCTGTGCGTGCGCTTCGGGGCGCCCGACTGGACGCTGTTCGCCTCGTACGCGGCGACGGCCACGACCCCGAACACCGGGGGCATGTCGCGGGCGCGCTGGTCGCATCTGCTGCGGGGCGAGCCGGACGCGCTGCACACCGCCAACTCCTTCGAGCAGGCGGCGGACGAGCTGTGCTTCATGCTCGGCCCGGTGCTCGCGGCGTTCCTGTGCGGGGCGCTCTTCCCGCAGGCGGGCACCCTCGTGGGCGCCGTCCTGCTGCTGACCGGCGTCCTGCTCTTCGCCGCGCAGCGCACGACGGAGCCCCCGGTCCGAAAGCGCGCGGCCGGGACGCCGAGGGCCAAGTCGCCGCTGCGCACCCGCGGGATGCCCGCTCTCCTGGTCGTGTTCCTCGCGACCGGAGCCGTCTTCGGCGCCATGGAGGTCGCGACCATCGCGTACGCGGACGAGCGGGGCCACAAGGCGGCCGCGGGCGTCGTCCTGGCCCTGCAGGCCGCGGGCTCGTGCGTGGCGGGGCTCGTCTACGGAGCGCTGCGGCCGAGCGGCTCCCCGGACCGGCGGCACGTCCTGTGCGGGGTGGCGATGGCGGTCCTGATGGCGCTGCCGCTGCTCGCCGTGACGGCGACGGGTTCGCTCGTCGTGCTCGCCGGGGCGCTCCTGGTGGCCGGGATGGCGACCGCGCCGACGATGGTGACGGGCATGACGCTGGTGCAGCGGTACGCCCCCGAGGGCCAGTTGAACGAGGCCATGACGCTCGCCGTGACCGGTCTCCTCGGGGGCATCGCGGGCGGCGCGGCGGCCGGTGGCTGGACGGCGGAGCACATGGGCCCCGCCGCCGCCTATGCCGTGCCGGTCGCCGCGGCGCTGTGCGCGCTGCTTCTCAGCACCGCGCGGGCTTGCGCCACGAGCACTCGACCTCGCCGCTCCGGTCGCCCGCGCGCTCCGTACGGGGCCTGACCAGGACGGCCTTGTCCTCGTCGGACTTGGCGAGGGTGACGACGATCGCGTCCTCCAGGGCCTTGACCGACGAGGGCAGGTAGTTGTTGAGGACGATGCTGAACACCAGCTCGCGGCCGCCGGCGTCGGTCACGTACCCGGAGAGCGCGGACGCCCCGGTCAGCGACCCGGTCTTGGCGTGCGCGTTGAGCGCCGCGGGCGTCCCGCACATACGCGTGCGCAACGTACCGCCGTCGAGCTTGTCCGGGTCGCACGCCACCGGCAGGGACCGGTACCAGTCGGCGAACCACGGCTCGCCCTTGGCCGAGCGGAGCAGCTCGATGAACTGGTCGGCGGCGACGTTGTTCTTGCGGGACAGCCCGGATCCGTCGACCTGGCGCAGCTTGCCCGGGTCGACGCCGGCGGTCTTCAGGTAGCCGCTGATCGCCGCGATGCCGTCGCTCCAGTTGCCGGGCCGCCCGGTCGCCTTGTGTCCCATGGCCTTCGTCAGGGACTCGGCGTGCATGTTGTTGGACAGCTTCATGAACGGGATCAGCAGGTCCCTGAGTTCCATGGAGTCGTGCGAGGCCAGCTCGCGCGCCCCCGCCGGGGTCGCGATCCCGGCCCGGGTCGGTCCGCTCACCTTCACGCCGTGGGCGGCCAGCGCGTCCCGGAAGATCGCGGCGGCGTACCGGGTCGGCTCCCAGACGGTGATCCACTCCTTGGTGGTGGAGCCGCCGACGGGGACGTTGCCGGTGACGGTGATCGTGTTCTTGCCGTGCTGCCGCTCGACGGCGATGGTGTCGCTGCCGCCCGCCGCGACCGTCTTGGCGCGCAGATCGATGTCTACGTAGTCGGTCTTCGGGGTGACGGTGACGCGCGGCTTGTCCCCGGCTGCGGCGCCGGGCGCCACCTCGACGATGACGGTGCCCGTGTCGTAGTCGGTGTCGGGGGCGACGCTCAGCGCGGAGATCTGCGCGGCGTAGTACGAGGACTCGTCGTCGGCGCCCCAGGTGTCGCCCTGGCGCCGGTCGTCGAAGCGGGTGTCGTCGGCGACGAGCCGCCCGGAGACGCGCTTGATGCCCTTGGCGGCGATGTCCGCGGCGAGCTTGTCGTAGTCCTTCGCGAGCGTCGTCGGGTCGCCGGTGCCGCGCAGGTACAGGTCGCCCTTGAGGACGGGCCCGTGCCGGTCGCCCGCGGCGAGCACGTCGGTGCGGAAGCGGTGGTCGGGTCCGAGCAGTTCCAGGGCGGCGGCGGAGGTCAGCATCTTGGTGTTGGACGCGGGCATGAGGCGCCCGCTGGGCAGGTGCTGGTAGAGGGTCTTGCCGGTCTCGGCGTCGGCGACCACGACGCTGGCGGCGCCGCCCTCCATCCGGGGGTCGCTGAGGATGGTGTCGATGGCTTCGGGCAGCCCGCTCCGGTCGGAGTCCGCTCCGGCCGGGGCAGTGAGGGGGCTGAAAGAGAGCGTGGCCACGGCGAGGCCGAGCACTCCGGGCCAGATCCAGTGGCGCATGCGGTGGTTGACGCGTCTCACGGGTCTTCTCATGACCCTGGAGCATCCCCGAAGCCACCGCGCGGCGACAGACCCCACACCGGTCACGTATGCCGCGTGGCCCAGCCGCACCCACGACGAGGGGGTGCGGGTGGCGAAGCCCCCGCAACGCGCGGCACAGCCACGCAGAAACGACGAAGGCGACGTGGCCCGCGCTGTTCGCGGGCACACGTCGCCTGTCGACTTCGTGGAGATGGCGGGAATCGAACCCGCGTCCAACGGTGCGGAACCAGGGCTTCTCCGTGTGCAGTCCACTGCGATTTTCTCGGCCCCGGAGATCTCGTGGACAAGTCTCCGACGGGCTCAGTCACTGTTTGATTTCCTCCTGGACCCCGTGACCGGGTCTAGAAGTTTAGTTCCCTAGCTGATGCCAGGATCCGGGTCGGGAACAGCCCCGGGCTGACACTTCGCAAGTCGCTACTTAGGCAGCGAGGGCGAAGGAATCGCGCTTGGTGTTGGCGATTATTGGTTGCGACATATGGTTAACGAGATCATTGCCGCTTCCTCGACACGCTTCCCCTGCTTCGACATCCGCTGTCGAAACCGATCATCCCCATGTTGATTTTTCAAACCCTCCGAGGAGGGGGCGCCCCGTCACCTGCGGGGCATGAACCATCGTACGTGACCAACGCTGACCCGTGCCAGCCCATTCCGCGGCCGTGGAGCAGCCGGTCCCGTACCTGAGCCCGGCTATCCGATCCCCTGCCGCCGCCTGGCCGCCGAGATCGCCCGGTTCGTCTCGCGGGTGTCCTGCTTCTCGCGCAGCGTCTGCCGCTTGTCGTACTCCTTCTTGCCCTTGGCGAGCGCGATCTCGACCTTGACCCGGCTGTCCTTGAAGTACAGGGCGAGGGGCACGATCGTGTGGCCCGTCTCCTGGGACTTCGACTCCAGCTTGTCGATCTCGGCGCGGTGCAGCAGCAGCTTGCGCTTGCGCGTGGCGGAGTGGTTGGTCCAGGTGCCCTGCACGTACTCGGGGACGTGGATGTTGTGCAGCCACGCCTCGCCGTGGTCGATGTGCACGAATCCGTCCACCAGGGAGGCCCGGCCGAGGCGCAGGGACTTGACCTCGGTGCCCGTCAGGACCAGGCCGCACTCGTAGGTGTCCAGGATGTGGTAGTCGTGCCGCGCCTTCTTGTTCTGCGCGATCATCTTCCGGGCGGGGGCCTTCTCGTTGGCCTTGGCGGCCTTGCGCTTTACCTTTTCCTTCGCCATAGTCCCGCCATTTTCGCACTACGAGGGGGGCCCGAGGCCAGTCAATACTTTCTCGGCCCGCTCCTGGGCACCGGCCTCGACCTCCAGGTCAGGCGTGATGCCCCGGCCGTCGACCGCCTTCCCCGAGGGGGTGCGGTAGTGCCCGACGGTCAGCTCGGCGACGGAGCCGTCCGGCAGCCTGCTCGGCTGCTGCACCGAGCCCTTGCCGAACGTCCTGGAGCCCACGACGACCGCGCGGCCGCGGTCCTGGAGGGCCCCGGTGAGCAGTTCGGCCGCGCTCATCGTGCCGCCGTCGACGAGCGCGACCACGGGTCTGGTGGTGTCCCCGCCCTGCTCGGCGTGGAGCGCGCGCTGCTTGCCCCGGACGTCGTACGTCGCGACGAGGCCGCCGTCCAGGACCGCGGAGGAAGCCGTGGCGGCCTCGGAGACCAGGCCGCCGGAGTTGCCGCGCAGGTCCAGGAGGATCCCGGCGCCCGCGGGGGCCTCGCGCACCGCCTTCCGCACGGCCTCGCCGGAGCCCTTCGTGAAGGCCGCGACCTTGATCATCACGGCGCCGCCGGGGAGCCGGGTGACGGTCACGGAGTCCGTGGAGAGGCGGGCGCGGCGCAGGGTCTCGGTCCACGCGCGGGTGCCGCGCTCGAGGCCGAGGGTGACGGGGGTGTTCGCGCGGGTGCCGCGCAGCAGGGACACGACGTCGGTGACGGGGCGGCCGGTGACGTCCTTGCCGTCGATGGCGGTGAGCTTGTCGCCCTCGCGGATGCCGGCCCGGTCGGCGGGCCCCCCGCGCTGCACCCGGGACACCTCGATCCTGCCGTCGGCCTCACGCCGGGCCCACAGGCCGACGCCGGTGTAGGCGCCGCCGAGGGACTGCTCGAACTCGCGGTACTCCCCCTGGGAGTAGACCGACGCCCAGCGGTCGCCGCTGCGGCTGACCACGTCCTCGGCGGCCTTCTTGCCGGACTTGCCGTCGGCCATCGCCTCGGCGGCGGCGTCGGCGGCCTCGTCGGCGGGGTCCCGGTCGGCGGGATCGACAGGGCCGGAGCCCCGCGCGTCCCGGGTGGCGGAGATCGAGCGGGTCGAGGGAGCTGCCTGGTTCCGGCCTTCCTCCGCGCCCTCGGACCAGGATCCGGTGGCCGCTCCGGTGGCGAGGACGCTCGCGAAGACCAACGTCAGGGCCGCCCCGCGGCGGATACGGCGGGGCTCGGCGTGCCAATCAAGGCCTGACATGTCGGTGAGTCTAGGACAACGACGTGCGCCGTACGGCCGGTTGACCGCACGGCGCACGAGGCACTCCTCACACTCAAAGGCGCGCGAGATACCTGCTGTCTCACACCTTCAGGTACTTGCGCAGGGCGAAGAAAGCGGCAAGGGCCGGCATCAACAGGCCGATGGCCAGCACCAGCGGCAGCTTCGCGAGCACCGCGTCCCAGCCGATGAAGTTGATCAGGTTGAGCTTCTCGGACAGCTCCAGGCCGTGGTCGATGATGAAGTAGCGGCCGAGGAGCAGGAATCCGCACGCGAGCGCGCCGCCGATCAGTCCGGCGACCGCCGCCTCCAGGATGAACGGCATCTGGATGTAGAAGCTGGACGCGCCGACGAGCCGCATGATCCCGGTTTCACGGCGACGGCTGAACGCCGATACGCGCACCGTGTTGACGATCAGCATCAGCGCGACGACGAGCATCAGCGCCATCACCGCGAGCGCCGCCCAGTTCATGCCGTTGAGCAGCTCGAAGAGGTTGTCGAGGACGCCCTTCTGGTCCTCCACGGACTGCACGCCGTCCCTTCCGGAGAAGGCGGTCGCGACCACCTGGTACTTCTCCGGGTCCTTCAGCTTGATGCGGTACGACTCCTGCATCTGGTCCGGCGTCAGCGAGCTGGACAGCGGGGAGTCGCCGAACTGCTCCTTGTAGTGCTTGTACGCCTGGTCCGCCGTCTCGTGCTGGACCGTGTCGACGACCGGCATCTTCTTCAGGTCGGTGAGGATCCGGTCCTTCTGCTCGTTCGTGACGGCGCCCTTGGCGCACTTGGGGTCCTGCTCGGCGTCCGCCTTGTTGCACAGGAAGATCGAGACGTTGACCTTGTCGTACCAGTAGCCCTTCATCGTGCTCACCTGGTCGCGCATGAGCAGCGAGCCGCCGAAGAGGGCGAGCGAGAGCGCTACGGAGACGACGACCGCGAAGGTCATCGTGAGATTGCGGCGGAGACCGACGCCGATCTCCGACAGGACGAACTGGGCGCGCATGGCGGCCTTTCAATGGATCAGGGGGAGCGGTACGGCAGGAGCGGCGGCGTGCGCGCCGACGGCCGGGTCAGTGCTGGTAGCCGTAGACGCCGCGGGACTGGTCGCGGACCAGGCGGCCCTTCTCCAGCTCGATGACGCGCTTGCGCATCTGGTCCACGATCTGCTGATCGTGGGTGGCCATCACGACGGTGGTGCCGGTCCGGTTGATGCGGTCGAGGAGCTTCATGATGCCGACCGAGGTCTGCGGGTCGAGGTTGCCCGTGGGCTCGTCGGCGATCAGGAGCTTCGGCCGGTTGACGAAGGCGCGGGCGATGGCCACGCGCTGCTGCTCACCGCCGGAGAGCTCACCGGGCATCCGGTCCTCCTTGCCGCCGAGGCCGACGAGGTCGAGGACCTGGGGCACGGACTTGCGGATCTCGCCGCGCGACTTGCCGATGACCTCCTGGGCGAAGGCCACGTTCTCGGCGACGGTCTTGTTCGGCAGGAGGCGGAAGTCCTGGAAGACGGTGCCCAGCTGGCGGCGCATGTGCGGCACCTTCCAGTTGGAGAGCCGGGCCAGGTCCTTGCCCAGGACGTGCACCTGGCCGTGGCTGGTGCGCTCCTCGCGGAGGATCAGCCGCAGGAAGGTCGACTTTCCGGAGCCGGATGACCCCACCAGGAAGACGAACTCGCCCTTCTCGATCTCCAGCGACACATCGCGGAGGGCCGGGCGGTTCTGCTTCGGATAGGCCTTGGACACATTGTCGAATCGGATCACGGATGCACCACGGGTAGCCGGGGGTAGGTGAGCGTGACCATACGCGAAGCGGAAGGGGCCGCGCAGTCGGCGTCCTGAGTTGCGCGGTTTGTTGCGGATCCGACCAGGAACAAATGGGGCGCCCGGGGCCGCGGGGGCGGCCTCCCGCGGCCGGGGCGGTGCGGGCGTCAACCGGGGCGGGACGACGGGCCGCGCCGAATTCCGCGGAAGCTGGCACAGTGGTAGGGGGAACGGTTGAGGTTCCCCGAGCGTTGGGCAGGCTGAGACTGTGCGGGAGGAGAAGCGCATGACCTATGACAGGTTGGTGTGCGCGAACTGCGCGGCGCCTGTGAGCGAGGGCCGCTGCCCCGTGTGCCGGGCGAACCGGGAGCGGATGCAGCACGAGGGCCCCTTCGGCGGCCTCAGCCCCGCGGCCCTGATAGGGCTCCTTGTGGTGCTGATCACGGCGATGGCCCTGCTGGCGCACCAGACCGCGTAGCCGTTGGGCTCTGATCCTGGCCGGGCGGACCGCCCGGCCCGGGGCCGGGTGATCGCCGGGGACGGCGGCACGAAGCGGCACGAAGCGGCACGAAGCGGCACACGGACAGTGAGGCCGCACACACCGAAGACGTACGTCGGACACGCACGACGCGGAAGGGCCCGGAGCCACATCGGCTCCGGGCCCTTCCGCGTGTTCAGTCGGCTCCCGAGGGGCATCCGCTACGGCGCGTACGTCTCCGTACGCGCCGCGTCACGCACATTTCCCTCCAAGGCACCTCGCCCGATCAGGCGGCGGCGCCGCGGTTGCCGGCCAGGCGCGGCAGGAAGCGGAAGCCGATGCCACCGGCGATCATGGTGGCGGCACCGATGATCAGGAAGGTGGTCTCGGTGGCGCCCGTCTCGGCGAGCTCGCCGTCGTTCTTGCCGCTGCCGGTGTCGGAGACCCGCTCGACCGGCTTGGAGCCGGCGTCGGTCAGGCTGTCCTTGCCGCCCTGCTCGGCGGGGTTGGAGCCACCGCCGGCGGGGTCGGTGTCGTTGCCGCCGTTGCCACCGGTGCCGCCGCCCGTGCCGTTGTCACCCGGGTCGGTGGGCTGGGTGGGCGGGTCCGTGGGCTCGGTGGGCGGGTCCGTCGGCTCCGTGGGCGGGTCCGTCGGCTCGGTCGGCGGGTCCGTCGGCTCCGTGGGCGGGTCCGTCGGCTCGGTCGGCGGGTCCGTCGGCTCGGTCGGCGGGTCCGTCGGCTCCGTGGGCGGGTCCGTCGGCTCGTCCGGGTCCTCGTCGTCGCCCGGCAGGTCGACGTCGACGCCGATGCCGTTCTCGTCGGCGGAGGCGCTGGCGCCGGTCCCGCCGAGCTCGACGCCGACGTCCAGGGCCGATGCGGCGCCGGCGGCGGTCAGCGAGGCGCCCGCGGCGATCACTGCGCCGGCGGCTATCCGCGCGACGCGGATCCGCGTCTTCTTCGTCATCTGGCTGCTACCCCCAGTAGCTGAATCGTCAGTGAGGCAGCGCCCCGGATCGCGGTCGCGGGGTGACTCACCTTCGGCCCCCCGGATCACACGCGCACCGGAGATACGCATGCCGCTCGCTAGCCTTTCCAGTTTTCGAAGCACCGTCAAGGTCGTTGCGGGCGCGATGCCCGTTATGGGGACAGTTGACCGGCGTACGGACATGTGACTGTGACGTAAAAGGCTCAAGAACCCCACAGGAAACGACTGGAGGCCCATAAACAAAGGCAACCGCGGCCCAGGGGGACGCAGTTGCCTTTGCTCTCGCCTCGACGCCCGGCCGCCTCAATGCGGCTGGTTATGTCGACAAAGCGCCGAAATTACTTCTCCTGCTGCTTGCGCCAGCGAATTCCGGCCTCCAGGAAGCCGTCGATCTCGCCGTTGAACACGGCCTCGGGATTGCCGACTTCGAACTCCGTGCGCAGGTCCTTCACCATTTGGTACGGGTGCAGGACGTAGGAACGCATCTGGTTGCCCCAGGAGTTGCCGCCGTCGCCCTTCAGGGCGTTCATCTTGGCCTGCTCCTCCTGGCGGCGGCGCTCGAGGAGCTTCGCCTGGAGGACGTTCATCGCGGTCGCCTTGTTCTGGATCTGCGAGCGCTCGTTCTGACAGGAGACGACGATGCCGGTCGGCAGGTGGGTCAGGCGGACCGCGGAGTCGGTCGTGTTCACGCCCTGGCCGCCGGGGCCCGAGGAGCGGTACACGTCGACGCGCAGCTCGCTCTCGTCGATCTCGATGTGGTCCGTCTGCTCGACCACCGGGAGGACCTCGACGCCCGCGAAGGACGTCTGGCGACGGCCCTGGTTGTCGAACGGCGAGATGCGCACCAGGCGGTGCGTGCCCTGCTCCACGGAGAGCGTGCCGTAGGCGTACGGAGCCTGCACGGCGAAGGTGGTCGACTTGATGCCGGCCTCTTCCGCGTACGACGTCTCGTACAGCTCGGTCTTGTAGCCGAGGCGCTCCGCCCAGCGCAGGTACATCCGCTGGAGCTTCTCGGCGAAGTCGGAGGCGTCGACGCCGCCGGCCTCCGCGCGGATGGTGACGACCGCCTCACGGGCGTCGTACTCCCCGGACAGGAGGGTGCGGACCTCCATCTCGTCCAGCGCCTTCTTGACCGCGGCGAGCTCCGACTCGGCCTCCGCGCGCG
Organism: Streptomyces flavofungini; assembly: GCF_030388665.1. Lineage (NCBI taxonomy): Bacteria > Bacillati > Actinomycetota > Actinomycetes > Kitasatosporales > Streptomycetaceae > Streptomyces > Streptomyces flavofungini. The sequence goes on along the minus strand of NZ_CP128846.1, from coordinate 5,766,399 downwards.
TGTCCGGGTCGTCCTCCTCCTCGGCCATCTCGAAGAGCACGCCCAGGTCGTCGATACGCCCGCGCAGCGACTCGGCCTTGCGCACCTCCGCCTGGAGGTGGCTCAGCTTGCTGGTGATCTTCTGCGCCTCGTCCGGGTCGTCCCAGAGGGACGGCGCGGCCGCCTGCTCCTCGAGCACGGCGATGTCTGCCCTCAGCTTGTCGAGGTCCAGGACGGCCTCGATCGACTCCATGGTCGAGGAGAGGGACTTGAGCTCTTCGGATACGTCGACGACTGCCACCACACCAGCGTAACGGCTACGGCAAGCGGTCTTCCCCCGGCGGCGGGCCGGGAGCCTACGGGACCGGCGGCGCCGAGTTGCTGTTGTCGGGGGTCGCGGGGTCGCTGTCGTCCCCCGATGTGGCGTACCAGGCTCCCCCGCCGACCGCCGCGGCGAGGACGACGCCCGCCACGCCGAGCGTGATCCGGCGGCGCCTCGCCGAGGCGCGGTGGCGGGCCGAGCCGGGGCGGACGGTGCCCGTGGCGCGGGGGGCGCGGGCCGTGCCGCGGGCGCCGCCGGCCAGCTCGTCGGGGGCGGGGACGCGCATGGAGGTGTGCGTGTCGCGGTTGGCGTCCGGGGGTGCCGCGCCGGGGACCAGGGGGACGGCTCCGCGCCGCGGGGGCTTCTCGTGCGGTTCCGGGGACGTCTCCTCGTACGGCTCGTCGGCGGGCTCCGCCTCGGGCTCGTCGACGTCCAGGGGCGGCATGCCCGCGAGCAGGGGCAGCTGCTCGCGCAGCCGGGCGCCCAGCTCGGACGCGCGCAGGCGGGAGGCGGGGGCCTTGGCCAGGCACTGGACCATGAGCTGCCAGAGCTCGTCGGGGATGCCGGGCAGCGGGACCACGGTCTCGGTGACGTGGCGGCGCAGGACGGCCCCGGGGTGGCCGCCGCCGAACGGGGTGAAGCCCGCGAGCAGCTCGTACAGGACGGTGGCGAGGGCGTAGATGTCGACGGCCGCGCGCGGGGGCAGGCCCTCGATGATCTCGGGGGCCAGGTAGTCCGGCGTGCCGATGATCTTCGTGGCGCGGGTGCGGCGCGGCGAGTCGATGAGCTTGGCGACGCCGAAGTCGGTGAGGAGGGCCGGGTGCGACCCACCGGGGCCGAGGGGGCCCTGCATGTCGAGGAGGACGTTCTCGGGCTTCACGTCGCGGTGCACGATGCCCGCCGCGTGCGCCGCGGCGAGCGCGTCGGCGACGTCCGCGACGATCGCGACGGCGGCCTCGGGGGCGAGCCTGCGCTCGCGCTCCAGGCGCGTGCGCAGATCCGTGCCCCGTACGAGGTCCATCACCAGGGCCAGGTCGTTGCCGTCGACCACCAGGTCGTGGACGCCCACCACGCGCGCGTGGTCGAGGCTGAGCAGCGCCGTGCGCTCCTGGACGAAGCGGCCGACGAGCTCCTGGTCGGACGCCAGGTCCTCGCGCAGCAGCTTGATGGCGACAGGACCTTCGGGCCCCTCGCCGAGCCACACCGTGCCGGCGCTGCCCCGTCCCAGAATCTGGTGGGCCGTGTACCGGCTGCCGATCTTCCGTCCCAAGACTGCTCCTACGGATGTGTGTTGGCCCAAAACTACGCGGCCAGGGCACCAACCATCACATCCGCACGGGAAATCACCCCGCAGGAGTCGACAAATCAACAGAGTCGGCCCGGTTCGGCTCCCGAACCAGGCCGACTCTCAGCTGCCGCTCGCTCCCGCTCAGTTCCCGTTGATCTTGCTCGACCAGTCGGACACCGTGTTGTAGACGTCCTTGATCTGGTCCCAGTAGCTCTTCGTCGTGCCGATCCAGTCCTGGAGCGGGCTCAGCTCCCAGACCAGCCAGCTCGCGATGAACAGGATCACGAGCACGACCAGGCAGCCCTTGAGGCAGCCGAGGCCGGGGATCCGGGTCCGGTTCGGGTTCGGCTGCCGCTGGCGGCGCGGCTCGGGGGCCGCGGGCTGCGGCGGCGGAGCGGGCTGCTGCGGCGGCGGCTGGTAGGGCTGCGGCTGGGGAGCGTACGGCTGGGGCTGCGGCTGCATCTGGCGCGGCTGCTGCGGCGGCTGGTACGGCTGCGGCTGGTGCTGCGGGGCGTACGGCTGGGGCTGCTGGGGCTGCTGCGGGCGGGCCACCTGGCGCTGCGGACGGCGGCGCAGCGGGTCCTGGCTCGGGTCCAGGTACTGCACCTGCGTCTGGTCGTTGCGGTCGCGGGCCGCGCGCATCTGGTTCTGCCAGGGGTGCGGGTCGTCGGGGTGGCCGCCCTGGTTGTGGCCCACGGGCGGCATGACGGCCGTCGGGTCGGCGTTCGGGCCCTGGGGGCCGCCGGTGTGCGGCAGGGCGCTGGTGGCGGCGGCCGGGTCGTATCCGCCCCCGGTGCTCGGCAGCACCTGGGTGGGGTCGGCCGCGCCCGGGGTGTCCGGCACCGGGGCGGGCGACGGGTCCGGGGCGAGCAGGGCGGCCACGCCCTCCGCGGCGGCGATCTGGGCGGCGCCGGCGTGCACCCCGATGCCGTCGGCGACGGCACGCAGACCGCGCGCCAGGTTCTCGGCGCTGGGGCGGCGGTCGGGGTCCTTGCTGAGGCAGCGCTCGATGACCGTCCACAGCGGGTCGGGCACGGTCGAGGGGCGGCGCGGCTCGGCGCTCAGGTGCTGGTGCAGCACTTCGAGGGCGGAGCCCCCGGCGAACGGCGGCCGGCCCGTGACCAGCTCGTACAGCAGGATGCCCGCGCCGTAGATGTCGACGGCGCTCGTCTGCGGGCGGCCCTCGGCGGACTCCGGCGCGACGTACGCGGGCGTGCCGACGAACTCCTGGGTGCGGGTCAGGCCCGGGGAGTCGGCGAGGCGGGCGATGCCGAAGTCCGTGAGCATCGGGTGCATTCCGCCGGCGTCCTGCTTGACCAGGACGTTCGCGGGCTTCAGGTCGCGGTGCACGACGCCGTCGGCGTGGCTCGCGGCGAGCGCGTCGGCGATCTGGGCGGTGAGCAGGGCGGCCGCGGCGGGCGTGAACGGGCCGTTCTCACGCAGGTACTTGTGCAGGTCGGGGCCCTCGACGAGGTCCATGACCAGCGCGAGCAGATCGCCCTCGACGACCAGGTCGCGGGTCCGCACGATGTTCGGGTGCGTCAGCCTGAGCAGGACGGAGCGCTCTCTCAGGAAGCGCATCACCACGTCCGGGTCGTTGGCCAGCTCCTCCTTGAGGACCTTGATCGCGACGGTCTCGCCGGGCTGGCCGGGAACGGCCGCCTCGGCGCCCGCGGTCTCCCGCTGGCGGGCTCGCCAGACGGTGCCCGTGGCGCCGCGCCCGAGCGGCTCCTCGAGCAGGTACTTGCTGCCTACCGGCCGCACGTCATGCGCTCCCTGCTGATCTGGCTGGTCTGTGGTCCTGCGGTGCGGCTGCGCCGCCCCGCTCTCGCGGTGGCGCCGTCCCGCTGTCCCGCGGTGCTGGTGTGCTCCTCGCCGCCCCGTCGTCCGGCACAGCGTTCCGACCCACTGTAGTGCCGCCGAACGGGGCACCGTCCGACGATCTTGCGCCTGCTGGCGGCCGGAATCGGACCCGCGACGGACCTTTGTTCGGAGGGAAGACGCTCGACCAGCGCGGTTGGTTGCCGATGAGGTGCGCGGCGCTGCCGCGAGACGGGGAAGCGGACTGCGGTCCCGGCGCGGGCCCCGCCCCGGCCCCGACCTCGGCTCACGTCCCGGCTGGCATCCCGCTCCGATCCCCCGGGGGCTCCGCGGCCATGTGGTCGACACCGCCCACATCGGTCCGAGCAGGCACTTTGCGGGCACGTTTCCGAGCAGAGGCGACCAATCAAGATCAAATGCGGGTGGGGGGCGGGCGTGTTGTCAGTGGCAGGTGCGAGGATGCTGTCCGTACTGGCCGACGTGCCCGTGTGCGGTGGGGGGAATCACAGCGCGAGTCCCCGTGCCGGGCGCCCAGCGCAGGAAGGGACCGCTGACGGCGATGCAGATCCGGCTGACCGTCCTCGGGCCGCGTGGCGGCCAGACCGAGCCGGGGGGACGCCCCGCGGCGGCCTGCGACGTGCTGGTCACCGCCCCCGCCGGGACCGCCCTGGCCGCGGTCGCCTCCGGCCTGGCCGCGACCGTGACCACGGGCGATGGGCCCACCGTCCTGTACGCCGAGTCGGACCGCCTCGACCTCCAGCGCTGCACGCTCGGCGAGCCGCCCCTGGTCGACGGCGCCGTGCTGTCCGTCGGTACCCCCGCCGAGCCGGGCCCCGACCTGGCCGAGGCCACCGCCCGGCTGCACGTGGTCGCGGGCCCCGACGCGGGCGGTGTGCACCTGCTGCACGGCGGCCAGATCCGCCTCGGCCGCTCCGCGCAGGCCGACGTCCCCCTCGACGACCCGGACGTCTCCCGGCTGCACTGCGCGGTCACCCTGGACCCGGAAGGCCGCGTCACGGTCACCGACCTCGGCTCGACGAACGGCACGACGGTGGACGGCCGCGCCATCTCCGACCGCCCGGTCCGCCTGCCCTCCGGCTCCCTCCTGCGCGTCGGCGAGTCCGTCCTGCGCCTCACCGCGGGCGACGCCGCGGACGCTCCCCTGCCGACGGCCTCGGACGGGGAGGGCCATGTGCGGGTGCGGGTTGCCGCGTTGGATGCGGCGGGGGCCCCTGGGCAGGGGGTGGGTGCCTCTGGGCAGGGTGCGGGGGTCCCTGGGCAGGGCGCGGTGGGCTCCGGGCAGGGCGCGGTGGGCTCTGGACATGGGGCGACGGGCTCTGGGCACGGGGTGCCGGTGGCTCCTGCGTACGGGGCGATGGGGCCTGGGCAGAGCGCAGGGGGCCCGGGACGCGGCATGCCGCGGGGCTCGGAGCACGAGGGCCCTGGCGGGGCTGGGGGCGGGCGGCAGCCTGGTCCTGAGGCCGGGGGTGCCTGGCCGGAGGGCGCGCGGCGTGGGGATGTACGGCCGGGGGATGTACGGCCGGGGGATGTCCGGTCGGGAGATGTTCAGCCAGGGGATGCCTCGGGGGAGGCGCGGGCGGGGGACGGCTCGACGCAGCACGCGTACGGGGCAGCGGGCTGGGGGGCCGCTGGGGGTAGTGCGGACGGGTCCGGAGGCGGGCCTGGCGGTGGGCCCGGGGGTGAGAACGGGCACCTGGGCGCGCCGGGGGGCGTTGGGGCTTCTCGGGCTTCTGGGGTGCCTGGGGCCCAGGAAGTGCCCGGAACCCAAGCCGCGCCCGGGGCCCAAGGAGTGCCTGGGATTCAAGGGGTGGCCGGGGCCCAGGCTGTGCCCGGGGCTACGGGGACGACGGGGCCCGGTGAGGCCTCTGGCGTGCCCGGGTCCTCTGCGATGCCCGGAGCTCACGGGACCTCTGCGACCTCGGGTGTGCCTGGAGCTCCCGGGGCCCCCAGGAGGCCTGGCACGCCTGCGTCCCCAGGGAGCCCGGCCGCTCCGGCGGGGCCCGCGGCACCGGGGACGCCCGGGGCACAAGGGACACCTGTGCCCACCACGCCACCCGCGCGCCCGGCAGCTCCCTCGCGCACGGCGCATCCTGCGGAGGCAGCGCACTCGACAGCTCCCGCGCACCCCACGGGTCCCACGCCCCCCACCGCCTCGGGGATGCCCCCGGCCTCCCCTGGCACCCCCGCCTCCCCCACCCCACCCAGCTCCCCCGGCTCCCCCACCCCTCCTGAGACACCCGTGGTGCCGCACCAGGGCGGGGTGCCGGAGATGGAGCGGCACCGGGCCGGTACGCCGCCCCGGGGGACGACCGTGCCGCGCGGGGTGCGCAAGCGCGGTGGGCTGTCCGCATGGGCGCGGCGGCTGGCCGGTGGGCGGGGCGAGGAGGCGGAGCGGGAGCACGCCGCGTACGACGAGACGTATGACGGCCCCCGGAACGCGGAGGCGTACGAGGACGGGTGGCCGGACGGGACGGAGGCGGCCCGCGCCGAGGGGGCGGCCGACGCGGGTGCGCGGGTGCCCGAGGCGTGGCCCGACGCGGCGGCGCTGCTCCTGACGGCGCTCGGCCCGGGGGCACGGCTCTGGGAGCGCGGCCCCGGGCACCCGGAGGCGCTGGCCGTGCGGCTCGGCACGGTCGACCGGGCCGCACCGGGCGCGGACGGGCTGCTGCCCGCGGTGCCGGTGACGGTGAGCCTGCGGGAGGCGGGGGCACTGGGGCTCGCGGGGCCGCGGGGACGGCTCGCGGGTCTGGCGAGGTCCGTGCTCGCGCAATTGGCGGCGCTGCACTCGCCCGGCACCCTGGAGATCGTCCTGATCAGCACGGACCGTACGCGTACGCCGAGGCAGCGGGCCGACGAGTGGTCCTGGCTGGGCTGGCTGCCGCACGTCAGGCCGGGCCACGGGCAGGACTGCCGGCTGCTGCTCGCGTACGACCGGGACCAGGCGGCGGCCCGGACGGGCGAGTTGCTGCGGCGCCTCGACGAACCAGCAGAAGCGGCGGGGGCGGCGTTCGGGGCGGCGTCCGGCCGACCGGGGTCCTCCGGGGGCCAGTCGGACGGGCCCGCCGAGAGCGCGCTTCCGGCCGGGCCGCGCACGGTGGTGGTCGTGGACGGGGATCCGGGATCGGCCGGGCTGCGGGAGGCCGCCGTGCGGCTCGCGCGCGAAGGAGCCAGGGCCGGGATCCATGTGGTGTGCCTGGCGGAGACGGTGACGGCGTCGCCCACGTCGCCGGTGACGGACACGTACGAGGCGGCGTGCGAGGTGTCGCCCGCGTTCCGGGCCTGCGGGGCGGTGGCGCTGCTCAGCGGGGACGTGGCGACGGCGCTGCGGGTGCTGCGCACGGTGGACGGGCGGCCCGCGGGGCAGGGCACGGTGGCCGTGGTGGACGCGGTGTCGGCGGCGTGGGCGCAGCGGTTCGCGCGGGCGCTGGCGCCGCTGCGGCCCGACGGGGCGGGAGCGGGTGGCGGGCAGGCCAGGGTGGCCGTGCCGCTGCCCCAATCGGCGCGCCTTCTGGACGAGTTGGGGCTTGCCCGGGCCACGCCCGCGTCGCTGATGGCGCGGTGGGCGGACGCCGCGGACGACGCGCAGGCGCTGGGCGGGCGGGCCTGGGCGGTGCTCGGGGCGGGGGCGCGCGGTCCGGTGGTCGCCGACCTCGCCGTGGACGGCCCGCACCTGCTGATCGAGGGGCCCACGGGCAGCGGGCGCACGGAGCTGCTGCGGTCCGTGGCGGCGTCCCTCGCGGCGGCCGAACGGCCCGACCGGCTCGGGATCGTCCTCATCGACGGCCGCGACGGCGGACCGGGCGGCAGCTCCGGGACGGGCGGCGGGAGCGCGGTCGGATTCGGGGGCGGGGAGCGTCCGGGTGACGGCCTGCGGGCCTGCACGGACCTGCCCCACGTCACCACGCACCTCGCCGCCAACGACTCCGTCCGGATGCGGGAGTTCGCCCAGTCCCTGACGGCCGAGCTGAAGCGGCGGGCGGAGCTGCTGGGGCGGGTCGGGTTCGCCGAGTGGCACACGCGGCGGGAGGTCTCCGGGCGGCTGGTCGCGCAGCGGTCCTCCGGGGCGGAGGCCGGGGGGTCGCTCGGGACGGGGCGTGCGGGTGGAGCGAGCGGGGCCGAGGGGGTCGGCGCCGCGGGTGGCGCTGCCGCGCCCGGGGGACCTGGTGGCCTCCGGGGGGCGGGGAGCCTCGGCGGGTCTGGTGGGGCCGGGTCGTCTGGTGGGGCCGAGTCGTCCGACGGGGCCGGTGGGGCCGGTGGCCCCGGCAGGTCTGGCGGGTCCGGTGGGCCCAGTGGCCTCGGCAGGTCCGGTAGGTCCGGTGACCTCGGCGGGTCCAGCAGGCCCGGTGGCCCCGGCGGAACCAGCGGGTCCAGCAGGCCCGGTGGCTCCGGCGGAACCAGCGGGTCCAGCAGGCCCGGTGGCTCCGGCGGATCCAACAGGTCCGGTGACATCGGCGGATCCGACGGGTCCAGTAGTTCCGGTGGCCCCAACGGCCCCGGCAGGCCGGGCGGGTCGGGTGGGTCGGGTGGGTCGGGCGACCCCCGCGGCACGAGCACCCCTGACTCCGGGGACCTCGACGCCCCGACGCGCGCCACCATGCGGCTGCGGCCTCTCGCGGCGGGACGGGCCGAGCCCGGACCGCCGCTCGCGCGGCTCGTCGTACTCGTGGACGACTTCGACGCGCTGCTCGCGCCCGCGCTCGGGTCGCCGGGGCGGCCCGCAGCCGGGTCCGTGGTGCGGGCCCTGGAGGCGGTCGCCCGGGACGGGGAGCGGCTCGGGGTGCACTTGGTCGCGGTGGCGCGGGGCGAGCGGGCCGGGGCCTCGGAGGTGGGGCGGCGGGCCGGGCTCCTGGTCACGCTCGACGCGGTCGGGGGCGGGGCGGACGATCCGGCTCCCGGGCGGGGCGTGCTGCGGGGCCCGGACGGGCGGGGGACCGCCTTCCAGGCCGGGCGGGTGACCGGGCGGATTCCGCGGACCGCGACGCTGCGGCCCACGGTGGTGCCGGTCGAGTGGGAGCGGATGGGGGATCCGCCGGCGCGGAGGCCCGTGCGGGAGCTGGGGAACGGGCCGACGGACCTGGCCCTGCTCGCCAGCGCGCTGGAGCGCGCGGCGCGCTCGGTGTCGGCGGAACGGGTCCCTTCCTTGCTGTGAGGCCGACCCTCCTTGCGGTGAGGCCGACCCGGGCCGACGCAGGGAGCCACCGGGCCGGGGGCCGGACAAGGCCCCCACCTCACAGACGCCCTCGGCCCGGCCGCGCCCCTCCCCCATCGCCCACCGGAGGGCCCGACGGCCCCACGGCGGGCCATGGGGCCGGGGCCGGACAAGGAACCCCCTCGCGTCGCGGGCGCCGTCGGCCTGGGGCTGTGCCCACCCGTTCCGCCCTGCGGAACGATTGCCCACAGCGGTTGCGGCACGCCGCGCCCCACGCTCGCGGGCGGGCGGGTGGGAGAGCCACCGTGCTGCGACGGGGCGGCAGGCGCTGGCCCGCGTGCCGCGCAGACGACGCGGCCCCGCCACCCACCACCCGCCAGGGCAAGCCGCGCCCCGCAGTCACAGGCGAGGCGGGTGGGGAAACCCACGCCGTGGCGGTGGGACGGAAGGTGTGGCGGCCGGGCGGGAGCAGCCGGGGCAAAGGCGGGCGCAAGCCCCGGCGGGCCTCGTCCGAAAGGGCGCCCACGCCAGATGACGGCACGTCACAACGCCATTACGATCACCGACTTGACGCCGTAGACCATCTTGCCGCCCCTGACCGCGCGGGCGTAGACAGACGCAACGGGACCTGTCGGGGAAGAGAACGGGGCAGTGATGCGCAGCACTCTTCGTACACGCACACCGAACACACGTCGCGCTCGTCGCACGCGTGGGGCGGCCGCAAAGATAGTCGCCTCCGCCGCCGTCGGCGCCCTCGCTCTGGGGCTCAGCGCCTGCGGGGGCGACGACAAGGACAAGGATGACGACAAGGCAGGCGGTGGCGGCAAGGAGAGCGCGGCCACCGTGCAACTGCCCAAGCTGGACGGCGAGAAGGTGTCGGTGGCCGCGGTCTGGGGCGGCGCCGAGCGGAAGGTGTTCCTCAAGGTCCTGGACGAGTTCGAGAAGCGTACGGGCGCCGAGGTGTCGTTCGTACCGGCTCAGGACCCCATCATCAGCTTCCTGGAGTCGAAGGTGGCGGGCGGCCAGCCGCCGGACGTGGCGATGCTGCCGCAGGTCGGCGCGATCGAGCAGGCCGTGGCGAACAAGTGGGCCAAGCCGGTCGGGCCGGAGGCGCAGAAGCAGCTCGACAAGAACTACGCGCAGGGCTGGCAGGACCTCGGGGCGGTGGACGGCAAGCAGTACGGCGTGTACTTCAAGGCCGCCAACAAGTCGCTGGTCTGGTACAACACCAAGGTCTTCGAGAACGCCGGCGTCCAGGAGCCCAAGACCTGGAAGGAGTTCATGAAGACGTCGCAGACGGTGTACGACTCGGGCGTCACGCCGATGTCCGTCGCCGGCGCGGAGGCGTGGACCCTGACCGACTGGTTCGAGAACATCTACCTCTCGCAGGCGGGTCCGGAGAAGTACGACCAGCTCGCCCAGCACAAGATCAAGTGGACGGATCCGTCCGTCAAGGCCGCCCTGACGACGCTCGGTGAACTCTTCGGCAAGAAGGGGTTCATCGCCGGGGGCGCGGACGGCGCCCTGCAGACGGAGTTCCCCGCGTCCGTGAAGCAGACCTTCACCGGCGGCGACCAGCCGAAGGCGGGCATGGTCTTCGAGGGCGACATGGTGTCCCTGTCGATCGCGGAGACCAAGGCCGAGGTGGGCACGGACGCGAAGGTGTTCCCGTTCCCGGCGGTCGGGGACGAGTCGCCGGCCGTCGTCGGCGGTGACGCGGCCGTGGCGCTGAAGGACAGCAAGGGCGCGCAGGCCCTGCTCACGTTCCTGGCCACTCCCGAAGCCGCGAAGATCTGGGCCGAGGCGGGCGGTTTCGTGTCGCCGAACAAGGCCCTGGACCTGAAGGCGTACCCGAACGACGTGCAGCGCGGCATCGCCGACGCCCTGATCAAGGCGGGCGACGACATCCGCTTCGACATGTCGGACCAGGCCCCGCAGTCCTTCGGCGGCACGCCCGGCAAGGGCGAGTGGAAGGCGCTGCAGGACTTCCTGAAGAACCCGAAGAACGTCGCGGGCACCCAGCAGACGCTGGAGGACGCGGCGGCCAAGGCGTACAAGAACAGCTGACCGGGCGATGACGAACCCGGATGCCGGGGGCACCGCGGCGGTGCCCCCGGCCGAGGCGACGCCGCACACCTCCACGACCGGCCGGCACCCGGCCGGTCCCCGCAGGAGCGTCACCGGTACCCGCAAGACGGTCGCGGTCCTCTTCCTGCTGCCCGCCCTCGTCCTGCTCGGCGCGCTCGTGCTCTATCCGATCGGCTACTCGGTCGGGCGCAGCTTCTTCGACAAGGCCGGTGACTTCACCGGTCTCGACAACTACGAGACGATGTTCTCCGACGACGGGATCCGCACCGCCGTCAAGAACAACGCGATCTGGCTGGTCGCGGCCCCGGCGCTGACCACGGCGCTCGGCCTGATCTTCGCGGTCCTCACCGAACGGGTGCGCTGGGGAACGGCGTTCAAGCTCATCATCTTCATGCCGATGGTGATCTCGATGCTGGCGGCGGGCATCATCTTCCGGCTCGTGTACGACTCGGACCCCGACCGGGGTGTCGCGAACGCCGTGTGGGTGGGCGTTCACGACACGTTCGCCGAGTCCTCGAACTTCCCCCGGGGCCACCCCGGCGCCCGCTCCCCGCTGGAGCCGGCGGGCGGCGGCGCCTTCATCACCAAGGAGCCGGTGCGGGCGGGCGAGCCGGTGGCGCTGCCGCTCACCGGTGTGCCGCCGGACCAGATGCCCGACGACGCCAAGTCAGCGAAGGCCGCGGCGGCCGACCCGGGCAAGGTCACCGGCACGGCCTGGCAGGACTTCACCCGCGGCAAGGGCCGGGGGAAGCTGAACGCGCCGGACGCCACGGAGTTCGGCTACCCCGGCATCAAGATCGAGGCGGTCAAGGGCGGCGAGGTGGTGGCCTCGACGAAGGCCGCGGCGGACGGCACGTTCAGCCTGCCCAAGGAGGCCGACGGGGCTCAACTGCGCTATCCGGCGTCGAACTTCCGTGAGCCGTACAACGGCGTGGACTGGCTCGGCCCGTCCCTGATCACGCCCGCCATCATCGGCAGCTACATCTGGATGTGGGCCGGGTTCGCGATGGTCCTGATCGCGGCCGGGCTCGCGAGCGTGCCGCGTGAGCTCCTGGAGGCGGCGCGCGTGGACGGGGCCAATGAGTGGCAGGTGTTCCGTCGTGTGACGGTGCCGCTGCTCGCGCCGGTGCTCGCGGTCGTCGTGGTCACGCTGATGATCAACGTGATGAAGATCTTCGACCTGGTCTTCGTGATCCCGCCGGGCTCGTCGAAGGACGAGGCGAACGTCCTCGCGGTGCAGCTGTACAACTCGGCGTTCGGCGACCGGGACGCGGGCGTGGCGAGCGCGATCGCAGTGCTGCTGTTCCTGCTGGTGATTCCGGTGATGTTGTTCAACATGCGCAGGATGCGGCGGGAGGCGCGGCGATGACCACGAGCAGTGAGACGGCCAAGGCGTCCCCCGTCCAGGTCGTGAAGGCCGAGCAGTCCCTCGGCGGGCGGATCGCCGCGGTCGTCAGCGGCGGTGTGCTGCGGGTCTTCCTCGTCGTGGTGGGCCTGTTCTGGCTGGTGCCGACGCTCGGCCTCATGCTCGGCTCGCTGCGGACGACGCAGGACATGAGCGAGAGCGGCTGGTGGAAGGTCTTCTCCAAGCCCTCGCAGCTGACCTTCGAGAACTACTCCAACCTGCTCAAGGACGAGACGATCACCGACTCGATCCTGACGAGCCTGGCGATCACGGTGCCGGCGACGCTGCTCGTCGTGGTGATCGGCTCGCTCGCGGGCTACGCGTTCGCGTGGATGGAGTTCCCGGGCCGCGACTGGTGGTTCCTCGGCGTGGTGGGCCTGCTCGTGGTGCCGGTGCAGGTGGCGCTGCTGCCGGTGGCGAAGCTGTTCGGCGAGATCGGGATCTTCGAGTCGACGACGGGTGTGGTGCTCTTCCACACCGCCTTCGGCCTGCCGTTCGCGATCTTCCTGCTGCGGAACTTCTTCGCGGAGATCCCGCGCGAGCTCCTGGAGGCGGCCCGGCTCGACGGGGCCGGTGAGCTGCGGCTCTTCCTGCGCGTGGTGCTGCCGCTCGGCGCGCCCGCGATCGCCTCGCTCGGCATCTTCCAGTTCCTGTGGGTGTGGAACGACATGCTGATCGCGTTGATCTTCGCGGACGCGGGCAACCCGCCGATCACGGTGGCGCTGCAGCAGCAGGTGCGGTTCTTCGGCGACAACGTGCAGATCCTGGCGCCGGGCGCGTTCATCTCCATGGTCATCCCGCTGGCGGTGTTCTTCGCCTTCCAGCGTCAGTTCGTCTCCGGCGTCATGGCGGGTGCCGTCAAATGACGGGCGGGTGACGCCCGGGGGAAAGGGGACCCAAGGAGTCGGGGGCGTGTCGTGCCGCTTCGGCGGCGTGCCGTGCCGGTTGTGGTGTCCGGCGGATCATGGCCACTACGGTCGAGCGCGGCGCACTGCCCCCGACTCCAGGACCTGACATGCCCGAAGCCTCCGCTTCCGTACCGACGTCCGCCCAGGAATTGGACGACCTGCCGCTCCCGACCGACCTCTCCGCCGTGAAGGGCTGGTTCCACCCCGCCGACCAGGTCCTCTTCGACTGGTTCCTGAATCGCCAGCGGGACCGGGAGGAACCCGGTGACCTGCTCGAACTCGGGGTCTACCTCGGCAAGAGCGCGATCTTCATGGGTGGTTTCCTGCGCCCCGGCGAGACCTTCACGGTCTGTGACCTCTTCGACTCCCCCGCACCCGACGACGCCAACTCCAAGGAGATGAACCGCTCGTACGCGACGCTCACCCGGCGCGCCTTCGAGGCCAACTACCGCTCCTTCCACGACGAGCTGCCCACCGTCGTGCAGGCGCCGTCGTCCGCCATCACCGCGCACGTCCGCGCGGACAGCTGCCGCTTCGTCCACATCGACGCCTCGCACCTGTACGAGCACGTCCACGCCGACATCGCCGCCGCCCGGCGCCTGCTCCGCCGGGACGGGATCGTCGTCCTGGACGACTTCCGCGCCGAGCACTGCCCCGGCGTCGCGGCCGCCACCTGGGGCGCGGTCGCCACGACCGGCCTCAAGCCGCTGTGCATCACGGCGACCAAGTTCTACGGGACGTGGGGCGCCTACGACGAGGTGCACGGGGAACTGAAGGCGTTCCTGGAGGGCCGCGACGACATGTGGCACGGGGCCGAGGAGGTCGCGGGGCAGCCGATGATCCGCATCAGCGGCGGGAAGGCGCGGATGCCCGCGCATCCGGTGTCACGGCACGCCGCGGCCGTGCCGGGGCAGGCGGCAGAGGCCTCCGGAGCCGCGTCGGCCACCTCCGCGCAGGGCAAGGGCGCCGCGCAGGCCACGGCCGTCAAGGAGCCGCCGGGCAAGCCCGCCCGGCGCGGCGGCGACAACCGGCGTCCCAAGGGCCGGGGCCTCGTCTCGTTCCTGAGCCGCCGGTCCTGACGCACGGCCCGGTTCCCGTGCGCGGGCCCGGCCCACGCGCCGGGGCGAGCACCCGGTCCCGGCCGTTCACCCCGACGGGTGCCGGGCGCCCCGGACCCGCCGCACGGCCCCGGTCAGGCACCCGACGCGTGCCGTACCGATGAATTCTGGGTGAATAGCGGCAAAGTGGGGCAATGCGCCACCACCCCGCACGCCGACCCGCCCTCGGCCCCCTCACCCCGCACGCCCGCCGCCTCACCGCCCTCGCCCGCACCGCCCGCTTCCGCCTGGAGCGGGCCACCGCCGGGCGGGGCACCGGGCCCACGGCGCTGCTGCCCCCGCCCGCACACCTGTCGCTGCGGGGCAGCCGCACCCTCAACCTCGCGCTCGCCGCGCCCGTCCCCGACCTGCGGGCGGCCGAGCTCCTGATCAGCCGCGGCCACCGCCGCTTCCGCGTCCCGCTCGCCGTCGAGCGCGACACCGACGGCCGTCCGCTCCTGACGGCGACGGTGACCCTGCGCGACGCCCTGGAAGCCCCCTCCGCGGCCGGCCCTCAGGGCGCCCCCGCCACCCCCGCCCCCCTCCTGAGCGAGGGCGTCTGGCGGCTCGCCGTCGCGACGAGCGGCGCCGACGGCCGCGTACGCCGTCGTGGGCTCGCCCTCGCCGAAGGCGGCGCCCCGCCGCCGGGCCCCACCGCGCCGCACGCGCCCAACCCCCGCACCGGCACCCTGATCCGGGTCGTGCGCTGCCGCGGCGGGCGGGCCGCCGTGCAGGTCACACGGTCGCGGCCGCGGGCGGAGCTGGTGCGGTTCGTGCCGCGCGGGGACGGGATCACGGTGTACGGGCGGGTCGTCGCCGGGCCCCGGGAGCGGGTCCTCGCGGGGTGGGCCGCGCGGGCCGTGCGGCGCCGTGACGGCCTCGTCGCACCCGTCGAACTCGCCTGGGACGGCGACCGGTTCAGCTTCGCGCTGCCGCTCGACGCGATGGCGGGCGCCGACCCCGGCCAGTGGGTGTGGGAGTTCCGCGTGGGCGAGCTCGGCCTCGGGCGGCGCCTGACCGACGTACGCGATCTGCCGGCGGCGTTCCCCACGCCGTTCCGCCTGGTCGCGCTGCCCGGAGGCCGCCTGGTGCGCGCGCACCCGCATCTGACCGCGTCCGGCGCCTTCGCCGTGACCTGCCTGGACATCACGAAGGAGACCGCATGAAGCGCCCGCACCGCCACCACCGCGTGAGACTCGGCGAGGAGACCCCTTGAAGATCACCTATCTGCTCGGCTGGGGCGACGAGATGGGCGGCACCGAGCTGGCCACGTACACCCAGGCGCTGCACCTCGCCGAGCGGCACGACGTCGAGGTCGTGTCCGTCTTCCGCACCCGCCCCGAGCCGTTCTTCCCCGAGGCGCGGCAGCTGCCCGTGCGGTATCTGGTGGACCGCACGGTGACGCCGGAGCGGCCGGTGCGCGGCTCCCGGCTCGACGAGGCGGCGTGCCGGACGCTCGCCGCGCTGCCGAGCGAACTCATCGAGCCCGCCTGGGAGTCGGCGTTCGACCGCCTGTCGGACGTCGAGCTGACGGCGGCTCTCAGCACCCTCGACACGGACGTCCTGGTGACGACGACGCCCGCGCTGCTCGCCGCCGCCGTCGGCCTCGTGCCGCCGCGCGTGGTGACCGTCCACGCGGAGCACCGCCCGACCCAGCGCCGGGGCCGCTCCGGCGAGCCGCTGCTGCTGCACGCGCCGCGCCTGGACGCCCTGGTGACGCTGACCGGGCGGACCCGGGACTGGATCGCGGAGTCCCTGGGCGCGACCGCGCCGGAACTCGCCGTGATCCCCAACGCCGTGCCCGACGGGTTCCGGCCGCGCGCCGACGGCGAGAGCAAGGTCATCGTGATGGCGGCGCGGCTGACCGGCGAGAAGCGCGTCGACCACGCCGTGCGGGCGTTCGCGCGGGTCGCGGAGGCGCACCCGGAGTGGAGCCTGCGGATCTTCGGCGGCGGTCACCGCGAGCAGAGCCTGCGCCGCCTGGTGGACGCCTTCGGGCTCCAGGACCGGGTGGAACTCCTCGGCCCCTGCCAGGACATGGCGTCCGAGTGGGCGACGGCGGGCCTGTCCCTGATGACGGCCGGACACAACGAGGCGTTCCCGCTGGTGCTCCTCGAAGCCCTCGCGGCCGGGGTGCCGGTGGTGGCGTACGACGTGCTCACGGGCCCCGCGGAGATCGTCAGGCACCGGGTGGACGGGCTCCTGGTGCCGCCCGGCGAGATCGATGAACTCGCCGCAGCCATGGATGAGTTGATGTCCGACGACGCGCTGCGGCGCCGCTGTGCGCGGGCGGCGAGAGCAGGGGTGTACGAGCGGTTCTCCTCGGCCGGCGTGACGGCGCTGTGGGAGGAGCTGTACACGCGGCTCGTGGCGGGGCGGGACCGGCCGGAGCGGCTCTCCGGGCGGGCCGACCGGGTGGCGCTCGGCGTGGCGTCGGGCGGCTGCGGCTTCCGGCCGACGGCGCCGCACACCTTCAACGCGGACGCGGGCGCCGACGAGCGGGCCCGCGAGGACGAGATCGTGGCCGCCGCCCCCGAGGGCCGGGTGATCCGTTCGGTGGGCCGCCTCGCGGAGTGCAGGGACGACGTGCTCGCGCCGCGCATGGCCCAGTGGAACCTCGACGTCACGGCGGCCGCTCTGGAGTCGCGACAGGTCCCCTACGTCCTGGTGCGCACCGGCGGCACGGCCCACACCCTCGCCGTGGCCGACGACGACCGCGACCGCGCCCTGAAGGCCCTCGCGGAGGCGCTGCACGGGGAGCCGGTCTACGCCGAGCTGGTCAACCCGCGCGACGCGGCGCCCGGCGCGGTCCTCGCCGAACGGCTCGACGGCATCGGCGAGTTGGCGGGCGTCAAGGTGTTCAGGCCGGTGACCACGACGACGCTCTCGCTGCGTCACGGGGTGCAGCAGGCGTGCACGGTGGCGTTCTGGCCCCGTGTCCAGGAGCCCGGGGCCACCGACGCGCCGACGCCCCTCGAAGGCACGGCCCCCACGGCCCCCGCGGCCGAGCCGTCCTGGCGCCGCGCCCCCTTCGGCACCACCCTCGCCGGCACCGAGCTGCCCTCCCTCACCGCCACCGCCCGCCTGCGCGTCGGCGAGCGCGACTACCCGACCCTGGACGTCTTCACCGAGCGCCTCATGGACGACGCCGACTTCCCCGTCGACGCCGTCTACACCTGGGTCGACGACTCCGACCCCGACTGGCGCGCCGCCCGTACGGCCGCGCTCGGCGGCGCCGCCGAGGGCGCCGACTCCTCGGCGGACAGCGGCACCGTCCGCTTCCGCAACCGCGACGAACTGCGCTACTCCCTGCGCTCCCTGGCGATGTACGCCCCCTGGGTGCGGCACGTGTACCTGGTCACCGCCGGGCAGGTCCCCGACTGGCTCGACCGGGACCACCCGGGCCTGACCGTCGTCGACCACCGCGACCTCTTCGCCGACCCCTCCGCCCTGCCGACCTTCAACTCTCATGCCATCGAGACCCAGTTGCACCGCATCGAGGGCCTTGCGGAGCACTTCCTCTACTTCAACGACGACATGTTCCTGGGCCGCCCGACGACGCCGGGCACGTTCTTCCTCGGCTCCGGCCTCCCCAAGTTCTTCTGGTCGTCGGCGTCCGTGCCCGCGCTGCCGGTGGACGCGGCGGACGAGGGTTATCTGGCGGCGGCGAAGAACAACCGCGAGCTGCTGCGCCGCGACTTCGGCCGCACGGCGACGCACTGCTTCCTGCACGTGCCGTACGCGCTGCGCCGCAGCATCCTGGAAGAACTCACCGAGCGGTACGCCGACGAGCTGGCCGCCACGTCCCGCGCCCGCTTCCGCGGCACCACGGACCACTCCCTGGTGTCGTCCCTGCACCAGCACTACGCGTACGTGACGGGCCGCGCGGTGCCGGGCTCCGTGTCGTACGACTTCGTGGACATCGGCAGCCGCGCCGACCACGCCCGGCTGGGGCAGCTCCTGCAGTCGCGGAACAAGACGGCGTTCTGCATCGGCGAGTCGCCCGACAGCGGCATGTCCGACGAGGAGATGGCGCTCGCCGTGCGGTCGTTCCTGACGGCGTACTTCCCGGTGCGCTCGCCGTACGAGCGCACCGCGGCCGTCTGAGCGGGTCGTCGCCCGGGCCGGTCACCGGCCCGGACGGCGGCGCGCCGCCTCAGGACAGGAACACCCGCCGCACCACCCGCTCGGCGGCGCCCCCATCGTCGTAGGGGCAGAACCGCTCCCGGAACGCCTTGCGCAGCCCCGTCGTCGCCGCCGTGTCCCAGCCGCCGTCCCGGAACAGCGCGGTCAGCTCGTCCTCGGTGGTCGCGAGGGCGCCGGGGGTCTCGCCGGGGCGGCCCGAGAGGAGGTCGAAGTAGGTGCCGCGGGCGAGGCGGTAGGCCTGCCAGTCGGGGGCGTAGCTGACGATGGGGCGGTCCAGGCAGGCGTAGTCGAACATCAGCGACGAGTAGTCCGTGACCAGGGCGTCGGCGGCCAGGCACAGGTCCTCCACGCGCGCGTGCCCGGTGACGTCGAGCACGCCGGGGTGGGCGGCGAGGCCCGCGTCGGCGCCGTAGAAGTAGTGCGCGCGGACGAGGACGACCCAGGAGGGGCCGAGCGCCGTGGCGAACCGCTCCAGGTCCAGACGGGGCAGAAAGCCCTTCTGGTAGTCGCGGTGGGTGGGGGCGTAGAGGAGGGCCCGCTGGTCCGTGCGCACGCCGAGGCCCTCGCGGATCCGGGCGATGTCGTCGGGGCCGGTCGTGAAGTACACGTCGTTGCGGGGGTAGCCCGCTTCGAGGGCCTGGTACGCGGCCGGGTAGACGCGCTCCCACACCTCCGTGGAGTGCGGGTTGGCGGACAGGCTGTAGTCCCACTGGTCGGTGTGGTCGAGGACCTTCTGGAAGCTGATGCCATGCGTGCCCGCGGGGTAGCGGCGCTGGTCGAGCCCCATCTTCTTCAGGGGGGTGCCGTGGTGGGTCTGGAGGTAGACCTGGCCGGGGCGCTTGGTGAAGCCGCCGGGGAAGGAGGAGTTGTTGACGAGGTAGGTGGCGCGGGCCATCGCCCGCCAGTAGGCCCGGGAGCCCTCGATGACGTACTCGACGCCGGGCGGCACGCGGTGCTTGTGGCGGCTCGACACCACCCACACGCCCCGGATGTGCGGGGCGAGTTCGCGGGCCTTGGCGTGGATCGCGGCCGGGTTGCAGCTGACGCCGCGGTTCCAGTAGGCGCCGTAGACGGCCAGGTTCGGGTCGAGGGAGCGGCGCAGGTCGGCGCGGTAGGTGACGCGCATGGCTCTGGCGCGGACGGACTTCTTGCGGCGGGTGACGGCCGCGCGGACGGACTTCATCCGGCCGCCCGCACGGGACAGGGCCCGGTAGGAGGCGTACGAGCCGGACACCAAGGCCCGCTGACGCTCCGTCAAGGGCAGTGGTGCGGCGGGGCAGTGGGCGCGCAGCATGCCCGCCGCCGCCCTGAAGTACGCAGAGCGGTCGCCCGGCGCGATCCGGCCCGGGTCGTCGAGGACGGCCAGGAGGTGGTCGACGGCACGCAGGAACAGGCGGTCCGTGGCCCCGGTGCCGTCCGTGAACAGTTCCTCGTAGCGCCCGATGACCGCGAAGTGCTCGCGTCCCGGCGACTTCGCGAAGCTGCCGCCGCGCCGCTCCCGCCAGCGCACGCACACCCGGTCGAGCGCGCCGACGCGGTCGCCCGCGGCCAGCGTCGCCCGGTGCACGGGCACCACGTCCTCGTACGCGCCCCGGGAGAAGGTGAGGCCGCGGGCGGACCAGAAGGACCGCCTGAAGACGCGGTTCCAGGCGGCGACGGTGACGGCGACGGGGTCCCCCGTGACGTCCTCGCCCGCCGGTCTGCGCACGGTCTCCCACCAGTCGGTGCGGTCATGCGCGAAGATCAGCACGTCCAGGCCCCCGGGCCCCTCCGCGGCCTCTTCGTCGGCCCGCGCGATCTCGCGGTCGAGCGCCGCGAGGGCACCCGGGAGCAGCACGTCGTCGCCGTCGAGGAACAGCAGCCAGTCGCCGGTGGCACGGGCCGCCCCGGCGTCGCGGGCGGGCCCGGCGCCCTGCCGCCGGGCGAGCCGGACCAGTTGCGCGCGCGGATCGCGCTGCGCATACTCCGCCACGATCGCGGCGCAGGCGTCCGGCGAGGCGTCGTCGACGACGAGGAGTTCGAGGTCGCCGAAGGACTGATCGAGGACGGACTCCAGGCATTCCCGCAGGTATCCCTGGACGCGGTGGGCGGGCACGACGACTGAGAAGCGCGGCATGGACACCGACCGTAGTCACGCGTACACGCTCTGTCGAAGACCGCGCCTCACTCGATGGGGTGATCGCGAACCTCGTTGGGGTGAGCGGCGGCAAAGAAGTTGATCGGCACGGGCAAAAAGGGTGAATACGCCCGTACTAGGTCGTATCGCAAGCCGACTTCTACGAAAGGCCGCTCGCCGTGCAGCCCCGACTCAGCGTCGTCGTGCCCATCTACAACGTCGAGGAGTTCCTTGAGGAGTGCCTGGAGTCGATCGCCCGGCAGACCCTTGACGGGGGTGCCGGAGCGGATACGGGCAGCGGCGGGGGCGGCGGTGCCGGCGGGCTCGAAGTCGTCCTCGTCGACGACGGCTCCACCGACGCCAGCCCCCGCATCGCCCGCGCCTTCGCCGCCCGCGACCCGCGCTTCGTGTACGTCCGCCAGCCGAACGCGGGCCTGAGCGCGGCCCGCAACACCGGGGTGCGGCACGCGAATCCGGCCGCCGAGTACCTGACGTTCGTGGACAGCGACGACATCGTGCCGCACGACGCGTACGCCCGCATGATCGCGAGCCTGGACGCGAGCGGCTCCGACTTCGCCAGCGGCAACGTGTGGCGCCTGACCGAGCGCGGCCGCTCCCAGGCCTGGCAGTACCAGTGGCTCACCGCGCCGCGCACCCGCACCCACATCTCCCGCGATCTGGCGCTGCTCGCCGACCGGGTCGCCTGGAACAAGGTCTTCCGGCGCTCCTTCTGGGACCGGCACGGCTTCCTCTTCCCCGAGGGCAGGCTGTACGAGGACACCCCGGTGATGATCCCGGCGCACTTCCTCGCCTCCTCCGTGGACGTGCTCAGCGACCACGTCTACTACTGGCGGGTGCGCGAGGGCTCCATCACGCGGCGGCGCACCGACGTCAAGGGCGTGCGCGACCGCGTCGCGGCCTGCGCGCACGTCAGCGGCTTCCTCGCCGAGCACGCGCCGGAGCTGAAGTCCGTCTACGACGCCTCCTGTCTGCGCGACGACTTCGTGTACTTCCTGGAGGGTCTGCCGATGGGCGGGCCCGAGTACCGGTCGGCGTTCCTCGCGGACACCGCCGAGTTCCTGCGCGCCGCCGACCCGGAGATCCTGCGGCAGCTGCCGGTGGACCTGCGGGTGAAGTGGCACCTGGTGCGGGAGCGGCGCACGGTCGAGCTGATCGAGCTGCTCGACCGTGAACGGCGGGGCGGCAAGGGGGCGTTCGAGGTGCGCGGCTCCCTGCGCCGGTACGCGGCCTACTCGGGCGTCGACCGGCTCCCGCGCGAGCTGACCCGGCTCGACCGGAGCGAACTGCCCGCCGTGGCCAGGCTCGACGAGGCGAGCTGGGACGAGCGGGGGCGGCTGCTGATCCGCGGCCACGCCTATGTGCGCAACCTGGAGGCGGCGCGGCCCGCGCAGTCGGTGAAGGCGGGGCTGCTCAAGTCGGCGCGCAGCAGGGGCCGGTTCAAGCGGGTGCCGACGCGGACCGTGCCCGCGCCCGAGGCCACCGAGCACTCCGGACAGCGGCTGCACTGCTACGACCTGTCGGGCTTCGAGATGACCGTCGACCCCGAGCAGCTCCGCAGCGGCGGCCGCTGGCAGCCGGGGAACTGGCTGCTCGGCGTGGTCGTCGCGGGCCACGGCACCGTGCGCCGCGCCGCCGTGCGCGCCGCGGACGGCCCCCGCACCCAGTCCCTGACCCGCGACCTCGGCGACGGGCTCCGCCTGGTCCTCGGCTTCAGCAAGGGGCGGCTCGTCCTGCGCGTCCAGGAGTACGCGGCGCGGGTGGACGGCCACCGCGCCGACGGCACCGACGTGATCCTCACCGGCACCCTCACCCCCGCCGCCGCGGGCGCCCCCGGGCCCAGGGCGCTGCGCCTGACCCGCCCCGGCGCGGGCGCCGCCCACAGCTACCCCCTCGCCCTCGTCGACGACCGCTTCGAGGCCCGGGTGCGCCTCGCCGACCTGGAGGACGTGCCGCCCGCACCGCACCTGGCGCCCGCCCAGGTCGAGCCGCCGCACGGCGACCGCTGGACGGCCGCCCTCGAACGGGCCGACGGCACCACGGTCCCCCTCGCGGCCGCCCTCGACCTGCCCCCCGGCCGCTACGCCACCCGCCCAGGACGGGAGCTGTGCGCCACCGCCGACGACCGCGGCGGCCTCGTCGTGGAGCTGACCCGGCGCCCCGTCGCGGACCGCGTCGACTGGGCCGACGACGGCACGCTCGCCGTCGAGGGCACGGCCGCCGCCGCGAGCTGGCCGACGGCCGAACTCGTGCTGCGGCACAGCGGCCGCGACGATGAGGTGAGCGTGCCGGTGGAGCTGGTCGGCGGGCGGTTCCGGGCCCGGGTCGCGCCCGGGGGCGGGGTGCTCCGGGAGGGGCGGTGGTACGCGTTCCTGCGGGAGGTGGGGCACGGCGGGGCGGGCGTGCCGGTGCGGGTGCTGACGTCGGTGGGGGCGGGGATGCCGGACCACCGGGTGGTCCAGGGGCGCCGGTTCACGGCCGACCGGCGGTTCGGGGACCGGCTGGTGATCGACGCCGGTTCGGTGCTCGCGGCCACCGAGCGCGGCGCGTACCGGCGCCACCGGCTGCGCACCGAGCACTACCCGAGAGAGCGGGTCAAGAGCCTGCGCGACGCCGTCCTGTACTTCGACGGCGACTCGCCGCGCGCCGTCCACGAGGAGCTGGTGCGGCGCGGCGCCGACGTCGAGCACCTGTGGGTCACGCACGACCAGCAGACGCGGGTCCCCGCGGGCGCGCGCGGCGTGGAGGAGCACAGCGCCGAGTGGTACGGGGCGCTCGCCCGCTGCCGTCGCATCGTCACCGCCGGCCATCTGCCGGACTTCTTCGCGCGCCGGGAGGGCCAGACGGTCGTCCAGACCTGGCACGGCACGCCCCTCAAGCGCATCGGCACCGACCTCACGGACACCCTGTACGCCGACCACGGCCACCTCGACCTGCTGCCCCGGCTCGCCGCGCAGTGGAACGTCCTGGTCTCCCCCAGCGGCTTCGCCACGCCGCACCTGGGCCGCGCCCTCACCTACGACGGCGAGGTCCTGGAGGCCGGATCGCCGCACAACGACGTGCTGTTCGCCGACGACCGCCACAAGGTCACCGAACGCGTCCGGCGCGAACTGGGCCTCTCCCCGGACAAGCGGATCGTCCTGTACGCCCCGACCTACCGCGACCACCTCGGCTTCGGCCCCGGCCGCTTCCGCTACGACCCGGCCCTCGACCTGCGCGTCGCCGAGGACGTGCTCGGCGACGACCACGTGCTGCTCGTGCGCAAGCACCCGCTGACCTCCGGGCGGCTCCCCGGCGCCCGCGCCCCCTTCGTCCGCGACGTCTCGGGACACCCGCGCACCGCCGAACTCCTCCTGGTCGCCGACGTGTTGATCACCGACTACTCGTCCCTGATGTTCGACTTCGCGCACACAGGGCGCCCGATGCTCTTCCACGCCTACGACCTGGAGCACTACCGCGACACCGTGCGCGGCTTCTACCTCGACTTCGAGTCCCGCGCGCCGGGCCCGCTGCTCGCCTCCACCCGCGAGGTCGTCGACGCCCTGCGCGACCTCGACTCCGTGTCCGCCCGGCACCGCAAGGCGTACGCGGCGTTCCGCGAGGCGTACTGCGACCTCGACGACGGCAGGGCGGCGGAGCGCGTCGCGGACAGGCTGATGCGATGACGGCGGCGGGCACTTCGGGGACGACGACCGCGCCGGCCGCCGAGTCCACGGCGGCGCCCCCCGCGGTGACGACGTGGCAGCGGCGGCGCGCCCGGCTCGGCGCGAGTGCCACGGGCTTCGGGATCCGCTGGCACCCGAGCCCCTACCTGGTCGTCGGCGGGCTGTTCTGGCTGGTGATGTCGCTCGCGTACTGGCGGGTGCCGATCTGCTGCGACTTCGGCCAGCACGCGGCCGTCGTCGAACGCCTCAAGGACGACCTGCTGCACCCCCGGCACCCCATGGCCGACCTGCCGGGCGAGGGCAGCGCGTACTACTCGCCGTACGCCGTCGCCCAGGCGCTGTTCGCCGAGGCGACCGGGCTCGCGGGCTGGCAGGTCGTCAAGCTCTCCGGGCCGCTGAACCTCCTCGTCCTGCTCACCGGCATCGCCCGCTTCGTGCGCGTCCTCACGCCCCGGCCCTGGGCCCCCGTCCTCGCCCTGTTCGCGATGGTCCTGCTGTGGGGCACGCGGATGGCGTGGTGGAGCGGCTACCTGGGCCTGATGTCGATGACGGGCAACCTCGGCTATCCGTCGACGTTCGGCATCGCGCTGATGTTCTGGGCCTGGGCGTGGGCGGGTTCGCTGGCGGGGGCGCCCCGCGGGTGGTGGCCGTACGCGGGGCTCGGCGCCCTGTGCGGGCTGATCCTGCTGATCCACCCGATCACCTCGGTGGCGGCGGTGATCGGGGTGACGGCGTTCGCGCTGCCGCGCCTGCGGTCGCCGCTGCGGTGGGTGCTCACCGGGCTCACGGCCCTCGCGGTGGCCACCACCTGGCCGTACTTCAACCCGCTCACGCTGGTCGGGGACGAGAGCGTCGACTGGATCCACCGCCAGCTCTACACGGACATGCCGCAGCGCTTCTGGCTCGCCGCCCTCGGCCTGCCGGCCCTGTTCCTGCGCTGGCGGCGGAGCCGCACGGACCCGCTGGTCCTGATGTTCGCCCTGGACTGCGCGGTCGTCGGCTACGGCTGGCTCAGCGGCCACTACACGTACGGCAGAATCCTCGGCCTCACCCTCGTCCCGCTCCAGTTCGCCCTCGCCATCGAGCTGACGGCGCCCCGCACCTGGGGCAACCGCCGCGCCGCCCTCGCCGGGGCCACCGCGCTCGGCGCGTTCGTCGGCTTCGTCCAGATCCAGGCGGGCGCCGTGGTGCCCCGCACCCTCGACCCGATCGGCTTCGACCAGCCGCCGCGCTGGCCGAGCTACGCCTGGGCTGCGGCCCACATGAAGCGCGGCGACGTCGTCCTGACCGACGGCTACCGTCCGATGCGCTCGATCCCGGCGTTCGGCGTCAACCTGGTCGCGCCCGCCTGGCCGGACGCCTCGCTCGCGGAGTCCGCGCGCAACGAGCGCCTGAGGGAGGTGCGCGCCTACCTCGACCCCGCCACCCCGGCCGACGAGCGGGCCGCGATCGTCCGGCGCCACCACGTGCGCTGGCTCCTGGTGGCCCCGCAGCAGCCGCTGCCGCCGGAGGCGGTGGTGGTGGCGTGGAGCGCGCAGACGGGCGAGATCCTCGCGCGGGTGGGCGGCGCGTCCCCGCGTGCGGGCGGCGCCGGGACCCCGTCCGGCGCTCCCTCCGGCGCTCCCTCCGGCACCCCGTCCCACGCCCCCTCCGGCGCCCACTCCGACACTTCGCCCGGCACTCCATGACGAAGCCCCCTAATCGGATAATTTCTACCAACCCCTAAAATTTGCCCCGTGGACCCCATCTCACCTCAAGAGCCCCAGATCACCGTCGTCGTGATCGGCTACGACGACGCCCCGCACATCGCCGACGCGGTGCGCTCCGCGCTCGCCCAGGGCCCCGTGGTGGGCGAGGTGATCGCGGTCGACGACTGTTCGACGGACGACACGCCCGCCGTCCTCGCGGAACTGGCCGCCGCCGACCGGCGGGTGCGGGTCGTGCGGCGCGCCGTCAACAGCGGCGGCTGCGGCGCCCCGCGCAACGACGGCGTCGACGCGGCGACCCTGCCGTACCTGATGTTCCTCGACAGCGACGACGTGCTGGCGCCGGACGGGGCGCGAACGCTCCTGGCCGCGGCGCTGCGGCACGACGCCGACGTCGCGTCGGGCCTGTGCGTGCGGCGCGAACTGCCGTCGGGACGCGAGGTGCCCTGGCAGCCCGAGCTGTACCGCAAGGCCGCGCTCGTGCCCCGCCCGGAGCTGCGCCCGCGCCTGGTCCACGACACGCTGTGCGTCAACAAGCTCTACCGCACGGACTTCCTGCGCGCGCACGGCGCCCGCTTCCCCGAAGGCCGCTTCCTCTACGAGGACTTCGTCTTCGGCGCCCGGGTCCTCGCCGCGGCCCCGCGCATCGCCCTCGTCCCCGACACCGTGTACGTGTGGCACGTGCGGCGGACCGCCGCCAAGCTGTCGATCTCCCTGGACCGCGCGGGCATCGAGAACTGGCGGGCCCGGATCACGGCGCACCGCCAGGCCGTGGACATCCTGCGCGGCGCCGCCGACGGCGACAAGGTGCTCGCGCGGGCGGCCCGCGCCCAGTTCCTCGACCACGGCCTGCGCATGTACACCCGGGAGCTGCCCCAGCGCGGCCCGGAGTACCAGCGCGAGTGGTGGGCCCTGACCCGCGCCTACCTCACCGAGTTCGACGAGGCCGACCTGGCCGCGGCCCCCGCCCCCGGCCGCGTCATCGCCCGGGTCGTCCTCGCCGCCGCCGAGCCGCGCGACCTGGACCGCCTCAAGCAGGTCGCGGCCCGCCCGGCCCGGCTCGCCCCGCCGTACGCGCGCGCCGCCGACGACACCCCCGTCTGGTCGGCGGACCTGCCCCAGGTCACCCTGGAACACCTGCTCGCGCGGCCGCTGCGGCTGCTTCCGCTCGCGGTCGACGCCGAGCTGCGTCCGCGCCGGGGCGCGAGCGTGCTGCGCCTTCGCCTGCACGAGCTGTACGGCCGGGTCGAGGCGGCGGGCCCCGGGGTGGTCGACGTGGAGCTGACGCGGCGGGGCGGCGGTCGGCCCGGGGTGCGGCGGTCGGCGGCGTTCACGGTCGAGGAGCCGGGCCGGACGTGGGTGGCGGACGTGCGGGTCGACCTCGCGGCGCTCGACGGCGACGTGTGGGACCTGCGGGTGCGGCTGCTGTTCGGCGACGGCACGGCCCGCGAGACCACGGCGCGGGCGGTGGCCGGGCCCGGCCTGCTGCGCCGCACGGTGGTGCCGGGCGGGCGGCACGGCGTGCTGCTCGTCCAGCCGTACGCGACGCAGGCGGGGAACCTCTCGGTGCGGCTCGCACCGGGTCTGCGCGGGGTGGTGGCGGTGGCGCGGCGGCGGCTCGTGCGACTCGTGCGGAGGCTGCCGGGCGGGCGGGGGGACGGGGCGGGCGGTCCCTGACGGGTGCGGGGCGTGCGGCCGCGCGCCGGGCGTACGGGGCGCCGGGCGCGCCGCCCCTGACAGGACCCGTATCCGGGCTCTGCGAGACTGCACGTCCGGGATGTCCGGGGTACATCCCGGACCAACACGACACGACGGGACGAGCTGACCATGACCTGGCTGATCACCGGCGGCGCCGGATACATCGGAGGGCACGTCGTCCGCGCCATGACCGGGGCGGGCGAGCGGACGGTGGTCTACGACGACCTGTCCACGGGCCTCGCCGAGCGCGTGCCGCAGGGGGTGCCGCTCGTCGTCGGCTCGACCCTCGACGCGGACCGGGTCGCGGGCGCCCTGCGGGAGCACGCGGTCACGGGTGTCGTACACCTGGCGGCCAAGAAGCAGGTCGGCGAGTCGGTCGAACAGCCGCTGCGCTACTACCGGGAGAACGTGGAAGGCCTCCGGGTCCTCCTGGACGCGGTCACGGACGCCCGCGTGCCGTCCTTCGTCCTCTCCTCGTCCGCCGCCGTGTACGGCATGCCGTACACCGAGACCGGCCTGGTCACCGAGGACACGCCCTGCGTGCCGATGAGTCCCTACGGCGAGACGAAGCTCGCGGGCGAGTGGCTGACCCGCGCGGTGGGCCGCGCGACGGGCCTGCGCACGGCCTGCCTGCGGTACTTCAACGTGGCGGGCGCGGCGAGCCCGGAGCTCGCCGACACCGGGGTGTTCAACCTGGTCCCGATGGTCTTCGAGAAGCTCACCGCGGGCGAGCCGCCCCGGATCTTCGGCGCCGACTACGCCACGCCCGACGGCACCTGCGTGCGCGACTACATCCACGTCACCGACCTCGCCGAGGCCCACGTGGCCGCGGCCCGGCGCCTCGCGGGCGCGCCCGAGGCCACCGACCTGACCCTCAACGTCGGCCGCGGCGAGGGGGTTTCGGTGCGCGAGATGGTCGACCTGATCGCGGACGTCACCGGGTACGACATCCCGGCGACGGTCACCGAACGGCGCGCGGGCGACCCGGCGCGGGTGGTCGCCGCCGCCGACCGCGTCACCGCCGAGCTGGGCTGGTCGGCCAAGCGGGACGTGCGGGAGATGGTGGAGTCGGCGTGGGCGGGGTGGACGCGGCTGCACCCCGAGCCGGCGTAGCGCCCACAGGCCCACAGGCACACAGGCACAGCCGCCCTCCGGCACGCACCAAAAGGTCAGTACCTCACCGAATAGTAGGTACTTGAGGAAAGTTCAGGCGCGCTCCAACCTGGTGATCAGGGGCCGACACTGCCCGTCGGCCCCTGAACCCTCCCCGGAATCCCAGGAATTGGAGCCGTCATGCCCGAGCACGCCCACACACCCGTGACCGTCGTCGGACTCGGCGCGATGGGCGCGGCCCTGGCGTCGGCGTACGTCGCCGCCGGGCACCCCACCACCGTGTGGAACCGCAGCCCCGAGAAGGCCGCGCCCCTCGTCGAGCAGGGTGCGACGCACGCCCCCGACATCCGCGACGCCATCGCCGCGAGCCCGCTGACCATCGCCTGCCTGACGACGTACGAGGCGACGCTCGCCGCCCTGGAACCGGCCGCCGACGCCCTCGCGGGACGCACCCTGATCACCGTCAACTCCGGCATCCCCGCCGGCGCCCGCGCGATGGCCGACTGGGCCGCCGGGCACGGCGCGCGGTTCCTGGACGGCGCGATCAAGAACGTCCCCGCGGCGGTGGGCGCGGCGGACACCCTGCACTACTACAGCGGCGACCGCGCCCTCTTCGACGAGCACGAGGCCACGCTGCGGGTCATCGGCGGCGACACCGTGCACCTGGGCACCGAGCCGGACCTCGCGGCGCTGTACGAGTCCGCGGTCGGCGGCACGCTGCTGCCCGCCCTGCTCGGCTTCTTCCAGGGCGCGGCGCTCGTCACGGCGCGGGGCCTGGAGGCGAGCACGCTGGTGCCGCACACCGTGAAGTGGCTGGAGATGATCGGCTCCGTCCTGCCGCACCTCGCCGCCGAGATCGACCGCGGCTCCTACGACGACCCCCAGTCGTCCATCGGCATCTTCCACGCGGGCGCCGCCGCCGAGACCGAGATCGCGGCCGAGGCCGGGCTCGACGCGCGCTGGCTGGAGCCGATGCACGCGCTCCTGGACCGGGCGGTGGCGGAGGGCCGCGCGGAGCAGAGCATCGCGGCTCTGGTGGAGGTGTTGCGCAAGCCCGCGTAGCCCCGCACGACCGGTCGTGGTGCAGCGGGCTGCACCCTCACCTCGGGGGTGTGCCCTCTCGTGGCCGAGGGGCCCGGATTCCTAGCGTTCTCGGTGGTGGGCGGCGCGTGCCGCGGCAGTCTCCGAGAGGGCGTACGGGATGTTCAGGCGGCGCGGTCCGACGCGGTGGGCGACGACGGGGCGGGCGGGGAGCGACGGCGGTGACGGCCTCGCGTCCGGCGGTGGCGCGCTCGCCCTCGACGGGGTCTGCCGTACGTATCGCGGTGGCGCCGTCGTCGCGCTGCACCCGACCGATCTGGCCGTGGAGCGCGGCCGGTTCGTCGCCGTCATGGGGCCGTCGGGGTCCGGCAAGTCGACGCTGCTGCAGTGCGCGGCGGGGCTCGACCGGCCGACGTCCGGGCGGGTGCGCGTGGAGGGCGTCGAGCTCGGCTCGCTGAAGGAGGCCGCCCTGACGCGGCTGCGCCGGGAGCGGATCGGCTTCGTCTTCCAGGCGCACAATCTCGTGCCGTCGCTGAGCGTCGCGGAGAACGTGGCGCTGCCCCTGATGCTGGGCGGCGCCGACGACGCCGACGGGACGACGGCCCGGCGCACGGCCGTGACCCTCGCCGCCGTCGGCCTCGGCGACCGGGCCGACGACCGCCCCGCCGAGCTCTCCGGCGGGCAGCAGCAGCGCGTCGCGATCGCCCGCGCTCTGGTGACCGACCCGGCCGTGGTCTTCGCCGACGAGCCCACCGGCGCCCTCGACCCGGCGACCGCCCACGACGTCCTCGCACTCCTGCGGCAGGCCGTGGACCAGGACGGCCACACGGTCGTCATGGTGACCCACGACCCGGCCGCGGCGGCGTGGTGCGACGAGGCGGTGTTCCTCGCCCAGGGCCGGGTGGTGACGACCCTGCACCGGCCGGACCCGGAACGGGTGCACGCGGTGCTGCGGCGCCTGGGACGCGGGGCGGTGGCGGCATGAGAAGGCCCGAGCGCTGGTCGGGGTCGCGGCCCGAGCCCGCACCGGAGTCCGACCCGAGGCCCACGCCGGAGCCGACGTCCGCGTCCGCGCCCAGGGCCCGGCCCGGAGTCACCTCCCTCCTCGCCTCCCGCGCCGCCCGTACCCACCGCAAGGCCTGGGCCGCCGTCTTCGCCGCGCTCGTGTTGACCTCGGCGCTGCTGGGGACGTTCGCGCTCGCGGTGGTCTCGGCGGCGCTCGGGCACGCTCCCGTGGAGCGGTACGCGGGGGCCGACCTCGTGGTCGCCGGGGACCAGAACACGCGGTACACCGCGAAGCCGTGGGGGTCCGAGCCGGAGACGGCGACCACGGGTCTCACCGAGCGGGTCCGGGTGCCCGAGGCCGCGCTCGGTGTGGTCCGGGCGGTTCCGGGGGTCGAGGCGGCCGTCGCCGACCGGGTGTTCCCCGTGGGCGTCAAGGGCGCGTCGGCCACCGGACGGCCCTGGGACGCGGCGCGGCTCGCCCCGTTCACGCTGCTGGAGGGCCGGGCGCCGCAGCGTCCGGGCGAGGTCGTCGTGGGCGCGGGCCGGGCCCGCACCGGCGAGCGGGTGGCGCTCCGCGTCGACGGCGAGGACACCGCGTACCGCGTGGTGGGCGTCGCCGAAGGACCGCGCGCGGCCGTGTACTTCACCGCGCGGCGGGCCCGCGACCTGGCCGGGCGCGCGGGCACCGTCGACGCGATCGGCGTCGTGGCCGCACCCGGCGTGAGCGCGGACAAGCTGTACGGGCGGGTGCGGGACGCGGTGGACGAGGCGAAGCTGCGTGCCGCCGGGAACCGGGCGGAGGGGGACTCGGCCGGGCTGCGGGTGCTCACCGGGGACGGCAGGGCCACCGCGGAGCACCTGGCGGCGGCCCCCGCCCGCGCGACCTTGCTGGAGGCTCTCGGCGCGATCGCCGGCACCGTCGCCATGATCGCCGTCCTCGTGGTGTCGTCGACGATCGTGCAGGCGCTGCGCCAACGCGGCCACGAGCTGGGCCTGTTGCGGGCCGTGGGCGCGACGCCCCGGCAGCTGCGGGGCGCGGTGGGCCGCGAGGTGGGCCGGGTCGCGGTGGCCGCTTCGGCGGTGGGCGCGATCCTCGCCGTACCGGCGTACGTGGGCCTGCGGGCGCTCCTGGACGCGCGCGGCGCTCTGCCCGACGGGCTCCACCTGCCCCTGCCGCCCTGGCTGTTGGCGGCTCCCCTCGTGACCGCCGCCGTGACGGTCCTCGTGGCCCGTCTCTCCGCCCTGTTCGCCGTCGGACGCGCGGCGAAGGTGCGCCCTGCGGAGGCGCTGCGCGAGTCGCCGCCCGGGACCCCGCGCCGCGTCACCGGCCTGGTCCTGCTCGGCGTCGGTGTCACCGCGGCGGGGGCGGCGGCGACGCAGCACGGGCAGGCCGCCGCGGCGGCGGCGAGCGGGGCCGCCGTGTCGATGGTCGTCGCGTGCGCGGTGCTCGGCCCGTGGATCGCGACGGGCGCGATGCGGATGCTCGGCTCCCCCCTGCGCCGCTTCGGCGGCCCCGGCGGCAGGCTCGCCGCCGCCAACTGCGCGGCCTCCGCGACCCGTCTCGGCGCGGCGATCACCCCGATCGTGCTGGTCACCGCGTTCTCCGTGGTCCAGCTCGCGGCGGGCGCCACGCTCACGCACGAGGCGCGGGCGCAGGCGCGGGAGGCGGCCAGGGCGGACCTGGTGGTGCGGGCGGACGGCGGTCTGCCGTCCGGTGCCCTCGACCGGATCCGCTCCGTGCCCGGGGTGGCCGCGGCGACCGAGGTGGTCCCCAGCACGGTCGTCCTCGCCCGCAAGGAGGCGGGGTCGCCGCTGCTCGAACGCCTGCCGGTGCTCGGCGTCACCCCGGAGCGGCTGACCCGCGCCCTGGACCCCGACGTCCGCGAGGGCGGCATCGGCGGACTGCGCCCCGGCACGGTCGCCCTCTCCGCGGACCGGGCCCGCGCCCTCGACGCGAAGCCGGGGTCGACGGTGGCGCTGCGCTTCGGCGACGGGGCCGCGGGGCGGCTGCGGGTGGTCGCGGTGTACGAACGGGGCCTGGGCACCGGGGACTTCCTGCTCTCGCGGGACGAGGTGCTGCGGCACACGTCCGGCGCCGGGGCGGCCCGCGTGCTCGTCGCGACGGACGGCCGGGCCGGGACGGCGCGCGCGGTCGGCGCGGCCGTGCCGGGGGCGCGGGTGGAGCCGGGCGCGGGGGCCGTGCGTGCCGCCGCCCGCGTCGAGCCGCAGGACCAGGCCTTGGGGGAGGTGGTCGGGGCGGCGGCGGTCGGGGCGATCGGCGCCTTCACGGTCGTCGCCGTCCTGAGCACCCTCACCCTGATCTCGGTCGGCCGCCGCCCCGAACTCGCCCTCCTGCGCCGGGCGGGCGCGGCCCGCGCCCAACTGCGCCGCATGCTCCACGCGGAGGCGGCGGCGATAGCCTTCACAGGCCTGGTCGTGGGCGCCGCGGCGGCCCTCGTCCCGCTCCTCGCGTTCAGCCTCAGCTTCACGGGCACGCTGCCCCATCTCCCGCCGGTCCAGGCGTTCCTGATCGTGACGGTGGTCGCGGCGACGGCTCTGGCGGGGACGGTGCCGCCGCTGTGGCGGGTACTGAGGGGGCGCTATCCGACGGGCTGAGGGGGCGGGACCCGACGGGCCGAGGGGGCGGAGCGTTCCACCCCGGCGTTCCAAGCGGCACACATCTCCCCTGGCCAAGGGCCACTTCTGCGTTCCAGTGTCCCTGACTGCCCGGGTTTGTTGGCCCTTCGCACGGATCGCCCGGCACGCTGAGGGAGGTGGGGCTCAACGGCTTCGCCGCGACGACATGAGGAGTTCGCGGGCCTGGCGTCCATGGTCGCGCTCGGAGTGGCGGCTCCCGCGCCGGCCGCCCAGCCCGTCGAGGAAGCCCGCACCGCCGTCACCGCGCCGGACCGCGACGCGGCCGGGTCGGCCAAGGTCAGCCGTTCGTGTTCCTCGTCGCGGGCCGAGCGCGCGGCCGCGCTCAAGGCGGCGCCGGCGGCGCATCCGAGCGGATGCCAAGTCGAAACAGGAGTGCTCGCCGGGCCCCACGTGGGACTTCATCCAGGACTTCTTCTGGGCGCGGGACTGCATAGCCGCGGGCAACCGAGGCATCAACGCCGGCCGCTGGATGGCGTACAAGTGCACGTGTGGCAGTGCGTTCACCAACTACGAGCTGTGGGTGCGCTGAACCGTCGGGTGGGCCCGGACCGGGCCCACCCCTTCGCGCGCGCCCGGCCTAGCCCTTGTTCAAGTAGGCGAGCACGGCGAGCACCCGCCGGTGCCCGCTGTCGCTCGGCGGCAGCCCCAGCTTCAGGAAGACGTTGCCGATGTGCTTGCCGACCGCGCGGTCGGAGATGGACATGGTGGCGCCGATGGTGGCGTTGTCGCGGCCCTCGGCCATGAGGTGCAGGGCCTCGCGTTCGCGGGGCGTGAGGGAGTCGAGCGGGTCGGGGCCGCGGCGGGTGAGGAGTTCCGTGACGACCTCGGGGTCGAGGGCGGTGCCGCCCGCGGCGACCCGTTCCAGGGCGTCCAGGAATTCGTCGACGCGGCCGACGCGGTCCTTCAGGAGATAGCCGACGCCGCTCGATCCGGCGCCGAGGAGCTCGGCCGCGTACGTCTCCTCGACGTACTGGGAGAGGACGAGGACCGGCAGCTGAGGCAGCTGCTCGCGGGCCGCGAGGGCCGCGCGCAGGCCCTCGTCGCGGAAGCCGGGCGGCATCCGGACGTCGAGGACGGCGACGTCCGGGCGGTGTTCGAGGAGCGTGGGCAGCACCTCGGGGCCGGTGGCCGCGACGGCGGCCACCTCGTGGCCCACGGACGTGAGGAGCAGCACGAGGCCCTCCCGCAGCAGGGCGTTGTCCTCCGCGATCACCACACGCACGGCAGCTCCACTCCGATCCGGGTCGGCCCCCCGGCGGGGCTGACCACCTCCATGGTCCCGTCGAGCGCCGCGACCCGGCGCCGCATGCCGAGCAGGCCGGTGCCGCCGGACTCGTCGGCGCCGCCGCACCCCTCGTCGTGCACGAGGACGCGCAACCCGGTGGCGGCGCGGGCCAGTTCGACACCGGCGCGCCGTGCGCCGCTGTGCTTGGCCGCGTTCGTCAGGGCCTCCGCGACGACGAAGTACGCGGCGGCCTCCACGGCGGCGGGGGCGCGCGGCCCGTCCGCCACGCCGTCGTCGCGCACGGTCACGTCGAGGCCGCTGCCGGCGGCGAGGGCCCGTACGGCGCCGAGGAGTCCGCGGTCGGTGAGGATGGGCGGGTGGATGCCGCGCACGACGTGGCGCAGCTCGGTCAGGGCCTCCTCGGCCTGGTCCTGCGCGTCGGCGAGGAGTCCGCGGACGACTTCGGGGTCGGTGGGTCCGGCGCCGGGGTCGGCGGCGAGCTGCTTGTCGTACGCGCGCCTGGCGAGGCCGACGCGCATGGACAGGGCCACGAGGCGCGCCTGGGTGCCGTCGTGCAGGTCCCGCTCGATCCGGCGCAGCTCGGCGCCGTGCGCCGCCACCGCGCCCGCCCGGGTGACGGTCAGCTCCTCGACGCGCTCGGCCAGTTCGGCGTTGCGCTCCGCCTCGGGCGACGGTTTGAGCAGCGCCGTCGACCAGCGCGTGTCCAGGTCGGCGAGGCGCACGATCAGCGGGAGCACGACCGCCTTGCGGCGAAGGAGCCCGCACCACACCCCGTCGACCAGCGCACCGAGCACCCACAGCGGCAGCGCGACGTACAGCAGGGCCAGACCGTAGACGAAGTGGACGAGCAGCCACCGCAGGTCGCGGTAGGTGCCGGGGTCCTTCACGGCCTTGCGCACGCGCTCGACGAGGGTGCCGGTCAGCGGCGTGTACGCCTCCCGGATCTCCGTGCCCGACCACCGGCCGACCTGCCGCCGCTTGAACCCGGCCATCCGGCGCAGCAGCAGGACCGTCTCGGGCAGCACGCCCAGGCCGGTCACGATGAGCGACGTGACGGCGGTGAAGAGCAGGACGCCGACGAAGACGTACGAGAGGAGGGCCATGCCCGCGCCCATCAGCAACTGCGTGGACGCGCGGTCGGCGCGCGCCAGCGTCTCCCGCATGTCCGTCTGGGCCATGCCCCTCAGGCTAAGTGAACCGCCGTGCGAGGAGAGGCGGGCGCACCCCCGCCCGATGGTGCAGCGGGCTGCACCGTCGGTTCGGGAGGACCCCCCCTCGTCGCGCGGCGGACGACACGGCAGAGTCGATCTCGCACCGGACTTCCGCCACCGTCCCGAAAGGTCCCGCCATGAAGGCCGCCCTCTGGCTCGTGCTCGCCCTCGCCGTCATCGTCAACGCCTTCAGCAGCGTCGCGTTCAGCGGGGCGACGGAGATCGCCGTGAGCGTGACCACGGGTGTCGCCGTCATCGGCTCGATCACGGCGCTGGTGCTGACGCGCGAGAAGCACTCCTGACGAGCGTGACCGGGCCGACCGGCCTGACCGACCCGACCGACCCGACCGGGCCGACCGGCCCGACCAGCCCGACCGACCCGAGCAGCGGGAAGCGCCCCTCCTGGCCTCCGCCCGGCGACCGCGCGACCTCCGCGCTCCCGCGCCCTCGCACCCCCGCGCCCCTCACAGCGCCTTGAGCGCCGCCGTCGTAGCCGTGGCGAGCGCGCCCAGGTAGCCCTTGGGCAGCTCGCCCCGGACCACGACCGCCCGCCAGTACAGCGGCCCCGACATCAGGTCGAGGGCCAGCTCCCGCTCCCCCTCGGCCAGGCCCGCGCGCAGTTCGCCGCGCGCCACCGCCTGGGCGACGATGCCGCTCGCGACGCCGTGCTGGCCCTCGCGGAGCGCCTTCTGCAGGGCCGCCTCCATCTCGGGGTTACGGGCCGCCTCGGCCTGGAGGTCGGGGATGACCTGGGAGGCGACGGGGTGGCGCAGCGCCCGGGACGTCACCTCGTACAGCAGCCGCAGGTCGCCCTCCAGGGAGCCCGTGTCCGGGGTGGGCAGGCCCTGGACGGCGAGGGCCGACACCAGGTCGAGGACCAGGTGCAGCTTGGAGCGCCAGCGCCGGTAGACGGCCGTCTTGCCGACGCCCGCGCGGCGCGCGATGCCCTCGATCGACATGCGGGCGTAGCCGACGGCCGCGAGTTCCTCGAAGACGGCGGTCCGGATGGCCTCGGTCACATCCTCGCGGAGCACGGCGGCTCCGGCCGGTGCCCTTTTGCCCTGCTGGCGGGCGGTACGGCCCGTGTCCCGGTCGCTCGTCGTCATACGGACAGCATAGGGCGCGACGACGATACGGTTGCGTCCCGACGTAGCCGCGTCCTACTGTCGACGTCACGACGATACGGACCCGTCCCGACGTACGTATCGCCGTTGCCCTCGGATTCCCGCGCCCGCGACGGCCGCCCGCGCCCCGAGGGATCCCCGCGCCCCCGAGCGAAAGCAGCGGACGTGAGCCAGCTCCTCGACAAGCCGCCCACCGCGACGGCCGCACCCACCGAGTCGACCACCCCCTCCGGACCCGACACCCTGTCCCCCGCCGAACTCGCCGCCCGCCACGGCCTCACCGTCAGCGGCGCCCGCCCGACCCTGCCCGCCTACGTACGCCAACTCCGGCAGCGGCGGCACTTCATCACGGCGTTCGCCACCGCCAAGCTGACCGCGCAGTACAGCCAGGCGAAGCTCGGCCAGCTCTGGCAGATCATGACGCCGCTCCTGAACGCGGCCGTGTACTACTTCGTCTTCGGCGTCCTGATGAACACCAAGCACGGGGTGCCGGACTACGTCCCGTTCCTGGTCACGGGCGTCTTCGTGTTCACGTTCACGCAGCAGTCGGTGATGGCGGGCACGCGGGCGATCTCGGGCAGCCTCGGCCTGGTCCGCGCCCTGCACTTCCCGCGCGCCTCGCTCCCCCTGTCGTACTGCCTGCAACAGCTCCAGCAGCTGCTGTTCTCGCTGTGCGCGCTCGTGGCGATCCTGCTGGCGTTCGGGGTGCCGCCCGCCGCGTCCTGGCTCCTGGCGATCCCCGCGCTCGCGCTCCAGTTCACGTTCAACGCCGGCCTTGCGCTGATCATGGCGAGGCTCGGGGCCAGGACCCCGGACATCGCGCAACTCATGCCCTTCGTCCTGCGGACGTGGATGTACGCGTCCGGGGTGATGTGGAGCATCGACACGGTCCTGAAGGACCGCCACCTGCCGCACGCCCTGACCGTGCTCCTGGAGGCCAACCCGGCCGCCGTCTACATCGACCTGATGCGCTTCGCCCTCATCGACAGCTTCGACGCGAGCCGGCTGCCGGCGCACGTGTGGGCCTGGGCGGCGGGCTGGGCGCTGCTCGCGGGGGTCGGCGGGTTCATCTACTTCTGGAAGGCGGAGGAGACGTACGGACGTGGCTGACACCTCGACGAAGACGACACCGAGCGCTCCCGGAGCCCCCGCCCCCACGGTGATCGCCCACGCGGTCGACATCGTCTACCGGGTGCACGGCGCGGCCGCCTCCGGCCGGGGCGCCGCCACCGCGGCCCTCGGCCGCATGCTGCGCCGCCGCGAGGGCGGCCAGGAGCGCGGCGTCCGCACGGTCCACGCGGTCCGCGGCGTCTCCTTCACGGCCCACCGCGGCGAGGCGATCGGCCTGATCGGCACCAATGGATCCGGCAAGTCCACGCTGCTCAAGGCGGTGGCCGGACTGCTCCCCGTCGAACGCGGCCACATCTACACGGATGGTCAGCCGTCCCTGCTCGGCGTCAACGCGGCCCTGATGAACGACCTCACGGGGGAGCGCAACGTCCACCTCGGCGGCCTGGCGATGGGCATGTCCCGCGAACAGGTCCGCGAGCGCTACCAACAGATCGTCGACTTCTCCGGAATCGACGACAAGGGCGACTTCACCTCCCTGCCGATGCGCACGTACTCCTCCGGCATGGCGGCCCGCCTCCGCTTCTCCATCGGCGCGGCGAAGGACCACGACGTCCTCCTCATCGACGAGGCCCTGGCCACCGGCGACCGCTCCTTCCAGAGACGCTCCGAATCCCGCATCCGGGAACTGCGCGAGCGCGCGGGCACGGTCTTCCTGGTCAGCCACAACAACAAGTCGATCCGCGACACCTGCGACCGCGTCCTGTGGCTGGAGCGCGGCGAACTGCGCCTGGACGGCCCGACGGAGGAGGTCATGCGGGAGTACGAACGCTTCACGGGCGGCAAGGCCTGACGCCTCCCCTCCCCTGGTGCCCTCCCCTGGTGCCCTCCGGCGGGGCGGACCCTCGCACCCGAGGACCCGTCCCGCCAGGGGTGCGGCTCACCAGTTGTAGATGATCTCCCCGTTGCTGCCGTAGTAGGTGTACGACCCGTCCGGCTGCCCGACGATGCACGCGTAACCGCCGGCCGGCGTGTTCCCACAGAAGGTCGCGGCGCCGGCCGAACCCGCCGAGACAACTCCGCCGGCCACGAGGGCCCCGGTGGCGGCGACAGCGACAGCGATCCGCCGGGTCCACCTGCGGCCCGGCGGGATGGTGGTGGTGGTCGTCTTGCGCTGCATGGCTAACTCCCTGTTGCCGTTGGGTTGTCGGACAGAGGGAATTCGCAGCGACGACGCGGCCGGATTGCTCCCGCCGGGACGTCGGCGGCAGCGACAGCGACAGCGGCGGCAGACCGGCTCGACAGGCCCGACCGGCCCGACCGGCCCGACCGGCCCAGCCTGCCCCTTTTGTCGCATCAACACGCAGATCCATACACTATGGGAGCATTTAGCGACACAGGGAAAGGCGGGCAGTGTGGTGCCGGAACTGAGCGTCGTCCTGTACGGCCGCAACGTACAGGGACATCTGCCCGAGACCCTGGCGGAGCTGGCCGGGGCAGGGCCCGCCGGAACCGGCCCGGTGGGCGCGGCCGACCCCGCCCCGGACGCCCCCACGGTCGAAGTCGTCGTCGCCGCCATCGGCCCCTCCGCCCAGGACGCCGCCGCCCGCCACCCCTCCGTGACGGTCGTCCCGCTGCCCGAGGGGACTTCGGACGGTGCGGCCCGCGCGGCGGGGGCGGCACGGGCGAGGGGGCGCTGGCTGCAGTTCGCGCGGAGCAAGGACGGGGTGACGGCGCTCGGGGCGCGTGGTGCCGCCGAGCGGGCCGCGGAGCTGCCGGACACGGTGGACGTGCTGCTCACCGACCACTCCGTCTCCACCTGGCGCCGCGCGGGGGCACCGAGTGCGGACGGCGGGTTCCTGGCCAAGCCGGGGCGCCGCGACGTGCCGCTCGCGGACTGCCCGGATCTGCTGAAGGTCGCGCCGCTGCTGGGGACGAGGATCGTGCGGGCGGGCTTCTGGCGGGCGCACGCGGAGCTGTTCGGCGGGGACGACGAGCTGTTCGTGGCGTACGCGGTGCCGTTGCTCGCCGACCGGGTGGCCGCGTACGACCAAGTCGCCCTGGAGGAGCGTCGGTTGCGGGTCGAGAGCCTGCCTCCGCTCACGCCGGACGACCGCTTCGCGCTCCTGGAGACGTACGAGCGCCTGCTCGCCCTGGCCGCCGAGCGTGACGCGGGACCGGGCCCCACCGCCGTCCTGTACGCGGCGATGCTCACCGCGAGCCTGCGGATCGTCGCCCGCGCCGGGCTGCCCGAACCGGCGGCCCGGGAGTTCTTCCGCCGGGCCTCGCGCGCGGCGGTCGCGCACCGCCCGCCCGGCTACCGTCGGCCAGGCGGCCTGGAAGGGGTGCGCCGTCGCCTCCTGGAGGAGGACGCGTACGCGAAGTACCGCGCGTTCCAGGCGGCCAACAAGCAGCGCCGCAAGGTGCGTTCAGCCGTCGGTGCGGGGCGCGCGGCGGTCGGCAGGAAGGTCAGGGACGCGCGCTACCACCAGGATCTTCGGCGCCCGGTCGACCCGGAGCTGGCCGTGTTCTCGGCGTACTGGGGCCGGGGCGTCGCCTGCAACCCGGCCGCGATCGCCGCGAAGCTCGCCGAACTCGCCCCGCACGTCCACCCGGTGTGGGTCGTCGGCGCCGAGAACGTACCGCTGCTGCCGCCCGGCACCGACCACGTCGTCCCCGGCACCCGCCGCTACTGGCGGACCCTGGCGACCGCCAAGTACCTGGTGAACAACGCCAATTTCCCGAACGCGGTCGTCAAGCGGCCCGACGCCGTGCACGTCCAGACCCACCACGGCACCCCCCTCAAGCGCATGGGCCTGGACCAGCTGGACTACCCGGCGGCGGCCAAGGGCCTGAACTTCCACGACCTGCTCGCGCGCGTGGACCGCTGGGACTACAGCGTCTCGTCCAACAGCCACTCCACGCAGATGTGGCAGCGCGCCTACCAGTCGCGGTACGTCGAGCTCGACTACGGCTACCCGCGCAACGACGTGTACTACTCAGCGACGGCGGCGGACGTGCGGGCGGTCCGCGAACGCCTCGGCATCGCACCCGGGAAGCGCGCCCTGCTCTACGCTCCGACGCACCGCGACTACGAGGCCACCTGGACCCCCCGCCTGGACCTCGCGGCCCTCTCCGAACGCCTCGGCGAGGACACCGTGCTCCTGGTGCGCGGCCACTACTTCTACGGCGGCGCGGCCTCGCCCCTGACGGGCCTGCGCCGTGCGGGCCGCGTCATCGACGTGTCGTCGTACGACCCGGTGGAGGAACTGGCCCTGGCGGCGGACGCCCTGATCACGGACTACTCCTCCATCATGTTCGACTACGCCAACCTGGACCGCCCCATCGTCGTCTACGCGGACGACTGGGAGACGTACGCGAAGACGCGCGGCGTCTACTTCGACCTGCTCGCCGAGCCGCCGGGCCACGTGGCCCGCACCCAGGCGGAGTTGACCGGCATCCTGACCTCTCCCGCATGGCGGGACGAGACGGCGGCGAAGGCGCGGGCCGCGTTCCGGCGGCGCTTTTGCGAGTTCGACGACGGGCGGGCGGCGGAGCGGGTGGTACGCCGGGTGTTCCTGGGCGAGAGCGAGGCGGCGCTGCCGCCGGTCACGCCGCTGGAGGAACGGACCCCGGCGCCGACACCGGAGGAGGCCGCCATGCCCCCGGAGGAGGCCACCGCGCCACCGGAGGAGGCCACCGCGACCTCGGAGGAGGCCACCGCATGACCCACACCGCAGCGGACGTCCCGGACGCCACCATCACCGTCATCGTCTACAACGACGCCGAACGCCTCCCGCGTGCCGTGGCTTCGCTCCGCCGCCAGACGCACCGGAACATCGAGATCGTCATCAGCGACGACCACTCGACGGACGCGACCCCGCAGGTCGCCCGGGAGCTGGCCGCGCGCGACGACCGCGTCACGTATCTGCGCCTGCCCGAGAACAGCGGCGGCTGCAGCGCGCCCCGCAACCGGGCCATCGACATCGCGCGCGCCCCGTTCCTGATGTTCCTGGACAGCGACGACGAACTGCCCGAGCGGGCGGTGGAGTTGCTGCTCGCCGCGCACGCCGAGTCCGAGGTCGACTTCGTGATGGGCGCCGTGGAGCGGGTCCGGGTGGACACCGGCCGCACGTCGACGTGGATGCCGCACCTCGTCGCGGAGCGCCGCACGGTGGCGGGCATCGAGGCCGAACCGGCCCTGTTCTTCGAGCACTTGTCGACCAGCAAGATGTACCGAAAGTCCTTCCTGGACCGCAACGGCCTGCGCTTCCCCGAGGGCATCCACTACGAGGACCAGCTCTTCTCGGCCCAGGCGTACTGCCTGGCGAAGGCGTTCACCGTGATCCCCGAGCCGGTGTACCGCTGGTACATAGAGCCCTACGGCGCGGCCGAGGCGGCCTCGATCTCCAACCAGCGCCACAAGCTGTCCAACGTCCGCGACCGCGTGCACGTCCAGGGGCTCATCGACGCCTTCCTCGCGGAGAGCGGCCATGGGAGCGTGCGCGAGGCCAAGGACTACAAGTTCCTCAAGCACGACTTCCGCATGTACGCGGGCGATCTGCCCTTCCGGGACGAGGAGTGGCTGCGCGGCTTCGCCGCCCTCGTGAACCCGTATCTGGCGGGGCTCGCTCCGGGGGCGTACGAGCGTCTGCCGCGCGCGGAGCGTGTGGTCCTCCAGCTCGTACGGGACGGGCGTCTCGCGGAGGCGCAGGTGGCGGCGCGGGGCCTGGGGCACGGGGTCGGTCCGCGCGAGACGTCGGTGGACGCGGAGGGCCGCCTCTACTGGGGCGGGACCGTCCCCGAATCGCCCGCCGCCCGCCGTGAGCTCGACCTGACGGACCTGGGCCTGGACTCGCGCCCGTTCCCCGGCGCGCAGTTCCGCCACGAGATCACGCGGCTCGAACGGGGGCGGGGCGCGGCCCTGCGTCTGCGGATCCGCACCTACGACCCGGGGCTGCGGCTCCCCGTGGGCCCCCAGGTGGCCCGCCTGGTCGTGGCCCCGGGCCGCGAACGCCTCACGACTCCGTTCCGCCTCGACCCGGTCCGCCCCGGGGTCTTCGAGGGCGAGGTCGTCCTCGACCTGGCGCGGGCCCGCGTGCCCGTGGGCGGCTTCTCCGGCACCCGCCACCCCCTGATCCAGCTCTCCGACGGCCGCCTCCGCAACAGCGGGCTCCTGCTGGCCCCGCTGGCGTTCCCCCGCCTGGAGGCCCGCGTCCCCTACCGCTCGGGCACGACCCCGCACGTGGTGACGGCGGAGCCGGAGGGCCGGGGCGCGGGCCGCCTCCAGCTCACGTGGACGCCGGTGGGCGCGACGGCCCACGTGCTCCGCCCGCTGACCCGCCGCCTGGCGGGCGCCAAGGGCTCCCGGGTGCACCGGGCGGCGCACCTGGCCGCAAGCGTGTTCCGCTGACACGGGGTGACGAGAGGGACGCCGCCCGGCCCCGGGGCAGCCCCGGCACAAGCCCTCGGCACCCACGGCGCCGCAGCCGCAGCCACCCGACCCCAGCACCCAGCACCCAGCACCCAGCACCCAGCACCCAGCACCCAGCACCCAGCAGCGTCCCCGGCGCCCCCAGCCGAGGCGAAGCTCCCGGCACCTTCACCGCACGCACCCCCCGACCCGAGCCCGTCCACCCATGCCCCCGCCGGCCGATCACCGCCGCCCCCACCGCACCGCACTTTTCCCACCCACCCGCCCCCGCCAGCCCGAATGAACCCGTGAGGGCAGCACCCGCCCCCGGCTTACAGCGCGCGCGAACCTGCATCCGGCGCGACCATCTCGGCGTCGAAGTACTGGAAGGCGGACACCTCGAAGCCGGAATGCCGAACGGCGCCCGCATGCTTGAGGCACCACAACTGCGCATCGTCCGACTCGAGAACGTCGGGAGAACGCTCCCCGCATGACAGGCACTTACCGGCATATCGCACCGCCATCCCCTCGGCGGCCGTCAGCGCCCACTCCGCGAACCCGTACCGACCTCGCGCGATCCCGCCCGTGCCACTCACGTGCAAACCCCGCGCGTTTCGTCGGCATGCGCGGGACTCGGCACCACTTCAGTGACGGCCTTGAAGGCCAGCCAGACAGTCTTGCCAGGGGTGTGCACGGTGACGCCGAAGTCGTCGGCCAAGGCCGCCACCAGGCGCAGCCCTCGGCCACTGCACTCCTCGCCGCTCTCGCGGATGACCTGCGGCGACCCGCCGCCGCTGTCACGCACTTCGATGCGGAACAACAGGCCGTCCACGACAAGCGTGAGGCAGAACTCGCGCCCCGGCGGAACACCGTGCAGCACGGCATTGGTCGCGACCTCGGAGACACAGAGCCGCACGTCTTCATACCGGTCAGCAATGTCCACACCCCACTCCACCAGCGTCTCGAGAGCGAAGGCACGCGCGGCGGGCACGGAGTCGCGTGCGCGGGGAA
Organism: Streptomyces flavofungini; assembly: GCF_030388665.1. Classification (NCBI taxonomy): domain Bacteria; kingdom Bacillati; phylum Actinomycetota; class Actinomycetes; order Kitasatosporales; family Streptomycetaceae; genus Streptomyces; species Streptomyces flavofungini. The sequence continues at coordinate 5,722,082 of NZ_CP128846.1, read as the reverse complement.
ATCGTCGTTGCCGTGACAGGGGCACGGTGAACACCGCCTTGATCCTGGGCCGTACGATAACGAAGACCGTACCGCTATTCGCGAAAAGCGGCAAGGTCGCCCAGAGGCCAGGCGCACAGCGAGTCGCTTAACGTGTAAAGCAGCAAGGTTGAAGCCACTGACCACTCGGAGGACACCGTGAGCGACAGCACGTGGGTCAGCACCTCGATGCCGTACCTGGCGCCGCGAGCGGCGGGACAGCCCCACGCGTGGGCTGCCGAAGCCGCCGCCCGAGGCGGCAAGGGAGGTCAGCGCATCGCGCACGCCGGCGAGGTACCAGCCCCGGACGCGGTGGCCGCGCTGCTCGGCGTGACAGCCGGTGAGCCCGTCGTCGTACGGCGTCGGATCATCGAACTCGACAACAAACCCTGCGAGTTGACGGACACGTACTATCCCGTGTCCATCGCCCGTGGCACCCGCCTCGCCGAGAAGGGGAAGATTCCCGGCGGCGCCGTCACCCTGCTCGCCGAACTCGGCCACGTCGGCGTACGGGTCCGGGAAGACGTCACCGCGCGCATGCCCAGCGCGGACGAGCGCGAGGCGCTGCGCACGGGGGCGGACGAACCCGTCCTGCGCCTGAGCAGGGTCACCCTGGACAGCGACGACCAGCCGATCCAGGTCGACTTGATGGTCATGCCCGCCCATCGGCAGCAACTGCGTTACGAGATCAGGATCGGATGACCGTGCCCACCACCGAAGCCCACGCACTCGACCGTCGCTCCTTGCACGAGCGGATCGCCGCCGACCTCAGGGACGAGATCATGAGCGGCGATCTGGCCCCGGGCGGCAAGCTGCCGTCCACCGCGCAGCTGAAAGCACGCTTCGACGCATCCAACGCAACCGTCCAGAAGGCGCTTCAACTCCTCAAGGACGAACAGCTCGTCATAGGCCGTGCCGGAGCGGCGGTCACGGTGCGCGAACACAGGCAACGGACCATGCGCCCCGCTGCCTCCCTGGCTCGTTCAGAATCGGGAGAGCCTTACCGCTGGCTCGCCCAGGCATCGCAGCACGGCACGTCGGCGCGCATCACACTGCTGGACGTGTCAGAGGTGCGCCCGCCCTCCGACGTAGCAGCCGCCCTGAACCTCGCCGACGGCGAAACGGCGCAGCTACGGCGGCAGACCCTCACCATCGACGACGAGCCGGCCGAACTGGTCATGTCCTACTACCCGTTGTCCTTGGCCCGGGGCACCGGGCTCTCGGACAAGCGGCGCATCAAAGGCGGCACCCCGACCCTTCTTGCCGAGCTCGGCTTTCCGCCCCGCCGGAGTGTGGACCGCGTTTCCGCAAGGGTTCCCACCCAGGACCAACACCAGACCCTCCGGCTGCCCGGCGACCTGCCGGTACTCCACACCCTGCGCGTCGTCTACAGCGACAACGGGCTCCCCGTCGAGGTCACCGTCATGGTCAAGGCAGGCCATCTCTACGAGCTGCAATACGAGTTCACACCGGAGTGATCCTGCGGAGCAGGCGGGCTCACCCCACGCGGAAGCGGGCAGCTCACCCCACCACCCCATAGAGCACCTGCCCCCGCACGCCCACCGCCACCTTCCGCAGCGCGGGGTCCCCCTCCCCCAGCCCCCCGTCCCCGGGATACGCCACGACCCACCGCACCCCGTACCGCCGCAGCACCTCAAGCCGCTCGGCGCGGGGCGTGCCCGGCGCGAAGTACCGGCGCACGGCGTCCTTCCGCGCGACTTCGTCGGGGAGGAAGAAGTCGGGGTACCCCGGAGCCACGGTGTACGCCCCGTACGCGGGGATCTGGCGGGCGGGGAACGTCTTCGCCAGGACCACGTCCCCGTACCGCACCCACGGGGTGATCCACCGGTAGCCGGGCCACGGCGGGCGGTACTTCGCGGCGACGGCGGAGGGGAGCGCGTCCTTGGGAAGGACGTAGCCCAGCGTCCCGGCCTGCGTCCACGCGCCGACGGCCAGGGCGGCGGTGAGGGTGGTGGCGAGGGCGGCGGCGAAGGTCCGGCGGCGGCGGTCTCCAACGGCCCCCGGCCTCGGGGGCAGCGCCGTCCCGAGCACCCCCGCCACCTCCACCGCCGCCGCGACCTGCGCCGGAATCAGCGCCGCGGGCAGCACCCGCCCCCACGCGTAGTGGCCGCTCAGGCCCCCGGCCGCGAACACCACGGCGCCCAGCGCGAAGAAGAGGACCAGCGGATCGCGCCGGTCCCGGCGGAAGCGCAGGGCGAGCGCGGCCACGCCCAGGAGGGCCAGGCCGAAGCGGCCGGGGAGGTCGCGGTACAGGGCGCGGTGGATCTCCTCCAGGTCCGCGCCCGCGCCGAGGAGGTCGAAGAAGGAGTAGTAGGGCCAGACGGCGAGGACCACGAGGCCGAGGGCCAGACCGGCGGCCAGGCGCACCAGCACGGGACGCGCGGGCCACGGCCGGGCGCCGAGCAGCATCGCCGCCGCGCCGAGCGAGGCGACGACGCCGGTGAACTGGTGGGTGAGGAGGACGACCGCCCACAGCGCCCCGAGGCCCAGGAACACCCTCCGTCCCGAGCCCGCCCGCAGGGCCTCGCGCAGGCACCCCCACAGGTGGAAGGACAGGCCGAGCGCGAACGTACTGGGGTAGGAGACCGTCAGGGCGAGGGAGTTGAGGCCGAGGAAGCCGCTCCACTCGAACAGCGCCGGACCCCACAGGAACAGCACGCAGAGCAGGGCCAGGGGCGGGGCGGCCCGTCGGTCCGTCAGCGTACGGACGAAGTGCCACACGCCGGAGAGCAGGAGCGCGAGGCCCACGAGGGCCGCGCCCCGCAGGACGCCGAACGCGCCCGCGCCCGTCGCCTTGGCGAGGAGGCCGAGGAGCACCGTCCACGGGGAGTAGTAGGGGCTGGGTACGTCCGCGTCGACGAGCGGGTCGCCGGGGTGCAGCGGATCGTGCCGGACGCGTTCGATCGTCGCCGCGTGGACGCCGAGGTCGCCGACCCAGGGCAGGCGGAGGATGACGGCGAGGAGCAGGGCGGTGACGGCGCCCGCCACGCCCCAGGGGACCCACGCCCACCGGGCCTCGTCCCGGCTACGGCCGCCGGCCGTCATGCTGGGCCCGGTGCTGGAACACCCACGTCCGGTACACCAGGAAGCGGAACGCCGACGCGAGGAGGATGGACTGCGCCTTCGCGATGTTCGAGCCGAGCGGCCCGCTGAGGCCCGCTCCGTGGTACGCGGCGTAGAACAGCAGGCTCTCCATCGCGACGCCGATGCCGCTGAAGACGAAGAAGAGGGCGATCTGCCGCTTGGTGCGGGAGGCGCGGTCCCGGTACGTGTAGAAGCGGAAGCCGAGGTAGTTGGTGCCCATGGCGACGCAGCTGGCGAGCACGGTGGCGGTCATGGGGGCGCGGCCGAGGCCGTGCAGGAGGAGGTTGAAGACGACGAGGTTGACGGCGACTCCGCTGCCGCCGACGACGCCGAACCTGACGACCTCCAGGAAGAGGCGGCGCAGCCGGGCGAGGGGGAGGCGGGTCGCGGCGGGCGCCGGAGCGGGGCGGGTCCCGGCCTGCGCCTCGGGCAGTGCGCCGGTCATCTCGTGCAGCGTGCTGGTCATGCGGACGGCCCCGAACCCGGCCCGGGCCCCTGCCCGCGGCTCCCCGGAACCCCCGGCAGCGCACGGGCCCCGCGGGCGAGCCGCAGCTTCCACGGCACCACCACCGACTCCAGCTGCACCATCAGATTCATCTTGGAGTCGCCGACCGTCCGGTCCTCGAAGTGGATCGGGACCTCCATGACGTCGAAGCCGTGGCCCACCGCGCGGTACTTCATCTCGACCTGGAAGCTGTAGCCCGCGCTGTCGACGGACCCGAGGTCGACCGCGCGCACCGCGTCGGCACGCCACAGGTTGAAGCCGCCGGTGATGTCGCGGACACGGGTGCCGAGGATCGTGCCGGCGTAGGCGTTGGCCCAGCGGGAGAGGAGCTTGCGATGGGCGCCCCAGGCGTCGGAGAGCGTGCCGCCCTGGACGTACCGGCTGCCGACGACGACACCGGCGTCCGTGGCGAGCGCGACCCCGAGCAGCTCCGCGACCTTCGCCACGGGGTGGCTGCCGTCGGCGTCCATCTGCAGGACGTAGTGCGCGCCGTCGTCGACGGCCTTGGCCATCCCGGCCGCGTAGGCCCGGCCGAGGCCGTCCTTCTCGGTGCGGTGCAGCACGTGCATGCGGCGGCGGCCCTCCGCCTCCGCGTGCCGCCGTGCGCACGCCTCGGCGAGGTCGCCGGTGCCGTCGGGGCTGGAGTCGTCGACGACGAGCAGGCTGAGGCCGGGCAGTGGCAGGGCGAGCAGCGCGTCGGCCATGCCGGGCAGGTTCCCCGCCTCGTTGTACGTGGGCATGACGACGGTCAGGGGCGTCGCGGCCCACTCCTCGGGCAGCCGTCCGGCGCCGAGCACCCGGACCGCGCGCTCCGCGGCGTCCAGCGGACTTGCATCTGTCATCGGCTCACCTTGTGGCCTTCCCGACCCGTACGGACTCGTCAGTCAGACAATCTCACCCACCGTAGCCCAAATGCCCGAATTAACGGCATAAGCCCAGTCTCATCACCCGTTCCGCAGACTGCGGGTGTCCCCCATCCCGCCGCACACCGACGCCGGACGGACCCGCACCCCCACGCACACCGACGCCGGACGCACGGACGCCGCACGCACCGGCGCCGGACGCACAGACGGGGGCGCCCCGCACCACGACGGTGCGGGGCGCCCCCGTTCACGTACGACCTACGAATGCGTGCGCAGCAGCGTCCGCATCGTCCGCATCGCCACCGACAGGTTCGCCAGGTCGAAGGCGTCGGAGCCCTGGATCTCCTCCAGGGTGGTCCGGGCCCGGCCCAGGATCGCCGCGTTCTTCTCCTCCCACGCCTTGAAGCGCTGCTCCGGCGTGGCACTGCCGTTGCCGACGGCGAGCACGTCGGCCGTCAGCGCGGCGTGCGCCGCGTACAGGTCCTCGCGGATGGAGGCGCGGGCCATCGACTGCCAGCGGTCGGCCCGCGGCAGCTCGATGATCCGGTCCATGAGCTGGGTGATCCGCAGCCGGTCGGCGAGGTCGTAGTAGATCTCGGCGACCGCGAGCGGGTCCTTGCCCATGCGGTCCGAGACGGCCACGATGTCGAGCGCGGGGAAGGCCGAGGAGAACCCGGCGACCCGCTGCGCCAGCTCCTCGGGCACCCCGGCCCCGACCAGCTCCTCGCGGATGTTCTCGTACCACTCCAGGTCGGAGCCGCGCATCAGCTTCGGCAGCTCGGACCACACCTGGCCGACACCGGCGCGGAAGAAATCGACGGTCTCGGCGAGCTGCAGCGGCTGCGGCCGGTTGTTGAGCAGCCAGCGCGTGCCGCGCTCGACGAGGCGGCGGCAGTGCAGCCGCACCCGCGTCTGCACGTCGGCGGCCACGACGTTGTCGAGCTCCTCCACCGCGTCCCAGACCTCGCCGAGCCCGAAGATCTCGCGCGCGGCGAGCTGCGCCCGCACGATCTCCTCCAGCGACGCCCCGGTCTCCTCGCGCAGCCGGTGCAGGAAGGTCGAACCGCCGGTGTTGACGGTGTCGTTGACCAGGACGGTCGTGATGATCTCGCGGCGCAGCGCGTGCGCGTCGATCTGCTCGGCGAACTTCTCGCGCAGCGCCTTCGGGAAGTACGCGTGCAGCAGCCGCCGCAGGTAGTCGTCGTCGGGCAGCGAGGTGTGGATCAGCTCGTCCGCGGCCACGATCTTCGTGTACGCGAGGAGCACGGCCAGCTCGGGCTGCGAGAGGCCGCGGCCGGAGCCGAGCAGTTCGCGGATCTGCCGGTCGGCGGGCAGGAACTCCAGGCCCCGGTCGAGCTGGCCCTCACGGACCAGGCGGCGCATGAACCGCTGGTGGGCGTGGAGCAGCGAGGGCGACTCGAAGACGGAGTTGGCGAGCGCCACGTTCTGCGCGTAGTTGTTGCGCAGGACGAGCCGGCCGACCTCGTCGGTCATGGCGGCGAGCAGCTTGTTGCGCTGCTTGACCGTCATGTCCCCGGCCTGCACCACGGCGTTCAGCAGGATCTTGATGTTCACCTCGTGGTCGGAGGTGTCCACGCCCGCGCTGTTGTCGATGGCGTCGGTGTTGATACGGCCGCCGGCGCGCGCGAACTCGATCCGGCCGAGCTGGGTCAGGCCCAGGTTGCCGCCCTCGCCGACGACCTTCACGCGCAGGTCGGCGCCGTCGACGCGGATGGCGTCGTTGGCCTTGTCGCCGACGTCCGCGTGCGACTCGGTGCCCGACTTCACGTACGTGCCGATGCCGCCGTTCCACAGCAGGTCCACCGGCGCCTTGAGGATGGCCTGCATCAGCTCGGCCGGGGTCATCTTGGCGCCGCCGGTCTCGATGCCGAGGGCCTGGCGGATGTGCGCGTTGAGCTGGATCGCCTTGGCGGAGCGGGGGAAGATCCCGCCGCCCGCCGAGAGCAGCTCCTTGTTGTAGTCGGCCCAGCTGGAGCGGGGCAGCTCGAACAGGCGGCGGCGCTCGGCGTAGGAGGTGGCCGCGTCCGGGTTCGGGTCGATGAAGATGTGCCGGTGGTCGAAGGCGGCGACCAGGCGGATGTGCTCGGACAGGAGCATGCCGTTGCCGAACACGTCGCCGGACATGTCGCCGACGCCGACCGCGGTGAAGTCCTCGGTCTGGGTGTCGTGGCCCAGCTCGCGGAAGTGCCGCTTCACCGACTCCCAGGCACCGCGGGCGGTGATGCCCATGCCCTTGTGGTCGTAGCCCGCGGAGCCGCCGGAGGCGAAGGCGTCGCCGAGCCAGAAGTCGTACGACTCGGCGACCTCGTTGGCGATGTCGGAGAACGTCGCCGTGCCCTTGTCGGCCGCGACCACCAGGTAGGTGTCGTCCTCGTCGTGCCGCACCACGTCGGCCGGGGGCACGACCTCGCCCGCGACCAGGTTGTCGGTGATGTCGAGCAGCGCCGAGATGAAGGTCTTGTAGCAGGCGACGCCCTCGGCGAGCCAGGCGTCGCGGTCCACCGACGGATCGGGCAGCTGCTTGGCGACGAAGCCGCCCTTCGCGCCGACCGGCACGATGACGGTGTTCTTCACCATCTGCGCCTTGACCAGGCCGAGGATCTCCGTGCGGAAGTCCTCACGCCGGTCGGACCAGCGCAGGCCGCCGCGCGCGACCTTGCCGAAGCGCAGGTGCACGCCCTCGACACGGGGCGAGTACACCCAGATCTCGTACGCCGGACGGGGCTCGGGCAGGTCGGGGATGGCCTGCGGGTCCAGCTTCATGGAGACGTAACCGTGCGGCTTGCCGCCCGCCGTCTCCTGACCCCTCTGGTCGCTTCCCGCGCTTGCGCTCTGGAAGTAGTTGGTGCGCAGCGTCGCCTTGATGACGGTGAGGAAGGAGCGCAGGATGCGGTCCTCGTCGAGCGAGGCGACCTGGTCGAGCGCCCCGTCGAGCTCTTCGAGCAGCCCGTCGGTCAGCTCCGTGCCCGCGCGCTGGCGGTCCGGGGACATCCGGGCCTCGAACAGCGAGACGAGCAGCCGGGTGGTGTGGACGTTGTTGAGGAGGGTGTCCTCCATGTAGTCCTGGCTGAACTTGGAGCCCGCCTGGCGCAGGTACTTGGCGTACGCCCGCAGGACCATCGCCTGGCGCCAGTTCAGACCGGCGCGCAGGACGAGCGAGTTGAAGCCGTCGACCTCGGCCTCGCCGGTCCAGGCGGCGGCGAAGGCCTCCTGGAAGCGGCCGCGGCCGTCGTCGCCCAGGTAGTCGCCGTTGCCGTTCTGCGACTTCGGCATGCGCAGGCCGAAGTCGTAGATCCAGGCGCTGGTGCGGTCCGAGCAGCGCAGCTCGTACGGCCGCTCGTCGGTGACCTCGACGCCCAGGCGCTGGAGCACCGGCAGGACGGCCGAAAGCGAGATCTGGGCGCCGGAGCGGTAGATCTTGAAGCGGCGCTCGTCGGGCGCGGCACCCACCGGCTCGTACAGGCTGAGCGCGAAGTCCTGCCGGCTCTGCTGGGACAGCCGCTCCAGGTGGACGAGGTCGGCGACGGCGGCGCGCGGGGTGTGGTCGGCCTTGTAGCCCTCGGGGAAGGCGTTGGCGTACCGGCGCAGGAGCTCCGCCGCGCGCTCCTCGCCGAGCTCGGCGGTCAGCGCCTCGCCGAAGCCGTCGGCCCAGGAGCGGGCGGCCTCGACCAGGCGGGCCTCGATGCGCTCGACGTCGGCGTCGGAGAGGTCGGGGACCTCGCCGCCCTTGGGGACGCGGACGACGAAGTGGATGCGGGAGAGGATCGACTCGGTGTTCCAGGCCGTGAAGTCGACGCTGGCGCCGTTCAGCTCCTCCTTGAGGATGTCGATGATCCGCAGCCGGACGCCGGTGGTGTAGCGGTCCCGCGGCAGGTAGACGAGCGCGGAGTAGTAGCGGCCGTACTCGTCCTTGCGCAGGTACAGGCGCAGACGGCGGCGCTCCTGGAGGTAGAGCACGGACGTGACGATGGACCGCAGCTCGTCGGGCGGCGTCTGGAACAGCTCGTCGCGCGGGTACGTCTCCAGGATCTGCAGCAGGTCGCGGCCGTCGTGGCTGTTGGGCGTGAAGCCCGCGCCCTTGAGGACCTCCTCGACCTTGCGGCGGATGACCGGGACGCGGCGCACGGACTCGGTGTACGCGGCCGAGGAGAACAGACCGAGGAAGCGGCGCTCGCCGACGACCTCGCCGTTCTCGTCGAACTTCTTCACGCCGACGTAGTCGAGGTAGCTCGGCCGGTGCACGGTCGAGCGGCTGTTGGCCTTGGTCAGGACGAGCAGCTTGTGCTCACGGGCCTTGGCGCGGGCGTCGGCGGGGAGCCGGTTGAAGGACGGGCTGACCGGGTGGTGGTCGTCGCCCTCGCTGTGGTGCGGGTCGGCGCGCAGGATGCCGAGGCCGGTGCCGGGGACGGCGGCGAGGGAGTCCTCGTCCGTCAGGTCGTACTCGCGGTAGCCGAGGAAGGTGAAGTGGTCGGCGGCCAGCCAGCGCAGCAGTTCGCGGGCCTCCTCGACCTCCTGGTCGCGGACGTCGTCGGCGGTCGGCTCGGTCGGCAGCTCGTCGGCGATGCGCAGCGCGGCGTCGCGCATCTTGTCCCAGTCCTCGACCGTCTCGCGGACGTCGGACAGGATGCGCAGCAGGTCGGCGGTGATCTGCTTCAGGTCGGCGCGGTCGGTCTCGCGGTCGATCTCGACGTGGATCCACGACTCGGTGACGGCGTCGTGCGGGCGCTCGGCGCCGACGTCCTGGCCCTCGGGCAGTACGTCGAGGAGCTTGCCGGTGAGGTCGCGGCGGACCACGACCTGCGGGTGGATGACGACGTGGATGCCGCGTCCCTGCCGGGACAGCTCGTTGGTGACGGAGTCCACCAGGAACGGCATGTCGTCGGTCACGACCTCGACGACGGAGTGGCTGCAGGTCCAGCCGTTCTCCTCGACGGTCGGGGTGTGCACCCGGACGTTCGCGGTGCCCTGGGGGCGGTTCTCGGCCAGCCGGTAGTGGGAGTAGGCGGCGCCGAAGACGTCGACCGGGTCGCGGTCGCTCAGGTCCTCGGGGGCCGTGTGGAGGTAGTACCGCTGGAGGAACGCGAGCACCTTCGAGGGGTCCGCGGGGGTGGCCTGGTCGGCCGCGGGGGCCTTGCCGCCCTTGCGGGCCGTGGCCGACCCCGAGCCGCCGGTGTCGTGGCTCCCGCCCGTGGACCCGGTCGGTGCTCCCGTTGGCAGGCGCCCCCCGACCGGGCTGTTCTCAGCTACCCGGGCGGCCCGCGCGAGCAGCTCGGCCTTGGCTTCGTCCAGCTTGGTCTGCATTGTCCTCTGACTCCTGTCGCGCGCCGTTGCGTGACGTAGAAGGAAGTGATGTGACATGACGCCGCGACACGGGGTCTCCGGTCGAAGTCGACGTTATGCCGCGATGAGCGCTGAGCGAGCGGAAATCCGCCAATTCTGGCGGAGTCGTGGGCCGGCTCAGATGTCTGTGATGTCGACGATGTCTGCGACGTCCGCTCTGAGAAGAGTCGTCAGCGAGGCGCCCGGCACGGTCGGTGTGCACCGTGGTCTCCGGGCGCGGGGCGGAGGCGACGTCGCCTCCGCGGGATATCGCGCTGATCACGGGACAAGGCTATCGCCCCGCACCCGGAAGTCGTCATGAGCCGTATGTGTACAAAACCAGCGGGTCAATTTTGACAGTCTGCACAGTCGTCCCCCGCTCATCGTGTGCCTTTCCGGCCACGGGCGCGCGGCGGGCACTCGTGCGGGGCGCGGCAGGCGCTCGTCCCGTGTGTGGCGGGCGCTCGTCCTGTCCGTGGCGGGCACCCACTATCCGGGCACCCTCTTGGCAAACGCGGCCGGGCGATGCACGTTGAGCGTGACGGACCGAACAGCACGCGACCCGACCCTGGCGACACCAGCGACCCTGGGAGCGAACAGCGATGGCAGCCAAGATCCTGATAGTCACCGGTGACGCGGCGGAGTCACTGGAGGTCCTCTACCCCTTCCAGCGGCTGCGCGAGGAGGGGTACGACGTCCACATCGCGGCCCCCTCCCGCAAGAAGCTCCAGTTCGTGGTGCACGACTTCGAGCCGGGCTTCGACACGTACACCGAGAAGCCGGGCTACACCTGGCCCGCCGACCTGGCCTTCGCCGAGGTCGATCCCGGTCAGTACGCCGCCTTGGTGATCCCGGGCGGACGCGCCCCCGAGTACCTGCGCGCCGACCCCGAGCTGCGCAAGATCCTCAAGTCCTTCTTCGACGCGGACAAGCCCGTCGCCCAGATCTGCCACGGCCCTCTGCTCACCGCGGCCGTCGGCGCCCTCGCGGGCCGCCGCGTCACGGCCTACCCGGCCCTGGAACTCGACATGCAGTCGGCGGGCGCCACCTTCCAGGACGCGGAAGCGGTGGTCGACGGCACCCTGGTCTCGGCCCGAGCCTGGCCGGACCACTCCCGCTGGATGCGCGAATTCCTGACGGTACTGAGGGCGAAGGCTCCGGTGACCTAGCCGGGGACCTGGCTCCGATGACCTAGCCGGTGACCTGGCTCCGATGACCTAGGGGAACCTCTAGGCGACCAGCCGCTCCGCGGTCTCCACGGCCTCCCCGAGGCTGTCGACCACGGGCACCCCGGCGACCTCCAGACTCCCCCGGCTGTGCGACCCACCGGTGTAGAGCACGGCCTGGGCCCCCACGTGCGCCGCGGCCACGGCGTCGTCCAACGCGTCCCCGATCACCACGACCCGCCCGGCGTCGACCTCCCCCAGCTCCCCGAGGTGCCGCACCATCCGCTCGGCCTTCCCGGCATGGGACGAATCCGTGCGCCCGTCGATCCGCACGAACCGCTCGGCGATCCCGTGCCGCCGCACCAACGGCACCAGCTGCTCGTGCGGAGCGAGCGACAACAACGACTGCGTACGCCCCTCGGCCTGCCGCGAGGCGAGCAGCTCGGCGGCCCCCTCGGCGAGCCCGCAGGCGTCCACCCGCGTCCCGTAGTGCTTGTGGAACACCGCGTCCATGACCAGCCACTCGTCCTCGGTGGGCAGCCGCCCCATCAGCCGCTCGTAGAACAGCGGCACCGGCACGCAGTAGAGCTCCCGATACCGCTCCAGCGTGATCGGCTCTAGCCCGATCTCCAGGAACGACGCGTTCGTCGCGCCGATCACCGCGTCGATGTCGTGCAGAAGGGTCCCGTTCCAGTCCCAGACGATGTGCGCCCCGCGCTGTAGCTTCCCCATGCCGAAGACCGTACCCGGCCCCACCGACAACCCGACCGGACCAGGCCCCACCTGGGGCCATGCCTCGGGCCAGGCCTTGTGACCACGCCCTGGGACCACGCCTCGGGCCACCCCCTGAGACCACGCCTCGGGCCACCCCCTGGGACCACGCCTCGGGGCTACGCCTCGGGCCGGACCAGGTTCGGGATCTCCTGCGTGGCGTACCAGAGCAGTTCGTGGTCCTCGGCCCCGTCCACGACGAACTGCGCGTCGTCGTCCCCCTGGTCCGCCGCCCCCAGCGCGTCCGCCGCCGCGATCACGTCGGCCTCGGCGTCCCCGCCGTCCACATGCACCGCGGCCGCCTTGGCCAACGGCAGCGCGGCCGTGATCCGCACCTCGCCGAGCGCGCCCCGGTCGAGCCCGCGGTCGGGATCGACGACCGCCGCGCTGTCCGGCACGTCCGCCGCGAGGACGACCCGCCGCCGCGTGGTCCCCGGCTCCCCGGCGAGCAGCCGCAGCGAGTGCAGCGCCGCCCGGTTCAGGGCCGCGTACTCCAGCTCCTCCAGGTCGTCCGAGACGTACCACTCGCGCAGCGCGGGCGTCACGGCGTACGCGGTCAGCGGCCCGGGACCCAGCTCACCGGCCTCGTGCACCTGCGCGAGACGGGGCAGTGTCAGGGGAACGTACACGCGCATGGCTGGCCGCTTTCGTAGTCGCGAAGGCTCCCGGGAGGGGCCTCCAGGACTCCCGGGACGGGCCCCCAGGATACGTGCGGGCGTCCCCCTTCGAGCTGCCGCCCGAGCCCTCGACCGCGTCCACCCCGGTCCACGTCATCACCCGCCCGGCCCCGGCGAACACGGGCCCCGGACCACCCCCGCTCATCCGGATGAGTGAACCGCCCCTTGCCCTGCGGGCCCCCTCGGCGGCCGTTGCGGCCCCGACCCGACGGGCCGTACAAGATCCCCAGCACAAGTTACTTCCCGGTACTCCGGCCGCCCCACGCCTGCCGCCCCACGCCCGGCACCGGACACCCGGCACCGGACACCCGGCACCCGGCACCCGATTCCCGACGCCCCGAACGGAGCCACACCATGCGTCACGAGCCCTCGACCGCCTCCCGCCCCGCCCACGCCCACGGCCCCCGCGGGGCCGCTCAGCCGCACCCGTCCCCCGCCCCCATGCCCAAGGTCATGACCAGGCCGCGCCGCCGCCCCGGCGACCCCCGTCCACCGGCCACGCGGCCCCCGGGCGGCCGGCCGCCGGGAGGCCGCCCGCCCGGCCGCCACGACTCCCGCGTACCCGAGCCGCGCCGCCCCCACCAGCCGCTCAGGCCGGTCCAGCCGCCCCCGCACCCGAGCGAGCTGTTCACCGAGCGCCTGCTGCTGGTCCTCAGCGGCCAGCGCCCCCTGCACTGGGTGGCCCGTCACATCGCCCACACCGCGTACGACGACCTGGCCCGCCTCGCCGAGAGCCGCCCCCTGGACACGGTCGGCGGCCACCGCCCGGCCGTGCACCGCGTCGGGCACTACGAGGTCCGCCCCGGGGTCTTCGAGGTCTTCGCCCGTGTGGGCGCGGGCACGGCCTTGCGCGCGCTCGCGTTCCGCCTGCACCGGGGCGACGACCAGCGCTGGCGCTGCACGGCGGTGGAGGTGGCGGGACCGCCGCTCCACAGGAGCTGACCACGCCCACCCCCGCGAAGGACCCGCCCACACGAAGGCTCCGCACACGCGAACCGGCCCGCTCATGCGCACTGCCTGTCCATGCGCACTGCCTGTCCATGCGAACTGCCCGTCCACACGAAGGGCCGGACACCACCCGGTGCCCGGCCCTCACGATCCGCTCCGTGCGGCGAACGCTACTTCTTGCGGCGCCGCCCGCCCTTCTGGGCCTTGCGGCGCTCCGCGCGGGTCAGGCCGTCGCCGGACGCCGGCGTCGTGCTGCCGGACGGCTGGTCGTTGGTCGCGAAGTCGCCCTCGTCGACACCACCCTCGGCGTTCGGCGCCTGGAAGTGCAGGCGGTCGGGGCGCTGCGGGGCGTCGAGACCCTTGGCGCGGATCTCCGGGCGGGCGCCGGCCGGAACCGCGTCCTGGACGCCGTCCTTGGAGAGCGAGGGCGCGCTGTCCGACACCGGGACCTCCTCGACCTGCTGCTCGACCTGGACCTCCAGGTTGAACAGATAGCCGACGGACTCCTCCTTGATGCCGTCCATCATGGCGTTGAACATGTCGAAGCCCTCGCGCTGGTACTCGACCAGGGGGTCCTTCTGCGCCATGGCGCGCAGACCGATGCCCTCCTGGAGGTAGTCCATCTCGTAGAGGTGCTCGCGCCACTTGCGGTCGAGGACGGACAGGACGACGCGGCGCTCCAGCTCACGCATGATGTCGGAGCCGAGCTGCGCCTCACGGGCCTCGTACTGCGCGTGGATGTCGTCCTTGATGGCCTCGGAGATGAACTCGGCGGTCAGACCGGCACGGTCGCCGACCTCGTCCTCCAGCTCCTCGATGGTGACCTTCACCGGGTAGAGCTGCTTGAAGGCGCCCCACAGCCGGTCCAGGTCCCACTCCTCGGCGAAGCCCTCGGCGGCCTCCGCGGAGACGTAGGCGTCGATGGTGTCGTCCATGAAGTGCACGATCTGCTCGTGCAGGTCCTCGCCCTTCAGGACGCGGCGGCGCTCTCCGTAGATGACCTCGCGCTGGCGGTTGAGGACCTCGTCGTACTTGAGGACGTTCTTGCGGGTCTCGAAGTTCTGCTGCTCGACCTGGGACTGCGCGGAGGCGATGGCGCGGGTGACCATCTTGTTCTCGATCGGCACGTCGTCGGGGACGTTGGCCATCGACATCACGCGCTCGACCATCTGGGCCTTGAACAGGCGCATCAGGTCGTCGCCGAGGGACAGGTAGAAGCGGGACTCGCCGGGGTCGCCCTGTCGGCCGGAGCGGCCGCGCAGCTGGTTGTCGATGCGGCGGGACTCGTGCCGCTCGGTGCCGAGGACGTACAGCCCGCCGAGGGCCTTGACCTCTTCGAACTCGGCCTGCACGGAGCGCTCGGCCTTCTCCAGGGCGGCGGGCAGCGCGGCGGCCCACTCCTCGACGTGCTCGACCGGGTCGAGGCCGCGCTGGCGCAGCTCCGCCTCGGCGAGGTCGTCGGGGTTGCCGCCGAGCTTGATGTCGGTGCCTCGTCCGGCCATGTTCGTGGCGACGGTGACGGCGCCCTTGCGGCCGGCCTGGGCGACGATCGTCGCCTCCCGGTCGTGCTGCTTGGCGTTCAGGACCTCGTGCTGGACGCCGCGCTTGGAGAGCTGCTGCGAGAGGTACTCCGACTTCTCGACGGAGGTGGTGCCGACGAGGATCGGCTGGCCCTTCTCGTGCTTCTCGGCGATGTCGTCGACGACGGCGGCGAACTTGGCGACCTCGGTGCGGTAGATCAGGTCCGACTGGTCGACGCGGACCATGGGCCGGTTCGTCGGGATCGGGACGACGCCCAGCTTGTAGATCTGGTGGAACTCGGCGGCCTCGGTCATGGCCGTACCGGTCATGCCGGAGAGGCCGGGGACTTCCTTGCCCTCGTGGTCGTGGCGCTTGTAGAGGCGGAAGAAGTTCTGCAGGGTGATCGTCGCGAGGGTCTGGTTCTCGTCCTTGATGTCCACCCCTTCCTTCGCCTCGATCGCCTGGTGCATGCCCTCGTTGTAGCGGCGACCGGCGAGGATACGGCCGGTGTGCTCGTCAACGATCATGACTTCGCCGTCCATGACGACGTAGTCCTTGTCCTTCTTGAACAGTTCCTTGGCCTTGATGGCGTTGTTCAAGTAACCCACGAGCGGGGTGTTCACCGACTCGTAGAGGTTGTCGATGCCCAGCCAGTCCTCGACCTTGGCGACGCCGGACTCGTGGATGCCGACGGTGCGCTTCTTCTCGTCGACCTCGTAGTCCCCGGTCTCCTCGATGCCCTTGAGGGGCTCGCCGGGCTTGCCCTTGGTGAGGCGGGTGACCAGCTTGGCGAAGTCGCCGTACCACTTGGTGGCCTGGTCGGCGGGGCCGGAGATGATCAGCGGCGTACGCGCCTCGTCGACGAGGATCGAGTCGACCTCGTCCACGATCGCGAAGTTGTGGCCGCGCTGGACCAGTTCCTCCTGCGACCACGCCATGTTGTCGCGGAGGTAGTCGAAGCCGAACTCGTTGTTCGTGCCGTACGTGATGTCGCGGTTGTACATCTCGCGGCGCTCGGCGGGCGGCATGTTCGCGAGGATGCAGCCGACGCTCAGGCCGAGGAACTTGTGGACGCGGCCCATCATCTCGGAGTCGCGCTCGGCCAGGTAGTCATTGACCGTGATCAGGTGCACACCCTTGCCCGAGAGTGCGTTCAGATACGCGGGCAGCGTGCCGACCAGCGTCTTGCCCTCACCGGTCTTCATCTCCGCGACATAACCCATGTGCAGGGCCGCGCCGCCCATGATCTGCACGTCGTAGTGGCGCTGGCCGAGGACGCGCTTGGCGGCCTCGCGCACGGTCGCGAACGCCTCCGGCATGAGGTCGTCGAGCGTTTCGCCGTCGGCGTAGCGCTCCTTGTACTCCGCCGTCAGCGCGCGCAGCTCGGCGTCGGAGAGGGCGGTGAAGTCCTCTTCGATGGAGTTGACCTGGTCCGCGATGCGGTGCAGCTTGCGCAGGATCTTGCCTTCGCCTGCACGCATGATCTTCGAGAGGACGGACACGGGGGTTGGTCTCCTTGCCGGTCGGGCCTGGCACGGTCGGTTTTACTCGTCGGGCAACGGCCATCGTATGCGAGGACCCGGCCGTGCCGGGAGGTCTGCCATTACGTCAACGCCCGGGCACCCACGAAGGTGCCGCCCCACGCCCCAAATCCTCCCTCACCCACCCTCGGCCCCACGCACCCGGCCCCACGTCCCCCTCCCTCCCCGCCCTCCCCGCCCTCCCTCCCGCCCTCCCGCACAAACCGCTGGCGTGGTCCGGGCCGCCACGAGCAGAATCAGCCGATGGAGCCCGTCACACTGACCACCGAGCGCCTGCTGCTGCGCACCTTCACGCCGGACGACATCGACGAGGTGTACGCGGCCTGCCAGGATCCCGAGATCCAGCGCTGGACCACGATCCCGTCGCCCTACGCGCGCGTGGACGCCGAGGGCTTCGTCGGCCGCATGGTGCCGGACGGCTGGCGGTACGACATGGAGTACACCTGGGCGGTGCGCCCGCGCGGCGGCGGCCCGCTGCTCGCGGCGACGAGCCTGCACCACCCGCGCTCGGGCGCCTGGGAGATCGGCTTCTGGACCGGCAGCGAGCATCGGGGCCAGGGCTACATGACCGAGATCGTGCAGGCGGTGGCCCACTGGGCGTTCGAGCGCCTGGGCTGCACGCGCCTGGAGTGGCGCGCGGAGGTCGGCAACCACGGCTCCCGCGCGGTCGCCGAGAAGGCGGGCTTCACGATCGAGGGCACCCTGCGCGCGGCCCTCCTCAACAAGGGCACCCTCCGCGACTGCTGGGTAGGCGCCCTGCTCCCCTCAGACATAGCCCTCCCGTCCCTCCAGCCCTACCTCCCCAGCCCGACGACGAGCTCCTGAGCCCGACACCGATCCCCAGCCCGCCCGACACACCTCCGCCCCGGCGAAGCGTGCAGCCCGTCCGGCGCTTGAGGGCGAGGCGCGGAGCGCCGATTCGACGGCGCCCCCGCCCCACCGCACGGGGATGCGCGCGCAGGGCTGGGGACCAGGGGCGCAGCACCCCGGCTTCGGGAAAGGGGCGGGACTGGGGCGCCCCACGCAGGGCAACGCCCCGCACCGCCGCTGTCAGACCCTCCCCCTATCGTTCCGACCATGACGACGAGCATGCCGCGCCCCGAGCTGACCCTCTCCGCCGACGAGGCCCGCCGCATCGCCCTCAAGGCCCAGGGCTTCCTGGGCGCCCCCGACCGCAGGTCGGCGGTCCGAGGCGTGCTCCGGCACCTGGGCGCGGTCCAGCTGGACACGATCTCGGTCCTGGCCCGCTCGCACGAACTGATCCCGTACGCCCGCCTGGGCGCGGTAGGCCGCAAGAAGGTCGAGTCGGCGTACTGGACGCCGACGACCCCCGGCGAACCCCCGTCCCCACCCCACGCGTTCGAGTACTGGTCGCACGCGGCCTGCATCCTCCCCATCGAGGAGTGGCCCCACTTCGCCTTCCGCCGCCGCGCCTACCGCTCCCGCCCGCACTGGCACCACGACCTCCCGGACGGCGCGTACGACCAGGTCATCAAGCAGCTCCGCGCCGAAGGCCCGCTGACGGCGACGGAGTTGGGCGGCGCGAAGAACAAGGGCGAGTGGTGGGACTGGTCCGACTCCAAGATCGCCGTGGAGCGCGCGCTGATGTACGGCGAGGTGGTGTGCACCGAGCGCCGCTCCTGGAAGCGGGTGTACGACCTCGCGGAGCGCGCGATCCCGGACGAGCTGCTGCACGACGAGCTGGACGACAAGGAGTGCGTGCGCCGCCTGGTCGCCCTCGCGGGCCGGTCCCTGGGGGTGGGCACGCGCGCGGACATCGCCGACTACCACCGCCTGAAGGGCGAGGAGTTCGACGCGGTGGTCGCGGACTCGGGTCTGGTCCCGGTGACGGTGGAGGGCTGGGACAAGCCGGCCTGGGCGGACCCGCTGGCGCTGGCCACACCCCCGCGCGGCCGCCACCGCACGACGCTGCTCTCGCCGTTCGACTCGCTGATCTGGGAGCGCGCGCGCACGGAGCGGATCTTCGGCTTCACCCACCGCCTGGAGGCGTACGTCCCCAAGCCCAAGCGGGTGTACGGCTACTTCGCGATGCCGGTCCTCGCGGGCGGCCGTCTGGTCGGCCGGGTGGACCCGGCACGCGAGGGCAGCACCCTGGTGGCCAAGCAGGTGTCCCTGGAGGGCCCGAAGGCGGTGCCCGCGGTGGCGCAGGCGCTGCTCGAGGCGGCGCGGTGGGTGGACTGCGACTCCGTACGGATCGAGCGCGTCGACCGCCCGGAGCTGACCGCGGACCTGACCCGCGCGGTCAGCTGACCTCAAGCACGCCCGGGCCCCCGGCCCGAACGGCAGCCGTACACGGACACAGCCGCCACAGCCGCGGCCACGGACTCGACCACGGCTTCGGACTCGACCACGGCTTCCGGCTCGACCACGGCTTCCGGCTCGGACTCACCGAATCTCAAGGATCTTCTCGCGCATCGCATAGACCACGGCTTCCATCCTGGAGTGCAGCTGCAGCTTCTCCAGGATGTTGCGCACGTGGTTCTTCACGGTGTTCTCGGAGATGAACAGCTCCTTGGCGATGTCGCGGTTGTTCATCCCCGTGGCGACGAGCTTGAGGACCTCGAGCTCCCGGTCGGTGAGCCGGGGCGCGGGCACGAGCCGTCGCTCGTCGGTGCGCTGGATCATGGACTTGAACTCGGTGAGCAGCTTCGAGGCCATCGAGGGGCTGATCTGCGACTGCCCGTCGGCCACCGCGCGGATGGCCGTGGCGACCTCGTCGGTGGAGATCTCCTTGAGGAGATAGCCCGTCGCGCCCGCCTTGATGGCGTCGTAGAGGTCCGCTTCCTCGTCGCTGATCGTCAGCATGATGATCTTGGCGCTGGGCGCCACCTCCTTGATGGAGGTGCATGCCTCGATGCCACCGCGCTTCGGCATCCGTACGTCCATGAGCACGATGTCGGGCAGCAGGTCCGCGGCCTTGTCCACCGCCTCGGCGCCGTCGCCGGCCTCCCCGACCACCTGGATGTCCTCCTCGGCGGCGAGGACGATCTCCAGGCCGCGACGGAAGAGCGCGTGGTCGTCCACGACCAGGACCCTGATGGGCTCCTTGCGCGGGGCGCCCGCGTCCGTGCCGATGCCGATGCCGTCACCGGCATCCTCGCTCCGCATCGGTCCGAAGCTGTCCGCCATCGTTCCTCCCCCTGAAGGCCAGGGCCAGTCTCTTGCCTTGGCTGCACCAACCCTAGGCAGGGTCAAGCGGGTTGGGCCGTCGGGCCCATGATTCCATGCTCAGCGCCCCGGTCGTGCGCCCAGTGGTCGCACGCGGGTGCCCCTGGGGGCGCACACGCGCTCCAGGGGCACCGTTCCATGCGCTCCGCGAAGGGGGTGTCAGCCGCCGAGGACACCGCTCCCGCCGGTCGGCTGCGGGTGCGTGACCATGGGGTCGGTGTTGAGGCGGATGACGCCGTAGTCGTAGGCGTGCCGTCGGTAGACGACGCTGGGTTCCTTGGTCTCGGAGTCGACGTACAGATAGAAGTCGTGTCCGACCAGTTCCATCTCGTACAGCGCCTGGTCCAGGGACATGGGGGCCGCGACGTGCGTCTTCTCGCGGACCACGAGGGGGCCTTCGCCCTGGATCTCCAGGGAGCCGATCCTGGTGGTGGGCACGCCTTCCGGCTCCTCGTCACGGCTCAGGCTGCCATCCCCGTTGAGATGCGCTGCTTCCGGGACGTGGGCGGCCACTTCGGCGGCGGAGAGCCTGCCGGTGCCGCGCCTGTTGTGCCGCTTCTCGTGCTGCTTGCGCAGTCGTGCCTCGAGCTTGGCGGTGGCCAGGTCGAGCGCCGCGTACGGATCGGACGCCGATGCCTCCGCGCGGATCACGGGCCCACGTCCACGGACGGTGATCTCCACGCGGTCGGAACGGTCGGCCTGACGCGGGTTGGTTTCCTTGGACACCTCGACGTCGAGGCTGATCACCTTGCCGTCGAGCTTCTGGATCTTGTCCAGCTTCAGCTTCTCGGCCACGTGCTTGCGGAACCGCTCGGGCACCTCGGTCTTGCGGCCCTTGACGACGATGTCCACGCAGAACTCCGTTCCCGGATCGCTCCGCTGCTTCGGCGGAGCATCTCCCTTTTGCACCAGGCCCCGGAAACTCCCGGAGCCTCGGACTCGGTGACTTCCACCTCCTCCTCCCCCGTGGACAAGATCTCCACCCACCGGTCCCGGGTGATTACGGGGAACCCCGAAGACCGGCATTCCGATATGCGAGGGGCGCAGTCCGCCGTTCCTCACAACCGAACATATCTCGCCCGGACGGATGTCGTCACCCTCTACTGACACGTACCTCCATTCGGGTGGATAGGCCCTCTCACTACCTGCAACGATGAAAGTTCTCGGTCAGTTCCGGTTTATTTCGAAAGAAGCCGCGGAAGTGGCGACAACCGCGGCCCGGATGATGTTTAAACGAGGCATTCCGCTGGCCGGGCACCCTTTCCCGGCCACTTTCGCGACGCCGTCCCCGCCCTCCCAGCTTGGCCGGTTCCCGGCCTGGCGCCCCGCCGTCACCTGTGCCCTCCGTCCGGTCCTGCCGCTCTCTCCGCTCCCTCTGCCCTCTCCGCTCCCTTCGGACCCGCTGCTCCCGCCGAACCCGCTCCCCCTCCCGGCCCCGCCGATCCCCCTCGCCGTCGCGTCCCCCTCTCCTCCTGCCCTGTCACCTACCCCGTGTGCGCCACATACGCCTCCCAGTGCACGGGCCGCCTCCGCCAGCGAGGCGCCCGTGGTCATCAGGTCGTCCACGACGACGATCCGCCCCGCGTCCCGCAGCAGCGGCCCCGCACCGGCCACCACCTCCAGCGCACCCGACAGGTTCGCCTGCCGCTGACGGGAGTTGAGCCCCGCCTGGTCCGCGACCGCGCGCCGCTGCCGCAGCGCGGACAGCACACTCACCGGCATCCCGGCCCGCCGCAGCTCCCCCGCCGCCGCCAGCGCGATCCGCCGCACCGGGTCGTGCCCCCGTGCCCGCACGGACCGCCGCGCGGACGGCACCGGCACCAACAGCACGGGCCCGCCGAGCACTCGACCGGAACCTCGGCCCGGCCAGATCCCGGGCTCCGCCCCGCCCACGGCCCTGCCCACAGCGCCGTCCACGACCCCGTCCGCCGCCGCTGCCCGCAGCGCCGTCAGGACCGCGCCCGCGAGGGCCTCGCCGAGCGCCCCGGCCAGCGGCAGCGCGCCCCGCTCCTTGTGCGCGAGCAGCACCGCCCGCACCGCTTGTCCGTACGCCGCAGCCGCGTACACCGCCGGCAGCCCCCGCGGCTCCGGATCCGGCCGCACCCTGCGCGGCGCCGCCCCGCACAGAGCGGCCCGGCATCCGGCGCACAGAGCCACGCGCGGCCCCCCGCAGCCCGCGCAGTCAGCCGGCAGCACCAGATCCGTGAGGTCCTGCCACCACCCCCGCATGTCCCCACTGTGCCAACCCGCACGCCGCCCGGCCACCCCTGTGGACAACCGCCTGTGGATAACTCAGAGCACCCCGATTGAGCTGCACCGAAGCCCTGTTGGGAACGGCTCACCCCACGACGAAGCAGACCGGCTCGGCCGGGATGAGCAGGCCGGCTCAGGCGGGACGGAGCGGACCGGCTCAGCCGGGATGGAGCCGACTGCCTCCCCCGCGGCGGAGCCGACCACTGCCCCACCCGGGACGAAGCAGCCCGCCTCACCCCGGATAGACCGGTGCCGTCCCCTCCTTGACCACCGTCTGCCACTGCGCTCCGGACGGCAGCCGTACGATCCCGTCGTCCGAGTGAGCCACCAGCGGCTGCCGCTCGTCCTCCGACGCGGCGATCTCCTTCGCGCCGGTCAGACCGGGCAGCGTCGCCCCCGTGCGCGCGGACCCGTCGCACTGGACGTACCGCATCTGCTGCACACCGCCGGACTCGCGGCCGATCACCACGAGGCGGCTGCCGCCCGCCCAGGACATGGCGGTGACCTCCTCCATCTGCGGTGCCGCCTCCAGCAGTTCGACCACGGAGATGGCGGGCCGGCCGCCCTTGCCGTCCTCCCACTCGACGCGGCCGATCTGGAGCTTGGTCTCGCCGTTCTTCGCCACCAGGAGCGCGACCCGCACCCCGTCGGCCGCGACCCGCACCGCCTCGATGCGCCCGTTCAGATCGGGGACGTGGACCTGGACCGGCTCGCCGGTGCCCTCGGAGAGCCACAGCAGCCGTGGCCGCTTGCGGTCCCGGTCGGCCACCCACAGGTTGCCCCGCCCGTCCCAACTGGGCGTCGAAAGGCCGTCCTTCTCCGACTTGGCGCGGGAGCGCAGCTCCGGGCCGCCGAGCGTGGACTTCGACACCACCGACGTCGTGTACAGCCGCCGCCCGTCGGAGGACACACCTGCGGCGCGCTCCTCGTCGCGCGACACCGCCGCCGAGCGCAGCGGCTGCGCCCCGTCGCCGAACGGCCCGGTCACCGGCTCGGGCGCGGCGTTGCTGCCCGCGTTGCCGGGCATCCGCACCAGTCGCTGCTTCTCGTCGATGAAGTACTGGTACGCCAGGAGGTCCGCCGTGCGGTGCGGCGCGACGGTCTCGGCGCCGTTCTTGCTGAGGACGCACAGCTGCGAGCCGTTCTTGCGCTGCAGTTCCACCTGTTCCACGCCGGAGGAGGTCAGGTCCTGGAGCGTGAAGAGCAGTTGGGCGGCCATCTGCGTGCACTGGTCGTGCCCGAGCGTGTCGGCGCGCGCGTTCAGCGGCACGACCAGCCTGTTCTTGTCGTCGGGCGTCAGCGACTTGGTGCCGGACGCGAGCCGCGCGCCCATCGGGACCGCCGAACGGACCACCGGCCCGAGCCAGTTGGTGGGGCCGTCGAGCAGCGCCTTCACCGTCTCGGTCAGCGGGTCGATGCGCTGGCGTACGTAGATGGGGTCGGCGACGAGCCCCTGTTGGCCGCCGGGCCTGTCACGGGTCTTCACGTTCCCCGGGGGCGACGCGAAGTAGTACTTGTTGACGGCCTGGTAGTTCCGCTCGAAGTCGGACTCGCCGAGCACGACACCCACGGGCGGGACGTCGATGCGCCACACCATGCCGTTCGGGCCGCTCTGCTGGGTGAGGTGCACGGACTGCTTGTACGGCCTCGTGTCGGGCTTGTACGCGCGCTGCTCGTTGACGGTGGCGAGCCTGCGGCCGGTCAGCGAGTACGTGCGCTCGCCCTCGTTGTTGTTGCCCACGTTGTCCGCGACCGTGTTCGGGCCGTCGGCGAGCACCGTGGTGGAGCGCTCCGGGTGCCAGTTCTGGGACGCCTTCTTCGTCAGGTACTTCCGCGCGATGGCGAAGTCCGGGTCGTCGCTGGTCAGCGCCTCCAGGAAGCCCTGGACGATGTCGACCGCGCCCGCGTCCTCGGGCGGCGGCATGGCGTACACGCGCACCTGTGACTGCGAGTCGGGCCGCTGGGAGGCTTCGACCTTCTTCATGTTGCCCTCGTCGGGCATGGAGGCGCATCCGGCGATCAGCACCCCGCACGCGGCGAGCACCACTCCGGCGCGCAGCGGACGCGTGCGCCCCCGCAGTTGACCCTCAGCGCCCACGCGAGGCCTCCTCTTCCCTGCCCGCGACGGCGTCCGCTCCGGCGCGGACGTCGCTGTCCGCAGAAGCGTCCGCGCTGTTGGGGGTGTCACTGCTGTTGGGGGTGTCGCTGCTCATAGGGGTGTCACTGTCCGCGGCCACGTTCGCGCCGGCCGAGAGTTCACTGTCCTCTGCGGCGTCAGCGGCCCCTACGGAGGCTGTGCCTGTCACAGGGCCGACGCCCGTACGCGAATCGACGTCTCCGTAGGAGCCGTTTCCCACGCCCTCGTCGGGCTCCCCGCGCTCGCCGGGAACCCTCTCCGCGCCCGACTCCTCCCAGGCCTGCCGCGGGACGACCCGCGCCCCGTTGCCCGGCAGTGCCGTCGGGTCCACGTCCAGGGCGGCCGCACGGGCCAGCCTCGGCGCGATCGGCGCCTTCGCGGGCACGGGCGGGGGCACCCGGTCCGGGGGCGCCTGGTGGGGCACCGTGGCCCGCTTCGTGCCGTCCGCGCGGGGCTGCCCCGCGCCGTTGAGACGGCGGCGGGAGTCGTCGGGCTCCAGGGGTATCGGCGAGCCCCGCAGCGGCTCGTCGGCCGTGCGCGGCAGGGTGAGCCGGAACTGCGATCCGCCGCCCGGCTCGCCCCACGCCTGCAGCCACCCGCCGTGCAGCCGGGCGTCCTCCAGGGCGATGGAGAGCCCGAGGCCCGTACCACCGGTGGTACGCGCGCGGGCCGGGTCGGCCCGCCAGAAGCGGCTGAACACGCGTGTGGCCTCGCCGGGCTTGAGCCCGACTCCGTAGTCCCGCACCGCCACGGCGACGGCGCCGCCGGCGGCCGCGAGGCGGACCACCACGTCCTTGCCGTCGCCGTGCTCCACGGCGTTCACGACGAGGTTCCGCAGGACCCGCTCCACCCGTCGTGCGTCCGCCTCGGCGACGACCGGCAGCTGGTCGCCGACGACCCGTATGCGGGTGCCCTTGCGCTCCGCCAGCGGCTCGGCACCGCCCACCACGCGGCGTACGACTTCCCGCAGGTCTATCGGCTCGGCCTCCAGCGCCGCCGCGCCCGCGTCGAACCGGCTGATCTCGAGGAGGTCGGCGAGCAGGGACTCGAAGCGGTCGAGCTGGTCGGCGAGCAGTTCCGCGGAGCGGGCCGTCACCGGATCGAAGTCGACGCGCGCCTCATGGATGACGTCGGCGGCCATCCGCACGGTCGTCAGCGGCGTCCGCAGCTCGTGCGACACGTCGGAGACGAACCGCCGCTGCATCCGCGACAGCTCCTCCAGCTGCTGGATCTTGAGCTGGAGGTTCGACGCCATCTTGTTGAAGGCCTCGCCGAGGCGCGCGATGTCGTCCTCTCCGGTGACCTTCATGCGTTCCTGGAGGCGCCCCGCGGACAGCCGCTCGGCGATCCCGGCCGCCATCCGCACGGGCGTGACGACCTGGCGCACCACCAGCCAGGCGATGGCCCCGAGGAGCACCACCACGAAGAGACCGGCCGTGGCGAGCGTGCCGCGCACCAGGTTCATCGACTCCTCCTCCTGCGTCAGCGGGAAGAGGTAGTAGAGCTGGTACGAGTCGCCGTTGAGGTCGCTCAGCTGCTTGCCGATGACCAGGCCGGGCTGGGACTCGCGGTGGTCGATGAAGTCGATGCGCGTATTGCTCTGGTACGCGAGGGAGCCGCCGTCGACCCGGTCGCGCAGGTCCACGGGCACGCTCTGGATCGGGTCCACACCGCCGGAGGCGCGCGGCCCGCGCACGCTGCCGCTGTCGCTCGCGCTGGAGCTGAGCGTGACTACGTAGAAGGCGTTCTGGCCGCCGCTGGCGAGCTGCTCGACCAGCTCGGACAGCCACACGGCGGAGTTCTGCGCGGTGGGGCCGTCCGCGGCGTCGCCGCCCTGCCCAGTGGGCTGGTGGGCGGTGTTGGCCTGCTCCTGGGCGACCCGGAAGCCGCCGTCGGCCTGGCTCTGGGCCGCGTTCACCTTGGCCTTGAGCAGGCCGTTGCTGACCGAGCTCATGACGACGAAGCCGAGCAGCAGCACCACGCCCAGCGACATCAGGAGCGTCGTGACGACGACTTTCAGCTGGATGTTGCGCCGCCACAGCCGCATCATCGGCAGCAGCGGGCGGCGCACCCAGCGCGTGAAGAGCCGCAGCAGCGGGCTGCTGCCCTGCACCCCGCCCTGCAGCATCAGACCGCTGTCGACCAGCGCCCCGAACCTCGGGGCGCGTCGAGGCGGACTCGGCGGCCGCACAGTCCGCCCCGGCCGCGCTCCCGGTTCGCCGGGCGCCGGAGAGGAACTGTCCCGGGACACGTCAGCTCGGTCCGGCCTTGTAACCGACGCCACGCACGGTCACGACGATCTCCGGACGCTCCGGGTCGCGCTCGACCTTGGAGCGCAGCCGCTGCACATGCACATTCACCAGGCGGGTGTCGGCCGCGTGCCGGTAGCCCCAGACCTGCTCGAGGAGCACCTCGCGCGTGAACACCTGCCACGGCTTGCGGGCCAGCGCGACCAGCAGGTCGAACTCCAGCGGCGTCAGCGCGATCGACTGCCCGTCCCGCTTCACGGAGTGCCCGGCCACGTCGATGACCAGGTCACCGATGGCCAGCTGCTCCGGCGCGGGCTCCTCGGAGCGGCGCAGCCGCGCACGGATGCGCGCCACCAGCTCCTTGGGCTTGAACGGCTTGACGATGTAGTCATCGGCCCCGGACTCCAGGCCGACCACCACATCCACGGTGTCGCTCTTGGCCGTGAGCATGACGATGGGCACCCCGGACTCCGCCCTGATCAGACGGCACACCTCGATGCCGTCCCGTCCGGGCAGCATCAGGTCGAGAAGCACCAGATCGGGCTTGGCCTCCCGGAAAGCGGCCAGCGCCTTGTCGCCATCAGCTACGAACGACGGCTCAAAACCTTCACCACGCAGCACAATCCCGAGCATCTCGGCCAGTGCGGTGTCGTCGTCGACGACAAGGACTCGTCCCTTCATGCCTGACATCATCCCATTAGCTAATCGTTACCTGGCGTGACCTGGCACACAGCTCGGCGAGGCCCTCCGCTGTCACGGGTGAGACGACACCTTCCTCCGTGACGACGGCTGTCACCAACTCGGGCGGGGTGACATCGAACGCCGGGTTGTACGCCTGCGTCCCCAGTGGTGCCACCGAGATCCCCCCTCCCGCCTCGGCCCCGGCCATCGACACGAAGGGCACTGTGACCTCCGTCACCTCATGGCCGGCTCGCTGTTCCACCTCGATGGCGGCCCCGTCCGGGGTCTGCGGGTCCACGGTCGTCACCGGCGCCACCACGATGAACGGCACGTGGTGATAGCGGGCCAGCACCGCGAGCGGATAGCTCCCCACCTTGTTGGCCACCGAACCGTCGGCCGCGATCCGGTCGGCGCCGATCAGCACGGCGTCCACCTCGCCGGCCGCGAACAGCGAACCCGCGGCGTTGTCGGTCAGGAGGGTGTACGGCATGCCGTTGCGCGCCGCCTCGTACGCCGTCAGCCTGGCGCCCTGGAGCAGCGGCCGGGTCTCGTCGACCCACAGCCTGCGCAACCGCCCCTCACGGTGCGCGGCGAGCGCCACCGCGAAGGCCGTGCCCTCGCCTCCGGAGACCAGCGCCCCAGTGTTGCAGTGCGTGAGGACACGGTGGCCGCCGCCGGGCATCAGCTCATCGAGCAGCGCCAGGCCGTGCACCGCCATCCGCGCGCTGGCCTCGGCGTCCTCCGCGTGCACCGCCCGCGCCGCGGCGAGGACCGCCCCCGCCGCGCGCCGCTCGTCCGCGCCGTCGGCCAGGGCCTCGCGGTACGCCGTCTGGGCCCTGCGCGCCCCGTACGCCAGGTTGACCGCGGTGGGCCGCGCACCCGCGAGGGCGTCAGCGGCCTCGTCGACGTCGAAGCCGCGGGCCGCGGCCAGCGCGACGCCGTACGCACCCGTGATGCCGAGCAACGGCGCCCCGCGCACCGCCAGCGTCCGGATGGCCTGCACAAGGGCGGGCGGGTCCGTGCACACCAGCTCGCTCTCCTCACCCGGGAGCCGGGTCTGGTCGAGGAGGACGACGACGGGTCCCTCCGGTGGCTCGTCCCAGCGGATCGCGGGAATCCCTGGGGTCTGGGGGATCCCGGGGATCTCAGGGCCTTCGGACCGCCGCACTGCCTCGCCGGATTGCGCGTACTGATCAGCCATCCGCCCAGTCTGCCCGCTACCGGCCGGACAATAGAAGGTGTGCAGCCCATCCGGCCACGGCACTCGGCCTCCGCACCACCGCGCCCGACCCCGGGGCGACCGCCCCGTGGCACGATGGCTGCCAACCTGCCGCCGCGACCGCGGACGGGCACTGTGAAGGAGCGACGATGAACGACACTCCGGGCTGGGCTTCGCCCGGATCTGCCCCCTCCGACGGCCACGACCCCGGCAAGAAGGGGTCCGGCGAGCCCGAGGACCAGCCGAGCGGCCCGGGCTCGAAGTGGTCCAAGGAGCAGCCGCCGCCCGCCCAGTGGTCCGCGCCGAGCCCGCCGGCCCCCGACCAGAGCCCGCCACCACCCGCGCCTCCCGGCCAGGGCTGGGGCGGGGGTCCCGGCGGCCCGGGGGGCCCTGGCGGCTCCGGAGGGCCCGGCTGGGGCGCGGGCGGCCCCGGGGGTCCCGGCGGCCCCTACCGCGGCTGGGGCGCCTGGCAGGGCCCGCCGGCCGCCGCGAAGCCCGGCGTCATCCCGCTGCGCCCGCTGGCCGTCGGCGAGATCCTGGACGGCGCTGTCTCCACGATGCGTACGTACTGGCGCACGGTCCTCGGCATCTCGCTGACCATCGCCGTCGTCTCCGAGCTCTGCCTCGTCCTGCTCCAGGGCCTGGTCCTCAACGACAACCAGAACCTCGAGGCCCTGGACGACTCGAGCGCGACCACCGGAGAGGTGGTGCGGGCACTCCGTGACACGCTCCTCAGCTTCGGCGTCGTCATCGTCGTCATGCTGCTCGGCACGATCGTCGCCACGGCGCTGTTGACGATGGTCACGAGCCGCGCCGTCCTGGGCAAGTCGGTCACCACCGCCGAGGCCTGGCAGGATGCCCGCCCGCAACTGTGGAAGCTGCTCGGCCTGACGCTGCTCCTGCCGCTCATCGGCCTGGGCGTGGTCGCCGCAGGCACGGTGCCGGGGATCCTGGTCACCGTGGCCGGCGGGGGCGACGGAGGAATCGCCCTCATCTTCCTCGGCGGGCTCGCGGCGGGTGTCGTCGCCGTCTGGCTGATGGTCCGCTTCTCGCTCGCCTCTCCGGCGCTGATGCTGGAGAAGCAGGGTGTGAAGCAGGCGCTCCGCCGGTCCGCCAAGCTGGTGCGTCTCTCCTGGTGGCGGGTCTTCGGCATCAACCTGCTGGCCATGGTCATCACGAACGTCGTCGTGTCGATCATCGGCATCCCGTTCACCCTCGTCGCGGGCGCGGTCAGCGGCGACGGCGTGTCCGGCTTCCTGGACAGCAGCACGAGTGACGTCGGCTGGACGTTCCTGATCGTCAGCGGCATCGGGCAGGTGATCGGCTCCATGCTGACGTTCCCGATCACCGCCGGGGTCTCCGTGCTTCTCTACATCGACCAGCGCATCCGCCGCGAGGCCCTCGACCTCGAACTCGCCCGCGCCGCCGGTGTGCCGGGCCACGGCCCGAGCGACGCCCCCGGCACCCCGGGGAGCTGATGCGGTGACATCGGCGGGGGCGGTACTCGACGTGCTCGGCGCGGCCGTACGGCTGCCGCAGGCCTGCTTCGGCGCGGCCTCCGCCCGGCCCCGCTTCGGGTTCCGGGCGGCCGTCGTGCCGCCGGGGACCGGCGTGTCGGTGGCCGCGCCACCGTCCGGCGCCGGCACGGGGGTGACGCTGCCGCGTGGCGATGACAGCCCACCACTGACGATCCCGGGCCGCCCCGCGCGGGAGGCGGCCGAGCGCGAACTGTCCAAGTCGATGTACCACGAGAACGACCCCAGCCTCCTCCAGCGCGCCCTGAACCGCTTCTGGGGCTGGGTCGACGACCTGTTCGGCGCGGCGTCCGGCGCGGCGCCGGGCGGCGTGGTCGGTCTGGTCGTCATCGTGCTCGCGGTGGTGGCGGTCGCCGCGGCCCTCTGGTGGCGCCTCGGCACCCCCCGCCGCACCCCCACCACCTCTGCCGCGCTCTTCGACGACCGCCCCCGCAGCGCCGCGGAGCACCGCGCGGACGCCGAGGCGCACGCGGCCCAGGGCCACTGGAGCCAGGCCCTCCAGGAGCGGATGCGGGCGATCGTGCGCTCCCTGGAGGAACGCGCGCTCCTCGACCCGCGCCCCGGCCGCACCGCCGACGAGGCCGCCGCGGAGGCCGCCCGCCCCCTGCCCGGCCACGAGGACCGCCTGCACGCGGCGGCCCGGGACTTCGACGACGTGACGTACGGAGGCCGTACGGCCTCCGAAGCGGCGTACCACCGGCTCGCCGACCTGGACCGCGACCTGGAGCGCGCCAAGCCGCTCCTCACCACCGCGTCCCACGCCCCGTCCGACAGCGCCTCCTGGGGAGCGATCCGATGACGGACTCCCCCGACACCCCGCCCAGGGCGACGCCTCCCACGCACCGCACCCCTCCCGCACACCCCACCGGCATCCCCGGCACCCCGGGCACCCCCGACGCCCCCGGCACCCCCAGCGTCTCCACCGCACTCGCCGACGCCCCCACACCGCCCTCCGACGGACCGCCCCCTGCCGACGGCAGGCCCGGCACCCCGTCGACGTCGACGGCCCCTACGCCCCGTCAGCTCTGGACCCGCACCCGCGGCATCGTCCTCGCCGCCGTGATCCTCCTGGCGACCGCCGTCGCCATCGCGGCCGTCCGCTCCGGCACCGAGCACGGCAGCCTCGACCCGCGCTCCGCCGACCCCTACGGCAGCCGCGCCGTCGCCGAACTCCTCGCCGACCGGGGCGTGTCCACGCGCGTCGTCACCACCACCGCCGAGGCACGGGCCGCCGCGGGCCCCGACACCACCCTCCTGGTGGCCAACCCGGACCTGCTCACCGACCGCCAGCAGTCCCGGCTGCACGACGCCACCGAGGGCTCCGGCGGCCGCACCGTCCTGGTCGCCCCCGGCAGCCCGTCGGTGTCGAAGCTCGCCCCCGGGGTCACCGCGGACGCCGCCCCCAGCGACGACTCGACGCTGTCCCCGGACTGCGACCTGCCCACGGCCCGCCGCGCCGGCCCCGCGGACGTGGGCGGCATCCGCTACGACTCGCTCGCCCCCGGCGCCGAGGCCTGCTACGTCTCCGACGGCCTGCCCAGCCTCCTCGTCCTCCCCGCGACATCCGCGAAGGACGGCTCTCCGGAGACCGCCAACGCCCCGGAGGACACCCCGAAGCAAGCAGAGGGAGCACAGGAAGCCCAGGACGCGCCGGAAGCACCCGAGGGCGCCGCGCGGAACACCCCGGAGAAGTCCCCGGCGCGCGGCGACACGGTCGTCCTCGGCGCCCCCGACATCCTCCACAACGACCGCCTCGACAAGCACGGCAACGCCTCGCTCGCCCTGCAACTGCTCGGTTCGCGTCCCCACTTGGTCTGGTACCTCCCCTCGCTCTCCGACGACGCCGTCGACGAGACAGCCGACGACAGCTTCTTCGACCTGATCCCCTCCGGCTGGTTCTGGGGCACGCTGCAACTCACCCTCGCCGCCGCCCTCGCGGCCCTCTGGCGCGGCCGCCGCCTCGGCCCTCTCGTCCCCGAGAAACTCCCCGTCGCGATCCGCGCCTCGGAGACCGCCGAGGGCCGCGCCCGCCTCTACCGCAAGGCCGACGCCCGCGACCGCGCCGCCGCGGCCCTCCGCTCGGCCACCCGCACCCGACTCGCCCCCCTCGTCGGCGTCCCCACCGCCCGGGCCCACACACCCGAAGCGCTCCTGCCCGCCCTGACCAGCCGTCTCCGCACGCCCGGCCGGGACCTGCTCCCCCTCCTCTTCGGCTCGCCCCCCGGCGACGACGCAGGGCTCATCGCCCTCGCCGACCAACTCGACGCCCTCGAAAGTGAGGTTCGTACTTCATGATGGACCCGACCACTGACAACGCCGCGAGCTCCGGCGGCGCCCGCTCCTCCCTGGAGTCCCTGCGCACGGAGATCTCCAAGGCCGTGGTCGGCCAGGACCCCGCCGTCACCGGCCTCGTCGTGGCCCTGCTCTGCCGCGGCCACGTCCTGCTCGAAGGCGTCCCGGGCGTCGCGAAGACCCTGCTCGTACGTGCCCTCGCCGCCTCCCTCGAACTCGACACCAAGCGCGTCCAGTTCACCCCCGACCTGATGCCCAGCGACGTCACGGGCTCCCTCGTCTACGACGCCCGCACCACCGAGTTCTCCTTCCAGCCGGGCCCGGTCTTCACCAATCTCCTCCTCGCCGACGAGATCAACCGCACCCCGCCCAAGACCCAGTCGTCCCTCCTCGAGGCGATGGAGGAGCGCCAGGTCACGGTCGACGGCACCCCGCGCCCCCTCCCCGAGCCGTTCCTCGTCGCCGCCACCCAGAACCCGGTCGAGTACGAAGGCACGTACCCCCTCCCCGAGGCCCAGCTGGACCGTTTCCTCTTGAAGCTGACGGTCCCCCTGCCCACCCGCCAGGACGAGATCGCCGTCCTCACGCGGCACGCGGAAGGCTTCAACCCACGCGACCTGCGCGCCGCCGGCGTACGCCCCGTAGCGGGCCCCGACGACCTGGAAGCGGCCCGCGCTGCCGTCGCGAAGACCGCTGTCTCTCCCGAAATCACCGCCTACGTAGTCGACATCTGCCGCGCCACCCGCGAATCGCCGTCCCTCACGCTGGGCGTGTCCCCGCGCGGCGCCACGGCTCTGCTGTCCACGGCCCGCGCGTGGGCCTGGCTGACGGGCCGCGACTACGTCATCCCCGACGACGTGAAGGCCCTCGCCCTGCCCGCGCTGCGCCACCGCGTCCAGCTGCGTCCCGAGGCCGAGATGGAGGGCGTGACGGCCGACTCCGTCATCAACGCGATCCTCGCCCACGTCCCGGTGCCCCGCTGATGCCCCTGACCGGCCGCACCGCGCTCCTGGCGGCGCTGGGCTCCCTCCCCGTAGGCCTCGTGGAGCCCAGCTGGACCGGCATCCTCGCGGTCAACGGCCCCCTGGCCCTGGCCTGCGCCTGCGATTTCGCCCTGGCCGCTCCCGTACGCCGTCTCGTCCTGGCCCGCTCCGGCGACTCTTCCGTACGCCTCGGCGAGCCCGCCGACGTCCAACTGACCGTCACCAACCCCACGAACCGCCGTCTGCGCGCCGAGGTCCGCGATGCCTGGCCACCCAGCAGCTGGCAGCCGGGCACCGAGGTCACCGCGTCCAGGAACCCCCTGGACGTCCCGCCCGGCGAACGCCGCCGCATCACGACCCGGCTGCGCCCGACCCGCCGCGGCGACCACCACGCCGACCGCGTCACGATCCGTTCGAGGGGCCCGCTGGGCTTGTTCTCCCGCCAGGGCAGCCATCGCGTGCCGTGGACGCTCCGTGTCCTGCCGCCGTTCGCCAGCCGCAAGCACCTGCCGTCCAAATTGGCCCGGCTGCGCGAACTCGACGGCCGCACCAGTGTGCTGATCCGCGGTCAGGGCACGGAGTTCGACAGCCTCCGCGAATACGTCCCCGGCGACGACACCCGCTCCATCGACTGGCGCGCCACGGCACGGCAGTCCTCGGTGGCCGTCCGCACCTGGCGGCCCGAGCGGGACCGCCACATCCTGCTGGTCCTCGACACCGGCCGCACCTCCGCGGGCCGCGTCGGCGACGCCCCGCGTCTCGACGCGTCGATGGACGCCGCTCTCCTCCTGGCCGCCCTGGCCTCCCGCGCGGGCGACCGCGTGGATCTCCTCGCCTACGACCGCCGGGTACGCGCCCTGGTCCAGGGCAAGGCCGCGGGCGATGTCCTGCCGTCCCTGGTCAGCGCCCTGGCCACTCTCGAACCCGAACTCGTGGAGACGGACGCCCGCGGCCTCACCGCCACAGCGCTGCGCACCGCCCCTCGAAGCTCTTTGATCGTTCTTCTCACGAATCTCGAAGCGGCCCCCATCGAGGAGGGCCTGTTGCCGGTACTCTCCCGACTCACGCAGCGCCACACGGTGCTGGTCGCCTCGGTCGCCGACCCGCACATCACCCACATGGCGAAGGCCCGGGGCACGACGGAAGCGGTGTACGCCGCCGCGGCCGGCGCGCAGGCCCAGGCGGAACGCCAACGCACCGCGGAACAACTCATCCGCCATGGCGTCACGGTCGTGGACGCGACTCCTGACAATTTGGCCCCTGCTCTGGCCGACGCCTACTTGTCCCTGAAGGCAGCGGGCCGCCTGTAGAACAACGGGCGGCCCGCGCCTCACCGGAACGCAAAAAAGCCGTATCCCCCGAGTCGAAACTCGGGGGATACGGCGTTATCAAATTTAGTTCGGCGGCGTCCTACTCTCCCACAGGGTCCCCCCTGCAGTACCATCGGCGCTGTAAGGCTTAGCTTCCGGGTTCGGAATGTAACCGGGCGTTTCCCTCACGCTATGACCACCGAAACACTATGAAACTTTTCAAACGACCGCACCACACCATCACCATGGCATGGGGTTGTTCGTGGTTTCAGAACCAACACAGTGGACGCGAGCAACTGAGGACAAGCCCTCGGCCTATTAGTACCAGTCAACTCCACCCCTCACAGGGCTTCCATATCTGGCCTATCAACCCAGTCGTCTACTGGGAGCCTTAACCCCTCAAAGGAGGTGGGAGTCCTCATCTCGAAGCAGGCTTCCCGCTTAGATGCTTTCAGCGGTTATCCTTTCCGAACGTAGCCAACCAGCCATGCCCTTGGCAGAACAACTGGCACACCAGAGGTTCGTCCGTCCCGGTCCTCTCGTACTAGGGACAGCCCTTCTCAAGACTCCTACGCGCACAGCGGATAGGGACCGAACTGTCTCACGACGTTCTAAACCCAGCTCGCGTACCGCTTTAATGGGCGAACAGCCCAACCCTTGGGACCGACTCCAGCCCCAGGATGCGACGAGCCGACATCGAGGTGCCAAACCATCCCGTCGATATGGACTCTTGGGGAAGATCAGCCTGTTATCCCCGGGGTACCTTTTATCCGTTGAGCGACGGCGCTTCCACAAGCCACCGCCGGATCACTAGTCCCGACTTTCGTCCCTGCTCGACCCGTCAGTCTCACAGTCAAGCTCCCTTGTGCACTTACACTCAACACCTGATTACCAACCAGGCTGAGGGAACCTTTGGGCGCCTCCGTTACCCTTTGGGAGGCAACCGCCCCAGTTAAACTACCCATCAGACACTGTCCCTGATCCGGATCACGGACCCAGGTTAGACATCCAGCACGACCAGAGTGGTATTTCAACGACGACTCCACGAACACTGGCGTGCCCGCTTCACAGTCTCCCACCTATCCTACACAAGCCGAACCGAACACCAATATCAAACTGTAGTAAAGGTCCCGGGGTCTTTCCGTCCTGCTGCGCGAAACGAGCATCTTTACTCGTAGTGCAATTTCACCGGGCCTATGGTTGAGACAGTCGAGAAGTCGTTACGCCATTCGTGCAGGTCGGAACTTACCCGACAAGGAATTTCGCTACCTTAGGATGGTTATAGTTACCACCGCCGTTTACTGGCGCTTAAGTTCTCAGCTTCGCCACCCCGAAGAGTGACTAACCGGTCCCCTTAACGTTCCAGCACCGGGCAGGCGTCAGTCCGTATACATCGCCTTACGGCTTCGCACGGACCTGTGTTTTTAGTAAACAGTCGCTTCTCGCTGGTCTCTGCGGCCACCCCCAGCTCAGACAGCAAGTGTCATCACCAGAAATGGCCCCCCTTCTCCCGAAGTTACGGGGGCATTTTGCCGAGTTCCTTAACCATAGTTCACCCGAACGCCTCGGTATTCTCTACCTGACCACCTGAGTCGGTTTAGGGTACGGGCCGCCATGAAACTCGCTAGAGGCTTTTCTCGACAGCATAGGATCATCCACTTCACCACAATCGGCTCGGCATCAGGTCTCACCCACAAGAACGACGGATTTGCCTATCGCTCGGGCTACACCCTTACCCCGGGACAACCACCGCCCGGGCTGGACTACCTTCCTGCGTCACCCCATCACTCACCTACTACCAGATCGGGTCAGCGGCTCCACCACTCCCCTTCGCCCGAAGAGCTCCAGGGCGGCTTCACGGCCTTAGCATCACTGGATTCGATGTTTGACGCTTCACAGCGGGTACCGGAATATCAACCGGTTATCCATCGACTACGCCTGTCGGCCTCGCCTTAGGTCCCGACTTACCCTGGGCAGATCAGCTTGACCCAGGAACCCTTAGTCAATCGGCGCACACGTTTCTCACGTATGTATCGCTACTCATGCCTGCATTCTCACTCGTGAACCGTCCACCACTCGCTTACGCGGCAGCTTCACCCGGCACACGACGCTCCCCTACCCAACCCAGCGGGCGTTGGCCCTCATGCTGGATTGACACGACTTCGGCGGTACGCTTGAGCCCCGCTACATTGTCGGCGCGGAATCACTAGACCAGTGAGCTATTACGCACTCTTTCAAGGGTGGCTGCTTCTAAGCCAACCTCCTGGTTGTCTCTGCGACTCCACATCCTTTCCCACTTAGCGTACGCTTAGGGGCCTTAGTCGATGCTCTGGGCTGTTTCCCTCTCGACCATGGAGCTTATCCCCCACAGTCTCACTGCCGCGCTCTCACTTACCGGCATTCGGAGTTTGGCTAAGGTCAGTAACCCGGTAGGGCCCATCGCCTATCCAGTGCTCTACCTCCGGCAAGAAACACACGACGCTGCACCTAAATGCATTTCGGGGAGAACCAGCTATCACGGAGTTTGATTGGCCTTTCACCCCTAACCACAGGTCATCCCCCAGGTTTTCAACCCTGGTGGGTTCGGCCCTCCACGAAGTCTTACCTCCGCTTCAGCCTGCCCATGGCTAGATCACTCCGCTTCGGGTCTTGAGCGCGCTACTAAACCGCCCTATTCGGACTCGCTTTCGCTACGGCTTCCCCACACGGGTTAACCTCGCAACACACCGCAAACTCGCAGGCTCATTCTTCAAAAGGCACGCAGTCACGACGCACAGGAACAAGTTCCCCGCGCGACGCTCCCACGGCTTGTAGGCACACGGTTTCAGGTACTATTTCACTCCGCTCCCGCGGTACTTTTCACCATTCCCTCACGGTACTATCCGCTATCGGTCACCAGGGAATATTTAGGCTTAACGGGTGGTCCCGCCAGATTCACACGGGATTTCTCGGGCCCCGTGCTACTTGGGTGTCTCTCAAACGAGCCGCTGACGTTTCGACTACGGGGGTCTTACCCTCTACGCCGGACCTTTCGCATGTCCTTCGCCTACATCAACGGTTTCTGACTCGTCCTGTCGCCGGCAGACAACAGAAGAGAGATCCCACAACCCCGTATACGCAACCCCTGCCGGGTCTCACACGCATACGGTTTGGCCTCATCCAGTTTCGCTCGCCACTACTCCCGGAATCACGGTTGTTTTCTCTTCCTGCGGGTACTGAGATGTTTCACTTCCCCGCGTTCCCTCCACACTGCCTATGTGTTCAGCAGCGGGTGACAGCCCATGACGACTGCCGGGTTTCCCCATTCGGAAACCCCCGGATCAAAGCCTGGTTGACGACTCCCCGGGGACTATCGTGGCCTCCCACGTCCTTCATCGGTTCCTGGTGCCAAGGCATCCACCGTGCGCCCTTAAAAACTTGGCCACAGATGCTCGCGTCCACTGTGCAGTTCTCAAACAACGACCAACCACCCATCACAGCCCGCCGAAACGAACCTTCACTGGGGTCGGCATTGAGGTCAGGAACAAGTCCGTACCCTCAGACACCCAACAGCGTGCCCGACCTCGTCCCGCCCGGAGATCATGCTTTCCACGCCCCGAAGAGCAGTACTCACAGCCTCCGACCCGTGAACCAGGCCGAGTAGTCAACGTTCCACCCATGAGCAACCAGCATCAGACATTCGCTGATGTACTGGCCTCTGACCGAGCGAACTCGGTAAGAAGTGCTCCTTAGAAAGGAGGTGATCCAGCCGCACCTTCCGGTACGGCTACCTTGTTACGACTTCGTCCCAATCGCCAGTCCCACCTTCGACAGCTCCCTCCCACAAGGGGTTGGGCCACCGGCTTCGGGTGTTACCGACTTTCGTGACGTGACGGGCGGTGTGTACAAGGCCCGGGAACGTATTCACCGCAGCAATGCTGATCTGCGATTACTAGCGACTCCGACTTCATGGGGTCGAGTTGCAGACCCCAATCCGAACTGAGACCGGCTTTTTGAGATTCGCTCCACCTCGCGGTATCGCAGCTCATTGTACCGGCCATTGTAGCACGTGTGCAGCCCAAGACATAAGGGGCATGATGACTTGACGTCGTCCCCACCTTCCTCCGAGTTGACCCCGGCGGTCTCCCGTGAGTCCCCAACACCCCGAAGGGCTTGCTGGCAACACGGGACAAGGGTTGCGCTCGTTGCGGGACTTAACCCAACATCTCACGACACGAGCTGACGACAGCCATGCACCACCTGTACACCGACCACAAGGGGGCGACCATCTCTGGCCGTTTCCGGTGTATGTCAAGCCTTGGTAAGGTTCTTCGCGTTGCGTCGAATTAAGCCACATGCTCCGCCGCTTGTGCGGGCCCCCGTCAATTCCTTTGAGTTTTAGCCTTGCGGCCGTACTCCCCAGGCGGGGCACTTAATGCGTTAGCTGCGGCACGGACAACGTGGAATGTTGCCCACACCTAGTGCCCACCGTTTACGGCGTGGACTACCAGGGTATCTAATCCTGTTCGCTCCCCACGCTTTCGCTCCTCAGCGTCAGTATCGGCCCAGAGATCCGCCTTCGCCACCGGTGTTCCTCCTGATATCTGCGCATTTCACCGCTACACCAGGAATTCCGATCTCCCCTACCGAACTCTAGCCTGCCCGTATCGACTGCAGACCCGGGGTTAAGCCCCGGGCTTTCACAACCGACGTGACAAGCCGCCTACGAGCTCTTTACGCCCAATAATTCCGGACAACGCTTGCGCCCTACGTATTACCGCGGCTGCTGGCACGTAGTTAGCCGGCGCTTCTTCTGCAGGTACCGTCACTTGCGCTTCTTCCCTGCTGAAAGAGGTTTACAACCCGAAGGCCGTCATCCCTCACGCGGCGTCGCTGCATCAGGCTTTCGCCCATTGTGCAATATTCCCCACTGCTGCCTCCCGTAGGAGTCTGGGCCGTGTCTCAGTCCCAGTGTGGCCGGTCGCCCTCTCAGGCCGGCTACCCGTCGTCGCCTTGGTGAGCCACTACCTCACCAACAAGCTGATAGGCCGCGGGCTCATCCTGCACCGCCGGAGCTTTCAACCCCCTCCCATGCGAGAGAAGGTGTTATCCGGTATTAGACCCCGTTTCCAGGGCTTGTCCCAGAGTGCAGGGCAGATTGCCCACGTGTTACTCACCCGTTCGCCACTAATCCACCCCGAAGGGCTTCATCGTTCGACTTGCATGTGTTAAGCACGCCGCCAGCGTTCGTCCTGAGCCAGGATCAAACTCTCCGTGAATGCTTCCGGGATATCCCGGCGACACACACGAGAGCGGAACCAGGAGAGGAATAATCCCCCGGTTCACAGCGTCCTCGCTGTGCGCCTGCACGGACCATGCCGTACAGGACTTTTTCAAAGGAACCTCGCCACCGGACTGACGTCCAGTAGACGGGGTATCAACATATCTGGCGTTGACTTTTGGCACGCTGTTGAGTTCTCAAGGAACGGACGCTTCCTTCGTACTCACCCTCGCGGGCTTTCCTCCGGGCGCTTCCCTTCGGTGTTTCTTTTGTTCTTGCGTTTCCGACTCTATCAGATCTTTCCGGCTTCCCGTTCCGACCCGATTTCCTCGGTGCTTTCCAGGTATTCGCTTTCGCGTTTCCCTTTCCGGCGGATCCGACTTTATCAGAAGTTTTCGGCCGGTCTGACCGGCTCAGCTTTCCGATTCATCGGGATGGCTTCTCGATGAGATGAGATTCAAGAAGCAGGCAGATTTTAACTGCCGCCGCGCGAGCTGTCCAGCTCTAGGCAACTGTTCGAATCTACCTCCTCGGATCTGCCATGTCAATGACTTTTCCGGGGCGAAGAGGAGACTAGCAGCTCAGAGGCGACGTGCGCACATCACGCCGCAGTGGGGACCGTGGCGCTCCGCTCGTGCTCTTCCACGTCGCCCGTCTCGCCTTCGCGCGCGGCTCGGCCGCCGAGGACGTAGACGTACACGAGGAACGCCGCCTCGGCGGCGATGCCGATGCCGATACGGGCCCAAGTGGGGAGGCCGGACGGGGTGACGAAGCCTTCGATGGCGCCGGAGATGAGGAGGACGAGGGCCAGGCCGATGGCCATGCCGAGGGCGGAGCGGCCTTCCTCGGCCATGGCGGTGCGGCGGGTTCGCGGGCCCGGGGCGATGAGGGTCCAGCCCAGGCGGAGGCCGGTGCCGGCGGCTACGAAGACCGCGGTCAGCTCCAAGAGGCCGTGGGGCAGGACGAGGCCGAGGAAGGTGTCGAGGCGGTCGGCGGAGGACATCAAGCCGATGCCGACGCCCAGGTTGAGCATGTTCTGGAAGAGGATCCAGATGACGGGAAGGCAGAGGAACGCCCCCAGGACCAGGCACATCGCTGCTGCCTGGGCGTTGTTCGTCCATACCTGGGCGGCGAAGGACGCCGCCGGGTGGCTGGAGTAGTACGTCTCGTACTCGCCTCCGGGGCGCGTGAGGTCGCGCAGCTCCGAGGGGGCGGCGATGGAGGACTGGACTTCGGGGTGGGTGCCTATCCACCAGCCGATCACGGCGGCCAGGGCGATGGAGAGCAGGGCTGTGGGTACCCACCAGTGACGGCTGCGGTAGACCGCAGCGGGGAAACCGTGTGTCAGGAAGCGCGTGGCATCTCTCCAGGAGGCGCGGCGCGTGCCTGTCACGGCGCTGCGGGCGCGTGCCACCAGTTGGGTGAGACGGCCGGTCAGCTGTGGGTCCGGGGCGCTGGACTGGATCAGGGAGAGGTGCGTGGCCGTGCGCTGATAGAGGACGACGAGTTCGTCGACCTCGGGGCCGGTGAGACGGCGTTGGCGGCGCAGCAGGGTGTCCAGACGGTCCCATTCGGCCCGGTGTGCGGACACGAAGACGTCGAGGTCCATCGGTTGACTGCTCCTCGGCTTCTCGTACTGCGGCTCTGGTGGTGCGGCGCGATCGATAGTCAGCTTGGCAGACTGGCGGTTCCGGGGGCAGCAACGGGAAGGGCGGCAGGCGTGAGTGAGCTGGTGACGGGCGAGGCGGTGGCGCTGGAACTGCGTCCCGCGAAGTTGCCGAGTCGTGCGCTGGCGGTGCTCATCGACATGGTCGTGGCCTGGTCGGCGTATCTGGCGGTGACGCTGGGGCTGCTGGCCGCGGCCGGGTCGCTCGACGACGCCGCGGTCGCCGCGATCGCGGTGGCGACGTTCGTGCTGGTGCTCGTGGGTGTGCCGATCGCGGTGGAGACCCTCAGCCACGGGCGGTCGCTCGGGAAGCTGGCGTGCGGGCTGCGCGTGGTCAGGGACGACGGCGGGCCGATCCGGTTCCGGCACGCGCTGGTGCGCGGGGCGATCGGGGTCGTGGAGATCCTCATGACGTTCGGGGTCGTCGCGTGCATCGCCTCCTTGGTGTCGGAGCGCGGGCGGCGGCTGGGGGATGTGTTCGCGGGGACGCTCGTCGTACGGGAGCGGGTGCCGGCGGGGCGTACCGAATACGTGCCCGCGCCGCCGCCGTGGCTCGTGGGGCGGTTCGCCGAGCTGGACCTGTCGGCGGTGCCGGACGGGCTGTGGCTGGCCGTCCGCCAGTACCTGACGCGGATGGGGCAGTTGGATCCGCAGGTCGGCTGGGCGATGGCGGAACGTCTCGCCAACGATGTGGTGGCGCGGACCGGGGCTCCGGCGCCGGAGGGCGTGCCCCCGGCGGCCTTCCTCGCCGCCGTAGTGCACGAGCGGCAGGCGCGTGAGGCGCGGCGGGCGTTCGGGGAGCAGGGGGCGGGGGCGGCTTCTGTGACGGATGCGTACGGGCCCCCGGCCACCGCGCCCGCGCAGCCGCCCCAGCCCACCACCACACCCGCGCAGCCCCCTCAGCCCACCGCCGGACCCGCTGCGCCCCCGGCCTCTCCCCCTCCCCCGGTGCCCGAGAAGCCCGCCCGGCCCTCGACGGGCTTCGTGCCGCCCGCGTAAGCCCGATTCACGTCTCATCAGCCCGGTCCGCGGCCATCCTCCCGCTCCGCGGCTCATGAGCCCGATTCGCGTCTCAGCCGAACACCGACGGCGGCGTCTCCAGGTTCTCCAGCTCGATGCCGGGCGCCGCGAGGACGACGTCGCCGGTGAGGTGGACGGTATGCCTCTCGCCTGTGTCCAGGGCTGTGACCTCGTATTCGTCCACGGTCAGAGGGCCGTTGTCAGTGGCGTGTGCTTCGCTTTTCAGCAGGGCCCAGGACTGGTCGAGGGTGCGGGGGGCGAGGACCGGGTCCGTGAAGGCGACCAGGCGGACGCGGGTCGCGGGGGCAGCGGGGGCGAGCCGCAGCAGCCGGGCGGTGGCGACGAGGAAGGCGGGGGATGTGCCGGTGATGGCGTGAGCGGGGGCGTTGCGCTCGTCGGCGTGGGCGCCGGTGGCGTCGGTCCGGACCCAGGTGACGCCGTCCAGGGCGGCGGCGCGCACCTGCCAGCCGGAAGCGTGCAGTTCGAGTCGGATGGGGCGGCCGAGTTCGTCGATGGCCAGGTCGACGGAGCCCGCGTGGTCGCCCGAGGGGGTGGTGCGCTGGGCGACATAGCGCCAGCCGGAAGGGCCGGGCGCGCAGTGGAAGTGTTCTTCGCCGAGAGGGGTGTGATCGTGCGGATCGTGAAGCGAATATCGGCCGCGGGGCATGGTGCGTGGTCCTTGTCGGGCGTGGGGCGGATCGTCCCCGTGGGCGCCGCTACGGGGGCAGGCCCCCGCCCCGGTGGGCGAGGGCCTGCTGGAGGCGTACTGCCGGGCGGCCGCCGGGTGTGACCAGGTCCCGGGTCAGGAGCGGGGTCGCATGACCAGGTCCCGGGTCGGGAGTGGGGTCACGGACCGGGTTCCGAGGCAGGGCCAAGGCCTCGTGGCCGGGGCCCGTCGGGGTGGTCGCGGTGGCGGCCGGGGCCGGGGTCAGTAGCGGTAGTGGTCCGGCTTGTACGGGCCCTCGACCTGGACGCCGATGTACGCGGCCTGCTCGGGGCGGAGCGTCGTGAGCTTCACGCCGAGCGAGTCCAGGTGCAGGCGGGCGACCTTCTCGTCGAGGTGCTTGGGGAGCACGTAGACGTCGGTCGGGTACTCGTCGGGCTTGGTGAACAGCTCGATCTGGGCCAGGGTCTGGTCCGCGAACGAGTTGGACATCACGAAGGACGGGTGGCCGGTGGCGTTGCCCAGGTTCAGCAGGCGGCCCTCGGACAGGACGATGAGGACCTTGCCGTCGGGGTGCGTCCAGGTGTGGACCTGCGGCTTGACCTCGTCCTTGACGATGCCCGGGAGCTTCGCGAGGCCGGCCATGTCGATCTCGTTGTCGAAGTGACCGATGTTGCCCACGATCGCCTGGTGCTTCATCTTGGCCATGTCCGAGGCCATGATGATGTCCTTGTTGCCGGTCGTGGTGATGAAGATGTCGGCCGTCTCGACGACGTCGTCGAGCGTCGTGACCTGGTAGCCGTCCATCGCGGCCTGCAGGGCGCAGATCGGGTCGATCTCGGTGATGATCACGCGGGCGCCCTGACCGCGCAGGGACTCGGCGCAACCCTTGCCCACGTCGCCGTAGCCGCAGACGACCGCGGTCTTGCCGCCGATGAGGACGTCGGTGGCGCGGTTGATGCCGTCGATGAGGGAGTGGCGGCAGCCGTACTTGTTGTCGAACTTCGACTTGGTGACGGCGTCGTTGACGTTGATCGCCGGGAAGAGGAGCTCGCCGTCGCGCTGCATCTCGTACAGCCGGTGGACGCCGGTGGTGGTCTCCTCGGTGACGCCGCGGATCTCCGAGGCGAGCTGGGTCCACTTCTGCGGGTTCTCGGCGAGCGTGCGGTGCAGGGTCTGGAGGATGACGCGGTGCTCGTCGGACTCGGCGGTCTCGATCGCCGGGACCTTGCCGGCCTTCTCGTACTCGACGCCCTTGTGGACGAGGAGGGTGGCGTCGCCGCCGTCGTCCAGGATCATGTTCGGGCCGCCGGTGGGCG
Organism: Streptomyces flavofungini; assembly: GCF_030388665.1. Lineage (NCBI taxonomy): Bacteria > Bacillati > Actinomycetota > Actinomycetes > Kitasatosporales > Streptomycetaceae > Streptomyces > Streptomyces flavofungini. The sequence goes on along the minus strand of NZ_CP128846.1, from coordinate 5,677,850 downwards.
TGTTCGGCCAGGTCAGGGCCTGCTCCGTGCACCACCAGTACTCCTCGAGGGTCTCGCCCTTCCAGGCGAAGACCGGGATGCCCTGGGGGTTGTCCGGGGTGCCGTTCGGGCCGACGGCGACGGCCGCGGCGGCGTGGTCCTGGGTGGAGAAGATGTTGCAGGACACCCAGCGGACCTCGGCGCCGAGGGCGACGAGGGTCTCGATGAGGACGGCGGTCTGCACGGTCATGTGCAGGGAGCCCATGATGCGGGCGCCGGCGAGCGGCTGGCTGGCGGCGAATTCCTTGCGGATCGCCATCAGGCCGGGCATCTCGTGCTCGGCGAGGTTGATCTCCTTGCGGCCGTAGTCGGCGAGGGAGATGTCGGCGACCTTGAAGTCGTGGCCGTTGGCGGCAGTCATTCTGAGCTGCTCCTCGTGATCGGTCGAGGGTGGGCATGGCTGACCTGCGGCGTCGGGGCACAAGGGTGCACCGCCGCGCGCAGCGCAGTCCGTCGGAGGCCCTCTCTCCCTCGGCCGGTCCAGGTGCGGACCGCCCGACCGCCATCAGCAGCGACGTCTGGCACTGTCACGAATCTACACCGATTGGCGCAGCGCGCCCCAGCCCGCCTCGTGCCGGACTGTGGCCGAATCGAGGAGGGAACAAAGGTCCAGAGACCCCGCCGAACCGGGACCTTTGCGCTTTTGAACTGGTCCGCGGGTGTTGCAGGATGCCTGGAGATCGGGAGCATGCGCGCGATCGATTTTGGCCAAGGCGTTAGGAGATCCACGTGACCAGTCCGGCCGACCCCGTGGCAGGCGGGGACCCCAGTGGGCACCCGCGGCTGAAGCTGCTCGCGGTGACCGCATGTCCGACGGGCATCGCCCACACGTACATGGCGGCGGAGAAACTCCAGCAGGCCGCCGACAGCCAGGGCATCGAGATGAAGGTGGAGACCCAGGGCTCCATCGGGGCTGAAAACGTATTGACTGACAACGATGTCAGAGATGCCGACGGCATCATCGTCGCGGCCGACAAGGACGTGGACCTGACGAGGTTCGCGGGCAAGCGGGTGCTGTCCGTCGGGGTCTCCGAGGGCATCAGTCACCCGGAGCGCCTGATCGAGCGGGTGCGCAGCGCGCCCGTGCACGCGGGCGGTGGCGGCGCCGGGGGTTCCGCTTCAGCGGGCGGCGGCGGGGGCGCGGGCGGCGGCCGGGAGCGGAGCGTCGCGTACAAGGCGCTGATGAACGGCGTCTCGTACATGATCCCGTTCGTCGTGGTCGGTGGTCTGCTGATCGCGATCTCGCTGTCGCTGGGCGGGCACACCGACCCCAAGGGGGGTCTGGTCATCCCCGACGACTCGTTCTGGATGCATGTGAACCAGATCGGGGTCATCGGGTTCACGCTGATGGTGCCGATCCTGTCGGGGTACATCGCGTACGCGATCGGGGACCGGCCCGCGCTCGTGCCCGGCATGATCGGCGGGTGGATCGCCAACACCGGTGAGCTGTACGACTCCAAGGCGGGGGCGGGGTTCATCGGGGCGATCGTGACCGGGTTCCTGGCCGGGTACCTGGTGTTGTGGATCAAGAAGGTCAAGGTCCCGAAGTTCGTCCAGCCGATCATGCCGATCATCGTGATCCCGATTCTGGCGACGAGCGCGCTCGGGCTCTTCTTCATCTACGTCATCGGCAAGCCCATCTCGTGGGTGTTCGAGCATCTGACGGACTGGCTCAGCGGGATGACCGGGACCAGCGCGATCCTGCTCGGCGCGATCCTGGGGCTGATGATCGCGTTCGACATGGGCGGGCCGGTCAACAAGACCGCGTTCCTGTTCGGCGCGGGGCTCATCGCCACCGGCAACCAGACCGTCATGGGCATGTGCGCCGCGGCGATCCCGGTGATGCCGCTCGGGCAGGGGCTCGCGACGCTGATCCGCAAGCGGCTCTACAGCGAGCAGGAGCGCGAGACCGGGCTCGCGGCCCTGTTCATGGGCTTGTTCGGGATCTCCGAGGGTGCGATTCCGTTCGCCGCGGCGCGGCCCGCGCAGGTCATTCCGGCGAACATGCTGGGCGGAGCCGTGGCCGGTGCGGTCGCCGGGCTCGCAGACGTGAAGGACGCGGTGCCGCACGGCGGGCCGATCGTGGCCGTCCTCGGGGCGGTCGGTGGTGTGCCGATGTTCTTCGTGGCTGTGGCGCTCGGCACTGTGGTCACGGCGCTGACGACGGTGGCGTTGGTGGACATCAGTGAGCGGAAGCGGCGGGCGGAGCCGTTGGCCGGTGGGGCGAGTGGGGACGCCGAGCCGGCGCTCGCCGGGGTCGGGGCCGGAGTCGGTGCCGCGGATGTCCCCCCGGCGGCACCGCTGCGGAAGTCCCCTGCCGCGCCTGCCCCTTCGGCGCCCGCTTCCTCGGCCGACGCGCCTCATCCTTCGACCGACGCGCCTCAGGCGTCCGCCGACCCCGTGGTGGCTTCCGGTGGTGAGGTGCTCTCCGGGTATCTGACCGAGCAGACCGTCAAGGTCCGGCTCGACGCCGACGAGAAGGAGGCCGCGATCCGGGAGCTGGCCGGGCTGCTCGCGCGGACCGGGAAGGTCGTCGACGTAGAGGAACTGGTGCGGACCGCGCTGCGCCGGGAGGCGCAGGGCACCACCGGGCTCGGGGAGGAGATCGCCATTCCGCACGCCAAGACGGATGCGGTGACCTCGCCGGTCGTGGGGTTCGCCCGGTCCGCCGAGGGCATCGAGTGGGGGGCGCTCGACGGTACGAAGGCCAAGCTGATCTTCATGATCTCCGTGCCGGAGGCGGCCGCGGGTGATGAGCATCTGCGGATTCTGGCGATGCTTTCGCGGAAGCTGATGGACGGAGGGTTCCGGGAGCGGCTTGAGGCCGCGCCGGACGAGAGGGCTGTGCTGGAGGTGCTGCGCGAGGTGCAGTGAGGGCGAGTGCGCCCGTACGCGGGCCGTACGTCGAAGGGCCCCGCACCGAAGTGGTGCGGGGCCCTTGCCGTCAGTGGCCGCCTGGCGACTTCGCCGGGTTCGTGCCCGCTGCCGCCGCTTCCGCGTTGTAGATGTCCGGTTCCAGGTAGATGACGCGGGCGATGGGGACGGCGGCGCGGATGCGGTCCTCGGCCGCGTTGATCGCTTCCGCGACCTCGCGGGCCGTGTCGTCGTGCTGGACGGCGACCTTGGCGGCGACGAGGAGTTCCTCGGGGCCGAGGTGCAGCGTGCGCATGTGGATGACGCCGGTGACGGTGTCGCCGTCGACCAGGGCCCGCTCGATCTTCGCGACCTCTTCGGTGCCCGCGGCCTCGCCGAGGAGCAGCGACTTGGTCTCGGCGGCGAGGACGATCGCGATGAGGATGAGCAGGACGCCGATGCACAGAGTGCCGATGCCGTCCCAGACGCCGTCACCGGTGGCGAGGGCGAGGCCGACACCGCCGAGCGCGAGCACCAGGCCGACGAGCGCGCCGAGGTCTTCGAGGAGTACGACGGGCAGCTCGGGGGCCTTGGCGCGGCGCACGAACTGGGTCCAGGTGAGCTTGCCGCGCAGGGCGTTGGACTCCTTGATGGCCGTCCGGAAGGAGAAGGACTCCGCGATGATCGCGAAGACCAGGACGCCCACCGGCCAGTACCAGTGCTCGATGTCGTGCGGGTGCTTGATCTTCTCGTAGCCCTCGTAGATGGCGAACATGCCGCCGACGGAGAAGAGCACGATGGAGACCAGGAACGCGTAGATGTAGCGCTCGCGCCCGTAGCCGAAGGGGTGTTGCGGGGTCGCCTCGCGCTGGGCCTTCTTGCCGCCGAGGAGCAGCAGGCCCTGGTTGCCGGAGTCGGCGAGCGAGTGGACGCTCTCGGCGAGCATCGAGGACGAGCCGCTGAAGAGGAACGCCACGAACTTCGCCACCGCGATCGCGAGATTGGCGGCGAGTGCCGCCACGATCGCCTTTGTTCCGCCTGACGCACTCATGTGTGCCCGATGTCCCTTCGCCTGCGTCACTACGCCTTGCCGCTGCGCCTTGCGCGCGTCCGGGCGCTGCTCCGCCCGGCCTTCGCGGTGGGTCATTGTTGCAGCACGGGACGCGTGCGGTGTCTCAGGCCACCACAGTGGCGCGGAAAACCGTGCCTGCCCCGGACACTTCCGTCTTTTCACCCGCGGGGACGAACGCGGACCGTCCCGGCGCCAGGGCGATGTCGCCCACGCGGACCTCGCCCGCCGTGCACAGCAGGATCTGCGGGGTCGCGGCGGTGAGGTCGTGGGCGGCGCCGGCCTCGGGCAGGACGAAGCGGGAGAGGCGGAACTCGTCGATCGGGGTCTCGTAGACCTCCTCGCCGTCGGGGGACGCCTCGGGGCGCAGTACGCCGGGGTCGGTGGCCTCGAAGCGGACGACGCGCAGGAGTTCGGGTACGTCGACGTGCTTGGGGGTGAGGCCGCAGCGCAGCACGTTGTCGGAGTTGGCCATGATCTCCACGCCCAGGCCCTGGAGGTAGGCGTGCGGGACGCCGGCGCCGAGGAACATGGCCTCGCCGGGCTGGAGTCGGACGTGGTTGAGCAGCATGGCCGCGATGACGCCGGGGTCACCGGGGTAGTGCCGGGCGATGGCGGCGTAGGGGGCGTGGTCGCCGCCGATGCGCTCGGCGGCGGCCGCGGCCTCGGTGACGGTCTTCGCCATGTCGTCCGGGTCGGCGGTGAGCACGGCCGTCAGGACCTCGCGCAGCGCGGCCTCCTCGGGCTTGGCGTGCAGCAGGTCGACGTACGGCTTGAGGGAGTCGACGCCGAGGCCCGCGAGCAGGTCGGCGGCCTCGGCGGGGGCGCGGAAGCCGCAGAGTCCGTCGAAGGGCGTGAGCGCGCAGATCAGTTCGGGCTTGTGGTTGGCGTCCTTGTAGTTGCGGTGCGGGGCGTCGATGGGGACGCCGCGGCGCTCCTCGTCGTCGTACCCCTCCTTGGCCTCTTCCAGGTTCGGGTGGACCTGGAGGGACAGGGGGGCGCCGGCGGCGAGGATCTTCAGGAGGAAGGGCAGGCGCGGGCCGAACTTCGCGACGGCGCGCGGGCCCAGCTCGCGCGCCGGGTCCTCGTCGATCACCTCGTTGAGCGGGCCGCGCTCGGTGCGCGAGGGTGCGCCCGGGTGGGCGCCCATCCACATCTCGGCCTGCGGCTCGCCGGTGGGCTCGGCGCCCGTCAGCTCCGCGATGGCGGTGGTGGAACCCCAGGCGTAGGGGCGGATGGTGTTGGTGAGGCGGTCCACGGGGAGGTCTCCCTTACGGGTGGTGCGGGTACGCGGGTGCGGACGCCCCGGCCGGGGCGGTCACCCGTGGTCGGCGTGCGGTCTCGGTCGGCGTGCGGTCACGTCGGACACCCGTCACGGTCGGCGTGCGGTCGCGTCGGCACGTCCGTCACGGTCGGCGTGCCGTCATGATCGGCCCCCGGAGGCGAGCGCCAGGTAAACGGCCGCGAAATCCGTGATGGCGATCAGCTCGGCGAGGCGTTCCAGGTCGCTGCCGTCTCCCGGTTCCAGCTCGCTGAGCGGGGTGTCGTGGCTGCGGGCGAGTTCGCGGGCGGCGGGCATCGCGGTCAGGCCGCCGGCGTCGGACGGGCGCTCGCGGAGCAGGACCACGCGGGCGCGGAGCGCGGCCGGTTCGTCGACGCGGTCGCGGAAGAAGTCGTCGCGCTCGGCGCCGCCCGCGATGCCGCCCACGAGCAGCGCGGCGTGCGCGGGCAGGGCCTCGGGCAGCTCGGCGGCGAGCGCGGCGTGGCCCGCGAGTTCGGCGAGGGCGGCGGCGAAGCGGCGGCCCGCCATGCCCGCGGTCTGCCCCTCGCTCCAGATCAGCGGCAGCGACTCGGACAGCTCGACGGCGAGCGTCTTCGCGGGGTTGCTGTACGTCGTGATGGCCGGGCCGCAGCGCTCGGCCACGTCGTCCAGGCGGTCGGCGACCTTCTGGAGGGTGTCGACGGGGGCGGCGATGAGGCCGGTCCGGTCGAGGAGGACGAGCAGCGGCGTGAGCAGGGCCCAGAGGGTGCCGGGGGCGGCCGCGGGGGCCTCCGGCGGGTCGTTGTGCGGGGAGGTCAGCGGACCGCGGTCTTCCAGTACGCCGTGGGCGGCGCCGGGGCGGCCGAGGCTTCCGGGTTCGGCGGGGTCCGGCTGCGCGGGGCCGGTGGGGTCGTGGGGCCCGCCGGGGCCGCCGGGGTCGGTCCGCGCGGGCCCCGCGGGCTCCTCGTGCGTGCCGACGCGGCTCTCCGCCTCGCCGTACGTCGTCCCGTACGCGGCCACGGGCGATGCGGCCATCGGGACCGTCAGGCCGTGCGAGCCCTCGACGCTCTCGGCCAGCGGGGTGCGGGCCGGGGACACCGCGACGACGGTGCAGCCGCGGCGGTACGCCTGCTCGGCGAGGAGTGTCAGGCCGGGCTCCGTGCCGTCCGGGGTGACGATGAGCAGCAGGTCGACGGGGCCCGTCCAGCCGGGCAGGGACCAGCGCAGCGCGCCTGCGGCGGGGGCGACCCCGGTGGGCGCGAGGCGCACGACGGGGCAGCCGGTGCCCGCGAGCGCGCCGATGAGGTCGGCCACGCCGGTCGCCGCGGTGCCCGGGCCCGCGATCAGGACGGCGCGGGGGCGGCCGTCCGGCTTGAGGTCCGTGAGGCCGGACTCCGTGGCGTGCCGGACCGCGGTCCGCACCCGGGCGCCCGCCTCGGCGGCGCCGCGCAGCAGATCGTGCAGGTCGGCCCGGGCCAGGGCCCCGGGATCTTCAAGGAGCGAGTCGTCGAGCATGAGGGCGGCCTCCGATCGCCGTGCGACGGCGGGTGGCGGGCTGGGTGGTCGTACGGGGTGCCGGTCGCGGCTTCGTACGGTGCGCCTCTTCGATCGTTACTCGGGGCGGCGGGCCTCGTCGACCAGGAGGACGGGGATGCCGTCGCGGACCGGGTAGGCCAGACCGCAGTCCGGGCCGCTCGCCGTGCAGACCAGCTCCGTGTCCGTCTCCTTGAGGGGGGCGTGGCAGGCCGGGCAGGCGAGGATCTCCAGGAGGCCGGCTTCGAGCGGCATGGTGCGGGGTCCCTTCGGGGTGGGGCGGGTGGGGCTTGTGGCCTGGTCAGGGTACCGCTGGCCGGGGGCCTTGGGCGGGGGCGAGGCGGGGCTTCGCTCCGGATGCCCGGGGGGGCGACGCTTGTTCCTTCGGGTGCGGCCCGTGGTGCGTTGGTGCCCACCTGCCAGTCCGCGCCCGCAGCCGCAGGCCAGCCGTTGCTGTCGGTGTCCTGCGCACCCCCGCGTGCGCAGGACACCGACAGCAACGGCATGAGGGTGGTCGTGGATCAGCCTCGGATGATCGCCAGGGCCTCGTCCCGTACCCGCGTCATCGTCTTCTCGTCGCGGGCCTCCGCGTTCAGGCGGAGGAGGGGTTCCGTGTTGGAGGCGCGGACGTTGAACCACCAGTCGGTGGACGTGACCGTCAGGCCGTCGAGGTCGTCGATGGTGACGTCGTCCTGGCCCTCGTACGCGGAGCGGATCGCCGCGAGGCGCGCCGCCTGGTCGTCGACCGTGGAGTTGATCTCACCGGAGCCCGCGTAGCGGTCGTACTGCGCGACGAGGCCGGACAGCGGGCCGTCCTGGCCGCCTAGGGCCGCGAGGACGTGCAGCGCGGCCAGCATGCCGGTGTCGGCGTTCCAGAAGTCGCGGAAGTAGTAGTGCGCGGAGTGCTCGCCGCCGAAGATGGCGCCCGACTTGGCCATCTCCTCCTTGATGAAGGAGTGGCCCACGCGCGTGCGCACGGGCGTGCCGCCGTTCTCGCGGACGACCTCGGGGACCGACCAGGAGGTGATCAGGTTGTGGATGACCGTGCCGGAGCCGCCGTGCTTGGCGAGTTCGCGGGCGGCGACCAGGGCGGTGATCGCCGAGGGGGACACCGGGCCGCCGTTCTCGTCGACGACGAAGCAGCGGTCGGCGTCGCCGTCGAAGGCGATGCCGAGGTCGGCGCCCTCCGCGCGCACGCGCTCCTGGAGGTCGACGATGTTGGCCGGGTCCAGCGGGTTGGCCTCGTGGTTGGGGAAGGTGCCGTCCAGCTCGAAGTACATCGGGACGAGCGTGAGGGGCAGGCCTTCGAAGACGGTGGGGACGGTGTGGCCGCCCATGCCGTTGCCCGCGTCGACGACGACCTTCAGGGGGCGGATGGTGGTGAGGTCCACCAGGGAGCGCAGGTGCGCCGCGTAGTCCTTGAGGGTGTCGCGGCGCGTGAGCGTGCCGGGGGTCACCGCCGGGTCGGGGGCGGGGGCGCCCTCGTCCGACCAGCGCTCGACCAGGGCGCGGATGTCGGCGAGGCCGGTGTCCTGGCCGACCGGGGCGGCGCCCGCGCGGCACATCTTGATGCCGTTGTACTCCGCCGGGTTGTGCGAGGCCGTGAACATCGCGCCGGGCAGGTTCAGCGCGCCCGACGCGTAGTACAGCTGGTCCGTCGAGCACAGGCCGATCTCGGTGACGTCGACGCCGCGCGCCGCGGCCCCTCGCGCGAAAGCGCGGGACAGACCGGGCGACGAGGGCCGCATGTCGTGCCCGACGACGATCGCGTCCGCTCCCGTCACGCTCACGAAGGCCGCGCCGAACAACTCGGCCAGGGACTCGTCCCACTGGTCCGGGACCACCCCGCGCACGTCGTACGCCTTCACGAGCTGGGACAGGTCAGCAGTCACGGCAACCCTCTCTGCAAGGTTCAGGGAGCTCGGCAAGCCCTCGTCGGTGGCAACAAACTACCCGCAACGCCGGAGGGGAAGCGGCGCCAGGGCGGCATCCCGTCAGGACATCGGGCGGCATCCCGTCAGGGCATCCGGGCCGCATCCCGTCAGGGCAGCATCCACCCGAGGACCGCGGTGCTCTGCCCGACCACGATGAGGCACATCACCAGGAGCAGCGCGATGCTCCAGGGCAGCACCTTGCGCAGCAGGTCGCCCTCCTTGCCCGCGAGCCCGACGGCCGCGCAGGCGATCGTCAGGTTCTGCGGGGAGATCATCTTGCCGAGGACGCCGCCCGAGCTGTTCGCGGCGGCGAGGAGTTCGGGCGAGAGCCCCGACTGCTCGGCGGCCGTCACCTGGAGCGAGCCGAACAGCGCGTTGGCGGAGGTGTCGGAGCCGGACACGGCGACGCCGAACCAGCCGAGCACCGGCGAGAGGAAAGCGAGGCCCGCGCCCGCGTCGGCCACGAAGTGCCCGATGGTGGCGGCCTGTCCGGAGAGGTTCATGACGTACGCGAGCCCGAGCACGCTCGTCACGGTGAGGATCGCGAACCGCAGTTCGCGCACGGTCGCCAGCCACTCGCGCACCGCCACGCGCGCGGGGACGCGCAGGACGACCGCCGCGCCGACGCCCGCGAGGAGCACGAGCGTGCCGCCGGTGGACACGACGGGCAGCGAGAAGGCGTTGCCGCCGACCGGGTCGCCCGCCGGGTCGGCGACGTTCAGGAAGGGCCAGTCGAAGGTTCGGGTCGCCTCGGCGAGGAAGTCCTTCACGGGCGGGATCTGGGCGACGGAGAAGATCGCGACGATGAGGGCGTACGGGGCGTAGGCGCGCAGCACGTCCGGGCGCGGGTCGTCGTGGTCCAGGTCCGTGCTGCGGGCGCCGGTCAGGACGGCGGCGCGGACGGGCTCGGCGGCCGGTTTCCGGGCGCCCGGGACGGCGACGAGCGCCCCCGCGCCCGCCAAGGCGGCCCCGATGTCGGCCAGTTGCGCGGAGACGTAGTTGGAGGCCGCGAACTGGGCGGCGGCGAAGGCGAGTCCGCAGGCCGCGGCGGGGATCCAGGTCTCGCGCAGGCCGCGCCGCCCGTCGACGAGGGCGACCAGGAGGAGCGGCACGACGAGGGCGAGCAGCGGGGTCTGGCGGCCGACGACGGTGGCGACGGTGTCCAGCGGGATGCCGGTGACCTGGGCGAGCGTCACGACGGGGGTGCCCATGGCGCCGAAGGCCACGGGGGCGGTGTTGGCGACGAGGGCGACGACGGCGGCGCGCACCGGGTCGAAGCCGAGCGCGACCAGCATGACCGAGCAGATCGCGACGGGCGCGCCGAAGCCGGCGAGCGCTTCCAGGAGCGCGCCGAAGCAGAAGGCGATGACGAGCGCCTGGATGCGCGGGTCGTCGGAGAGCCGTCCGAAGGAGCGGCGCAGGATGTCGAAGTGCCGGGTGCGGACGGTCATCCGGTACACCCACAGGGCGTTGACGACGATCCACAGGATGGGGAAGAGCCCGAAGACGGCGCCCTGGGCGGCGCTGGAGGCGGTCTGGCCGAGCGGCATGCCGTACGCGAGCCAGGCGACGGCGGCGGCGACCGCGAGGCCGATGAGTCCCGCGCGGTGGGCCTTCATGCGGACGGCGCCGAGCAGGACGAGGACGGTGAGCAGGGGCAGGGTCGCGACGAGGGCGGACAGGCCGAGCGAGTCGGCCACGGGCTCCAGTTCCTGGACGTACACCAAGCCTCCCCGATTCCGTGATGCGGAAAGGGATCTCTCATGGATGGGAGGAATGGTCGTGTCCGCGCCAACGCCACGTCAATGGGGCGTGCGGGACGGGTTGTTCAAGGGTGAATAACAGCCCTCTACGGAGACGCCGCTCGCCTTCGGAGACGCCGTTCCGACGGAGACGCCGATCCGACCAAGACGCCGTTCCGGCCAAGATGCCGGTCAGAAGTGGCGGTCGCCCACGGAGACGCCGGTGAGGAGTGACGGCTCCCTGCGGCTCTCCACGGAGAAGGGCTTCAGGACTCCGGCGAGCGCAGCACCCGCAGGTGCCCCCGGCGTGCGACCTCCATCGGGTCCGCCGAGCGCGCCCCGCCGCCACCGGCTCCCGCGGCCCGCTCCTGCGGCCGCGCCGCCTCCCGCACGGCGTTGGCGAGCGCTTCCAGGTCGTCGCCGCTGGGCCGGGCCGGTCCCGAGCCGTCGGCCAGGCGGACGACCTCCCAGCCGCGGGGCGCGGTGAGGCGCTCGGAGTGCTCGGCGCACAGGTCGTAGCAGTGGGGTTCGGCGTAGGTGGCGAGAGGGCCGAGGACCGCGGTCGAGTCGGCGTAGACGTACGTCAGCGTCGCGACGGCGGGACGGCCGCAAGCGGTGCGCGAACAGCGACGTACAGGGCTCACGACGTTGGACGGTACCGCACTCTTGAGCGGGCCGCGACGACTCTCCCCGAGGTCACTCCCCCGTGTCGTGCTGTGATCCCGCACACAGGGGCCCTCGGGAACGCGCCACTGACCTGCGGAGACACAAGGGACCAGGGGGACCTGCGGTGTTGAACGCGGTCACCACTCGGTACAAATGCGGCCAATCGTCGCGAGATCGGCGGTCCCGGAGAGATACGCAATCGAGCCCAAGCTTGGCTGGAATGGTCAGGAAGCGACATGCCGTGCTCCGTGCGGAAAGGGCGATCTCGAGGACTACGCTTCCCCAGTGATGGACGACCCCGTACAACCCCGCTCCAGTGAGCCGAGGCCCCGCCGACGCGACCGTCACGGCAGGGGCATGCGCGGCCCTGTGGCGCCTCCGCAGGTGCCGCTCTCCGCCAGCCGCGCGGAGGCCTTCACGGACCTCGTGCAGGACTCCGTGGAGCGCCTGGAGCGGCGCTGGCCGCAGCTCACCGAGATCGACTTCCTGGTACTCGACGTGCCGCCGACCACCGGCGGGGACGCCGGTGACGAGGAGTGGGGCACCGGGACGGTGCCGCTCGGCGGGACGATCTCCGCCTCCGAGGGGCGGCCCGCCCGGGTCGTCATCTACCGGCGCCCCGTGGAGATCCGCACCAAGGGCCGCGACGAACGGGCCGCGCTGGTCCACGAAGTGGTCGTGGAGCAGGTGGCGGAGCTGCTGGGCCTCTCACCGGAGTCGGTGGACCCGCGCTACGGCGAGGAGTAGGAGGTGCAGGCCGAGCAGGCCGAAGCCCCAGGGGCAGCCCCGGGCCTCACTTCCACAGCGCCCGGCCTCACTTCCACAGCCTCGGCCTCACTCCCACAGCGCCCGGCCTCACTTCCGCAGCCCGGCCCTCACTTCTGCAGCACGTCGAGGTCCTGCTCGGCCTCCGGGACGGCCACCGTCCCCCGGTCGTCCGGAAGCGTCTGGATCGTGAACATGGGGATGCCGTTCTCCGGCAGCTCCAGCATCCGGGCGGCGTGCACGGGGCCGCCGGACTCGGTCTCCAGGGTGAGGGCGTAGGACCCCTTGAGGCCGGACGGGACCGGCGGGTCGACCGCGAGCGTCGTACCGCCCTTGACCGTGTACGTCTTCGTCACGGGCTCCCCCGCCTCCGTGCCCGCCGACGCGGTGACCTTCACGCGGCCCGTCTTCCCCGGGGCCACCAGGGAGAGCGTGGAGCCCTTGGCGCGGTTGTCGGCGACCGTGGCGCGGTCGCCGACGGCGCTCGTCGCCGGGATGAACGCAGTCTCCTGCTTGTCGCCCTTGCCGCGCGTGACCCGCAGCCCCGCGACCACGGGCACCGCGTCCTCCGTGGGCGAAAGGAGCAGCGAACCGGCCTCCCCCTTGGTGACGTCGCCCAGGTCGGCGGCGGCCGTCATGCCGGACTTCACGTGCAGCGTCCCGTTCCCCGCCGGGGTGATCGTGCCCGTCGGCGAGGCGAGGCGCACCTTCAGGTCCGCGTCGTCGGAGCCGGGCGCGAAGGCGACCAGGCGCACCGACGTGGCGTCCTTGGGGATGCCGGGCAGGACCAGGCTGGGGGCGGGGTCGACGGAGGCGGGCAGCCAGTCGCCGCCGAGCTCGTCGTCCGAGGAGTGCACGGCCGCGGCCACACGCCCGCTGCGCGCGGCGACGTGCATCGTGATGTTCGTGTACGGCTTGCCGGTGAGCGTGGAGAGCAGCACGGGGACGCTGGAGTGCGGCTGGATCTGGATGGACTGGCCGACGTCGGCCTTGATGGCGCCGTCGCGGCCGTACAGCTCGACGTCCACGACGGCCGCCGCGTCGTCCGGGTTGGTCAGGTGGATGTAGTCGCTGCGGCCCTTGGCGGTGCTCGCGCCGGGGAACCAGAACTCGGTGTCGGGGGCGACGCAGTTGGCGCCCTGCACGCCGCGCCCGGAGCCCGCGCTGACCGTGGTGGTCTGCTGGACGGTCCAGCCGGGCGCGAGGGCGCCGTCGGCGCTGCCCACGAGCGCGGGCGCCTCGGCGCCCGACTCCTCACCGGTCACGGGCTTGCCCGGGGACTTCTGGGTCAGGAACGGCTTGAGGCCCTTCGTGCGGTCCTTGGCGCCCTGGTGGGTGTCCGTCAGGACCTTGGGGGCCGGCAGGAGTTCGGCCTTGCCGCCGCTCGCCGCGCCCCCGGAGGAGGGCGTGAAGGCGGTGTAGCTCGTCTCCGCGAGGTCGGACGTGCTCGGCTCCGGGCACAGCAGGCTGGTGCGCTCCACGGGCAGCCGCTTCGCGGTCTTCGCCGCTTCGTCGCCGCCGTCGGGGGCGTTGACCGAGGCGAAGCCGGTGACGGCGGCCAGGGCGGCCGTCGCGGCGATCAGGGACACGGTGGTGCGGTTCACTGCTGGCTCCCGTCGGAACGCTCACTGTCGGGGCCGCGCGGGGGCCGCGGCGGCATCGGCGGGGACTGCGACGGCATCGGCGGGAGCTGCGCGGCGTAGCCGGTGTCCGCGGGGCCGGTCGGGTCCGTGGCGTCGGCCGGGCCTGGCGCGCCGCCGGGGCCGCCCGCCGGGTCGTACGTCTGTCCGTAGCCCGGCTGGGCCCCTCCGTAGGACCCGCCGTAGGCGTACGGGTCGTACTGGCCGCCGTGCGCCGCTCCGCCGGGGCCCGCCTGGTAGGGGTCGGCCTGGTACGGCTGCTCGTAGGAGCCGTACTGCCCGCCCTGGTAGGCCTGTTCGCCGCCGTACGCGCCGTGGTCGGCGCCCGCGGGGGCCGGGGTCTGCCAGTCGTCGTAACCGGGCGTCCCGTCCTGGTCCGGGGTGTGCTGGGCCGGGACGGCGCCCAGGCCCTCCGCCCCCGTGTCCCCGGCGTCGGTGCCGTCGGGGGCCTCCCCCTGGGCGCGGAGCCTGCGTGCCCTGCGGCCCTCGCCCGTGACGGCCTGGGCGGGCAGGACGGGCTCCTCGGGCAGGTCGTCGTCGACGTCCCTGCGCCGTCCGGGCAGGGCGAGGACCACCAGGACCACGGCGAGCGCGCCCTGGGCCCACAGCCAGCCCGTGTGGCCCGCCGTCGGTTCGTACGTGACGTCGAGGCGTCCCGCGGTCGGGGGCAGTTCGAAGCCCTGCGCCCAGCCGTCGACGGTCGTCCGGGTCAGCGCGCGGCCGTCCAGGGTGGCCGTCCAGCCCGGGTCGGCCGAGTCGGCCAGGCGCAGGACGCGGCCCTCCTTGCCCGCGGGGATGCGGGTGTGCAGCTCGACGGGGCCCGCGGCCACCGGCTCCGGGTCGCCGGACTTCGGCACGATGGCGGCGCGGGCGACCTGCCGGTCCACGCGCCACAGGGCGCTGCCGTCCTCCTGGCTGAGCCGGGTCAGGCCGGGGGTGGCGTCGAGGGTGCGGCTCAGCTGGCGGGGGGCGCCGTCGCGGACGAGGACGTAGCGCACGGCGTAGCCGCCGAGCTGGTCGGCCTGGTCGGCGCCGGAGCCCGCGAGGAGGCGTCCGACGATCCGGTCGAGCCGCTTGTCGGTGCCGTCGGCCGCGGCCAGCTCGGCGTCGCCCAGGCGGGCGCCCGAGCCGCGGACGAGGGTGTAGGACACCTCGGCGGGCGTGGCGCTGTCCAGGACGAGGGTGCGGGCCTGGTCCTGGGTGCCGCTCTCCTCGGCGACGAACGCGGGCACCTGCACCGGGTCGCGCCGCTCCAGGGGACCGTCGGCGCCGCCGATCATCCACCCGGCGGCGGCGAGCAGCGGGCCCGCGGCCGCGGCGAAGGCGATGAGCGCGGCCACCGGCTGCCGCCAGCCGAAGCTCTGCTCGGCGACCCGCGCGCGGGCCCCGTCGGCGCCGAGCGCGGCGGCGGCGAGCAGCGCGATGCCGTACGCGAGCGTGGCCGGGCCCGCCCACGCCGAGCCGTTCGACAGGGCCGCGAAGACCAGCGCCACCAGGGCGACGGCCCAGGCCGTGCGGATCGCCGCCTGCCGCTGGCCGCGCAGGAGCGCGCCGAGCGCGGCGAGGACGACGCCGATGAGCAGCAGGCCGCTGACGGTGCCGGGTCCGCCGGGGCTGGCGCCGAGCAGGTCGAGCGCCGACGCGGCCCCCGTGCCGTACTCGAGCCCGGCCTCCTTGAAGAAGCCGAACGGCAGCAGCGAGAGCGACCAGGGCGCGAGCACGAGCAGAGGCGTGCCGAGCGCGGCGAGGAACCGGAGGCCGTAGGCGGCGAGGTCGCGGCGGCGCACCGCGAGCAGCGCGAGGCCGAGGACGAGTGCGATGGGCCACACGATCGGCGTGAAGGCGGTCGTGACGGTCAGCAGGAGCGCGTACGCCCAGGTGGCGCGCCAGCTGCCGCGCGTGCCGTCGGGGGCGGCGAGGCCGCTGGCGGAGACGGCCGCGCGCGCGATGAGCGGCAGCAGGATCGCGAGGACGGCCGTGCCGATGCGCCCGCCCGCGAGCGCGCCCGTGGCGGCGGGCAGGAAGGCGTACGCGACGGACGCCCACGCGCGCAGGAGGCGGGACTGGACCAGCGGCCGGGACGCGAAGTACGCCGTGAAGCCCGCGAGGGGCACCGAGCCGACCAGGAGCACCGTGACGGCGAGGCCGCTGGAGCCGAGCAGGAGGGTCGAGAGCGAGGCGAGGAGCGCCAGGTAGGGCGGGGCGTTCCCGGTGCCGCCGATGCCCACGGGGTGCCAGCCGTCCAGGTACCGCGACCACAGCCCGGAGGCGTCGGCGGGCGCGGGCAGGAGCGCGCCGCCCGCGAGCGCGCCGCCGCCGAGCAGGGCGCGGCAGGCGATGAGCGAGACGAAGAGCAGCACGGCGAAGAGCACGGGGCCGGGCTTGCGGGCGACGCGCTTGAGGCGGGCGAACTGCTCGATCTCCAGGAAGTCGGCGTCGTCGCCGCCGGGGCCCGATTCGACGGCGCCGTGCCGTCCCGCGGCCGACACCTCGGGGTCGGAGCGGCCCACCAGATTGCTCGCGACCTGCTCGACGGTGGCGCGGACCGTGGCGCCCGGCGGCGGGAACAGCGGCCGGGTCTCGCTCGCCTCGACGACCGGCTTGCCGCGCTTCCTGCGTCCGGCGAGGATCCGCTCGGGCCGCAGCAACGTGCCGAAGAGTCCGGCGACTTCGTCGAGCGCCTGACCGGGTGCCTTGCCGACCAGGTAGGCGAGGGTGCGCAGGACCGTGCCGACGACGAGCCGCACGAAGACCCAGGGCAGCACCGCCGTGCGGGAGTTCACGAGCAGGGTGTACGCGGCGCCGGCCTTGTCGACGCGGTGCGGCGAGGTGGCCGTGCGGCCCACGCAGTCGACGGTGCGGCGCTCGCGCGAGGCCGCCTCGGCGTGCCGCACGACGGCGTCGGGGGCGACCAGGACGCGCAGGCCCGCGGTGTGCGCGCGCCAGCACAGGTCGATGTCGTCGCGCATCAGGGGCAGTCGCCGGTCGAAGCCGCCGAGCTGCTCGAAGACCTCGCGCCGGACCAGCATCCCGGCGGTGGAGACGGCGAGCACGGGCCGCACGTGGTCGTGCTGGCCCTGGTCCTGCTCGCGCCGGTCCAGGCCGGTCCAGCGGCGGCCGGAGTGGGCGATGGAGACGCCGACTTCGAGGAGCTGCCTGCGGTCGTACCAGCCGCGGAGCTTGGGGCCGACGATCGCGATGTCCTGGGTGTCCTGGCCGAGCTCGCGTTCGTTCTCGACGGCGCGCAGCATCTCGGCGAGGGCGCCGGGCTCGGGCGCGCAGTCGTCGTGCAGGAGCCACAGCCACTGCTCGGGCTCGCCGTGCGGCAGCTCCGGCATGTCGTACGTCTCGTCGCGCCAGGTGCGGCTCACCGGGTCCCAGCCGCTGGGGCGCTTGAGGTAGGGCAGTTCCTCGGGGGTGAGCACGGGTGCCGTGCGGACCGCCTCGTCGACGGCGGTGCCGAAGCCGGAGCGGCGGGCCAGGTGCAGCACGCGGTCGGGGCCGAGGGCCTCGGTGAGCAGGCGCGCGGAGTCGTCGGCGCTGCCGGTGTCGGCCGCGATCGCGTTCTGCACGGGGCGGTCCTGGCCGAGCAGTCCGGCGACGGCGTCGGGCAGCCAGCGGGCGCCGTCGTGGGAGACGAGCACGGCGGTGACGACATGCCGCGGGAACTCGGGTGGGCTTGCCGGGTCGAACCCGGCCGCGCGGGACGGGTCGAACCCGGCGGCAGCGCCTTCGCGGGCTGCCGGGTGGCTGTGCACGGACATCGAGGTACGGGCCCCGGTTCGCTGGACTGCGGTGGACGCCCGCGCCCCGTGGGGCGCTGTGGCGTCTCGGACGGGGCCCCACACTAACGGCTGGCACGACAACAGCCCGCCGCCTGTGGATAACCCTCGGGCGACGGGCTGTTCGTGGTGCGGTGACGGGCGGCGACAAGGGGTATGAGTGCCGCTCGAAGGGGGCAATGCGGAGGTTCGGGCACCGGTGGTCGTACGGCCCCGGGGCGGGGGCGGACAGCCACCGGGCTAGACGGCCGCCTTCTTCAGGCGGCGGCGTTCGCGTTCCGAGAGGCCGCCCCAGATGCCGAAGCGTTCGTCGTTCGCAAGCGCGTACTCAAGGCATTCGGAGCGGACCTCGCAGGCGAGGCAGACCTTCTTGGCCTCGCGCGTGGAGCCGCCCTTCTCGGGAAAAAAGGACTCGGGGTCGGTCTGGGCGCAGAGTGCGCGCTCCTGCCAGCCGATTTCTTCGTCCGCGTCCTCGACCAGCAGTTCCTGAACCAGCTCGGTCATGTGCGCCCCTCGTCTGTCTTCGCGTCCCCGTGATGCTGCCGTTACCGATTTCGGCTGAACGACACGAGTGAAATTACAAGTGTGCCGATCCGGGCCAGTCAAGCCGAGATCTGCTATTGGGCCCCTTATTCACTCTGCGGAACCAAGGCTTTGCGGAAAGTGTTCAAATCTACCTAAAACGTGACACTTCCCAGCGGCAGGTCCGCCGCCCGCCCCGGTACAGGCACTCGATGACAGGGACGCCACGACACTCACTCCCGTTGCATCGGCCATCACCGAAGCGAACCGGATCACATTCGGATCACAGGATCACAACGGCGGACGAGCGCCGGTTGACGCGCCGGTTGACGCGCCCGCGAGCGCTGGTTGATGCGGCATGTGTCCCAGGGGGCGACTGCACAAACCTTTCGCCGCTCAGGGGAACCGGATGAGGTGAAACATTGTCCACAATTCGGACGTCGAGTTGACACCAAGGGTGTGAGCCGCTGTCCTGGTGGGCATGCTCGCGAACTTGGCGCTTTCCGTGACCCGCACTGGCGGGTCTTCCGGTGCTGCCCCCGCGCGCTGTCGCTGTACGAGCATCTGTTCCAGCTGTTGAGGCACGCCTCCGGCTGTTGAGCCACTCCCCTCGTACGACTCCCTCGCACGGCCGTCGTACCGCTTCGTACAGATCGCCCGAATCACCCCTCGCACGGCTTCGTACGACCCCATCCTGCGACACCCCAGCACTCATACGTTGAGGAACCACCGCACCATGAACAGCGACAGCGACCTCCAGATCGCCGGCGACATCCTCGAAGTCCCGCACCTCCTGCAGCCCGCGCGCGAGCACCCCCTCACCGTCGCCGAGTTCGCGGGCCTCGCCCGCGCCATCGCCGCCGACCGCTCCCAGTGGGAGCCCCTCGTCCAGTACGACGCCGCCACCCGCTGGTACCACCGCCTGCGCACCGGACCCGGCTACGAGGTGTGGCTCCTGTCGTGGGTACCCGGGCAGGGCAGCGGAACCCACGACCACGGGCGCTCCAGCGGCGTACTGACCGTCCTCCAGGGCGAACTGACGGAGCGTACGGAGCGCGCCGCGCGCACCCTGGGCGCCGGCGCGCAGCGCGTCTTCGCGCCCGGGTACGTCCACGAGGTCGTCAACGACTCCCTCGAACCGGCCGTCAGCCTGCACGTGTACTACCCCGGACTCACCGAGATGCCGATGCACACGGCCCGTTGCGAGGCCCGCGCGCCGCAGGATCCGGTGACCGCCTGAACCCCCTGGCCGGTGGCCGCCTGAACCCCCTGGCCGGTGGCCGCCCGAATCCCGTGACCGCCTGACACGATGTCGTACCCGCCTGCGATGCTGGGCGCATGCGCATTGTGGTTCTGGCCGGCGGCATCGGCGGCGCCCGTTTCCTCCGCGGCCTCAAGAAGGCCGCGCCCGACGCGGCGATCACGGTCATCGGCAACACCGGTGACGACATCCACCTGTTCGGCCTGAAGGTCTGCCCCGACCTGGACACGGTGATGTACACGCTCGGGGGCGGCATCAACGAGGAGCAGGGCTGGGGGCGGACCGACGAGACCTTCAAGGTCAAGGAGGAACTCGGGGCGTACGGCGTCGGACCCGACTGGTTCGGGCTCGGCGACCGCGACTTCGCCACGCACATCGTGCGCACACAGATGCTCGCCGCCGGATACCCCCTCAGCGCCGTCACCGAGGCGCTGTGCGAGCGCTGGCAGCCCGGCGTGCGGCTCATCCCCATGTCCGACGACCGCGTCGAGACGCACGTCGGCATCGAGCTCGACGGCGAGCGCAAGGCCGTGCACTTCCAGGAGTACTGGGTGCGGCTGCGCGCCTCCGTCGACGCGCACGCGATCGTGCCCGTCGGCGCCGAGCAGGCCAAGCCCGCGCCCGGCGTCCTGGAAGCCATCGCCGAGGCCGACGTCGTGCTGTTCCCGCCGTCCAACCCCGTCGTGAGCGTCGGCACGATCCTCGCCGTACCCGGCATCCGTGAGGCCATCGCCGAGGCCGGGGTCCCCGTCGTCGGCCTCTCCCCCATCGTCGGCGACGCGCCCGTGCGCGGCATGGCCGACAAGGTCCTCGCCGCCGTCGGCGTGGAGACCACGGCCGCCGCCGTCGCCGAGCACTACGGCAGCGGACTCCTCGACGGCTGGCTCGTCGACACGGTGGACGCGGGCGCCGTCGAGCGCGTCGAGTCCGCCGGGATCCGGTGCCGGGCCATCCCCCTCCTGATGACGGACGAGGACGCCACCACGGCGATGGCGCGGGAGGCGCTGGCGCTGGCTGAAGAGGTGCGGGCGTGAGGGGGGCCGAGGGGACTGAGCGGGCGGAGGGCACCGAGGGGGCGGAAGGCACCGAGGGGGCGGAGGCTGCGGGAGCTGCTGGCTCCGCCGGGTCCGCTGGGTCTGCCGGGTCCGCCGGGTCTGCCGGGTCTGCCGGTGGGGACGTGCCCGGGTTCCGGGTGTGGGCCGTGAGGGGGATTCCCGAGGTGCGGCGCGGTGACGACGTCGCCAAGCTGATCGCCGTCGCCGAGCCCGCGCTCGCCGACGGTGACGTCGTGCTCGTCACCTCGAAGATCGTCAGCAAGGCCGAGGGGCGCGTGGTCGCCGCGGCCGACCGGGAAGCGGCCATCGACGCGGAGACCGTACGCGTCGTCGCCCGGCGCGGAACGCTGCGCATCGTCGAGAACCGGCAGGGCCTCGTGATGGCCGCCGCCGGGGTCGACGCCTCCAACACCCCCGCCGGGACCGTCCTGTTGCTCCCCGAGGACCCCGACGCCTCCGCCCGCGCCATCCGCCAGGGACTGCGGGACACGCTCGGCGTCGACGTCGGGGTCATCGTCACCGACACCTTCGGACGGCCCTGGCGGGCCGGACTCACCGACGTCGCCATCGGGGCCGCGGGCGTGCGGGTCCTCGACGACCTGCGCGGCGGCACGGACGCGTTCGGCAATCCGCTCGTCGCCACCGTCATCGCCACCGCCGACGAGCTGGCCGCCGCCGGGGACCTCGTCAAGGGGAAGGCAGCGGGGCTGCCGGTCGCGGTCGTGCGGGGGCTGGGGCATGTGGTCGCCCGCTGCGGGGAGGGGGCCGGGGAGGCTGAGGGGTCCGCGGAGGCCGAGAGGTCCGCGGGCTTGCGGGGCTCTGAGGGTGCGCGGGGCTCTGAGGATCCGGAGAGTGCGCGGGGCTCTGAGGGGGCCGAGGATTCGTCGGACGGTACCGAGCTCGGGGCTCGGGCTCTGGTGCGCAACGCCCGGGACGACATGTTCCGGCTCGGGACCTCCGAAGCCGTGCGCGAGGCGCTCTCGCTGCGGCGGACCGTTCGGGAGTTCACCGACGAGCCCGTCGACCCCGGAGCCGTACGACGTGCCGTCGCCGCCGCCGTCATCGCGCCCGCGCCGCACCACACCACCCCCTGGCGCTTCGTCCTCCTGGAGTCCGAGGAGTCGCGGGTGCGGCTGCTCGACGCCATGCGGGACGCCTGGATCGCCGATCTGCGGCGGGACGGGAAGTCCGAGGACGCCATCGCCCGGCGGGTACGGCGCGGGGACGTGCTGCGCAACGCCCCCTACCTCGTCGTGCCGTGCCTCGTCATGGACGGGGCCCATACGTACGGGGACGCGCGGCGGGACGCGGCCGAGCGGGAGATGTTCGTCGTCGCCGCCGGGGCGGGGGTGCAGAACTTCCTCGTCGCGCTGGCCGGGGAGCGGCTGGGGTCCGCTTGGGTTTCCTCGACGATGTTCTGTCGGGATGTCGTGCGGGGGGCTCTTGAGCTTCCTGGGGACTGGGACCCGATGGGAGCTGTTGCTGTGGGGCACCCGGCTTCGCCTCCGGCGGGGCGGGTGGGGCGGGAGCCTGGGGAGTTTGTCGCTGTGCGGTAGCGGTGGGGCCCTGTCCCCGTTGCCGTGGGACGGGGCGCCGCCGGATCGGCGCCTCGCGCCTCGTCCTCGATCTCCCCCAAGCTCTCAAGAAGCAGGGAGCCCCACGACGGGCTGAATACTTCACCGGGGCCGGCCTGAAGGTGCCCCGAGGCCCGGAGGTGACGGAGGCTCGGAGGTGTCGGAGGCTCGCGGCGGTCTCGGAGGCCTGGAGGTGACGGAGGCTCGCGGAGATGTCGCCCCGGTCGTCACCGTGCCTCGCTATCCCTCTTCACCGTGCCTCGCCAGCCCTCTTCACAGCGCCGCGATGTTCGTCTTGCGCATCTTCGGAGCTCGGCGTGGTGGTGTGTGACCGCTCAGGAGGATCAGGCGGGCCGCTCGGTGGCGTTGGCCCTGGTAGGGGGCGAGGAGTTCCAGCATGCGGGTGTCGTCGGCGGTGCGGTCGCCGGCGAGGGCGTAGCCGATGATGCCGGGGAGGTGGAGGTCGCCGACCGTCACCTCGTCGGGGGCGCCGTTGCTGCGCTGGACGGTTTCGGCGGAGGTCCAGGGGCCGATGCCGGGGATCAGTTCGAGGCGGGCGCGGGCCGCCACGGGGTCCATCGCCGCCGCCTCCTCCAGGCGGGGAGCCACCCGCGCCGCGCGCAGGATCGTCGACGCGCGCTTGTTGTCCACGCCAGCCCTGTGCCACTCCCAGGACGGGATGCGTGACCACGTGCGCGGGTCCGGCATCACGTGCATGCGGGCCTGGACGGGGGTCGGTCCCGGGGCCGGTTCGCCGTACTTGCGGACCAGGAGGCGCCAGGCGCGGTACGCCTCGTCCGTCGTGACCTTCTGCTCCAGGATCGACGGGATCAGGGTCTCCATCACCAGGCCCGTCCGCAGCAGGCGCAGGCCCTGGCGGCGGCGCTCGGTCTGCGCGACCAGGCGGTGACGGGGCTCGAAGTCCTCCGGGGTGTCCCCGGCGCCCAGGAGGTCCGGGAGGCCGTCCAAGGCCCAGTCCGCGCCCGGGCCCCAAGCCTCCGCCTCCGCCTCCGCCGTGTCCGCGCGGAGGGCCACGCGGAGGGTGGCCGGGCCCTGGGGGGTGCGGGTGGCTCGCCAGACGGAGCCGTCGGGGGTGGTGCGGAAGGTGGGGTCCGCGGGGCCCCTGCGGAGGGGGCCGAGGGTGAGGCTCAGGTCCAGGGGGGTGGGTGGTCTCCAGGTGCGGGTTGCCGCTGCGGTGTTCTGGCGGGGGGCGCCTTGGGGGACGATCGTTTCGCCGCCGCGCACGGTGGTGCGGGTGGGGCGGGGGGCGAACCGGGACGACATCCGTCGAGGGTACGCGGTGGCCTTTCCCCGGCCCCGCCCCTTCCCGAAACCGGGGCTCCGCCCCGGGCCCCGGGGGTGGGTGTCCCGCGGCGGGTGGGAGGGAACCCGCGCCGACCTACTGGTCGGAGGAGAAGCGGACCGCTCCCGCCGGGAGGCGCGCCTCGCACCACACGCGGACACCGTCCCGCAGCTCGTTGTCGGCGCCGACGAACGCCCCGTCGCCGACGACGGCCCCGGTGAGGACCGACCGGGCCCCGACCGAGGCACGGGCACCGATGAGGGAGTCGGTGATGACGGCGCCGGGCTCGATGACGGCACCGGAGAGGACCGTGCTGCCGACCAGCCGGGCCCCTTCGCCGACGACGGCGTCCTCGCCGACCACCGTGCCGCCGGTGAGCTTGGCCCCGGAGGCGACCCGGGCGGAGGGCAGCACGAGGCGGTCGCCGCAGCGGCCGGGGACGGCGGGCGACGGGGCGCGGCCGAGGACGAGGTCGGCGGAGCCGCGTACGAAGGCCTGAGGGGTGCCGAGGTCCAGCCAGTAGGTGGAGTCGACCATGCCCTGGAGGTGCGCACCGGAGGCGAGCAGGCCGGGGAAGGTCTCGCGTTCGACGGAGACGGGCCGACCCGCGGGGATCGTGTCGATGACCGAGCGCCGGAAGACGTACGCGCCCGCGTTGATCTGGTCGGTGACGATCTCCTGGGGAGTCTGCGGCTTCTCCAGGAAGGCGGTGACGCGGCCGGTCGGGTCGGTGGGGACGAGGCCGTACGCCCGCGGGTCGGAGACCTTCGTCAGGTGCAGGGAGACGTCCGCGTCGACGCGCTGGTGCTCGGCGACCAGGGCGCGGATGTCCAGGCCGGTGAGGATGTCGCCGTTGAAGACCAGGACGGGGTCCTGGGGTCCGGAGCGCAGCCGCGAGGCGACGTTGCGGATGGCGCCGCCGGTGCCGAGGGGTTCCTCCTCGGTCACGTACTCGATGTGGAGGCCGAGCTCCGAGCCGTCGCCGAAGTACGGCTCGAAGACCTCCGCGAGGTAGGAGGTGGCGAGGACGATGTGGTCGACGCCCGCCGCGCGGGCGCGGGCCAGCTGGTGGGTGAGGAAGGGGACACCCGCCGCCGGGACCATCGGCTTGGGTGTGTTCACCGTGAGCGGACGCAGCCGGGTGCCCTTGCCGCCGACCAGGAGGATCGCTTCTGTCACCTGTCGTCTCTGCTTCCTGCTGGGGCCGGCCGAGGTTTCGTGTCGGCCGGCCAGTGTATGCAGACGGAGGAACGGGGTTGCCGGGCGAGGGACCTCAGCGGCCCTGGAGGCGGGCCGACACGGACCGGGCCGTGCCGAGCTTCTTGTACAGCAGCCGCCCGGGGCACTCGGTGGCGAACCCGTCCCGGTGGCCGGAGATCACGTTGAGCCTGACGTTGCTGCCCTTCCGGTAGAGGTTGCCACCGCCCGACTTCAGATACGTCTTGCCGCGGGGATTCGCGCCGAACAGGCCGAGCTTCCACGCGGTGAGCTTCGCGACCGCGGTCACCGCCGCCTTGGGCGGGCCGGCGCTGGTGAACGTGCCGAGGACGGCGATGCCCATGCTGTTGCTGTTGAAACCGAGAGTGTGCGCGCCGAGGACGGCCTTGGCCACTCCCCCGGCACGGCCTTCGTAGATGTTTCCGCACTTGTCGACGGCGAAGTTGTAGCCGAAGTCGCGCCAGCCGCTGCTCTTGACGTGGTAGCGGTAGATACTGCGCAGGACGGAGGGCGCCTGCGAGCAGCTGTAGTTGTTGCCGGTGGCGCTGTGGTGCACGAAGGCCGCCTTGACGGTCCTGGTGTACGCGAAGTTCCGCTCGCGCAGGCTCTCGTCGGCGCCCCAGCCGCGCCGCGTGACGATGCCGGGCCGCGGCCCGACGTACGGCCTGGCCCTGGTGACGTCACCCCCGTGCGCGGCGACGAGGTCCGCCTGCGTGTGCGCCCGGTCGAGCGGGGTGACCGCGGCGGCGCCGAGCGGGGCGAGGTCGGCGTTCACGGCGGACGCGGCCGCGGACGCGGCCGTCAGCGGGCTCCCGGCCGCGTCCGGCAGCCCGGCCTGGACGCCGTCGGCCCGCCCCGGGGCTCCCTGCGGCGCCCCGCCGTCGTGGAGGTCGGCGGGCGGCGCCGGGTGCTCCCCGGGGTCGACGAGCTCCAGGCGCAGGCCCGCGGGCAGCGCCGCCCGCGTCTCGGGGAGCGCGCGCCCGGCTCGTCCGGTGGCCCGCCCGGCACCGCCTTCGGCGTCCGGCCGCACCCGCAGCTCGACCCCGTCCGAGTCCCCGACCCACAGGGGCGCCGTCGAGCCGCGGACGCGGCCGGAGTCGCCCTCGGCCGTGCCCGGGTCGGCCGCGTGTTCGTGGTTGTGCGTCTCGACCTCCTGCCAGGAGGACCAGTTCGTGGTGCCGGTGGCGCGGGTGCGGACCTGGACCCGGCCGTGCAGTTCGACGTCCGGGTCGTCCCAGACGACACCCACCAGGGAGAAGGGGCGTACGTCGCGGCGGCCGAGCCCCTGGTCGCGCGGGGCGGCGCCGCCCGCGCGGTCGGCGCCGAGCGGTCCCAGGGGCAGCGACTGGGTGCTGCCGGGCAGCGTCTCCGCGGCGGGCCGGGTGACGGCCGCGGTATCGGACGACGTCAGGGCGAGAGGGAGGGCGAGCGCCGTGGCGCAGGTGACACCGATCGAGGAAGCAAGGAATCCACGCATACAACTGATAGTTGACATACAGGCACATATCTGTCCATCGGGGGGCACACGGAACTGACGGCCCGTCGGCCCGCAGGGCGCCCCGCCGACGGGCCCAACTGGGCATCGGGCAGCGGCGACACGCCGTCGTCCGCGTACCCTTGCGGCCGTGAACGCCAACGACCGCACCCCTGCCGACCTGCTGCGATCCGCGCTCGCCGCGGACCCGGCGCGCCCGCTCGTGACGTACTACGACGACGCCACCGGTGAGCGCGTCGAATTGTCCGTGGCCACCTTCGCCAATTGGGTGGCCAAGACCGCCAACCTCCTCCAGGGCGAGCTGTCCGCCGAGCCCGGCGACCGGCTCGCGCTGCTGCTTCCCGCGCACTGGCAGACGGCGGTGTGGCTGCTCGCCTGCTCCTCCGTGGGCGTCGTCGCGGACGTCGGCGGCGACCCGGCGGCGGCCGACCTCGTCGTCAGCGGCCCGGACACGCTCGACGCGGCGCGGGCCTGCTCCGGCGAGCGCGTGGCCCTCGCCCTGCGCCCCCTCGGCGGCCGCTTCCCCGAGCCCCCCGCGGGCTTCGCCGACTACGCCGTGGAGGTGCCGAGCCAGGGCGACCGGTTCGCCCCGTACGCGCCCGTGGACCCCGACGAGCCCGCGCTCGCCGTCGGCGGCCTGGAGCTGACCGGCGCCGACCTGGTGGAGCGGGCCCGCGCCGACGCCGCCGAGCTGGGCCTCGCCCCGGGCTCCCGGCTGCTCTCCGACCGCCCCTACGGCACCTGGGACGGCCTGAGCGCCGGGCTCTACGCGCCGCTGGCCGCGGGCGGCTCGGTGGTCCTGTGCCGCCACCTCGACCGGCTCGGCGAGGGCGGCCTGGAGAAGCGGATCGAGAGCGAGCGGGTCACGGCCACGGCCCGCTGACGTCCGGGCGGGGCTCCACGGCGGCCGGGCCCGGGCCGCCCCGGGCCGAGGTGCCCCGCCCCGGCCCGAGGGACCCCGCCCCGGCCCCGCCCGAGCTCCGCCGCGGCCCCCTCGGCATCCCCCGTTCGGCCCAACGGAGCCCCTGGCCCGCAGGCCCCCCGGCGCGCGCCGGTCCATGGTCGTAAGAGCGCACAGAGCGAGCAGCGACCGCGTACCGACCGCAGCCAAGAGGGGTGGACCGCCACGTGACCGACACCGCGCGCACGCCGTCCGAGCCGGGCGAGGAAGCGGCAGGGGCCGCGTCCGCGCCACGCGAGGCCACGTACGCGCCGGGCGCGGGCGCGAGCCCCGTGGGGTTCGGGCCGCGCCGCCGCAGGCTCCGCTGGCTGCGCTGGGCCGCGCTCGCCACCGCCGTCCTCGTGCTCGCCGCGGGCGGCGTCGGCTGGGCCGCGTACACCAAGCTGAACGGGAACATCACCAAGGACACCGGCGCCGCGGCCGAGCTGGCGCGCTTCGAGGCGGAGCGGCCGACGCCGCTCGTGCACGACGCCCAGAACATCCTGCTCATCGGCTCCGACTCGCGCGCCGGGCGCGACAACCGCAAGTACGGCCGCGACCCCGGCACCCAGCGCTCGGACACCACGATCCTGCTGCACCTGGCCGCGGACCGGCAGAGCGCGACCGCCGTGTCGCTGCCGCGCGACCTGATGGTGGACATCCCGAGCTGCCGCCGCCCGGACGGCTCCCGCACCCGCGCCCAATTCGCCCAGTTCAACTGGGCGTTCGAGTTCGGCGGCACGGCCTGCACGATCCGCACGGTGGAGAAGCTCACCGACATCCGGATCGACCACCACATGGTCGTGGACTTCGCCGGGTTCAAGGACATGGTGGACGCCGTCGACGGGGTGCGGGTCTGCCTGGAGGAGCCCGTCGACGACCGCGCCGCCAAGATCCGGCTGCCCGCGGGACCGCAGACCCTCGACGGCGAGCAGGCCCTCGGTTACGTACGCGCCCGCAAGTCGCTCGGCAACGGCAGCGACACCGACCGCATGGACCGCCAGCAGGAGTTCCTGGCCGCGCTCGTCAACAAGGTGCGCGGCAACGACGTCCTGCTGAATCCCGTGAAGCTCTATCCCGTTCTGGACGCGGCCACGTCCTCGCTGACGACGGACCCGGGTCTGGCGAGTCTGCGTGGTTTGTACGAACTGGTGCGCGGGGTGCGCAATATCCCCACAGAACGGGTTCAATTCCTCACCGTGCCACGGCGTTCCTACGCCTATGACGCGAATCGCGACGAGTTGGTCGAGCCCGCCGCGAAGGAACTCTTCACGCGGCTGCGCAAGGACGAGCCGGTGCGCGTGACACACGACGCCACGGCGGCCGCGTACGAGGGGAAGGCTTCCACGGCGTACGAGGACGGCTCCGAAGAGACGTACGACGAAGACGAATCCACGTACGAGGGCGGCGACGAGAAGCCCGACGACCCGAGTCATACGCCGAGCCCCGCGCCCACATTCCGGGGCAACACGGCCGACCGGACCAGCTGCGAGTAGAACCGGCGGGACCGCGAAGGGCCCTTCACCAAAGAAATTGGGTGGATTGCCCAGTTGTAGGTGCCCCAAGGGGGAGTGGAATTTGTCACCGGCGTCGTTGGACGCTGAACTGGGCGGATAGTGTGAGCCGATCCGGTGCCCGGTCTTCGCGACCGCGCACCGTTGTACGACTGACCGAGCGCCTTCTTGAGGGGGGAAAGGCGCCGCGTGGCCCTGACGGAGGACGCAAACAACCGTGGACGCGCAAGGCCGTGGGCGGGCTGATGACATCGACCCCGCAGACCAGTGGGTACTGAATCCGCAGACAGGCGACTACGAACTGCGACTGAGTCCTTCCGCAGGGCAGTCGGCGCCGCCTGGAGTTCCCGGACCCCGTGGTGCCGCACCCCGGCCGTCGGGGCGCGGCTCCGAGCGCCCCGACGGCCGTGAGCGCGGCCGGGACCAGGGACGCGAGCCCGGCCGTGACCACGGACGCCGGCAGGGGTCCGAGCACGGCAGCCGGGAGCACGGCCGCGAGCAGGTGCCGGGCCAGCGCAGGCGGCACGGCGCGCCGGAGCCGGCCGCGGGCCGGCGGGGCACCAGGCGGCCCAAGAAGAAAAAGAACACGGGCAAGAAGATCGCCATCTGGACGGGCGGCACGGTTGCCTTCGTGGTCGTCGTAGCGGCGGTCGGCGGCTACCTCTACTACCAGCACCTGAACGACAACATCACCGCCGTCTCCGACGACGGCGCGGGCACCGGCGGGTTCAGCAAGGACCGCGCCATCAACATCCTGCTCGTCGGCACGGACAAGCGCAGCGGCGACGGCAACGAGGGCTACGGCGACGAGGGCAGCGTCGGCCACGCCGACACCACCCTCCTGCTGCACGTCTCCAAGGACCGCTCCAACGCGACCGCGTTGAGCATCCCGCGCGACTTGATCACGGACATTCCGGACTGCCCCACCAAGCAGGACGACGGCTCCACGAAGGTCATCCCCGGCTCGCAGCAGGTCCGCTTCAACGAGAGCCTCGGTCAGAGCGAGCGCACGCCGAGCTGCGTCATGCGCACGGTCACCGAGATCACCGGCATAGAGCTCGACCACTTCATGGTGGCCGACTTCAACGCGGTCAAGACGCTGTCCAGCGCGGTCGACGGCGTCGAAGTGTGCCTCGCCAAGGACATCGACGACCCGGATTCGCATCTGAAGCTGGCCAAGGGCAAGCACACGATCGAGGGCGAGGAGGCGCTGGCGTTCGTGCGCACCCGGCACTCCGTGGGCAACGGCGGCGACCTCAGCCGGATCGAGCTGCAGCAGCAGTTCCTCAGCTCGCTGATGCGCAAGCTGAAGTCCGGGGGCACGCTGACCAGCCCGAAGAAGATGATAAGTCTGGCGGAGGCGGGCACGAAGGCGCTGACCGTCGACTCCAAGATCGCCGACATAATGAAACTCCGTGACCTCGGCATGGAGCTCGGCAAGCTCGACATGAAGAACCTGACCTTCGCGACGACCCCGGTGGTGGACAACCCCGCCGAGAAGAAGCCCGTCACGGTCGTGCTCAACAAGGCCAAGTCCGACGAGCTGTTCTCGATGATGCGCGAGGACGTGTCGCTGACCGAGGTCAAGAAGAAGGAGAAGAAGGAGAAGGCCGCGGTGGCCGCCCGCCTCAAGGGCCCCAAGGCCGACCCCGCCGACGTCCGCGTCGACATCTACAACGGCAGCGGGAAGACGGGCGCCGCTCAGGCGACCCTCGCCTGGCTGCAGAACAACGAGGGTGTGACGAAGTCCAGCCAGCTCGGCAACGCGCCGAAGAACCTGGGCAAGACCACCCTGGAGTACGGCAAGGGCGAGGCCGACCAGGCGCGGCGGCTCGCCGAGCTGATGGGGCTGCCCGGGTCGGCGCTGAAGCCGGGCGAGAGCGAGAAGAACGCGCAGGGGCTGCCCGCGATGGTGCTGACCCTGGGGGCCGACTTCAAGGGCGCGGGGGTGCCCATAAGTGCTCCGTCGAAGGCACCGGACGGCATTCAGAAGGTCGGTGCCGACAAATCCGTGTGTGCCAAGTGACCTGAGACAGTTGTTTGACGTCTCACAGAACGCCACACCTGGCGGCGGGCCGGCGACCGCCGCCGGGTGTGGCGGCGGCACCGCGCCGCAAGTCGCCGTGGGGCGGCCGCACTTGTGAAACAGGGCGGGGAGGGACAGGGATGGGGCAGCACAGTGTCCGCAGGGAGGGAGCGTCCGGCGGGACGGGGACGCGGAACACATCGCCCGGCACGGACTCGGGCACGGCGAAGGAATCCGGCCTACGCGACACCACCGCGGAGGCGGGTTCCCGTGCGGCGGGGGCCGAGGCAGCACGGACCGGCCGCGGCACGGCCGCTGCGGGCGCGGGCACCAAAAGCGCCGGGGGCAAAAGCGCCGGGGGCACAAGCGGACGCGCCAAAGGCGGACGCACCAAAGGCGGTACGTCGGGCCCGCCCGGCAAGGGCACGCGGGGCGGTGGCGACGGGGACGGCGGCAAGCCGAGACGCCGGCGCAAGCGCCGCGTCCTGCGCTGGTCGGCGATCGTCCTTTCGGTCCTGATACTCGGCACGGCCGGCGCCGGTTACCTCTACTACCAGCACCTGAACAGCAACCTGGAGACGGACGACCTGAATCTGGGCGACCACAGGGCCCCCGAGCCCACGCCCAACTCCGCGGGTCAGACGCCCCTGAACATCCTCCTGATCGGCTCCGACGCCCGGGACTCCAAGGAGAACCAGAAGCTCGGCGGTGCCAAGGAGACCTTCGGCGGCCCGCCCCTCGCCGATGTGCAGATGCTCCTGCACCTGTCGGCGGACCGCAGCAACATGTCCGTCATCAGCATGCCGCGCGACACCCTCCTGACCATCCCCAAGTGCACCGACCCGGACGACGGCAAGGTGTACCCGGAGAGCGGCCCGCGCACGATGACGAACGAGTCGCTGGGTCGCGGCGGCCCCGGCTGCACGGTCGCCACCTGGGAGAAGCTGACCAACATCCACATCAACCACTTCATGATGGTCGACTTCGCGGGTGTGGTGTCGATGGCCGACGCGATCGGCGGTGTACCCGTCTGCGTGGACAAGAACATCCACTCGCGCACCAGCGACGGCAAGGGCTCGGGCCTGAAGCTGGAGAAGGGCACCACGAACATCAAGGGCGAGCAGGCCCTGCAGTGGCTGCGCACCCGCTACGGCTTCGAGGGCGGCACCGACATATCCCGCGCCAAGGCCCAGCACATGTACATGAACTCGCTGGTCCGCACGCTCCGCGAGAACACCGGGCTGACCAGCCCCAACCGGCTGCGCAAGCTCGCCGAGAACGCGACGAGGGCGTTGAAGGTCGACCCGGGCATCGGCTCCCCCCTGAAGCTCATCGGCCTCGGCAACGAGCTGAAGAAGGTCTCGCCGGAGCGCACGACGATGACGACCATGCCGTTCGAGTACGCCGGCTCCCGGGTGGTCCCGAAGCCCGGCGACGCCGAGCAGCTCTTCCGGCTGGTACGGGACGACATCGCCCTCGACGGCAAGGGCAAGCGCAAGCCGGCCAAGGAGAAGCTGTCGGACGACCCGGCGGCGCCGGACGGGGAGATCGCGCTGCAGGTCCAGAACGGCACGCGCACGGCCACGGAGCTCGCCGTGCGCGGCCGGGCGAGCGCCGTCGCGCAGGAGCTGGCCGGTCTCGGCTTCGCGAAGGCGGCGCCGGACACGTCGGCGTCGGTGAGCGAGGACAGGACGGTCATCCGGTATCCGAGCGTGGACCTGGAGGGCGATGCCCAGCGGGTCGCCAAGTCCCTCGGCATGCCGCTGAGTTCGGTGAAGAAGTCGACGGACGTCTCCGGCGTCACGCTGGTCGTCGGCGCCGACTGGCGCGAGGGCGACAAGCCGAAGAAGGCCGCGAAGCAGGACGACTCGACCCCGGAGTCGGCGGACGCCCTGAGCGGCTCCGACAAGAAGGCCTGCATGAAGGTGGACCCGAACTTCACCTGGTAGCCGAAGAGCCCCCCGGCTCCCCCGGAACGGGGGGCCAGGGGGCTCCGTCGGGCCTCCTGGGCCTGGGGCGGGGCTGCTGGGGCCGGGGCGCTCCGGCCTCCTGGGCCTCGGGGCTGCCCACGCCGGGGCTCAGGCCTCCTGGGTCTCCCCGAGGACCGCCGGGCGGCGCGAGGCGATGACCCGCTTGGCGAGCGAGCGCGGGCTGGTGAGGAAGCCCCAGCCCCACGACATGTGCATGGTCGCGAGCGCCACGGGGATCTGCAGCCGCGCCTTCAGGGGCAGTCCCTTGCCCGCCGGGACGGAGCCCGCGACGATGGCGGCGAGATAGCCGCCGGGCACGACGAATCCCCAGGGCGTGAGGGCCGCGCCCACGACGAGGCCCGCCGCGATGGCGCAGACGGCGACCGGCGGCGCCAGGTAGCGCAGGTTGATGGAGCCCTGGTGGTAGCGGGCGACGACGTGCCGCCAGCGGCCGTAGTCCTTGTACTGCTTGGCGAGGGCCTTCACGCTCGGGCGCGGGCGGTAGGAGACCTTCAGCTCCGGCGAGAACCAGATGAGCCCCCCGGCCTCCCTGATCCGGAAGTTCAGCTCCCAGTCCTGGGCCCGGATGAACTCGACGTTGTAGCCGCCCTGTTGCTCCAGGGCCTCGCGCCGGAAGACGCCCAGGTAGACCGTCTCGGCCTGCTGGGCTTCACCGCCGGTGTGGAAGGCGGCGTTGCCCACGCCGATCTTCGAGGTCATGGCGGCGGCCACGGCCTGCTCCCAGGCGTTGGTGCCCTGGGCGTGCATGATGCCGCCGACGTTCATCGCGCCGGTCTCCTCCAGGAGGCGCACGGCGGTCGTGATGTAGCCCGGCGAGAGCGCGGCGTGGCCGTCGACACGTACCACGATCGGGTGGCGCGAGGCCTTGATCGCGGCGTTCAGGGCGGCGGGCGTACGTCCCGTGGGGTTCGGGACGGTGTGCACCCGCGGGTCCTCCTTGACCAGCTCCGCGGCGATCTCGTCGGTGCGGTCGGTGGAGGGGCCGAGCGCGACCACGACCTCCATCTCGCCCGCGTACTCCTGCTGGAGGATCGCGTGCACGGCTTCACGCAGGTGCCGCTCCTCGTTGAGGACCGGCATGATCACAGAGACAGCGGGGGGATGCACGTCGGACTTCAACTGCGCGGGTTCCTTTTCGTCGCTCGGCCGGGGGTCCGGGGGTCGCCCCCCGGGAGACACAGCATCGCTCGGCCGGGAGTCCGAGGGTCGCCCCCGGGAAAGTGGAGCATCGGGCGTCACGTTACCGCGAACGGGGGACACCGGCGCGCGCCGTCCGGGTCGCTACCCCGGTCCGCAGATCGTATGGGCCTACGGTTCTGGCGTCCCCCGCCCAGGACCACGACCGCGGAGGTGCCCCGCAGTGCCCACACCGCCCCGCTCCCCCGCCACCCCACCGCACCGCCCGCGGCCACCGCGACCGGTCCCGAAGGGGGGCCCACGGGCGGGCCGGCGGGTGCGTCGGCCCCGTTGGGCCATGCGGGTCGCGACCACCCTGTCCGTCGGGGTACTGGCGGCCGCCGGGATCGGGCACTCGGTCGTCTCGGGCCTGGAGACCGGCATCAGCCGCGTCGACGCCTTCAAGGACATGAAGAACAGGCCCGAGGCGGGCAACGGCATGAACGTGCTGCTCGTGGGCACCGACGGCCGCGACAAGATCACGAGTGAGGAGCGCAGGAAGTACCGCCTCGGCGGCGCGCCCTGCCACTGCACGGACACGGTCATGATCGTGCACATCTCGGAGGACCGGGACCGGGCGAGCGTGGTCAGCCTGCCCCGGGACTCGTACGCCGAGATGCCCGAGCACGTCGACCAGAACTCCCGCAAGCACCACCGGGCGCACCCCGTGAAGCTGAACGCCGCCTACGCGGAGGGCGGCCCGAACCTGACCGTGCGCACGGTCGAGCACATGACGAAGGTGAAGATCGACCACTACCTGGAGGTCGACTTCACCAGCTTCATGAAGACCGTGGACGTCCTCGGCGGCGTCGAGATCTGCACCACCCGCCCCCTGAAGGACTCCCACACCGGCCTGGACCTGCCCGTCGGCACGCACGAGCTGAACGGCGGCGAGGCCCTGCAGTACGTCCGTTCCCGGTACGTCGACGGGGCGTCCGACCTCGGCCGGATGCAGCGCCAGCAGCGCTTCCTCGCGGCGCTCATCGCGAAGGCGACCAGCAGCGGCGTGCTGCTCAACCCGGTGAAGTTCAACGACGTCACCAAGACGCTCCTGGAGTCGGTGCGGGCCGACAAGGGCTTCGGGACGACCGAGATGCTCACGCTCGGCCGGGCGATGCGGAACTTCTCGCCGTCGTCGTCGGAGTTCACGACGGTGCCGATCGGCAGGATGGGCTTCAAGGTGCCGGGCATCGGCTCGACCCTGAAGTGGGACCCGGTGAAGGCCGGGAAGCTGTTCAAGGCGCTGCGCGAGGACAAGCCGCTCGCCCCGCACCAGGCCAAGCGGAAGGCCGCGCTCGTGCCGGTGTCGCCGCAGCAGATCCGGGTGCAGGTGGACAACGGCACGAGCACCCCTGGCCTCGGCAAGCGGGTCGACGCGGCGCTGCGGACCACCGGGTTCCGCACCACCCGGGCGCCGGGGAGCGCGCTGCCGCCGCCCGGCGCGGAGCCCGTGACGCGCACCGTGGTCGCCTATGACCCGCGCTGGGACCGCTCGGCGAAGTCCCTGGCCGCGGCGCTGCCCGGCTGCGAGTTGCGGGTGGCGAGGGGGCAGGGCCCGATGCTGAAGGTCATCGCGGGCAGCGACTTCAAGGACGTGCGTCCGGTGCGGGCGGAGGACGCGTACCAGGGCGAGTACGGGGCGCTGACCGGGGACCAGGTGGTGTGTCCGTGACCGGGACGGACCCTAGGGTCCCTCCGGCGGGTCGTCCTCCCGTACGGCATCGGTGCGTTCGTAGCAGTCGTAGTTGTGCTGCTCGACGATCCTGCCGTCGCGGAACGTCAGGAACGTCGCGATGTGGGCGCGCAGCACCTGCCCGGCGGGCAGATCGCCCAGCGGCACGGCAAGGACTCCGGTCCAGGTCACTTCGAGCGCGACCTGGTCCCCCGCCGCGACGGCGTTGAGCACGTCGAAGGACTGCCGGCTGAGCAGGTTGGCGCCCTGCTCGCCCGCCTTCAGGACGGCGGTCAGGTCGCGCACGGCGCCGTCCGGCAGGAAGGCGTTGGGGTACTCGCGGTGCACGGCCTCGTCGTGGAAGAAGCCGGCGAGCTCCTCGCCGAGTGCGCCGCGGGCGACGGCCTGGTGATAGCGAATCGCCGTGTCGATGTTCGGGTGCCGCTGCACGTCCGCCATGCCTCAAGCGTAGGACGGGGCTCCTGGGGCCACCAGACCCGCTGAGGCCCGCCGCGCCCCGCCGCGCCCCGCCGCGCTCAGCTCGCGTCGGGCTCCTGGGCGCGCAGCTCCTTGATGGCGCGGCGGCGCGCCAGTCGGTGCGTACGGCGAATTTGAGCCTCCTTGAATCGGCGCTCGTTGCGCTCGGAGTCCGGCAGGACCGGGGGCACCGTGCGCGGCTTGCCGTCGGCGTCGACGGCCGCGAAGACGAGGTAGGCGGAGCCGACCTGCTGCGCGGGGGTGGACTCGTTCCAGCGCTCGGCCATCACGCGGACGCCGATCTCCATGGACGTGCGCCCCGTCCAGTTCACCTGCGCGTGCACATGCACCAGATCGCCGACGCGGACCGGCGACAGGAACGCCATCTCGTCCATGGAGGCGGTGACCGCGGGTCCGCCGGAGTGGCGCCCGGCGACGGCGCCCGCCGCGTCGTCCACCAGTTTCATGATCACGCCGCCGTGCACCGTCCCGAGGAGGTTCGTGTCACCCGCGGTCATGATGTGGCTCAGCGTGGTGCGCGAGGCCGAGGTCGGCTTGCCGGAAAGGTCGTCTCCGGCCCCTATCGGGGCGTGATCAGTCATGGAACAAGCGTAAACGCCCGGTACGCGCCATCCACCGGCCGAAAACGATCGCGCACCCCCGCAGCGGCCGCGCAGTGGCATGCGGCACATTGCATCAGCTCTGCAACAGCCCTGACCCGAAACAACGCCCTCCCTGTGAGGCGTGGGGTGCGGCACTGCACACTAAGCCACATGAGCGATTGGCCA
This sequence comes from Streptomyces flavofungini, assembly GCF_030388665.1. NCBI lineage: Bacteria > Bacillati > Actinomycetota > Actinomycetes > Kitasatosporales > Streptomycetaceae > Streptomyces > Streptomyces flavofungini. Next base: position 5,641,554 of record NZ_CP128846.1, on the reverse strand, counting down.
GACGCGCGGAACAGCAACGGTGACCGCCACGGGTACGGCAGCGACGGCGCACAGCCCGAGGGCGCCCGTGTGATGCGCCACGTCCAGCGCGGCGGCCCCTCGGCTCCCGGCCAGCCCGGCTCGGTCCCGCGCCAGCCTCGCCAGGCGCGCCAGCCATCGTATGACGACAACGTCTACGACGACCTGTACCGCGACCAGCGCGGCCAGGACCCGCACGCCCGTCCCGGCGGACCGGGCGACCACGGCCACGGCCACGGCCAGGACGGCTACGACAGCGGCTACAACACCGGCCAGGTGTACGGCTCGCCGCAGCGCCGCCCCGGCGGCCCGCAGGGTCCCGGCGGCCCCGGCGGCCCGCCCGCCCCGCCGCGCGCGCCCAAGCCGCCGGTCAACTGGAAGAAGCGCATCACCTGGGGCCTGGTGACGTTCCTCGCGCTGCTGATCGTGGTCTCCGTGAGCACGTACTTCTGGGCGGACTCCAAGCTCAAGCGCGAGGTCGACCTGTCGAAGGTCATCGAGCGGCCCGAAGGCGGCAAGGGCACGAACTACCTGATCGTGGGCTCGGACAGCCGCGCCGGGATGTCCGACGAGGAGAAGAAGAAGCTCCACACCGGCTCCGCCGAGGGCAAGCGCACCGACTCGATGATGATCCTGCACGTCGCGGACGACGGCGGGAACACGATGATCTCGCTGCCGCGCGACTCGAACGTCACGATCCCCTCCTTCAAGGGCGCCGAGTCCGGCAAGCTCTACCCGGGCACGGGCCGCCAGACCAAGCTCAACGCCGCGTACGCCGAGGACGGCCCCGAGCTGCTCGTGCGCACCGTCGAGGCCAACACCGGCCTGCGCATCGACCACTACGCGGAGATCGGCTTCGGCGGCTTCGCCAAGATCGTGGACGCGGTCGGCGGCGTGGAGATGAACATCCCCAAGGGCTTCAAGGACAAGAAGTCCGGCGCCGACTTCGAGGCGGGCAAGCAGACCCTGAACGGCGAGGAGGCCCTGGCCTTCGTCCGCACCCGCTACGCCCTGCCGGGCAGCGACCTGGACCGCACCAAGAACCAGCAGAAGTTCCTCGCCGCCCTCGCCAACCAGGCGGCGACGCCCGGCACGGTCATGAACCCGTTCAAGCTGTACCCGACGATGGGCGCGGGCCTGGACACCCTGATCGTCGACAAGGACATGGACCTGATGGACGTGGCCTCCATGTTCTGGGCCATGAAGGGCGTCACCGGCGGCGACGGCAAGTCGATGAACATGCCGATCTCGGGGTTCGCGGGCGGCAACGTCGTCTGGGACAAGGCCAAGGTCAAGCAGTTGGTGTCGCAGCTCAACAACGACGAGAAGGTGACGGTGTCCGGCAACTAGCCGACCCGCCCGGCCCACCGCTGAGGACGGCCCCGGCACCGCGTGACGACGCGGCACCGGGGCCGTCGGCGTGTCCGGGTCATCAGAGTTCCGGGTCCGCGACTCCGGGAGTCCAGGACAGCAGGTGTCCTGGACTCCCGGAGCGCGGACTTCTCGGGGTACGGGCACGGCTGTACCCCGAACGCCTCGTCCGCCGCGAAGCCGCGCGGGCCCCGTGTCACGGTGGACCGACCACCACCCACAAGCGCCACCACCGAGCGGAGCCCTGCCATGGCGGACCTCCAGGACGAACTCGACTCCCCCGCCGAGGCCGGGGCGGACGACGAGCGCGCCGCGCCCACCCCCGACGTGCGCCCCGTGCCCGCCCCCACCGACGACGGCCGCACGCCCGAGACCCCGCCGGAGCCCCTGGAGCCGCAGCTGCGGGACGCCCTGGAGCGGGCCGAGGCCCTGCTCGCCGCGCACCCCGTCGCCGACGGCTACAGCGGCCTGCCCGGGGTGCTGCGCGAATATCCCTGGTACGACCTGGAGTTGGGCGACGGCGGGCTCCAGACCGACCTGCCGAGGCTGCGGGCGGGCCGGGTCGGCATGCAGTTCTGGTCGCTCCAGATGCCGGACGCGGAGCCCGAGGGCGACCGCGCGGTCAGCTCGGCCCTCGAACAGCTCGACCTGGTCAAGCACGTGGTCGCCCGGTACGCGGGCGGGCTGCGGGTGGCCCGCGACGCCTCCGAGACCACCGACGCCCACAACTGCGGCCGCATCGCCACCCTGATCGGCCCGGCGAGCGCCCGCGCCATCGGCGACTCGCTCGGCGCCCTGCGCTCGCTGCACATGCTGGGCCTCAGCTCCCTCACCCTCGCCGGGACCTCCTGGGCGGGCGCGGACGGGCTGAGCGCGTTCGGCGAGGAGGTGGTGCGGGAGATGAACCGGCTCGGCGTCCTCGCGGACCTCTCCGGGGCGTCCGAGGCGACCGCGCGCCGGGTCCTCGCCGTCTCCAAGGCGCCGTCGCTGTGGACCCGCTCCGGGGCCCGGGCGCTGCGCGAGCACCCCGCGAACCTCAGCGACGAGCTGCTCGCCGCGGTGGGCGCGGCGAAGGGCCTGTGCCTGGTGCCGCTCACGGCCGACCGGACGGGACCGACGCTCGGGGACGTGGCCGACCACCTGGAGCACGTGCGCCGGGTGGCGGGGACCGAGTGCGTCGGGATCTCCGGGATGTACGACACCAGGTCCGGGCATTCCGGGGAGCTGGCCGACGCCTCGCGCTACCCGCGACTGGTCGCCGAGCTGTTCCTGCGGGGCTGGGCCGAGGCCGATGTCATGGCGCTCACCTGGGGCAACGCCCAGCGTGTGCTGCGCGGCGCGGACTTCACGGCGCGGGCGGCGCGGGAGCGGCGGGGGGCGTCGACGGCGACGATCGGGCGGCTCGACGGCTGAGAGCGGGCGCGCGGGCTGAGAGCGGGCGCGCGGGCCGAGGGCGGCTTCCGTCGGGCGGGCGACCGGGAGTCGCCCGCCCTGCTCCCGTCGGCCCGGTCGGACTCGGTCAGACCCGGTCCGACTCGGGGACCAGGCAGAAGCAGAACGGGTGCCCCGCCGGGTCCGCGTACACGCGCCAGTCCCGCTTGCCGCCGCCGTCGTCCAGGTCGAGCGGGCGGGCCCCGAGGGCGAAGGCGCGTTCCTGGGCCGCGTCGATCTCGGCCCAGGTCGAGCCCCCGTCGAAGTCCAGGTGGAACTGCTGGCCGTTGGTGTCGGAGCGGGGCCAGGCGGGCGGGGTGTGGCCCTCGGAGCGCTGGAAGGCGATGCGTACGCGGCCGGGGGCGAGCAGTTCGGCCCACTCGCCGTCGCCGTCCTCGTGGATCGTGCCGCCGATGAGCCCGGCGTAGAACTCGGCGAGGGCGTGCGGGTCGGGACAGTCGAGGACGACAGCGCGAAGGCGGACGACAGGGGTGGTCATGAGCTCTCCTCGGTCGGGAATCTCCGTTACCGGCAAATCACGTTCTCTGGTAACCACTCTGGTTACCCCATAGTGGCCCCATACGGGTAACGTCGCAACCATGAACGACAGAGCGCCCGCACCAGGGGGCCTCGCGCTGATCCAGGACCTGGTGAACACGCTGGACATCGAGGCGGGCACCGACGAGCTCGACACCGAGGCGGGGCGGGCCCGGTTCGGCCTCGCCGCGGCGGACGTGGACGGCGCGCGGGAACTGCGCGAGTCCCTGCGGGCCGTCTGCCTCGCCCACGCCGGGCACCCGCCGCACCAGGAGGTACGCCCCCTCGGCGAACTCCTCGCCGCGGCACCCCTGTTGGTGCGCGTGGACGGCTCCGACGGCGCCGCGTCGCTCGCCCCCGCCGACCCCGGGCCGCTGGTGTCCCGGGTGGCCGCGGCCGTCGCGGAGGCCGTCGTGGCGGGCACCTGGTCCCGCCTCAAGGGGTGCGAGGCGACGAGCTGCCGGTGGGCGTACTACGACCGCAGCCCCGGGGGCCGGGGCCGCTGGTGCGACATGGGGGTGTGCGGGGCGCGGGCGAAGATGCGCGCGTACCGGGCGCGCCGGGCGCCGGGCGGCTCCGGGACCGCCGACAAGGCCTGAGGCCTGCGCGCACCGGCCCGCCGGACAGCCCTAGGCGGCCGGCCGGCCCATCGCCCGGTACGTCCACCCCGCCGCGCGCCACCGCTCCGGGTCGAGCGCGTTGCGGCCGTCCAGGAGGACCCGGCGGCCGGCCACCGCGCCCAGGGCCTCCGGGTCGAGGTCGCGGAACTCCTGCCACTCGGTGAGGTGCAGGACGACGTCGGCGCCGCGCACGGCGTCCTCGGCGGTGTCGGCGTACCCGAGGGTCGGGAAGAGGCGGCGGGCGTTGGCCATGCCCTTGGGGTCGTACACGGTGACCTGGCCGCCCTGGAGGTGGATCTGGCCGGCCACGTTCAGGGCGGGCGAGTCGCGCACGTCGTCCGAGTCGGGCTTGAAGGCGGCGCCGAGGACGGCGACCCGCTTGCCGAGGAAGGACCCGCCGCCGACGGCCTCGCGGGCCAGCTCCACCATGTGGCCGCGGCGCCGCATGTTGATCGAGTCGACCTCGCGCAGAAAGGTCAGGGCCTGGTCGGCACCCAGCTCACCGGCGCGGGCCATGAAGGCGCGGATGTCCTTGGGCAGGCAGCCGCCGCCGAAGCCGATCCCGGCGCGCAGGAACTTCCTTCCGATGCGGTCGTCGTGGCCGAGGGCCTCGGCGAGCTTCACCACGTCGCCGCCGGCGGCCTCGCAGACCTCGGCCATGGCGTTGATGAAGGAGATCTTCGTGGCCAGGAAGGAGTTCGCCGAGGTCTTGACCAGCTCGGCGGTGGGGAAGTCGGTGACGATGAAGGGGGACCCCTCGGCGACCGGCGTCGCGTACACCTCGCGCAGGATCTTCTCGGCGCGCTCGCTGCGGACGCCGACGACGATCCGGTCCGGGTGCAGCGTGTCGTTGACCGCCAAGCCCTCGCGCAGGAACTCGGGGTTCCAGGCCAGCTCGACCTCGCCGCCCGCGGGCGCCAGCTCGGCGAGCCGGGCGGCGATGCGCTCGGCGCTGCCCACCGGCACGGTGGACTTGCCGACGACCAGGGCGGGCTTGGTGAGGTGCTTGGCCAGCGAGTCCATGGCGGCGTCGACGTAGCTCATGTCGCAGGCGTACTCGCCGTGCTTCTGCGGGGTGTTCACGCACACGAAGTGCACGTCGCCGAAGTCGGCGGCCTCGGCCCAGTCCATCGTGAAGCGCAGCCGCCCGGTGGAGCCCTCGATGCCCGCGACGTGCTTGCGCAGCAGCTCGTCGAGGCCCGGCTCGTACATCGGGACCTCGCCCCGGCGCAGCGTCTCGATCTTCTCGGGCACCACGTCGAGCCCGATGACCTCGAAGCCGAGCTCGGCCATGGCCGCGGCGTGGGTGGCGCCGAGGTAGCCGGTGCCGATCACGGTGATCTTGAGGGCCATGCGGTGCTCCAGTGGATCGGGTACGACGGCTGCGCGGTGCCCGAGCATAGTCCTGGCGTAACAGGGGCTCTCACCGGGCACATCTTCCGCTGTCGTCAAGCTCACGTATCCCTGGCGTGAGCGGACCCCTAAAATTTGGGTTACTTAACGGTAATTAGCGTCCTCAGCGTGCTTGGAGCGTGAGATACCTTGGCCGGATCGGCTGATTTCGACCTGTACCGCCCGTCCGAGGAGCACGACATGCTCCGCGACGCGATCCGCTCCCTCGCGGAGGCGAAGATCGCTCCGTTCGCCGCCGCGGTGGACGAGGAGGCCCGCTTCCCGCAGGAGGCCCTCGACGCCCTGGTCTCCTCCGACCTGCACGCCGTGCACGTACCGGAGAGCTACGGCGGCGCGGGCGCCGACGCCCTCGCCACGGTCATCGTGATCGAGGAGGTGGCGCGCGTCTGCGCCTCGTCCTCCCTCATCCCGGCCGTGAACAAGCTCGGCTCGCTGCCCGTGATCCTCTCCGGCTCCGAGGAACTGAAGAAGAAGTACATGACGCCGCTGGCCAAGGGCGACGCCATGTTCTCGTACTGCCTCTCCGAGCCGGACGCCGGCTCGGACGCGGCGGGCATGAAGACCCGCGCGGTGCGCGACGGCGACTTCTACGTCCTGAACGGCGTGAAGCGCTGGATCACCAACGCGGGCGTGTCCGAGTACTACACGGTGATGGCCGTGACCGACCCCGAGAAGCGCTCCAAGGGCATCTCGGCCTTCGTCGTCGAGAAGGGCGACGAGGGCGTGTCCTTCGGCGCCCCGGAGAAGAAGCTCGGCATCAAGGGCTCCCCCACCCGCGAGGTCTACCTCGACAACGTCCGCATCCCCGCCGACCGCATGATCGGCGAGGAGGGCACCGGTTTCGCCACCGCCATGAAGACCCTGGACCACACCCGCATCACCATCGCGGCCCAGGCCCTCGGCATCGCGCAGGGCGCCCTCGACTACGCCAAGGGCTACGTCCAGGAGCGCAAGCAGTTCGGCAAGCCGATCGGCGACTTCCAGGGCGTGCAGTTCATGCTCGCGGACATGGCCATGAAGATCTCCGCGGCCCGCGCCCTGACCTACCAGGCCGCCGCGGCCTCCGAGCGCGGCGACGCCGACCTCACCTACCTCGGCGCCGCCGCCAAGTGCTTCGCCTCCGACATCGCCATGGAGGCCACCACGGACGCCGTCCAGCTCCTCGGCGGCTACGGCTACACCCGGGACTACCCGGTGGAGCGCATGATGCGCGACGCGAAGATCACGCAGATTTATGAGGGCACGAACCAGGTTCAGCGCATCGTCATGGCGAGGAACCTGCCGTAACTGGGTTTTCGCAGGTCAGCGGCCATTTTCGATGGCTCGCGAGCGGTGATTGACTTCCGGTCCGTTCGGCCCTTTTCGGTCGACCTTGGGCGTCTTGCTGGGGAAATCCTGGGCTGACGCCGGGCGGGAAACCCACTCTCACCATGCACAAAAGCAACGGCCCTCGGCGCCATGCCGGGGGCCGTTCGCCTGGGCTCTGTCAGGCGACTTCCGTCGGGCCTTGCTCCTAAGCTCGCTGATCTCCTTGGCTTCGTTGCTTCGGCTCCACTCGGCCCGTTCCACCAGGGCGACCGATGTCCACAGGCGCCGGAACCGGTTGTGCTGGGTCCGGCCGGTGTGGCTCATCCACTCCACGTCCACGATCGCACCATCCGACGAAGGCTCAGCCTCCCAGCCGCACGTCAGACACTTGGCCTCGAACGTCACCTCTGTGTCTGGATGCTGCGTGATCCGGTGCTTCGTGTACCGCAAGATTGAGCGGGTCATCGTTGCCTGCTCCCCCTCGTCAGGTGTTCGGTCGTCGGGCAGAGAAGGTCCGGCATGGCGCGATTCGGAGAGCACGTCACCAGGGCAACAGACAGGAACGAGGGCCGTTCGAGGTAGAAGCCGTGGGACACGTCCCCGCCCCAACCGAGGCGTTCGGCAGCGGAGTTGACCAGTAGTGCCAGCCGCGTACTGTCGCGGTCCGACTCGGAGACGAACCGGGGCGCGTACTCGGCAAGCCGTTCCCCGAGCCATTGGGCCGCTTCCTTCGGCTCCTCCCAGGTGCCCCGGATCAGCTTCTCCGGCTTGATCAGCCAGTACGCCGTTTCGAGCGGTGGGAGGTCCACTACGGGGAACTCCGCCTTCACTTCCCTGTGCCGCTGGATCAGTTCCGGCTTGCCGTCTGCCGGGGGTGGATCAAGGTGCGGGGGCCGTCTCAGCGCCTCGTCGTCGAATCGTTGCTTGGAGCCGGTCCACAGGTAGCCGTGGTGGTGCAACTGTCGTCCCGTTCAGTGCAGGAAGAAGGGGAGAAGTGCCCAACCGGCCCCGTCTCTCGGGGGATCGAGCCGGGGCCGGAGGACACCAGGAACGGCCGTCAGGCCGAGACGGTGAAGCGGGCCGGGTCGATACCAGCCGCAGTCAGTTCGGCGGTGGTGAAGCGCAGCGGGGTCATGTCGGGGCGCTTGTCGTCACCCAGTGCCCACACGTCGGGGCCGATCTTCGCCAGCGTGGCGCAGGACTCGCCGTCCGGATGCGTGTTGCCCCCGCACGCCTTGAGGAACGTGGCTCCGTCGATGGGCAGGCTGTACAGGTCGGTTCCGGGCATGGGTGTGCCTTCCTGTGAGGTCAGTGACAGGGGCAGGCTCAGAACTGGTACTGCCCCGCCTTCGACACGAGCACAACGCCAGGGGCAAGAGCCGTCGCGGACTCCCGAAGCAACTCGTGCAGGACCGACCTGGAGTTGTCCGTCATGGCGTTGGTCAGGTTGTCGGCCAATAGGGCGGCCTCGGACGGAAGCAGGACCATTTCCGTGTCTGCCATGTGCCGACCGTTCTTCGTCAACCACACAGGAATACGAATGTTCCCATCAACATCCCGGTACGCCGGACGGCTTGGGATCGGGTCCATCCGCCAACCCTGCGGGGCCTTCTGTGTGCCCTTCTTCGGTTCGGTCGGCATGGAGACATCCTCGGACCGTTCAGACCGAGGCTCTAGCGATATGCGCGCCTTGGACTAAAGATCATGAATGGCTCATGCGCGGTACGCAGCAGCCCACTCCCCCAGCTTTGACCTCGCCGCCTCATCGAACAGGGCCAGTTCCTCATAGGATATGAACTCATCGAGGTAGCTACGAACGTCCCTGGGGTCACGGAACACCATTACTCCGGCCGACAGTTCGGCCGTCGCTATCCGCTCGTCGTACACCGTGAAGGTGTTGAGCGGGTTGCCAGGCAGGCTGGTCTCAATAGGGAGCACGCCGAGCCGCACATTCGGCAGGTGAGTGAGGGAAGCTAGCCGGTCGATCTGCACAGCCATGGCCTCACGGGAGACAAAGGGGGACCTGACGGCCTGCTCGGTGAGGATGAACGTGAACCGCTTCGACTTGTCGTACAGGGCTTCCTGACGCTCCAGCTTGCGGGCCACAGTCTTGCTGTGGTCACCAGCGATGTGGGCGAGGCTGGCTCGGATGTACTCCGGAGTGGACAGGAGTCCAGTGATCATTGAGAGAAGGAAGTAGCGGAAGTCCCTTGAAGACTTCTCCAGGCCCGCTAGCTCTTGCTGCTTCTTGTCCAGGCCCTTCCTGCGAAGGTTCCTGGAGTCCTGCCATTCCGTGTTGGCGATCCGGGCGAGCGCCATGACTTCCGCTACCAATGCGGACGGCGCATCCAATGCCCTGAGAATCTGCTCCACGTCCACGAGGGACGGGCGTACTTTGCCGTTCTCAATCCTGCTGATCTTGGACTGAGACATGTTGCAGCGCTTGGCCAGCCGCTCCCCTGGCAGCTTTGCCGTCTTGCGGAGGTTCTTCAGCAGGGCAGCCAGCTCGTGTGCTGACTGCCCTAGCTGCTCTGGCTCGAACGTCACTCCTTCACGTACTCCAGGAATGGCACGGACTCAGCCTTGGCGATCCGCTGGTATTCGATGAAGGGCGCAGGATCACCCTCGTAGAGTTCCCGGCTGATCTGCTTGCCGTCCGAGCGGTAGTGCATGAGCACGATGGTGGAGTGATCGAACATCCAGAAGTCCTGGACATCGGGCAGAGGGTTTTCCCGCTCCGTGATGTCGAGAATTCGGATGTCTTCCCCTGCTGGCGCCTGGTGCTGGTAGTAGCGCTCGAACTCAAACCGCAGATAGTCACTCAGCGGGCGGGAGACGATGTGCACGCGCCCCACATCGAGGGTACGGACCATCTGAATCCACGAGTCCTCGTACGGGCCGGGGAACCGCGCTCCATCCTTGAACGCCGCGAACTCCTCGGCCTCCTGCGGTACGAGGTACTGCGGCAAGGTCTCAAGCCTCCAGGCTTCCGTCTGGAAGTCTCGGAACTTGGCCGCCCACACATCACCATCCAAGAGCACGGAAAGCCTCCCTCAGCACACTCTCAGGGATCTCGACGAGCCCTTCGCCTGCCGGGGGTTGAAAGGCGTCCGATACGCCGCCCTGTACGACGAACGAGCCCGATGCAGTGCGGTAGACGTTGGGGCAGTCGCCCTGTCCGCAGGGTCCACCATTGCCGTTCTCGTCCACGCCGGTGAGCCTGGTCAGTTCCTCACGTGCCATGACACAACCCCCAGGGTCTGTGAGTGGTGCACTGACCGTACGGAGGCGCGGGCACACCCGTCTATGCACAGACGGGACTATGCGCGTGTTGGCATAAACAGGTCCGAGGCGGCAGGCTCCCAAGGCACCGAAGGTCGTCAAGCAGGTGACCGTGAGCCCTAGGGAGACAGGGTAGTCATGTGGCCAGCACATGATCAGCGGAGGTCGAGAAAGACTCCAAGGGGGTCGGCTTCGCGATCATGGGGAAATGCTGGGGAAGCACCCCACAGAGAGGGTGTCTCCGCAGGTCAGAGCCATGTTGGCTGTAAAGCACGCAGATTTATGAGGGCACGAACCAGGTACAGCGGATCGTGATGGCACGGAACTGCCGTAGTTCCGTCGGTCGCCCCACCGCACGAGACGTCGCCCTCTCCCCGCGCCGGGGAGAGGGCGACGCGTGTGTCCGGGCGGGGTCAGGCGAAGAACTCCATCAGTTCCTTGGTGACCAGTTCCGGCTGCTCCTCCGGCAGGTAGTGGCCCGCGTCCGGGACCGCGCGCACCACCGCGTCCGTGCCGTGCCGGGTGAGGCTCTCGCGCAGGTAGTCGAGGTTGGCCTCGCCGGCGAGACCGAGGAGGGGGGCGCGCACCGGCTCGTGCGTCGCGAAGTCGGCGATGTCCTGGCGGAAGGCCTGGTACCAGGCGTTGCCCGCGCGGAGGGCGTCCGGTGTGGAGTACGCCGCCGCGTACACGGCACGGGAGCGCGCGTCGATCGACGACTGGTCCTTGAGCATGTAGCCGAACAGCCAGTCGTTGAAGACGCCGATGCGGCCGTCGAGCAGCTGCTCCGGGAGGCCCTTGACCTGGTTGAAGGCGAACCACCAGAGGTAGTAGCCGGGGCCGGTCTCCCAGTCGGTGCCGGGCTCGGCCGTGGGGAGCATGGGGATCCTGAGGAAGTTCTGGTCGGGGTGGGCCACGTCGAGGAGGGCCACCTTGCGGGTGGTCTCGGGGTGATTGGCGGCGACGGCGTACGCGACCATCGCGCCGATGTCGTGCCCGACGAGGTGCGCGCTGTCGTGGCCGAGGCGGCGGATGAGTTCGTGGATGTCGCGTGCCATCGTCTTCTTGTCGTAGCCGGACGGCGGCTTCGCCGAGCCGCCCATCCCCCGCAGGTCCACGGCGATCACGCGGTAGTGGCGGGCCAGCTCCGGCATGATCTTGTGGAACTGCCACCAGGTCTGCGGCCAGCCGCCGAGCAGCACGAGCGGTTCGCCGCTGCCGCCGGTGACGTAGTGCAGCCGGGTGCCGTTCACGTCGGCGTGCGCGCTGGTGAATTCGCCCTCCAGGAAGGCGGCAAGGTCGCGGTCGGTCAGCGGTGCGTCGGTCATGTCGTTCTCCCCCAGGGGTGCGGCGGTACCCGTCGCCAGTTTTAGACTGATCAGTTCATTACTTGGCGAGCGATGGGGCCCGCCTTCGACGCGAGAACGCCAACTCATTTAGATCGACCAGTCCAGAACTAGGCGTGAAAACGGGGCGCGGCCCGAACAGCCGCGCCCCGCAGTCCTGTTGAGCTGGTGTGAGCCGGCCGGCCCTCAGCCGTCCAGCTGCTCTAGCGTCGCGATCGACGGACCGCGCCGCGACTGCTCGTCGCGGGCCACGTCCTCCGCCGCGCCGAGCACCCGCACCGCGTTCTGCCAGGTCAGCTTGGCGAGGTCGGGCTTGGACCAGCCGCGGTCGAGGAGTTCCGCGATCAGGTTCGGGTAGCCCGCGACGTCGTCGAGGCCGGACGGGGTGAAGGCCGTGCCGTCGTAGTCGCCGCCGATGCCGATGTGGTCGATGCCCGCGACCTCGCGCATGTGGTCGAGGTGGTCGGCGACCGTGGCGGCGGTGGCGATCGGGCGCGGGGTCGACTCCTCGAAGGCCGCGTGCACCTTCATCGCCTCGGGGGTGGTGTCGAGGTGGTGGAAGCCGTGGGCGCGCATGTTGTCGTCGGCGGCGAGGGTCCAGTCGACCGCCGCCTGGAGCACGAACTTCGGCACGAAGGTCGCCATCGCCACGCCGCCGTTCGCGGGCAGCCGCTCCAGGACGTCGTCCGGGATGTTGCGCGGGTGGTCGCACACCGCGCGGGCGGAGGAGTGCGAGAAGACCACCGGCGCGACCGAGGTGTCCAGGGCCGCCCGCATCGTCGTCGCCGCGACGTGGGAGAGGTCCACGAGCATCCCGACGCGGTTCATCTCCCGGACCACCTCGTGGCCGAACGGGGAGAGCCCGCCGACGCCCGGCTCGTCCGTCGCCGAGTCCGCCCAGGCGATGTTGTCGTTGTGCGTGAGCGTCATGTAGCGCACGCCGAGCGTGTGCAGCGCCCGCAGCGTGGCCAGGGAGTTGTTGATGGAGTGGCCGCCCTCGGCGCCCATCAGGGAGGCGATGCGGCCCTCGCGCCGGGCCGCCTCCATGTCGGCGGCGGTGAGCGCGGCGCGCAGGTCCGCGGGGTAGCGGGCGAGCAACTGCCGTACGCAGTCGATCTGTTCGAGCGTCGCGCTGACCGCCGAGTCGCCCGCCATGCCCGTGCGGACGTACACCGACCAGAACTGCGCGCCGACGCCGCCCGCCCGCAGCCGCCCGATGTCCGTGTGCAGGCGGCCCGTCTGGTCGGCGGCGATGTCGAGGCGGTCGATGTCGTACCCGGCCTTCTCGCGCAGCGCCCATGGCAGGTCGTTGTGACCGTCGACGACGGGGAACTCCGCGAGCAGGGAACGGGCTTCGGCCAGGGATTCGGGCAGCGTGGTCATGCGCTCACTTTCCCGAGCCGAAGCCGAATCCGGAACCCGCGCCCTCGACCTTGGCGCGAAGGCGCTTGCCCTTCTCCGTCGCCTGGTCGTTCAGCTCCTGCTGGAACTCCCGCATCCGGCCGAGGAGTTCCTCGTCGTGCGCGGCGAGCATCCGGGCCGCGAGCAGGCCGGCGTTGCGGGCCCCACCCACCGAGACCGTGGCGACGGGCACGCCCGCGGGCATCTGCACGATGGACAGGAGGGAGTCCATCCCGTCCAGGTACTTCAGCGGCACCGGGACACCGATGACCGGCAGCGGCGTGACCGAGGCGAGCATGCCGGGCAGATGGGCGGCGCCGCCCGCGCCCGCGATGATCGCCTTCAGACCGCGGTCCGCGGCCTGCTCGCCGTACGCGACCATCTCGCGCGGCATGCGGTGCGCGGAGACGACGTCGACCTCGTAGGGGATCTCGAACTCGTCGAGGGCCTTCGCGGCGGCCTCCATCACGGGCCAGTCGGAGTCGGAGCCCATGACGATGCCGACAACGGGGGCAACGGGAGAAGTCATTCGGTGATGGTCCCTCTGAGGTAGTCGGCCGCGTGACGTGCGCGCTCCAGCACGTCGTCAAGGTCGTCGCCGTAGGTGTTGACGTGACCGACCTTGCGGCCGGGCTTCACGTCCTTGCCGTACATGTGGATCTTCAGCTGCGGGTCGCGCGCCATGCAGTGCAGGTACGCGGCGTACATGTCGGGGTAGTCGCCGCCGAGGACGTTCGCCATGACCGTCCACTTCGCGCGCGGGCGGGGGTCGCCGAGCGGCAGGTCGAGGACCGCGCGGACGTGGTTGGCGAACTGGGAGGTGACCGCGCCGTCCTGGCTCCAGTGGCCGGAATTGTGCGGTCGCATCGCGAGTTCGTTGACCAGGACGCGGCCGTCGGGGGTCTCGAACAGCTCGACCGCGAGGTGCCCGACGACGTCCAGCTCCTTGGCCACGCGCAGCGCCAGCTCCTGGGCCTGCCCGGCGAGCTCCTCGCTCAGGTCGGGCGCGGGGGCGATCACCGTGTCGCACACGCCGTCGACCTGGCGGGACTCCACGACCGGGTACGCCACGGCCTGCCCGTGCGGCGAGCGGACGACGTTCGCCGCCAGCTCCCGTACGAAGCCGACCATCTCCTCGGCGAGCACCGGGACGCCCGCGCGGAACGGCTCCTCGGCCTGTTCGGGCGAGCGCACGACCCACACGCCCTTGCCGTCGTACCCGCCGCGCACGGTCTTGAGGACGACGGGGAAGCCGTCACCCTCCGTGGCCCCCTCGGCCGCGAAGGCCACGACGTCCGCCGGGTCCTTCACGATGCGGTGGCGGGGGCAGGGCACCCCCAGCTCGTCCAGCTTCGCGCGCATCACCCCCTTGTCCTGGGCGTGCACCAACGCGTCGGGCCCCGGGCGCACGGGGATGCCGTCCGCCTCCAGGGCCCGTAGGTGCTCGGTGGGTACGTGTTCGTGATCGAAGGTGATCACGTCGCAGCCCCGCGCGAAGTTACGCAGCGTGTCGAGGTCGCGATAGTCGCCGATGACGACGTCGCTGACGACCTGCGCCGCGGAATCCTGCGGAGTGTCACTGAGGAGCTTGAACCTGATGCCGAGCGGGATGCCCGCCTCGTGTGTCATACGAGCGAGCTGCCCCCCGCCGACCATGCCGACTACCGGGAACGTCACACCCACAGGGTATCGGCCATCCGGGAGCGGCCCGATTCCGTGCGCGGGCGTCACAGGGGTGCCACGGAGTGACGCCGTCCACGAGCGCCGACACAGGCCGCTGGTTAGCATGGCTGGGTTGACGCGAACGAAATGACGGATCGGCCGGGAGAACGACGGATCGACTGGGGAAACAGACCGGCGATGCGCACGCACACCACCCGCTCGACATCGATCCCGTCGACGGACCACACGTAATCGACGGGGGCTGGGGCGACCAACCATGACGGAGCGCGGCGCACTGAGGGTGCGGTTCGACCGACTCGCACGTGAAGTGGCCAAGTTCGGGGCCGTGGGGGCGGTCGGAACGCTGGTCAACTTCGCCGTGTTCAACCTGGTGCGGCACCTCACGGACCTCCAGGTGGTGCGCGCGAGCGTCATCGCCACCGTCGTCGCCATCGCCTTCAACTACGTGGGGTTCCGGTACTTCACCTACCGTGACCGCGACAAGAGCGGCCGCACCAAGGAGCTGACGCTCTTCCTGCTGTTCAGCGCGGTCGGCCTGGTCATCGAGAACGGCGTCCTGTACGTGGCGACGTACGGCTTCGACTGGGACAGCAGGCTCCAGTCCAACGTCTTCAAGTTCGTCGGCATGGGCATAGCGACGCTGTTCCGCTTCTGGTCGTACCGCACCTGGGTGTTCCGGACCCTCCCCGCCCGCGAGGCCGTCGCGCATGCGGAATCGTTCCTGGAGGACCTGGAGGACCTGGAGGAAGGGAAGCGGGCGCCGGGGGGCGAGGAGGGGCGTACGAGTACGGCTTCGGGGGCTCGGGGGCGGGGCTGAGGGCCGCTCGCGCGGGGCGGAGCGAATGGGGCTCCGGGGCCGGCGCGTGGGCTCGGCTCAGCGCACCGTGCCCTCCGGAGCATCCGACTCCGCATGATTCTTGCCGTCTCTGCCGTCGCTGCCGTCCTTGCCGTCCCGGTACGCCGGCGTACGGGACAGGAAGAGCCCGAACACCGGCGGCTTGCCCTGGAGCATCTCCAGGCGGCCCCCGTCCGCTTCGGCCAGATCCCGGGCCACCGCGAGGCCGATTCCTGTCGAATTGCGACCGCTGATGGCGCGCTCGAAGATCCGCGCGCCGAGGTCGGCGGGCACGCCGGGGCCGCTGTCCGTGACCTCCACGACGGCCTGGTTGCCGGTCACGCGGGTGCGCAGGGCGACGGTGCCGCCGCCGTGCATCAGCGAGTTCTCGATCAGCGCGGCAAGGACCTGGGCGACCGCGCCCGGGGTGCCGACCGCGTGCAGATGGCGCTTGCCGGAGCTGACGATGGCGCGGCCCGCGCTGCGGTAGGCGGGGCGCCACTCCTCCAGCTGCTGCTTGATCACCTCGTCCAGGTCGAAGGTGACGGCGGAGCCCGTGCTGGGGTCGCGGGAGTTGGTGAGCAGCCGCTCGACGACGTCCGTGAGGCGCTCGACCTGCGTGAGCGCGACGGTGGCCTCCTCCTTCACCGTGTCCAGGTCGTCGGTGAGGGTGATCTCCTCCAGGCGCATGGAGAGGGCGGTCAGGGGGGTGCGGAGCTGGTGGGAGGCGTCGGCGGCGAGGCGCCGCTCCGCGGTGAGCATGCGGGCGATGCGTTCGGCGCTGCCGTCCAGGACGTCGGCGACGCGGTCGAGCTCCGGGACGCCGTAGCGGCGGTGGCGGGGGCGGGGGTCGCCGGAGCCGAGGCGTTCGGCGGTCTCGGCGAGGTCGGTGAGGGGGGAGGTCAGGCGGTTGGCCTGGCGTACCGCGAGCAGGACCGCGGCGACGATGGCGAGGAGGGCCACGCCGCCGATGATGAGCAGGGTGCGGCCGACCTCCTGGGTGACGGCCGTACGGGGCTCCTCGACCGTGACCTCCTCGCCCTCCTCGCCGCTCCGAGTGGCGCGGATCACGTCGCCCGTGGGGCGGGTGCCGACCTCGATGGCGGCGCGGCCCGGGATCTCGATACGGGCGTAGCGGTCGGTGTCGACCTGCTTGCGCAGCACCTCTCCGCTGACGCGCTCGTCGCTCAGCAGCCTGCTGTCCACGATGCCCGCGAGGCGCAGGGCCTCCGAGTCGACCCGCTCCTGGGCGCTGTTGCTGATCGTGCGGGTCTCGACGATCACCAGGGAGACGCCGAAGACGGCGATCACCACGAGTACTACGGCGAGGGTCGAGTTGATGAGGCGACGACGCACGGGGCCCTCCGGCCGGGCAGGGGACGGACCACCCCAGTGTGCCCCTCACCTGGGGTCCGCTGGGCCATCGCGCCCCTGCGGCAACCGCCTCCGCCGCTCCGCGGCGGGTTGCTCCCACCCGCCCACCCACACCGTCGAACCCGCCTCACCGCCGGCGGCGGGCCTGGCCGGACGCACCCCGGCCCGCACCCACCGCTCGGGCACCCACGCCCCGCCCCAGAGCACCGCAGGCCGGAGGCCCACCCCCCGGCAACCGCCCCGCCACCGCTCCGCGGCGGCTCTCTCCCACCCACCCACCCGCCCTGCCGAACCCGACGCACCGCCGCGGCACCACCGGGCTCGGAGCTGTGGGCGCCGGGTCACTCGGGGCGGGGGGGGCGGTTCGGCGGGGGGGGAGAGTCGGTTCGGCGGGGGGGCAGTTGGGCGGGGGGGAGGGACTCGGTTGGGCGGGGGCGGTGGTTCGGCGAGGGGGGGCGGTTCGGCCGGGGGGTGAGGTGGTTCGGCCGGGGGCGAGGTGGTTCGGCGAAGGGGGGCGATTCCCCGGAGGGAGGCGATTCGGCGAGGGGGGCGGTCGGGTTCGGCGGAGGGAGTCGGTGGGTTCGGCGGAGGGCCGGGGCCGACAGAAGTGGGCGGCCGGGTGGGAGACGCCCGGCCGCGCAGCGGGCGAGCGGTGGGGTTGCCGAGCGCAAGCAGGTCCACCGGCGAGCCGGGGCGGCCAGCCTGCAGGGCGGTGGCGCCGGGGCGGGCCGGGGCCGACAGCAACGGGCAGGCGGACGGGTGGGAGACGCCCGGCCGCGCAGCGGACCGGCGGCGGGCTCGCCGACCGTAAGCGGGCCCACCAGCAGAGGCGGGGGCGCGGCCAGCACGCACGGCAGCGCCCCCGACGGCGAGCCGGGGCCGACAGCAACGGGCAGGCGAACGGTGGGGTTGCCGAGCCCAAGCCCCGGGAGGGGGCAGGCAGCACGCACAGGCAGCAGCCCCAGCAGCAAGCCGGGGCCGACAGCAACAGGCAGGCAGCAGACGCCCGACCGCGCAACAGACCGGCGGCGGGGCTGCCGAGCCCAAGCAAGCCAGCAGCCCCAGCGGGCGCGGCCAGCACGCACGGGCAGCGGCCCCAGCAGCAAGCCGGGGCCGACAGCAACGGGCGGGCGGGTGGGAGACGCCCGGCCGCGGAGCGGGCGGGCGGTGGGGTTGCCGAGCGCAAGCAGGCCCACCAGCAGAGGCGGGGCGCGGTCAGCCCGCAGGGCGGTGGCGCCGGGGCGAGCCCGGAGACACCGGCCACAGGCAGACGGCAGGAGCACCGGCCACAGGCAGGCCGCAGGCGGACCGGCCTCCGGGCAGGTCGCGGGCGGACCGGCCGCCGGGCAGGTCGTCCCCGGGGACAGGCTGGTGCGGCCGGGGACGCGGAGTGGTGGAGGCCCCCGGCCAGGCTCAGCTCTTCTCGAAGCGGAACCCGACCCCCCGCACCGTAGCGATGTACCGCGGATTGGCCGCGTCGTCGCCGAGCTTCTTGCGGAGCCAGGAGATGTGCATGTCGAGGGTCTTGGTGGAGGACCACCACGTCGTGTCCCAGACCTCGCGCATCAGCTGGTCGCGGGTGACGACGCGGCCCGCGTCGCGGACGAGGACGCGCAGGAGGTCGAACTCCTTGGCGGTGAGCTGGAGTTCCTCCTCGCCCATCCAGGCGCGGTGCGACTCGACGTCGATGCGGACGCCGTGGGTGGCGGGCGGCTGGGCCGGTTCGGTGGCGCCGCGCCGGAGCAGGGCCCGGACGCGGGCGAGCAGTTCGGCGAGGCGGAACGGCTTGGTCACGTAGTCGTCGGCGCCGGCGTCGAGCCCGACGACGGTGTCCACCTCGTCGGCGCGGGCGGTGAGGATGAGGATCGGCACCGTGTGGCCCTCGGCGCGGAGCCGGCGGGCGACCTCCAGGCCGTCCATGCCGGGCAGGCCCAGGTCGAGCACGACCAGGTCCACGCTGCCCTGCAGCCCGGCGTCGAGGGCGGTGGGACCGTCCTCGCGCACTTCGACCTCGTAGCCCTCGCGGCGCAGTGCGCGGGCCAGCGGCTCCGAGATGGACGCGTCGTCCTCGGCGAGCAGTACACGGGTCATGGGGTGATGGTAGTCCGCGCCGGACCAGCGCAGGAGGGTGATCGCCGGACGGCTCCACGCCCCCTGCCACGCCCGCGCTCCCCCAGGACCGGAGGAACACGTTCCACCGGGTGCTGCGTGAGATCCTTGGGGTGGCCTCGCGTACACCTTGGAATGTGGGCTGTTGGTTCCTTCGTCACCTGTGATCCATATCTCAAGTCCTTCCAAATCCCGCTCTGTCGTGGCGTATGGTGGCGAGACGCCTGTAGCACTACTCAAGGACCTTTGGCCCGCTATTGCGCGCCAAGGGTCGCTTTTGTGTGTGGGCCGGTGCTGTCTTCACCGGCCTTCGCAAGGAATGACCTGTGGTCGGGCCCCGCACGCGATGATGCGTCCCGGGGTGTGGATCTCGGTGTCACCGTCCCTCGTGTTCCACGGACACCGTGGCACCAACCCCTCCTCAGGCGTGCGGGGTGGGCGGCAGGACACCGGTGCCGACCGCCCCCCACCGGGCGCGCCCGCGGTCCCCCGCCGCAAGCCGCGTCCCGAACCACGAGGATCGACCCATGGCGTCCAGCCTGACGAAGGACTCGGCCAGCACTCCTGGTTCCGAGAAGACCTTCTTCGGCCACCCCCGCGGCCTGGCCACTCTCTTCATGACCGAGATGTGGGAGCGCTTCAGCTTCTACGGCATGAAGGCCCTGCTCCCCCTGTATCTGGTCGCCCCCGGCGGCATGGACATGGACGCCGCCACGGCGACGGCGATCTTCTCGATCTACATGGCGATGGTGTACCTGCTCGCCATGCCGGGCGGCTGGTTCGCGGACCGGCTGTGGGGCCCGCGCAAGACGATCACGATCGCGGCCCTGGTGATCATGGCCGGTCACATCACCCTGGCGCTGCCCGGCAAGGCGGTGTTCTTCCTCGGCCTGGTCCTGGTGGCCATCGGCTCCGGCCTCCTGAAGGCCAACATCTCCACGATGGTCGGCCACCTCTACGACGGCCCGGACGACCCGCGCCGCGACGGCGGCTTCACCGTCTTCTACATCGGCATCAACCTGGGTGCCTTCTTCGCCCCGCTGGCCATCGGCACCGTCGGCGAGAAGGTCAACTGGCACCTGGGCTTCGCCCTCGCCGCCTTCGGCATGGCCCTCGGCCTCGCCCAGTTCCTGCTCGGCGGCCGCCACCTGAGCGAGCGCAGCAGCGTCGTCCCGAAGCCGGTCGACCGGCCGGAGCTGATGGGCCTGCTGCGCAAGGCCATGCTGTGGATCATCGCCGCCGTCGTCTTCTACGGCGTCACGATCGCCACCGGCGTCTACACCCTGAACTGGGCCATCGTCCCGATCACGGTCGCCGGTCTGGTCATCCCGATCTGGGTGCTCGCCCGCATCAAGCGGGACAAGGAGCTGGACCAGGTCGAGCAGTCCCGGATGACGGCGTACATCTGGTTCTTCGTGGCCGCCGCGGTCTTCTGGATGATCTACGACCAGGGTGCCTCCACCGTGGCCCTGTTCGGCAAGAACTCCACGGACACCTCGATCTTCGGCTTCGACTTCCCGGTCTCCTGGTACCAGTCGGTCAACCCGGTCCTGATCATGGCCCTGGCCCCGGTCGCCGCCTTCCTGTGGATGGCGCTGAACCGCCGCGACAAGGAGCCGACCACGGTCGTGAAGTTCGCGATCGGCCTGGTCATCACCGGTGCCTCGTTCTTCCTCTTCCTGCTCCCGCTGTCCATGGCGGGCGACGGCGAGAAGGTCGGCGCGTACTGGATGGTCGCGATCTACTTCATGCACACCGTCGGTGAGCTGTGCGTCTCGCCGGTCGGCCTGTCGGTCACGACGAAGATGGCCCCGGCGAAGTACGCCTCGCAGATGCTCGGCGTCTGGTTCCTCGCCGTCACCGCCGGTGACTGCACCACCAGCCTGCTGTCCACGGCCGGTGTGAACCTGAACAAGACCGGCGTGGTCGCCATGGAGGCCACTCTCGCGGTCGTCGCGGGTATCGCGGTGTACATGTACCGCAAGAAGGTCAAGGCGCTCATGGGCGAGGTCAACTGACACCCGCCTGAGGCCGTTCGTACGAACTGAGGGCCGCCGCACCACCCGGTGCGGTGGCCCTTGGCGTTTCCGGGGGCGTGCCGACGGCGCCCGGTGGACCATCACCCCATGACCGTGCGCCACCGCCTGACCGCGCGCCACCGCCGCCCGACCGCGCGCCATCGCCGTCCGGCCCCGGGCCACCGCCCCGCGAACCTGCGCCGCGCGCTGCTGACCCTGTCCCTGTGCGGCACGCTCCTGTCCGCCAGCGTCGCCGCCGAGGCCACGCCCGAGGCTCCCCCGCCGGGCCGGGTCTTCTCCTACGGCGAGCACGCGCGCCAGACCGTGACCGTGTACGGCCCCTCCGGCGGCAAGCGGCCGTCCCTCGTCGTCCTGCACGGCGGGTCGTGGGCGCGGGACACCGACTGGAGCGGCTGGTCACGGTGGTTCGCGGCCCGGGGCTTCACCGTGTACGAGACCGACTACCGGCTCTCCTCGGACGCCGTCTGGCCCGCCCAGCGCACCGACGTCCTCGCCGCCCTGCGCTGGATCGCCCGCCGCGAGGGCCCCGGCGCGCCCCGGCCGGTGCTGCTCGGCTCGTCGGCGGGCGGCCATCTCGCGGTGAGCGTGGGCGCGTACCGCGACGGCCGCGCGTACGTACGCGGGGTCGCCGCCCTGTCCCCGGTCGCCTCGCCGTACCGGGCGTGGACGGACGGGGCGGGGCCCGGCGCCCCGGCCCGGCAGCGGGCGCTGCGGCAGGCGGCGAAACGTCTCGCCGGATGCGACCCGGACACCGGGGGGCGGCGCTGCTGGGAGCGCTGGGGCGACCTGACGGCGGCCTCGCACGCCTCGGGCGCCCGGGACGCGCCGCTGTACCTGGTGCACTCGGCCGGTGACTACGTCCCGCCCGCGCACTCCGCCGAGCTCGCCGCCGCCCAGCGCAGGGCGGGCCTGCGGGACGTGACGGAGCGGACCCTGCCGGGCTCCGCGCACGGCGGCCCGCTCCTGAAGGCGCCGGGGCTCGCCCGGGACGTACTGGCGTGGCTGCGGGCGCACACGGGCACCCGCAGCCACCAGCCCTAGCCGAGGCCGTCCCGGTGGCTCAGCGCAGCCACCCGCGGCGTCCGCGCGGCAGGAACGTGAACACCGCGCCGCCGAGCAGGATCGCCGTCCCCGCGACCAGGCCGAGCGCCCGCAGCGCCCCGTTGTCCTCGGCGCCGGTGTCGGCGAGCCCGCCGCCCGACGTCGCCGTGCCGCCCGCCGAGCCGGAGCCGCCCGACGTACCGCTGCCGCCCGTGCCACCGCTGCCCGACGAGCCGCCCGAGGAGCCGCCCGAGGAGCCGCCGGACGCGCCGCCCGGCTGCGCCGACGTGTCGAGTTCCAGGGACACCTCGGTCTTGGCCGGGGTGCAGGTCGTGGTGGTGCCGAGCGCCTTCACGGTGAGGACGCCCGGGGACAGCGTGGACTTGCCGTCGGCGCCCGGCTTGTACGTGCCCTTGAGGTCGGGGATGGTGATCGGGGCGCCGGACTTGATCGGCTCCTTGTTCGCGGGGCCCTCGACCGGCACCGTGCCCTTGTCGGCGCCGCCCAGCTTCACCTGCATCGACGGGGTGACTGAGTTCGCGGGGATGTCGGCGGGGCTGTCCATCACGGACTTCTTGAACTGCACGGTGAGGCCGTAGCTCCCGCCGTCCTTCTTGGCGTTGATCTGCACCGGCGAGGTGGCTTCCTTGTCGCCGATGGGGGTCTTGCACCGGTAGGGGATCTGGACTTCCTTGCCGGGGAAGTCGGTCTGCCCGTCGCCGCCGCCGGTGGACCCGCCGGAGCCGCCGGACGTGCTGCCGCCGGAGCTGGATCCGCCGGCGGTCGTACCACCGCTGTCCCCACCGCCGGACGCCGAACCACCGCTGGAACCACCGGAGTTGCCACCGGACGTGGACCCGCCGGAGTTCCCGCCGGAGTTCCCGCCGGAGTTCCCGCCCGACGCGCTGCCTCCAGAGCTGCCGCCCGAACTGCCGCCGCCCTCCGTCACCTTGATGGTCGCCGCGGCCTTCACGGCCTCCTCCGGCTTGCACTTGGTGTCCGTGGAGATGGGCTTGTTGACGTTGATGTCGTACGCGTCCGGGGTGAGCGTCACCTCACCCGGCTCGGTCAGCTTCAGCCTGCCCTTCATGTCGGACAGGAGCATCGGGCTGCCCTTGGGGATCGGCGGGTTGGTCCGCGTCCCCTCCAGCTTCAGGTCGCCGCTCTGCGCGCCGCCGACCTTGATCGTGCCGGTCGGCAGGACCGTGTCCTTGCCAAGGTCGAGGATGTCGGGGTTCTTGGACGCGGCCTCGACGGTCTTCCACACCACCTCGACCTCGTCGCCGACCTTCGCCTCGGCGGGCACCTTGACGTCGACCTTCGTGGTGCCGCGCACCGGCGGCAGGTTGGAGATCGGGGGCGGTACGCACTCGGTCCTGTACGCGACCTCCGCGGCCTGCGCCGGACCGGCGGCGGCGAGCAGGGTCCCGCCCACGAGCCCCGTGCCGCCGAGCATCAGGGCGATGCCGGCCGCGGTCGCTCTCGTACGGGGTGGTGCCGCTCCCGCCGCCCTCGCGCTCCGTTTCCCGCTCATGAGGTTCCCTTCGTCGTGGGGCCGTTGTCGGACGGTGCGGAGAGCTGTCCCGCGGGTGCGCCCGGATCGGCGTCCGGGCTGAACCAGGGCAAGGTGGTGGTCGCCCCGGGCGCGGCCGGGGGCGCGGTGGTGTCGCGGGCGGGGGTCACGGCCGACTGCGGCAGGCGCAGCCGCGGCAGGCGCAGGGTGAACTCGCCGACGCGGGAGGTGCGGTGGCGGCCGGGCGGTCGGCGCCGCCGGTCGGGGCGGAGCCGGTCGACGAGGACCATGCCGATGCGGAAGACGGCCGCGGGCACGACGACGCAGAGCAGGATCCAGAACAGCGTGACGCCCCAGGGCCGGCCCACGCCCCACGGCTGCTCGGCCAGGACCCGGTCGGCGTACCGCAGCGACACCAGGTAGTCGCCGTGCGCGCCCGCCGGGAGGTCGACCGACAGTTCGATCCGCGCCTTCCGGCCCGGCGCGATGGTGCCGCGCCACTGCTGTTCCTCCCACTGCGGGGCGAACACGCCGTGCGAGGTGCCGACCTGGAACACCGGGTCCTTGACCGGTACGGAGCCGACGTTGCCGACGGTGAGGACGAGCCGTCGCGACGGCGGGGCGCCGAACCAGGTGAGGAGCCCGCTGGACCCGTCGAGCCGGGTGTCCGTCAGGACGGACAGCCTGCCGCCGCCCTGCGGCCGCGCGGGCAGCGGCCGCACCGGGTGCCCGGCGACCTTGAACGCCGCGTCCGCCGCGGCCTTCTCGCCGGTCACCGTGGCGACGTGCACGACGCACGGGCAGGCCTCCGGGGGCTCGGCCACGGGCAGCGCCTTGCTGAAGGTGCCGTCGGCGTCGGTGGTGACGGCCCGGCCCCGGGAGTTCGCGCAGGAGTTGGTGCCGCCGGGCACGCCGACGGCGGGCGTGGCCTGCCCGCACACGAGCATCATCAGGAGGGCTCCGGGCCGCCAGCCCGTGCCCTTCACGGTCACCGAACCGCCCGTTCCCGCCTGGGACTTGGAGAGGGTGACGGTGGGCTTGTCGGCGGCGCGGGCGGGGGCGGGCGCGGCCAGGGCGCCGCCGAGGGCGGCGAGCAGCAGCACCAGGGTCAGGGCGGCACGCAGAAGGACGCGTCCCGCCGCGTCCCGGCGGGCTCGCGCCGACCCACGACGGGCTCGCGCCGACTCACAGCGGTCCCGTGCCAACTCGCAGCGGGCTCGCGCCGACCCACAGCGGTCCCGTGCCGACTCAACCATCACCGCAGACCTCCGCCCGCCGACGCCGACGTACCCAGACAAAGCCCCCCACGACCACCGCGGCACCCCCGACCGCGCTCCCCACGACCTCGGGCCACGGCACGATCAGGGCGGAGGCGCTCGCCCGCTCCGCCACCCCGCCCGCCGCGGTCACCGTCAGGCGCACGTCCACCGAGTCGAGCGCGGGCACCCCGTCCCAGGGCTCGCTCAGGGACACCCGCCGACCGGGCGCGAGTTCGCTCGGGACCTGCCGCGCCCGCCGGTCGAGCAGTTCGCCGAACATCCCGTCGGCCCGCACCACGACCTGCGGCGCGAGCACGGTGGTGCCGCGGTTGACCAGGTCGTACGAGATCCGGCGCGCCCCCGCGTCGACGCGCACCCGCTCCACGGTGAGCGCGGCGAGCGCGGGCCCGCTCACCCGCAGCCGCACGGCGACCCGCGCGTCCCGCCCGCCGCCGCGCGCCACGACCTCACCGAGGCGGTCTCCGGGCGCGGCACCCGGCGGCACCGTCACCGTGAACGGCACCTCGGCCCGTGTCCGCGGCGGCACGGTCACCTGGCGCCGCGCGAACGCGAGCCACTTTCCGGTGCCCGCGGGTCCGGCGCCGCGCAGGGTCACGGTGCGCGGGGCAGCGCCGGGGTTGGTGACCGACAGGGTGTCCTTGAGCACGGCGCCGGGGGCGCCCTCCGCGTAGAAGCAGGGCCGTCCGTCGGACCGCGCGGCCCGCGAGCCGCTGCCCGCGGAGGGCGCGATGGACCAGGCGGTACCGCTGTCGACGACGCTCTCGACGCGGCTGCCGACAGCGCCGTGACCGACGTCGACGGCGCGCACCGGGCCACCCGCCTCGGCGGCACGCGCGCCCGGCGCCGGTGCCGCGCACCACGACGCGAGCAGCACGGCGGCGCCCGCGCACAGCGCCCGCGCCCCGCGCGCGCTCCACGTCGACGGCATCAGCGGCATCGGCGGCATCGGCGGCTCCCCGTGTTCGCACCCGGTCTCCGGGAAAGGTCAGCGCGACCGTGCCGCCTGGTTGCGCCGGGTCAGCCAGAGCACTCCTGCGGCGCCCGCGAGCAGCACGGTGCCGCCGAGGGTGCCGAGGGCGATGGCGGAGTCGGTGGGTCCGGTCTGCGGGAGTTCCTCGCCGCCGGCCTGGTCGCCCGAGCCGGACCCGGCGTCGGAACCGGAGCCGGAACCCGAGCCGGCCGTCGAGCCCGCTCCCGTGTCCTGACCGGAACCGCCGGAACCGCCGGAGCCGCCGGTCCCCTTGACGTCCAGGGTCAGGGACGGCTTGGGGTTGTTCGCGGGCGTACACGTCGTGGTCGTACCGAGCGCCTTGATCGTCAGGACCCCGGCCGTGAACGTGACCTTGCCCGACTTCTTCGGCGTGTACGTGCCCGACAAGTCGCTGATCTTGATGGGGGTGTTGGCCGGGATCGCCGCCGCGTTGGTGGGTCCGGAGACCGCGACCGTGCCGCTCTCGGCGCCGCCCAGCTTGATCACCGCGCTGGGCTTCATCGCGCCCTTGCCGAGTTCGACGGGGCTGGAGGAGACGCCCTTCTGGAAGGACATCGTGAGCTTGTAACCGCTGCCGCTCTTGACGCTCTTGATGTCGATGGGCGAGACCGCCCCCTTGTTCCCGATGGGCGTCTTGCACTGGTAGTCCACGTCCTGGACCTCGGCCTGGGCGGCGGGTGCGGCAAGGAGCAGAGCCGATCCGGCCATGGCCGTGGCGAGCACGAGCGCGGCCGTCTGTTTCTGGTACGACACCTCGTTTTCCCCTCATGCCGGTGGTGCGGGCGAGTCCGTGCCGCTGTGCGAATTTACTGACGGCACATCAGATTTGGCGCTCAAGGTACGCCCGGGGCCTTGCCGAGGGAAGACAAAGGACGCGCCGGATCCGTGCTGATCCGACGCGTCGGGGGAAGCGGGGCGGCGGCCGTTCGGCGACGGCGGCCGGGGGCGCGAGGGCGCCGGGGTGACGGAAGGGGCCCGGGGGGCGGGGGCCGGATGGCCGGAAGCCGGGGGCGGGGTGGGGGCGAATCCAGGCGGGGCTGTGCGCGGTGGCGTGGACCGGAGCGAATGGATCCGGGCGGTCCGAAGCGAATGGATCCGGGTGGACCGGAGCGGATGGATCCGGGGGGATCCGGAGCGAATGGATCCGGGCGGACCGGAACGGATGGAACAGAGCGGAGCGGGGTGGGTGGAGCAGGGCGGAAGGGGGGGTGGAGCGGCGTGGCGGGCTCGGTGGGCGCGCTAGCCCGGCGCGCCCAGCTCCGCCCAGACCGTCTTGCCGGTCGACCCGGGTGTGCGCACGACCCCCCAGTCGAGGCACAGGCGCTGCACGATGAACATGCCGTGCCCGCCGGGGCGGCCGGCGCGGTGCGGGGTGCGCGGCGCGGGCTGGCCCGCGCCGCGGTCGGAGACCTCGACGCGCAGGGTCTTGCCGTCGCACGAGAGCCACAGCTCCTCGGGGCCCTCCGCGTGCAGGCACGCGTTGGTGACCAGCTCGGAGACGACGAGCAGCACGTCCTCGGCGGCGGCGCGGCGGTCGGCGCCCGCCGCGGGCAGCCAGCCCCAGGCGTGCAGCGCCTCCCGGGTGAAGTCGCGCGAGAGCGGCACGACGCCGCTCGCCCCGTTCAGGCTCAGCCTGCGGACCTGGCGGCCCCCGGACTCCGGGGTGGCCGCGGGCGCGGGAGCATCCGCGACGGCGGCCTCCGACTCCGGGCCGCGGTCGCCCGGCGAGTAAGGCCGGGTGGTGCTCATCAGCACTTCACCTCACCGACAAGAGGACTGGACAAGGGAGGAAGTGCGGCGACCGGCGGACCCCCGCCCAGCTGCCTTCCCGGCCGCTTGCCGTTCTGACTTTGACTTGATGAATGACTTGAATGACTTGATGGATGTGGACGACGGACTCAGAGTCTCTCCTGCCCTGTCGAATCGCCCGGACACCCATGGATTCTGCACGAACCGTGTGACGCTGGTAACGCAAAGATCACACAGCGACAACTGACGCGTAACTCTTTGCGCCATGCGCGAGAATCACCCCGACTCAGTCGGCCAGTGCCGCTTCGAGCGTCTCGTGGACGGTGAAGACGGCATCGGCTCCCGTGATCTCGAACACCCGGGCCACCACCGGCAGCATCCCCGCCAGGTGGACCCCGCCCCCCACGGCCTCGGCCTTGAGCCGGGCACCGAGGAGTACGTTCAGTCCCGTCGAATCACAGAACTCGAGTCGTGAGCAGTCGACCACGAGGCGCTGAAAGCCGTCGTCGACACAGGCCTCAAGCGGCTCGCGCAACAGATCGGCGGTGTGGTGATCCAACTCACCCGCCGGGGTCACCACGGCGCTGCGGCCCTCTTTCCGGACTTCGACCAGAAGCCGGCCCCTATGTGCACTGCCGACCGTCCCGCGGTCCATGCCGTCACTCTCTTCCCGACCGTCGTGGGCTGTTTACCGCGCGCCGAGACGCACGGTGACGCCCCTGAACATTACGCCTTCCCTACGGCCTCTGGTAGCCGAACAACCTCCAGAATTCGGACATTTCACCACAGAGCGCACTTGCGACTCCGACGCGGAAGCGGGTAGGGGTAGAAGAGACACCAATCGACACGGACGGCCATGGAGGCGCCGCACACCGCAGTGCACGTAGTGGCATCGGCAGCCATATGCCGAGAACGATGGAGGAGACCATGTCACCCCGGCTCGACGAATCGCGCACTGACCAGGCGACGTCGACACCCCCGCCGAACCGCACCCAGGCCCACAGGGCCCCCGGCATCCCGGGTCCCGCCCACGAGGGCGCACGGGCCGCGACGGCCGAGCCCCCGCTCGCCGACGGCGCCTGCACCGCTGCCGCCCCCGCCACCCTCGACGACGAGCGGGCCGAGCACATCGCCGAGAGCCTGTCCGGGCTCCCCGAGATCCCCCCGTACGACGAAGTGGCGCCGCTGGACGCCCGCGCGCTGTCCAAGACCCTCTTCGAGCGCCTTGAGTCCCTCGAGGAAGGCACGCACGAGTACGCGTACGTGCGCAACACCCTCGTCGAACTGAACCTCGCCCTGGTGAAGTTCGCCGCCTCCCGGTTCCGCTCCCGCAGCGAGCCGATGGAGGACATCATCCAGGTCGGCACCATCGGCCTGATCAAGGCGATCGACCGCTTCGAGCTCAGCCGCGGCGTCGAGTTCCCCACGTTCGCGATGCCGACGATCGTCGGCGAGATCAAGCGTTTCTTCCGCGACACGTCGTGGTCGGTGCGCGTGCCGCGTCGGCTCCAGGAGCTCCGCCTCGACCTCGCCAAGGCGGGCGACGAACTCGCCCAGAAGTTCGACCGCGCGCCGACAGTGGCCGAACTCGCCGAGCGCCTCGGCATCTCGAACGAAGAGGTCGTCGAGGGCATGGCCGCGTCCAACGCCTACACCGCGAGCTCCCTGGACGCCCAGCCCGAGGAGGACGACTCCGAGGGCGCGCTCGCCGACCGCATCGGCTACGAGGACCACGGCCTCGAAGGCATCGAGTACGTCGAGTCCCTGAAGCCGCTGATCGCCGAACTCCCGCCCCGGGACCGGAAGATCCTCTCCCTGCGCTTCGTCGCCAACATGACGCAGTCGGAGATCGGTGAGGAACTGGGCATCTCGCAGATGCATGTGTCACGGCTGCTCTCCCGCACGCTGGTGCGGCTCCGCAAGGGGCTGACGCTGGAGGAGTAGCGACGTCCGCAGCGGACACGCGAACGGCTTGGGGGCCGCCCTGATGGTGGGCGGCCCCCAAGCCGTTCTGCGTCTCTGCGTCTCTGTGTCTCTGTGTCTCTGTGTCTCTACGTCTCTGTGTCTCTGCGTCTGCGGGCTCCTGCTGGTCCGCGGGCCCGCGGACCCGTCAGCGCACCCGTGTGCCGCGCTGCCACACGGCCGACACCAGCGGTACGCCGGGCCGGTACGCCAGGTGGACGTGGCTCGGGGCGTCCAGGAGGGCCAGGTCGGCGCGGGCGCCCGGGGCGAGGCGGCCGACGTCCGTGCGGCGCAGGGCCGCGGCGCCGCCCGCCGTGGCCGCCCACAGCGCCTCGTCCGGGGTCATCCCCATGTCCCGTACGGCGAGGGCGATGCAGAAGGGCACGGAGGACGTGAAGGACGAGCCGGGGTTGCAGTCCGTGGACAGGGCGACGGTGGCGCCCGCGTCGAGGAGGCGGCGGGCGTCGGGCCACTCGGCGCGGGTGGAGAACTCCGCGCCGGGCAGCAGGGTCGCCACCGTGCCGCTGTTGGCCAGGGCGTCCACGTCCGCGTCCGTCAGGTGCGTGCAGTGGTCGGCGCTCGCCGCGTCCAGCTCCACGGCGAGCTGGACGCCCGGGCCGTAGCTGAGCTGGTTGGCGTGCACACGCGGGTGCAGGCCCTTCGCCTTGCCCGCCGTGAGGATCGCCCGCGCCTGGTCCCCGTCGAACGCGCCCTTCTCGCAGAACACGTCCACCCAGCGGGCGTGCGGCGCGCACGCCTCCAGCATCTCGCCGGTCACCAGGGCCACGTACGCCGCCGGGTCGTCCGCGAGGTCGGGGGACACGATGTGCGCGCCCAGGAACGTCACCTCGTCCGTGTGGCGGGCCGCGATGCGCAGGGCGCGGGCCTCGTCCTCGGTCGTCAGGCCGTAGCCCGACTTCGTCTCGAACGTCGTCGTGCCCTGGAGCAGGGCCTCGCGGAGGTAGTGGGTGACGTTCGCCTCCAGCTCCGCGTCCGTGGCCGCGCGGGTCGCCGCGACCGTCGTGCGGATGCCGCCCGCCTCGTACGGGCGGCCCTCCATGCGGGCGTTGAACTCCTTGGTGCGGTCGCCCGCGAAGAGGAGGTGGGAGTGGGAGTCCACGAAGCCGGGGATGGCCGCGCGGCCCTGCGCGTCGTACGTCTCGTCCGCCGACGGGGCCTTGGCGGCCGGGCCCACCCAGGCGACGGTCTCTCCGTCCAGGACGACGGCGGCGTCCTCCACGAGGCCGAGGGGGCCTTCGCCGAGGGCGGGGTCGTTGGTGACGAGGCTGGCGATGTTGGTGAGGAGGGTGGTGGTCATGGTCCTGTCCGTGGGGTGGGGGGGGTGAGGGGCGGGGGCCTTGCCGGGAGCTCCCCACTCCCACCCCTTCCCGAAACCGGGGCTCCGCCCCTGGACCCCGGGGTGGGTGTCCCCTCCGGGTGGGACAGCCACCGCCGGATCGCCGCTTCGCGGCTCGTCCTCAAGCGCCGGACGGGCTGGAACGGGCCGGGCTGTTGGCCAGATGGTGCAAGTTCGGGCGGGCGGGTGGGCGGGTGGGAGAAAGCCCGTCGTGGGGTCCCCCTGCCCCTTGAGAGCTTGGGGGAGGTCGAGGACGAGGCGGGGAGCGCCGACAAGCGGGGGTCCAGGGGGCGGCAGCCCCCGGTTTCGGAGAAGGGGTGGGACCGGGGCGCCCCGCGGAGGTCAGTGCAGGGCCGTCACCGCCTCCGCCAGTGCCGACGCCACGTCGGGGATCAACTTGTGCGCGCCGTCGCGGACGACGTGGCGGCCGCCGACGACGGTGTGCCGCACGTCCACCGCGGAGGCGGCGAACACGGCCACCTCCGCCGCGAGCCGCGGCACCGCCCCGGCCGTGCGGACGGAGTCGAGGGCGACGGTGGTGAAGTCGGCGAGGGCACCGGCTTCGAGGGCACCGGCGTCGCCCCAGCCGAGGGCGGCGTGCCCGTCGGCGGAGGCGGCCCGCAGGAGGGCGGCGGCGGTGAAGTGCCCACGGGTGCGCGAACGGAGACGTTCGTTCAGCTCCATGGCCCGCGCCTCTTCGAAGAGGTCGATGACGGCGTGGCTGTCGCTGCCCAGGGAGAGGGGGCTGCCGGCGCGCTGGAGGGCGGGCGCGGGCCCGATGCCGTCGGCGAGGTCGCGCTCGGTGGTCGGGCACATGCAGGTGCCGGTGCCGGAGCCGCCGATGAGGGCGATGTCGGCGTCGGTGAGGTGGGTGTTGTGGACGCCGGTGGTGCGCGCGCCGAGCACGCCGTGGTCGGCGAGGAGCTGTGTCGGCGTACGGCCGTGCACGGCGAGGCAGGCGTCGTTCTCGGCGGTCTGCTCGGAGAGGTGGACGTGCAGCGGCGCGCCGCGCTCGGCGGCCCACTCGGCGACGGTCCCCAACTGCCGTGCGGGCACGGCCCGTACGGAGTGGACGGCCGCGCCCACGCGCACGTGCTCCCGGTCGCCCTCCTTCAGGAGGGAGACCCGCTCGGCCCAGGCCTCGGTCGTGCCGTCGGAGAAGCGCAGTTGGTGGTGGTTCGGAGGCTCGCCCTCGGCGGCGCCGCGCAGGCCCGCCGCGACGTACGCCGTGTCGAGGAGCGTGATGCGGATGCCCGCGTCGGCCGCTGCGGCGATCAGGGCCTCGCCCATGGCGTTGGGGTCGGCGTAGCGGGCGCCGCCGGGCGCGTGGTGCAGGTAGTGGAACTCGCCGACGGCCGTGACCCCGGCGAGCGCCATCTCCGCGTACACGGCCCGCGCGAGGGCGTGGTACGTCTCCGGGGTGAGCCGGTCGGCCACCGAGTACATGACCTCGCGCCACGTCCAGAACGTGCCGCTGCCCACCTGGACGGTGGAACGCAGCGCGCGGTGGAAGGCGTGCGAGTGGGCGTTGGCGAGGCCCGGCAGGGTCAGCCCGCGCAGGACGGTCGCGCCGGGCGGCGGGGCGTCGACGCCCCGGCGGACGGCGGCGATCCGGCCGTCCGCGTCGACGTCGAGGGCGACGCCGGCCTCGACGGTCGGCTCCAGCCAGGCGTGTTCCGCCCAGTAGGTGTGGGTCACCGGCACGCGAGTCCCTCCAGTACGTCCGCGAGCGCGCGCACCCCGGCCAGGCAGTCGTCCTCGGCCGCGTACTCGGCGGGCGAGTGCGAGACGCCCGTG
Source organism: Streptomyces flavofungini (assembly GCF_030388665.1). Lineage (NCBI taxonomy): Bacteria > Bacillati > Actinomycetota > Actinomycetes > Kitasatosporales > Streptomycetaceae > Streptomyces > Streptomyces flavofungini. The sequence continues at coordinate 5,609,100 of NZ_CP128846.1, read as the reverse complement.
GGGTTGCGCACGAACAGCATGGCGGTCGGGACCGACGCGGACAGGATGCCCGCGTCGTGCCCGGCGCCCGTGCCGAGCACGGGGACCTCGCGGCCGGTGCGCTCCCGCAGGACCGCGCCCAGCTCGTCGCGCAGGGCGTGCTCGAACTCCACGACCGGCGTGAAGGACTCCCGTACGACGTCCAGGTCGATGCCGTGCCGGTCCGCGTACTCGCGGGCCGCCTTCTCGATCGCCGTGACGACGGTGTCCAGGGTGGACTGGTCGGCGGCGCGCGAGTCCAGCCAGCCGCGGACCAGGGACGGGATGGCGTTGACGCCGTTCGGCTCGACCGCGATCTTGCCGAAGGTGGCGACGGCGCCCGCGAGCTCGGCCTCGCGGCGGGCGGCGAGGACCGTCTCCGCGTAGCTCAGCATCGGGTCGCGGCGGTCCACCAGGCGGGTGGTGCCCGCGTGGTTGGCCTCGCCGCGGAAGTCGAAGCGCCAGCGGCCGTGCGGCCAGATGGCGCTCGCGATGCCGACGGGGTCGCCGGACAGGTCCAGGGCACGGCCCTGTTCCACGTGCAGTTCCACGAACGCGCCCACGCGGGCGAGGCGTTCGGGGTCCGCGCCGATCGCCGACGGGTCGTAGCCCGCCGCCTCCATCGCCTCCGGCAGGCTGACGCCGTCCGCGTCCCGCAGCTCGTACGCCGCCTCGCGGGTCAGCTCGCCCGCGGTGAGGCGGGAGCCGACGCAGGCCAGGCCGAAGCGGGCGCCCTCCTCGTCACCGAAGTTGGTGATGGCGAGGGGCTTGGTGAACTTCGCCCCCCTGGCTCGGAGTTCGTCCAGGGCGGCGAAGGACGACACGACGCCGAGGGGGCCGTCGAAGGCGCCGCCGTCGGGGACGGAGTCCAGGTGGGAACCGGTCACGACGGCGTCCCCGGCGGCCGGGTCACCGAGCCAGGCCCACTGGTTGCCGTTGCGGTCCGTCTCGTAGGTCAGGCCGCGGGTCTCGGCCTGCTCCTGGAACCACGTGCGGCAGTCCGCGTCGGCGCCGGTCCAGGCGTACCTGCGGTAGCCGTTCGACTCGCGGTCGCGGCCGATGGGGCTGAGGTCGGCCCACATCTGGTGGAAGGTGGGCCCTGCCGGGGGCTCCCCGATCCCGCCCCTTCCCGAAACCGGGGCTCCGCCCCGGGAAGGGCGGGCGGGTGCGGAATCAGCCCGTCCGGCGCTTGAGGACGAGGCCGCAGGCCGATCGGCGGTCACTTGCCCTCCCGCATGGGAACCCGTACGCCCCGCTCGTCCGCCACCGACTCCGCGATGTCGTACCCCGCGTCGACGTGACGGATGACCCCCATGCCGGGGTCGTTCGTCAGGACGCGCCGCACCTTCTCGCCGGCGAGCTTCGTGCCGTCGGCCACGGACACCTGGCCCGCGTGGAGGGAGCGGCCCATGCCGACGCCGCCGCCGTGGTGGAGGGAGACCCAGGAGGCGCCGGACGCGACGTTGACCATGGCGTTGAGGAGGGGCCAGTCGGCGATCGCGTCGGAGCCGTCGAGCATGGACTCGGTCTCGCGGTAGGGCGAGGCGACGGAGCCGCAGTCGAGGTGGTCGCGGCCGATGGCGAGGGGGGCCTGGAGCTCGCCGGAGGCCACCATGTCGTTGAAGCGCTCGCCGGCCCGGTCGCGCTCGCCGTAGCCGAGCCAGCAGATGCGGGCGGGCAGGCCCTGGAAGTGGACGCGCTCGCCGGCCATCTTGATCCAGCGGTGCAGAGACTCGTTCTCGGGGAAGAGGTCGAGGATCGCCTTGTCGGTCTTGTGGATGTCGGAGGCCTCGCCGGAGAGGGCCGCCCAGCGGAACGGGCCCTTGCCCTCGCAGAAGAGGGGGCGGATGTAGGCGGGCACGAAGCCGGGGAACGCGAACGCCCGGTCGTAGCCGGCGAGTTGCGCCTCGCCGCGGATGGAGTTGCCGTAGTCGAAGACCTCGGCGCCCGCGTCCATGAAGCCGACCATGGCCTCGACGTGCTTGGCCATGGACTCGCGGGCACGCCGGGTGAAGCCCGCCGGGTCCTTCTCGGCCGCCGTCGCCATGTCGTCGAAGTCGACCCCCGAGGGCAGGTAGGCCAGCGGGTCGTGGGCGGACGTCTGGTCCGTCACGATGTCGATCGGGGCGCCCTCGGCGAGCATCCGCGGCAGCAGGTCGGCGGCGTTGCCGAGCAGGCCGATGGAGAGCGGGCGGCGGGCGTCGCGGGCCTCGACGGCGAGCTGGAGGGCGTGCTCCAGGGAGTCGGCCCGCACGTCCAGGTAGCGGTGCTCGATGCGGCGTTCGATGGCGCGCGGGTCGACGTCGATACAGATCGCGACGCCGTCGTTCATCGTGACGGCGAGCGGCTGGGCGCCGCCCATGCCGCCGAGTCCGGCGGTGAGGGTGATGGTCCCGGCGAGCGTGCCGTCGACCCCTTTACCCATCGAATGCAGCTTCGCGGCGACGGCGGCGAAGGTCTCGTACGTGCCCTGAAGGATGCCCTGGGTGCCGATGTAGATCCAGGAACCGGCCGTCATCTGGCCGTACATGGTGAGGCCGAGCGCCTCCAGGCGGCGGAACTCCTCCCAGTTCGCCCAGTCGCCGACCAGGTTGGAGTTGGCGATGAGCACGCGGGGCGCCCACTCGTGGGTCTGCATGACGCCGACGGGGCGGCCGGACTGGACGAGCATCGTCTCGTCCTGCTTGAGGGTCTTCAGGGTGCGCACCATCGCGTCGAAGGAGCGCCAGTCGCGGGCCGCCTTGCCGGTGCCGCCGTAGACGACGAGCTTGTCGGGGTGCTCCGCGACCTCGGGGTCGAGGTTGTTCTGGAGCATCCGGAGGGCGGCTTCCTGCTGCCATCCCAGGGCGCTCAGTTCCGTACCGCGCGGGGCCCGTACGGGGCGAGGCGAAGAGGGCGGCCCGTAGGGCCCCGACTGGGGGCGGTGGTGGGAGACGGGCGGGACTGACATGGCGGTGCCTCCTCGACGCTGTGACGTTGATATTCACATCCTGGGGTCGTGAATAGACCTAGTCAATAGCGCAGCGGGGCAGCGGTGGCGGCGCACGGGTGATTGTCTGGATCACATGGGCCTCGACGACAGGGACGACAGGATCGACGGCAAGGGCGACCAGGGCGGCGCGGACGGCACGGCAGCCCGGCCGTCGGACGCAGCCGAAACCGATCAGTTCACGCGCGTCCTCGGGCAGGCCCCGCCCCACGGCGCCCCCGCACCTCGGGACGCCCCCGTCGGCGACCGCCGCGACCAGGCGATCCGCGCCGCCGTCGAGCAGGGGCTCGTCGGCCCCGCCGCCCCCCTCACCGGGCTCCTCGACGTCGCCGGGATCCGGGCGGGCGCCGCCGCCCTGCACGCCGCGTTCGCCGAGGTCAGCGCGCCGGGCACCCGGATCCTGCACGCCTTCGCCGTGAAGGCGACCCCGCTGGTCCCGGTCCTGCGGCTGCTGCACGACGCCGGGATCGGGGCGGAGGTGGCGAGCCCGGGCGAGCTGGCCCTGGCCCGCGCCGCCGGGATGCCGCCCGCGCACACCGTCCTCGACTCCCCCGCCAAGACCCCGGCCGAGCTGCGCGAGGCCCTCGCCCTCGGCATCGCCGTCAACGCCGACAACCCGCAGGAACTGGCCCGCATCGACGCCCTCGTCCAGTCCGCCCCGACCCGCTCGCCCCTCGGGATCCGGGTGAACCCGCAGGTCGGCGGCGGCGCGATCGAGGCCCTGTCCACAGCCACCGCGACCTCCAAGTTCGGGGTGCCGCTGCGGGACGAGGGCGCCCGGGAGTGGGTCGTCCGCGCGTATCTGGACCGGCCCTGGCTGACCTGCCTGCACACGCACTCCGGGTCGCAGGGCATGCCCCTGGAGCTGATGGCCGGTGGTGTCGCGGCCGCGTACGCGCTCGCCGAGGAGATCAACACGCGCGCGGGCCGCCGCCAGGTCGACACCCTCGACATCGGCGGCGGCCTGCCCGTCAACTTCGCCTCGGACGAGCAGACGCCCACCCACGCCGACTACGCCCGCCTCCTCGCCCGCGAGGTCCCCGGCCTGTTCAGCGGGCGCTACGGCCTGGTCACCGAGTTCGGCCGCTCGCTGCTCGCCAAGCACGGGACGCTGCTCGCGCGCGTGGAGTACGTGAAGTCGGCGGGCGGGCGCGGCATCGCGCTGACGCACGCGGGCGTGCAGGTGGCGACGCGCACGGTGTACGCGCCCGAGTCCTGGCCGCTGCGGGTCGCCGCGTACGACGCGAAGGGGCGCCCCAAGTCGGGCCCCGGCGCCGGCCAGGACATCGCGGGCCCGGCCTGCTTCGCGGGCGACCTGATCGCCAGGGACCGGGAGCTGCCGCCCCTCGAACAGGGCGACCACGTGGCGGTGCTCGACACCGGCGCGTACTACTTCGCCCACCACTACTCGTACAACAGCCTCGCCAGGCCCGCGATCCACGGCTTCGCGGCGGACTCCCGGGAGGAGGGCGGAGCCGTGCGGTTCTCGGTGGTGCGCGAGCAACAGCGCGTCGAGGAGATCGTCGCCGAGGCGGGCGGCGGGGCCCGGGACGCGCTGCGCGAGCTCTGAGAGCGCGGGGCGCAGCGGGATCAGAAGCGGCACACGCCGAGGTCGCGCACCGTGGCGGCCAGCGCGCGCACGAGGTCGTTCTCGGCCTCGGTCCGCCAGACCAGGGCGTAGGTCAGGGACGACAGGTCGGGGACCGGCAGATAGCGGATGTGCGACAAGCCCCAGTACCGGGAGACGTGGCCGGGGAAGCTCTGCACGATCTCGCCCATGCCGACCATGCCGATCAGCTCGTCGGCGTTGTCCGCGGGTGCGACGCGCTCGATCGTCCGGCCCCGCGGGGTGTGGAAGGGCAGATAGCTCTCCTCCCAGTAGTCCGGCAGGCCGATGGCGGTGCCGTGCGGGAAGTCCGCCAGCAGCTCCAGGGGCACCGAGTCCCGCCCGGCGAGCGGGTGGTCGGCGGCCACGGCCAGGATCCGGGAGTCGGTGCACAGCGTCGGACCGACGGTGAAGTCCGGCTCCTGTACCGGCAGCCAGGCCACCACGACGTCCATGGCACCGCTGCGGAGCTGGCCGAACACGTCGGTGAAGGTGGTCTGCCGGATCTGCAGGCCCCACTGCGGGTGCCGCGCGCGGAACGCCTTCCAATAGGGGTGCAGATCGACGAGGTTGAAGGGCAGCATGCTGACGCGGAGCTGCGCCGTGACGCCGCGGGCGGCCAACCGGGCGCGCTCCAGGGACTGGTGCAGGCCCGCGTAGACCGGCTGCAGGTCGTCGCGGAACTGCCGGCCGACCTCCGTCAGGGACACCGCGCGGCTGCTGCGCGTGAACAGCTCGGCGCCGATGCGCCGCTCCTGCTTCTTGATGGCCTGGCTGACCCGCGCCTGGGACACGTGCAGCCGCTGCGCGGTCCGGCCGAAGTGCAGCTCCTCGGCGAGGACCAGGAAGATCTCGATGTCCCGCAGCTCCACCGGCCCCCCAGCCCCAAGCCCTCGGTGTCACGGCGATAACCCAGCGGTTATCGGACGCCGCGAAAATTCGCCTTGATCATACGTGCGGGCCGCACGAGGGTGGTGGGCATGCGAGTACGCGTACGAAGCCCCCTGTACCGGCCGTGAGCGACGCGACCGGTCCGGCCGCGCTGTACGCGATGCACGACGCCCTGCGCCGGGAGCTGGCCCATCTGGACCGGGTCACCACCAGCGCGCACCACGACCCCCGGCACGTCCTCGCGACCGCCCCCGGATGGCAGCTCCTGAAGAAGGCGCTGCACGCCCACCAGTCCGCGGCGGACGAAGCGCTGTGGCCGCCGCTGCGCCACCGGCTGACCGGACGCCCGCGGGACCTGGTGGTCCTGGCGGTGATGGAGGCCGAACACGCCGCCATCGCCCCGGTCGTCGAGGCCATCGACGCGACGCTGGCCGACCCGGGGGCCGACGCGCTGCGCCTCGGCCAGCTGACCGACGCCCTGGCCGGCGGACTCGCCGGGCACCTCGCGCACAGGGAGGACGCGGCCCTGCCGCTGCTCCTGCGGGCGTTGACGGCCGAGCAGTGGGACCGCTTCGGCCGGGTCCAGGCCCGGCGGATCGGCCGGGACGCGCCCTTACTGCTGCCGTGGCTGCTCGACGGCGCCGACGAGCCGACCGTGGCCACGCTCCTCGCTCCGCTGCCCGCGTCCGAGTACGCCGCGTACCTCACCCGGTGGGCCCCGGCGTACGCCCTGCTGGACCGCTGGAGCGCGGGCACCGCGACCTGACACGCACCCGCCCCGCCCCTCCTCGGCCCTCTCCCCCTTGAACCGCTTTCGACCACTCGTCCCGGGAGTCCTCACCTTGTCCGAGCCCGCCATCCTCCGCCCGCTCCCCGAGGTCACGGCCGCCGACGCGGCCGCCTGGCACCGGATCGTCGCCGCCTCCACGGCCCACGACCTGCCCGGCGTGCTGCCGCCCGACCCCGAGCAGACCCTCGCCCGGCTCACCAAGCCCGCCCTGGACAGCCACCGGCTGACGTGGCTGGCCGCGGGGGCGGACGGCGTGCCGGTCGGCGTCGCGGGCCTGCGCCTCTTCGCGTCCCCGGGGCGCGACCACCTGGCCGAGCTCGAACTCCACGTGGACCCCGCGCACCGGCGCCTCGGCACCGGCTCCCGCCTCCTCGCGGCGGTCGTGGCGGCCTGCCGCGCCGAGGGCCGGCGCAGCCTGATCGTCGAAGCCGCGGCCGCGGGGCCCGGCGAGGCCTTCTGCGAACAGCGGGGCTTCCGCCGGGCGTTGACCCTGGACCACCTGCTGCTGCGCCTCGACGACGTGGCCGAGGCCGACCTGGTGAAGCTCGCCGACGCCGAGCACCCCGGCTACCGCCTCACCGGCTGGACCGGCGCGGTTCCCGACGACCTCGCCGACGCGTTCGCCGCGGCCAAGAACGCGATGAACGACATGCCCGTCGGCGACCTGGACTTCGGCAGCGTCGCCTGGGACACCGCCCGCGTCCACGCGATGGCGAAGGTGGTGGCCGACCGCGGGGACACCCTCCTGACGATCGCCGCCCTCCACGACGACGGCACCATGGCCGGCTACACCGAGATCCTGATCCCCCGGGGCGCGCCGCCCCGGGTCCAGCAGTACGACACGGCGGTCGTGCCCGAACACCGGGGCCACGGGCTCGGGTTGTGGGTCAAGGCCGCCATGCTGCGCCGACTGCGCGCCGAGCACCCCGACGTCACCGAGATCGAGACGGACAACGCCGACGACAACGTCCACATGCTGGCGGTCAACCACGCCCTGGGCTTTCGCCCCCACCGGCGCACGCGTGAGTTCCAGCTCGACGTGCCGACGTCCTGACCCCGCTGCCGGCCGTCCCCGTGAACCTCGTCATCGTCGTGTTCCCCGTGATCCCAGTGATCTTCGTGTTCCTCGTGATCCTCTTCATCGTCGAGGAGCGCCCATGAACGTGTCCGCCGCCGCCCTGTCCCTGACCGACGACGATGCGGACGCCGCCCCCGACGCCGCCTGATCCGGGTGAGCCGACGGCGGGTTGTTGTCGAACTCCCGCTTCACCGGTCCCTCCACCGGGAAGAAGATCCTTCCCAACCGGAAACGGCACACCCGTCACCCTCGGGGGAGGCTCCTGTGACGACGTCAGGAACCAGCGGCACCACAAGACCGGCGGAGCCCGAGGACCCGGGCCTGAAGCGGGTGCTCGGCCCCAAGCTGCTCATCCTCTTCGTGATCGGCGACATCCTCGGCACCGGCATCTACGCCACCACCGGCAAGGTCGCGGGAAAGGTCGGCGGCGCGCTGTGGCTGCCGTTCGCGATCGGGTTCGTCGTGGCGATCCTGACGGCCGCGTCGTACGTGGAGCTGGTCGGCAAGTACCCGAAGGCGGCCGGGGCCGCGCTCTACACCCAGAAGGCGTTCAAGGTCCCCTTCCTCACCTTCATCATCGCGTTCATGGTGATGGCGTCGGGCCTCGCGTCGGCGAGCGCGGCGGCCCGCGCCTTCAGCGGCGACTACCTGAGCGAGCTGACCGGGGACGCGCTGCCGCCGACGCTCGTGGCGATCACGTTCATCCTGGTCCTCGCGGCGCTGAACCTGCGCGGCGTCTCGGAGTCCGTGAAGACCAACGTCGTGCTGACCGTGGTCGAGCTGACCGGCCTGCTGATCATCCTCTCGATCGGCGCGTGGGCGGTGTTCAGCGGGGACGGGGAGCCGGCGAGGCTCACCGAGTTCGAGGCGGACGGCACCGGGTACGCCCTGCTCACCGGCGTACTGGGAGCGACCGCGCTCGGCTTCTTCGCCTTCGTGGGCTTCGAGGACTCGGTGAACATGGCCGAGGAGACGAAGGACCCGACGCGCACGTTCCCCAAGGCGATCTTCATCGGTGTCGCCGTCACCGGCACGATCTACGTCCTGGTCGCCCTCGTCTCGTCGCTCGTCGTCGACTACGAGACCCTGTCGGGCTCCAGCGGGCCGCTGCTCGAAGTGGTGAAGGCCGGAGGCGTCGACTTCCCGCACAAACTCTTCGCCCTGATCGCCCTGTTCGCGGTCACCAACTCGGCCCTCATCAACATCATGATGGCCTCCCGGCTCTGCTACGGCATGGCCAACGAACGCATCCTGCCGCGCGCCATGAGCCGCGTCCTGCCCCGGCGGCGCACCCCGATCGTGGGCATCGTCTTCGTCTCGCTCCTGGCCGTCGGCCTGGTGACGACGGGCGAGATCGAGGGCCTCGGCGACACGACCGCGTTCCTGCTCCTGTGCGTGTTCGCCGTCGTCAACGTCGCCGTCCTCGTCCTGCGCCGCGACCCGGTGGACCACCCGCACTTCCGCGCCCCCACCGCCCTGCCGGTCCTCGGCGCGATCACCGCGCTGATCCTGGCGAGCCCACTGGCGGACCGCGCCGCGGACGTCTACATCCGCGCCGGGGTGCTGCTGGCGATCGGCATCGGCCTGTGGGCGGTGAACAAGGTGGTGCTGCGGGTCCGCGACGAGGACTGAGCCACCGGCCAGAGGGACGGCTCGATCACTTGCCCGATACATCCGATCAGCGGCTAGCCGTTCCCGAAACACCCGCCGAACCGATCTTGTCGGGCTTGGGCATGTTCCCCAGGGAAATGCCCATTCCACACGGCACTTCGACTTCGCTGCGTACTTTCCTCCCACCGGGCGGCTGGGGCCTCCCGGTGGGGTGGTGGGGGCCACCCCTGTTCCACCCTGGGGAAGGGGAAGCCGCGTGCCCGGAATCGACGAGTGTCTGCTCGAGGCGATGACACTGCCCGGCGCGCGCGGTGCAGCGATCGTCGACTGGACCAGCGGGCTCGCCCTTGGTTCGGTCGGCGATTCGCCCAACAAGGACCACGAGGCCACCGCCGCGGAGACCGCCGAGGTGGCACGCTCGGCGGCCGAGTACCGGGCGTTCGTGGACCTCGACGCGGGCTTCCCCGGCGAGAACCCGCCCACCAAGCGGCTCCCGGTCGAGGACCTCCTGCTCAGCACGAGGAACGGCTTCCACGTGATCCGCTTCGTGGAGACGACCTTCGACAGCAGCGTCTTCCTGTACCTCTGGCTCGACCGGGACACCGGCAACCTCGCCCTCGCGCGCATCCGGCTGCGGGACCTGTCCGAGCGGCTGGTGCTGGTGTGACGGCCGTGCGGACGAGCGCGCCGGAGCGGGCACCGGCGGTCGCGACCGCCGCCTTCCCGATGCTGATGCGCCTGGCCGACGAGCGGGCCACCGGCGCGTTCCTGCGCGACCAGGGCGTCCTCTACCTCGCGGAGGGGCACGTCGTGCACGCCGAGAGCCCTTCGGCGCCCGGCCTCGACGTGCTGCTCACGGTCGGCGGCACACTGCCCGCGCAGGGCTGGCAGGACGCCCTGACCCGGGCCGGGGCCCGGCACGAGGTGGGCCGGGACCTGGTCGGCAGCGGCCGGGTGGCCGCGGGCGAGCTGGAGCTGTGCCACCTCGGCGCGCTGTTCGACGCCGCGTTCTTCGTGCTCGGTCCGGCGAGCGGGCCCACCCATTTCCGGTACGGCGTCACGCACTGGTTCGGCCAGGTGCGGCCGGTGCCCGCCGCCGCCGTGGAGCGGGAGGCGCGGCGGCGCAGGGCGCTCCTCGACAGCGTCTGGCCCTGCCCCGACGTGGACACCGCCCCGGTCGTTCCCCGACCGCCGGCGCCCGGCCAGACGGTCACGGGGCGCCAGCACGCCGTGCTGCGCCTCGCCGACGGGATCCGCACGCCGACGGCCATCGCCTGGGCCCTCGGCCGACCCACGTTCCACACCCTGGTCGAGATCAGACGCATGGCCGCCGCCGGACTCGTGGAGACCCCGCAGGCCCCGGACCCGGCCCCGGCCCTCCCGCTGTCCCCGCTGCCCGCCTCGCTCGACTGCGCCGAGCCGGACATCGCCCTGCTGCGCCGACTCCGCGACGCGTTGGAGGCACACCTGTGACGCTCCGCACCGCCCGCCGGACCGAACCCTCGGTCCCATGAAGTTCACCGTGCCCTGGAGGCGCGCCGGGAGGAGACAACTCATGGCTGCCGAAGCCGACGTACTCGGTGAACTGAGACGGCTGCGCACCCGGATCCCTCAGCTCAGGGGGGCCCTGACCGCCAGCGTCGACGGGCTCGTCCTCGCGCAGGACACCACCGACATCGAGGCGGAGGGCGTCTGCGCGCTGACCGCGGCAGCGCTCGGCGTGGCGCTGCGGCTGTCCGAGGCCACCCATCAAGGCGGCTTCCGGGAACTGCTGATCCGCGGTGAACAGGGCTACCTGGCCACGTACACGGCGGGTTCGACAGCGGTGCTCACCCTGCTCGCCGAGCCCCGCGTGAACGTGGGCCGACTGCACCTGGAAGGCCGCCGCTCCAGCGCTCTGATCGGTGAGCTGGTCGACGCCGCGACCGGAAGGGGCGTCGGCACCCGAGATACGGAGGACGCCGAGCCATGACCCCCACCACACCCTCATCGCCCTCGTCACGGGCATCCACCAGACGGAAAGGAAGTGCAACCCCCATGGCCAACACGGAGACGGCACTCAAAGAAGCGAGCGCGTCGATCGAAGGCGTCATCGGCGCCGCCCTGGTCGACTACACGAGCGGCATGGCGCTCGGCACGCTCGGCGGCGGCAAGGACCTGGACCTGTCCGTGGCCGCCGCGGGCAACACGGACGTGGTCCGCGCCAAGCTGCGCACCATGGAGATGCTGGGCCTGAAGGACGAGATCGAGGACATCCTGATCTCGCTCGGCTCCCAGTACCACCTCATCCGCCTCATCAAGGGGCGCAACAACAACGGCCTGTTCCTCTATCTGGCGCTCGACAAGAGCAGGGCCAACCTGGCCATGGCCCGGCACCAGCTCAAGCGCATCGAGTCGGGACTGGACGTCTGACCGGCCCCGGGCGGGCGGACCCGGCCTCCGGGCCCCGGTACCGCCCGCCCGGCGGCTCCCCGACTGCTCGACGGACAGCCGCCGCTACTCGACGAACAGCCCCCGCTCCGCCGCCCCCACGTCGAACTCCTCCAGGCGCGCCTGCGCGTCCGGGAGCCCGTCGCACATGGCTTCGAGGAGCACCCGCCCGAGCAGCATCGGCGCGCACGCCGTGTCGAAGGCGAGCCCCGTGCCGACGGCGGCGGGCAGCAGGAGGTCGGAGTGCGCGGCGACGGGCGCGAACGCGGAGTCGGCGACGGTGACCACGGTCAGCCCGGCGGACCGGGCGTAGGCGAGGGCGTCGACGACCTCGCGGGGGTGGCGGGGCAGCGCGAAGCAGAGCAGCGCGGAGGCCCCGGCGCGCACGGCCGCGTCGACGCGGTCGGTCAGCATGGAGCCGCCCTCGTCGAGGAGGCGCACGTCGGGGTGGACCTTCGCGGCGAAGTAGGAGAAGCCGTAGGCCTGGGACGCGGCGGCGCGCAGGCCGAGGACGGGCAGCGGCCGGGAGGAGGCGAGGACGTGTCCGGCCCGCTCCACCGGCGCCGGGTCGGCGAGGAGTTCGGACAGGTGCCGGAGGTTCTCGATCTCGGCTTGCACGGCCTGCTGGTACTCGTTGAGGTCGGCGTCCGTACCGGCCTCGGCGGGGGCGACCTCCCGCAGGTGGCGGCGGAGCGCGGGGTAGCCGTCGAAGCCGAGGGCGACGGCGAAGCGGGTCACGGACGGCTGGCTGACGCCGGCGAGTTCGGCGAGCTCGACGCTGGAGAGGAAGGGCGCGTCGGCGGCGCGCCGCACCATGCAGTGGGCGATGCGCCGCTGGGTGGGCGTGAGCCGGTGCCCTTCGAAGAGCACCTGAAGCCGTGCCGCGGGACTGTCACTCATGCCGTACCTCGTCGCTCTGTCCACGTGATCCCCTCGTCGGCGCCCGCGTCCCCCGTGTCCGCCCGGCCCAGGTGCTCCCACAGCTCCGTGAACCGGTCGAGGAGGGCGGCCGCCGCCGTCACATCATCCGTCAGCGGGCGGTCCGCGGTGTCCTGATCAAGGACCTCGGCGGCGAGTTCGTACGCCCACGCCACCGGAAGCCCGGGCTCGAGGCGCAGCTCGCGCTGGCGCAACGCCCGTACCGCGGCGACCAGTTCGCACCCGACCACGAGCCGGTAGGCGCCGCACGCCCGCAGGGTCTGGCGCGCCGCGAGGGAGGCGAAGCTCGCCTGCTCCTCGACGCCCCGGGACAGGACCGCGTGGCCGAGCGAGGCGGGGGCCGAGAAGGCCCGCAGGTCGCCGAGGGCGGCACCGGCCGCGTACTCCAGGATCATCACCCCGGACGAGGCGGGTTCCGCGTCGGCGAGGAAGGGGCGAAGGCGGGTGAACGCCGGTTCGTTGAGGGTGGACAGGCGGGAGCTGGACAGCCGGGCGGCCTGGGTCACCGCGAGCCTGAAGTGGTCCAGGGACAGGGCGAGTTGGGCCATGTAGAAGCCGCCGTGGTGGTAGGCGGCCAGGTCGGCGGGCGAGATCAGGGGATTCTCGGCGGCCGCGTTGATCTCCACGGTCAGGACGTTCTCCAGGGCGTCGGCGGCGTCGTGCGCGGGGCCGTGGATCTGCGGGACGCAGCGGAATCCGTACGGGTCCTGGATCCGGCCGAGCGGCGGCGTCGGGCGGTCGGCGGCGCCGAGCAGGCGGCGCATGCGCTCGGCGACGGCGTAGGAGCCGGGGTGCCGCCGCGCCTCGTGGACGGGCAGCGCGTACGCCTCGTAGGAGCCGTCCACCGCGAGCAGGGAGAGGCCCGCCACCACCTGGGTCGCGCCGAGGAGGCCGCGCAGTTCGTGCAGGGCGAGGGCGGACTGGCCGAGAGTGAGGGCGTTGCTGCTGATCAGGGCGAGGGCGTCGTTGTTGTCCAGGGACTGGGGGCGGGGGGCCGCGCCCCGCCAGGGGTGTTCACCGGCGAGGGCGAGGCCCATCTGGGACAGGGCGGCGATGTCGCCGGTGCCGACGGACCCGAACTCGTTGACCACCGGGTACGCCCCGGCCTCAAGGGCCTCGCACAGCGCGGTCACGACGCTCGGGCGCAGTCCGGCGCCGCCCGCGAGGAGCTGGTTGGCGCGTACGGCGAGCATGGCGCGGACCTCGCGGGCGGGCAGTTCGGCGCCGATGGCGCCCGCGTGGGAGCGCAGGAGCCTCAGGCCGTGGTCGGCGGCGGCCTCGGTGGGCACGTCCTCGGTGCGGTTGGCGCCGACACCGGTGGACCGGCCGTAGACGCGGCCCCAGGAGGCGATCCGGCGGGCCGCGTGCCAGGACTCCTCGACGCGCTTGAGGGCGTCGGTGCCCGCGACGGGCCGCGCGGCGGAGTCGGCGAGGCGGACGACGTCGGCGACGGGCAGGCCGAGCCCGTCGAGGACGACCACGGGGGCCTCGGCGGCCCCGCCGACCTCGACGGCCGGGGACACCGCGCCGGAACCGGAACCTCCGTCAGCCACCGCGTCCGCGACATGAGACGGCATCACGCGCATTTCCTCCTCAAACCGGACCGCACATCTGGCCCGTCGAGCACTCATCACCAGTGATTCACGCCGGAGCATCGACAACCTATTCAGGTACCGAGAACTCTGCATGACGATATACAGCCGGGCAACCGAACCGCGCCGCTTCACCCCGAGGACGTGGCGAACGACTGAGCGCCGAAACACGGCATCACGAAGAAGCGGCCCCACCCCAGACCCTCCCCCCCCCAAAAAAAGCCCTGAAGGAGCAGGGAGGACCCCCATGGCGGGCGCGGACATCTCCTGGATGGCGGGGCTCGCGGTCCCCGCGCTCCTGTACCGGGCGGTGGCGCGCCGGAACACGGCCCACATCCCGGAGCGAGCGCCGCATGGGACCCCGGCGCCGGTTCAAGAGCCGGTATCGGGCACGCCATGACCTGACGCGAAATCAACAAAGCCTGGACCAAGGGCACTTGATGCCCCGGGGGCGCTGATTACGGTGAACCGCCGCACGCCACCCGCCGCCCGAGCGACCCCGCCGAGGACCCCGCGCGAGCGGTCCCGCCCAGGACCCCGAAGGACGCGTCATGCCCGCCACCACCCCGGCGATACCTCCCGCCACCCCGGCGACACCTCCCGCCACCCCGCCCGGATCCGACCCCACCGCCCGCAGATCCCCGGCCAACCGCCGGGCCTTCCTGACGGCGACGGCCGCCACCGTGCTCACCTCCGCCACCGCCGTGGCCTCCGCGGCGCCCGCCAGCACCCGCCCGGCGGCAGGCCGTGCCCGCCCCGGCACCGCCGAGCAGGCGCTCGCCGCCCTCCTCGAAGGCAACCGGCGCTGGGCGAAGGGCCGCTCCCGCCATCCGCACGAGGACCGGGCGCGGCGCCTGGAGGTCACCCAAGAGCAGCACCCGTTCGCGACGGTCCTGTCCTGCGTCGACTCCCGGGTGCCGCCGGAGCTGGTCTTCGACCAGGGGCTCGGCGATCTCCTCGTCATCCGCACGGCGGGCGAGGTCCTGGACGAGGCGGTGCTCGGCTCCCTCCAGTTCGGGGTGGCGGAGCTGCACATTCCGCTGCTGCTCGTCCTCGGGCACGAGCGGTGCGGGGCGGTGGCGGCGACGATCGAGCAGCTGCGGACGGGCAAGCAGGTGCCGGGCCACCTCGCCCGGCTCGTCGAGGGCATCGTCCCGTCCGCGTGGGCCTGCCGGGACGAGCCCGGGGACTGGGTCGACCACACCGTGGCCGCGCACGCCCGGCGCATGCGGGACACGCTGCGCGCGGACCCCGCGTTCCGGCCCACCACGGTCCTCGCCGCCCGCTTCGACCTGGACTCAGGCCTGGCGCGCGTACTGCCCTGACCTGGACCCCAGGGGGCCTGGCCCAGGGCGGAAAGGGGGGATACCCCCACTGCCCGCGGGGCCGACGCTGCGTACCGTATGGGCTATGGAAGCCCCTCGTGACGCCGAACTCAAGAAGGAACTCGACGCCGCCTTGCACGCGCGCAAGGACCTCGGCGAAGAGTACGAGTCCGCGCTCGTCGACTCGTTCCTCGAAAAGGTCGAGAAGCGCCTCGACAGCACGATCGACCGCCAGATGCGCAGGCACCTGGCCGAGCAGCAGATGATCATGGCCCGGGGCGCGCGCAACCCCGCGAGCGGCGTCGACTCCTGGGGCGAGCGCTTCGGCTTCGGCGTGGTCTCCCTGATCCTCGCCATCCCGCTCTCCGCGATCGGCGTGGTCAACGCGGACCTCCCCGGCCTGTTCGTGACCTGGTTCGGCATCGTGGGCGTCAACGCGGTGCACGCGGCCCGGGGCACCGGCCTGCTGTCGGCGTTGCGCCGCGGCCGCAAATCCGAGTGGTCGGACTAGGGCCTGTCCGGGGCCCGGCAGGGCCGAGGCCGGATGGAGGGCGCGGGTAGCGCGGGGACCGCCGCACCCCCAGGGCGGGCCCGGGGGGCGGGACGACGGCGGTCCCCGCGAGGAACGCGGGCCGGGTCAGGGCCGGGCTCCGCGTCCGAGGCGTCCTGGAGGTCCGGGAGCCGCTCCGGAAGTCCTGACGCCGACACCCACCAAGGTGCCGTACGCGTGTTAAGCGGGTGCTGCGCGGACGTGTCGCCTTCGTACCGCTTCCGCGAAGTTCCCTCCCCCGCGGCCGGGGTGCGGGCACGACCGGCACCGGCCGGCCGCGCCCGCACCCGAGGAACGCCTACGCCCCCTGCTGCTCCGCGAGGAACGCGAGCAGGTCCTGACGGCTCACCACACCCGTGGGCTTGCCCTCGACGAGGACGATGGCGGCGTCGGCGGAGCCGAGGACCGACATCAGGTCGGCGACGGGCTCGCCGGAGCCGACCTGTGGCAGCGGGTCGGACATGTGCTTCTCCAGCGGGTCGCCGAGCGAGGCCCGCTGGGCGAACAGCGCGTCGAGCAGCTCGCGCTCGACGACGGAGCCGATGACCTCGGCGGCCATCACGTCCGGGTGCCCCGCGCCGGGCTTGACGATCGGCATCTGCGAGACGCCGTACTCGCGCAGGACCTCGATGGCCTCGCCGACGGTCTCCTCGGGGTGCATGTGGACGAGGGAGGGCAGCTCGCCGCCCTCCTTGCGGCGCAGCACGTCGCCGACGCGCGGCTGGTCGCCGGCCTCCTCCAGGAAGCCGTAGTCGTTCATCCACTCGTCGCTGAAGATCTTGCTCATGTAGCCGCGGCCGGAGTCCGGGAGCAGCACGACCACCACGTCGTCCGGGCCGAGGCCCTCCGCGACGCGCAGCGCCGCCACGACCGCCATGCCGCAGGAGCCGCCGACGAGCAGGCCCTCCTCCTTGGCCAGGCGCCGGGTCATCTGGAAGGAGTCCTTGTCCGAGACCGCGACGATGTCGTCCGTCACGTTCCGGTCGTAGGCCGTCGGCCAGAAGTCCTCACCGACGCCCTCGACGAGGTAGGGCCGCCCGGAGCCCCCGGAGTACACGGACCCCTCGGGGTCGGCGCCGATGACCTTGACCTTGCCGCCGGAGATCTCCTTCAGGTACCCGCCGGTACCGGAGATCGTGCCGCCGGTGCCGATGCCGGTGACGAAGTGGGTGATCTTCCCCTCCGTCTGCTCCCACAGCTCGGGGCCGGTGGAGTGATAGTGCGAGAGGGGATTGTTCGGGTTGGAGTACTGGTCCGGCTTCCAGGCGTCGGGGATCTCGCGTACGAGGCGGTCCGAGACGTTGTAGTACGAGTCCGGGTGCTCGGGGTCGACGGCGGTCGGGCAGACGACCACCTCGGCGCCGTACGCGCGCAGCACGTTGATCTTGTCGGTCGACACCTTGTCCGGGCACACGAAGACGCACTTGTAGCCCTTCTGCTGGGCCACGATGGCAAGGCCGACGCCGGTGTTGCCGCTGGTCGGCTCGACGATCGTGCCGCCGGGGCGCAGCTCGCCGCTCGCCTCCGCCGCCTCGATCATGCGCAGCGCGATGCGGTCCTTCACGGAGCCGCCGGGGTTGAAGTACTCGACCTTGGCGAGGACCGTGGCCTTGAGGCCCGCGGTCACGTTGTTGAGCCGCACCAGCGGGGTGTTGCCGACGAGGCTGATCATCGAGTCGTGGAAATGCACCGTGGTCTCCGTTTTTCCGGGGTATCCGGGCTGCGATGTCGTGGCCGCCCACCGTGACGGACGAGCCGCGTGGGCCGCGGGTGTCGCACGGCCCCACCGGCTCGCGCCCGGGGTCGCCGCACGAGGTTTTCGGTCCCGTCAGCCTACGGCTCGGACTCCCCCGTTCACCTCCGCTCGCGATTGGCCGCCCGGTCCGACGGGGCAATGACTGGATGTACGGGACGAAATGGGCTCCACACGACTGGACTGGGGTGACGGCGGAGCATGTCGAGGGCGAGGGTGGCGCGGCGCATCGCCGCGGGCGCGGCGTACGGCGGCGGAGGCATCGGGCTGCTCGGCGCGGCCACGGTCGGGGTCGTCCTCGCCGAGGTGCAGCTGGCCAAGCGTTCGGTGGGCAACGGCGGGTACGGGGCGCCGCCGCGGGCGAACGGACGCTACGGGGCGGCGTTCGCCGAGCGCTCCGAGTGCGGGGAGCCGCTGCGGTTCGCCGTGCTCGGCGACTCCACGGCCGCGGGCCAGGGCGTGCGCCGGGCGCAGCAGACCCCGGCGGCGCTCCTCGCCTCGGGCCTGGCCGCGGTGGCGGAGCGGCCGGTGGACGTGCGGGTGGTGGCGCAGCCGGGGGCGCAGTCCGACGACCTGGAGCGGCAGGTGTCGCTGGTCCTGTCCGACGAGACAGGCTGGGTGCCCGATGTGTGCGTGGTGATGATCGGGGCGAACGACGTCACCCACCGGATGCCGGCGACCCGCTCCGTGCGGCTGCTCTCGGCGGCGGTGCGCAGGCTGCGGACGGCCGGGGCGGAGGTGGTGGTGGGGACGTGTCCCGACCTCGGGACCATCGAGCCCGTCTACCAGCCGCTGCGCTGGCTGGCGCGGCGGGTGTCGCGGCAGCTCGCCGCCGCGCAGACCATCGGGGTGGTGGAGCAGGGGGGCCGGACGGTGTCCTTGGGCGATCTGCTCGGGCCCGAGTTCGCGGCGAACCCGCGGGAGCTGTTCGGTCCCGACAACTACCACCCCTCCGCGGAGGGGTACGCCACCGCGGCGATGGCCGTCCTGCCCACGCTGTGCGCCGCGCTCGGCCTGTGGCCGGAGGAGGAGCGGCCCGACGTGTCGCGCCGCGAGGGCTTCCTGCCCGTGGCCCGTGCCGCCGCCAAGGCCGCCTCCGAGGGCGGCACGGAGGTCACCGGCGCCATGCCCACGGGCCCCCGTGGCCCCTGGGCCCTCCTCAAGCGCAGGCGCCGCCGCCGCATCCAGGAACCGGACCCGTCGCCGATTCCGTAGCGGCCTCGCGGGGGCGCCCCAGTCCCGCCCCTGCCCGAAACTGGGCTCCGCCCCAGACCCCGCTCCTCAATCGCCGGAGGGGCTGAGAATTCTCGCCGGTGGAGCCGGCTTCCAGCCCGCCCCGGGGGCATTTCAGCCCGTCCGGCGTTTGAGGACGAGGCGCGGAGCGCCGACAGCGGAGTCCAGGGGCGCGGCCCCGGTTTCGGGAAAGGGGCGGGACTGGGGCGCCCCGCGAGGCCTCGACCTGAGCAGCCGCTTAGAAATGCGGCCCGCGTCACAGCTCCCGCCCCGTGACCGACAGCGATACGTGCAGGTAACTTCCCAGGGAGTCCTGCCCTGCCCCCAGGGCGCCCCCGCCAGTAGGAGCCCGTGATGCCCGAAGCCGTGATCGTCTCCGCTGCCCGCTCCCCCATCGGCCGCGCCTTCAAGGGCTCCCTGAAGGAGCTGCGCCCGGACGACCTGACCGCCACGATCGTCCAGGCGGCCCTCGCCAAGGTGCCCGCGCTCGACCCGAAGGACATCGACGACCTGATGCTGGGCTGCGGCCTGCCCGGCGGCGAGCAGGGGCACAACCTCGGCCGGATCGTCGCGGTGCAGATGGGGATGGACCACCTCCCCGGCTGCACCATCACGCGCTACTGCTCCTCCTCGTTGCAGACGTCCCGGATGGCGCTGCACGCCATCAAGGCCGGCGAGGGCGACGTCTTCATCTCGGCGGGCGTGGAGATGGTGTCCCGCTCCGTGAAGGGCACCAGCGACGGCCAGCCCGACACCCACAACCCGCTCTTCGCGGACGCCGAGGCCCGCACCGCGGCCCGCGCCCAGGAGACCGGCACCGACTGGCACGACCCGCGCGAGGACGGCCTGGTCCCGGACGCGTACATCGCGATGGGCCAGACCGCCGAGAACCTCGCCCGGCTGAAGGGCGTCACCCGCGAGGACATGGACGAGTTCGGCGTCCGGTCCCAGAACCTCGCCGAGGAGGCCCTGAAGAACGGCTTCTGGGAGCGCGAGATCACGCCGGTCACCACGCCCGACGGCACGGTCGTCAGCAAGGACGACGGGCCGCGCGCGGGCGTCACCCTGGAGGGCGTGGCGGGCCTCAAGCCGGTGTTCCGCCCCGACGGCCTGGTCACCGCGGGCAACTGCTGCCCCCTGAACGACGGCGCCGCCGCCCTGGTGATCATGAGCGACACCAAGGCCCGCGAGCTCGGCCTGACCCCGCTGGCCCGGATCGTGTCGACCGGCGTCTCCGGCCTCTCCCCGGAGATCATGGGCCTCGGCCCGGTCGAGGCCAGCAAGCAGGCGCTCAAGCGCGCCGGGCTCGGCGTCGGCGACATCGACCTGGTCGAGATCAACGAGGCCTTCGCCGCCCAGGTCATCCCGTCCTACCGCGACCTCGGCATCCCGCTGGAGAAGCTGAACGTCAACGGCGGCGCCATCGCCGTGGGCCACCCCTTCGGCATGACCGGCGCCCGCATCACCGGCACGCTGATCAACAGCCTCCAGTTCCACGACAAGCAGTTCGGCCTGGAGACGATGTGCGTCGGCGGCGGCCAGGGCATGGCGATGGTCATCGAGCGCCTGAGCTGAGACCGAGCCCGTCCACGGCCCCGCCGGGACCGGCGCCGCGAGCGGCCGGACCCGCACCCTGAGTGGCCGCTCGTCTCAAGGGCCGGGACACAGCGGCCACTTCGCCCCCTCCACTCATTCGTGACCCAATCTCCCCCAGGATGTGACCAATCTCCTGGGGGAGGCGCAATTGCCCAGGTCAGCACGGATGCGCGAATAAACACCGGGCCGAAAGTCCTGTCCAATTCGTGACGTAATGCACTGACAGCGGGATGGTGCAGGCTTCAAGCTGATGTAGGAAGTCGGGGGTCGACTTGAAACCGGGAGTACGTCAGTGAGCGCCATGCATCTTGCCTTGCTGCTCTCCGCGGCCGCTGCCACGGCCGTGGGCACCGCGACCCTGCACACCGTGCGGGGCCTGCGGCAGCAGATCACCGAGCTGCGCACCGAGCTGGCCGAGAGCCGCGGCGCGGCCGTCAGCCGCGTCTCCGTACCCGCGGCACGTACCGCCGTGGACACCGAGGAGATACGCGCGGCGGTCGCCGAGGCCCTCGCCGAGGAGCGCGAGCGCGAGCTGGCCGAGGCGCGCGCGTTCTGGGCCGCCCAGGAGGCGCGGGACATCGCGGACACGCCCTCGCTCCTCAGCGGCCTGCCCGAGAGCATCGCGGACGAGCTGTTCCTGCCGCGCCAGGCCGATCTCGCGGGCCTGGAGGCGGAGAGCCTGGAGCCGGTCGTGGAGCCCTTCGCCGACCCGGCGGGGGCCGTGGACGAGTTCGCCGCGGACTCCCCCGAGCTGGCCGCGGCCCGCCGCCGCCACCCCTCCCACCCCGACTTCGTGCCGGTGCAGT
The DNA here is from genome assembly GCF_030388665.1 of Streptomyces flavofungini. Lineage (NCBI taxonomy): Bacteria > Bacillati > Actinomycetota > Actinomycetes > Kitasatosporales > Streptomycetaceae > Streptomyces > Streptomyces flavofungini. The sequence goes on along the minus strand of NZ_CP128846.1, from coordinate 5,587,893 downwards.
CCAGCGCGCACGGCGACCACGAGCGCACCGTGGCCTGCCTGGAGGAGCTGGCCGACGCCCGCACGGCGCTCGCCGACGTGCGCCCCGGCCCCCTCGGCACCCTGGACGTCTACGTCTTCACGGACGGCACGACGCTCTGCATGACCCCGGGCCACCGCGAGACCGCGGAGCTGCTCGCCGCCGCACTGCGCGACGGCCAGGCCCCGGTCCTGCTCGGCGGCTCCGGCGTCTCGGGCGCGTACGCCCTGACGTTCGCGTGCGGCGCGGAGAACGTCTACATCCTGGCCGACCGTGTGATCGCGAGCGTCTGAGCCGTCACCGCTGGGTGACCGCGAGCGTCCGACAGCGGTTTCCGGTCAGATTCCGGCCCGTCCGAGGGCCTGCTCCACCAGTTCCACGGCCTCCGCGAGTTCCCGCTCGTCGGCGAGCACCAGGGCCAAGTCCCGTCCCGCGACGGTGATCTGGTCGGCCGCCGCGAACATTCCGGCGTCCGGCATCCGGCGCGGTTCCTCGCCCGGCGCCTCCCGCACCTGGGTGCGCAGGGCCAACTCCCTGGCGAGCTCGAGCGCTTCGGCCGCCGCCCCACGCTGCAGTCTGGACTGCGGGGCGGCCCGCAGCCGGTCCGCGAATCGGTCAACGGCCGTGATCAAAGGCGTCGTATCGAGCACTGTGCGACCCTACGCGTCGAGCGGGGACTGTTGCCAATACCCGAACGCTCAGGCACGGTGGCGTGAAGGACGGACCACATCGAACGCGTCCGGAGGCGCCGATGTCCCAAGTCTTCTCCGAGGAGACCCACCGAAATCTGCTCGCGCGAATCCCCCACTGCACAGGTCGTGAAGTCTCCGACTGGCTGCGCACCGTCGACGAGGGCCCCTCTCTCTTCCGCTTCGAGGAGAAGGTCAGCTGGCTCCGCGGCGCACACAACCTCGCGTACGGCCACGCCAAGGCGATCATCCACGAGTACGACCTCCGTCGTGCCGCGCGCAAACTGCTCTGACCCCGACCCCCGTTCCCCCGCGAAGACAGACATCAGGACAGGCAGCAGGACAAGCATCAGACGAACGGCAGACGACGAAGGGCCCGCGGAAGGTATTCCGCGGGCCCTTCGGCCGTCTTCAGGACGTCAGCCGCCCAGGGGGCGGCGTCAGTCGTTGCCCTGCAGGATCGCGATGAGCCGCAGGAACTCCATGTAGATCCACACCAGCGTCATCGTGAGGCCGAAGGCGGCGAGCCAGGCCTCCTCGCGCGGGGCGCCGTACGCGATGCCGTCCTCGACCTGCTTGAAGTCCAGGGCCAGGAAGCAGGCACCGAGCAGGATGCCGATGATGCCGAACATGATGCCGAGGCCACCGCTGCGGAAGCCGAGGCCGTCACCGCCGCCGATCACGGCGAACAGCAGGTTCACCGCCATCAGCAGGATGAAGCCGAGGGCGGCCGCCATCACGAAGCCGTAGAACCGGCGGTTCACGCGGATCCAGCCGGCCTTGTACGCCACGAGGACGCCGAGGAAGACGGCCATCGTGCCGAGCACGGCCTGCATGGCCGCGCCGCTCGCGATGCGGTTGTCGACGACGCTGGAGACGACGCCGAGGAAGACACCCTCCAGGGCGGCGTACGTCAGGATCAGCGGCGGCGACGCCTTGCGCTTGAAGGCCTGCACGAAGCCCAGGATCATCGCGACGAGACCGGCGCCGATCGCGATGCCGTAGGACTTGCTGATGTTGGCGTCGTCCACGGGCAGCAGCGCCCAGGCGAGCGCGGCCGTGACGACGAGGACGCCGAGCGTGGTGGCCGTGCGCATGACGACGTCGTCCATCGTCATGCGGCCGGTGGTCACCGGGGACTGGGGCGGGGCGCCCTGGAGGTCCTGCTGGGCGTACGGGTTGTTGGCGTACGGGTTGGCGGGGGCCTGCTGGCCCGCGCCCGCGTACGGGTTGCCCTGCGCGTACGGATTGGCCTGCGTCCCGACGGCGGCGGCTCCCCCGGCCTGCGGCTGGGCGTTGAAGCCGGCGTAGCCGTTGTCGCGGCTGAACCCCCGTCGCGAGAAGACCGGGTTACTGCTCCTCATCTCACTCCTCCATGGCCACCGTGCGTGGCTTTGGTTCAAGAGTAATGGGCTGGCAAAGATCCGGCCCTAGTGCTCAGGGAGGATCTTTCCCCATCTGTTACGAGGAACGCTCGCCGAGGCTCAGGTGTTCCGGCCCCCGCGGGTGACCCCGTTCAGCCGAACGGCAGTCCCGTGTAGCTCTCGGCCAGGTCCGTCGCCGCCGCCCGCGAGGTGGCGATCCGGTCGAGCCGGGCCAGCTGGAGCCGGTCGTCGAAGGGGGTGGCGTCGGGGTCGCGGTGCAGCATGGCCGTCATCGCGTACGCGAACCGCTCGGCCTGCCAGACCCGGCGCAGACAGGTCGCGGAGTACGCGTCGAGGCCCGTCGGGTCGCCGCTGGTGTGGTGGGCGACCAGGGCGCGGGCGAGGGTGACGACGTCGCCCACGGCGAGGTTGAGGCCCTTGGCGCCGGTGGGCGGCACGATGTGGGCGGCGTCACCGGCGAGGAAGAGCCGGCCGTGCCGCATCGGCTCGTGGACGTGGGAGCGCATCGGGGTGACGGACGTGGCCGTGATCGGGCCGCGCGTGAGGTGCCAGCCGTCGTCGGTGGCCAGGCGCAGGTCCAGCTCGTCCCAGATCGCCCGTTCGCTCCAGTCGGCGGCGCGGGTGCCCTCGGGGACCTGGAGGTAGAGCCGGGAGACCGTGGGCGAGCGCATGCTCAGGAGGGCGAAGCCGCGGTCGTGGCGGGCGTAGACCAGCTCGTCGTGGGAGGGCGGCGCGTCCGCGAGGACCCCGAGCCAGGCGTAGGGGTACCTGCGCTCGTACGTCCGCGAGAGCGCGGCGGGCACCGCGGCCCGGGACACACCCCAGTAGCCGTCGCACCCGGCGACGTACGCGCAGTCCAGGACCCCCTCGCGGCCCTCGTGGCGGTAGCGCACCCGGGGCGCGTCGGTGTCCGCGTCCTCCACGGCGAGCGCCTCGGCCCCGAAGAGCAGCGGGCCGCCGCCGCGGAACCGCAGGGCGATCAGGTCCTTGCACACCTCCGTCTGGGCGTAGACGGTCACCGCGCGGCCGTCGGCGAGGCAGGAGAAGTCGACGCGGTGCCTGCGGCCCTCGAAGCGCAGCTCGATGCCGGTGTGGCGCAGGCCCTCGCGGTCCATGCGGGCGCCCGCCCCGGCCGCGCGCAGCGCGTCGGCCGTGGACTGCTCCAGGATCCCGGCGCGCTGGCGCCGCTCCACGTGGGCGCGGTCGCGGCTCTCCAGGACGACGGACTCGATGCCCGCGGCGTCCAGGAGACGGGCGAGCAGGAGGCCCGCGGGGCCCGCTCCGATGATCGCGACGGTGGTGCGCATCACGGGAGTGTCGGACCGCCCGGGGCGGGTGTCAACGGTGGGGCGGCGTGCCGGGGCCGACTCCGTGCCCCTGGTGCCCCCGCGCTCGTGGCGCGGTTGTCAGGGGTGGCTGCCATGCTGAGAAGAGCCCAGGAACCCACCTTCGAAGGGCAGGACATGCTTTCCACCGACTTCGTCCCCGGCGCCCCGAACTGGCTGGATCTCGGTGTCCGGGACACCGACGCCGCGGTGTCCTTCTACTCCGCCGTCTTCGGCTGGCAGTTCCAGTCGGCGGGCCCGGAGAGCGGCGGGTACGGCTTCTTCGTGCAGGACGACAAGACCGTCGCCGGGCTCGGCCCGCTGACCGAGGAGGGCGCGTCCTCCGCCTGGACGCTGTATTTCCACACGGCGGACGCGGACGCCACCGCCAAGGCCGTCGAGCAGGCGGGCGGCCGGGTGCGGGTGCCCCCGGGGGACGTCTTCGGTTTCGGCCGGATGGGCCAGTTCAGCGACCCGGCGGGCGCGGACTTCGCCGTCTGGCAGCCGGGCGACACCAAGGGCGTGGACCTCGTCAGCACGCCCCATTCGCTGACCTGGGCCGAGCTGTACACCACGGACGCGGCAGCGGCCAAGGACTTCTACCGCGCGGTGTTCTCCTGGCAGCTGACCGACGTGGAGATGGGCCCGGACATGACGTACACCGTGTTGACCCCCGCGGGTGGCACGGAGGAGAACAGCCACGGCGGCCTCATGCAGCTCCACCAGGACAACCTGGACGCGGGCTCGGGCCCGGAGTGGCATCCGTACTTCGAGGTGGCCGACTGCGACGCGGTCTGCACCAAGGCGCTTCAGGCCGGGGGCACGACGCTCATCCCGCCGATGGACGCTCCGGGGATCGGCCGGATGGCCATGCTGACCGACCCCGCGGGAGCGGCGTTCGCGATCATCAAGAGCGAGCAGGCGCAGGCGAGTTGACAGACCGTCACGCACGCGGTGCGCATGCTGCACGCCGCGTGCGCGCGAAGCGGAGAGGAGGCGGAGGTGCCCGGAACCGGACTTGAACCGGTACGCCCGCTAAGGGGCAGCGAGGTTTAAGCTCGCCGTGTCTGCATTCCACCATCCGGGCAGGTGCGTGGGCTCCGCAACAAGGCTTCGACCCTATCGGGAGGCATCCCCCGAACAGCGGAACGACAGCCCGACGTTGTCTTATTTTATTGACGTCTGAGGGTGCATCAGCACGCGGTACTGGCCGGTGGTACTTGCCATCGGCCTTGTGAGCAGGGGCGCGCGCCGGTGAGGGAATTGACGGAATTTAGCCGTCCACGGGCGACACGTCCGCGCCGCCTCCTCGCGCCCCTTTAGCGCCCCCTCATGACCCCTGTGGTGGCCCCTGCGGTGGTTCCTGCCCGAAGGCTTCGTGAACATCTGCGCGAAGCCCCTCGTGGCCACCCGCGCGAGGACCTCGTGAACGCCCGCGCCAGGGCCCCCGCCCCCGGTCCCGAGTAGGGGCGGGCCGTCATCCCCAGGTATGACATGCCCCCACCGAGTCCGACCGGAGTCGCCCCCAGGAACCGGAACAGCGGCTGACTCCACGGAGCCGTTCCGCCGTGACGATGGAGTACGTACCCACTCGCCGTCCCGACAGGAGCACCCGCCCGTGACCACCACCACTTCCTTCGCCGCCCGCGCCACCCAGGTGGCCGCCCGCGCCACGGATCTGTCCAAGGTGTACGGCCAGGGTGAGACCCAGGTGGTCGCTCTGGACCACGTCTCCGTGGACTTCGGGCAGGGCGAGTTCACCGCGATCATGGGCCCCTCGGGCTCCGGCAAGTCCACGCTGATGCACTGCGTGGCGGGTCTGGACAGCTTCAGCGGCGGCTCCGTGCGCATCGGGGACACCGAGCTCTCCACGCTCAAGGACAAGCAGCTCACCAAGCTCCGCCGGGACAAGATCGGATTCATCTTCCAGGCGTTCAACCTGCTGCCCACGCTGACCGCCCTGGAGAACATCACGCTGCCCATGGACATCGCCGGCCGCAAGCCGAACAAGCAGTGGCTGGAGCAGGTCATCTCCATGGTGGGCCTGGCCGGGCGCCTCTCCCACCGGCCCACCGAGCTGTCCGGCGGCCAGCAGCAGCGCGTCGCCGTGGCCCGCGCCCTCGCCTCCCAGCCCGAGATCATCTTCGGTGACGAGCCGACCGGAAACCTGGACTCGCGGTCCGGCGCCGAGGTGCTCGGCTTCCTCCGCAACTCGGTGCGTGAGCTCGGCCAGACCGTCGTGATGGTCACCCACGACCCGGTGGCCGCCTCGTACGCGGACCGCGTGATCTTCCTCGCCGACGGGCGGATCGTGGACGAGATGATCCAGCCGACCGCGGACGGGGTCCTCGACCGGATGAAGGACTTCGACGCGAAGGGCCGGACGAGCTAGCGCTGGTCGGCCCCGCCGGTCGCCCCACCGCCGCGAGGGCTGAGCTCTCGCCGGGGCTGCGGGCCTGTTGTGGCTGGTCGCGCAGTTCCCCGCGCCCCTTCGGGGCGCTCCCCTCACCGTGCACACTCACCTGGACTCTCACCCATGTTCCGTACCGCCCTGCGCAACGTGCTCGCGCACAAGGCCAGGCTGCTGATGACCGTACTCGCCGTCATGCTCGGCGTCGCGTTCGTCTCCGGCACCCTGGTCTTCACCGACACCTTCGGCTCCGCCTACAAGAACAAGTCGGCGAAGAGCTTCGACCACGTCTCCGTCGCCATCAAGCCCGACGGCGGCTCCCGTGACGACGGCCAGGAGGCCAAGCAGCCGGACCGGCTGACGGACTCCCTGCTCAGCCGCGCCGGGAAGCTGCCCGGCGCCCAGGCGGCCCTCGGCAGCGTCTCCGGCTTCACCGCCCTCGCCGACAAGGACGGCAAGCTGGTCGGTGGCGAGTGGGGCACCACGGGCTCCAACTACTTCCCCGGCGAGGGCGGCAAGGACCCGCGCTACGACTTCACCGAGGGCGCGGCCCCGAAGTCGGCCGGTGACATCGCCCTGGACAGCCGTACCGCCGACCGCACCGGCTTCAAGGTCGGCGACACGGTCCGCTACTCCACCGACGGACCGGTGCGGACCGCCAAGGTCAGCGGCATCTTCGACACCGACGACGGCAGCGTCGTCGCGGGCGGCAGCCTCGTCGTCTTCGACAACGACACCGCGCGCAAGGTCCTCGGCAAGAAGAACATGACGTACGACGAGATCGACGTGAAGGCCGCCGCCGGCACGTCCGAGACCGCCCTGAAGAGCGCCGTCGAGAAGATCCTGCCGAAGGACACCGAGGCCGAGACCGGCACCTCGCTCAAGGACGAGCAGGACCGCATGATCGAGCAGAACACCAGCTCCATGAGCCAGGTGCTGCTGATCTTCGCCGGCATCGCGCTGTTCGTCGGCATCTTCATCATCGCCAACACCTTCACCATGCTGGTCGCCCAGCGCACCAAGGAGCTGGCCCTGATGCGCGCCGTCGGCGCGTCCCGCCGCCAGGTCACGCGCTCGGTCCTCATCGAGGCCTTCCTCGTCGGCCTGGTCGCCGCCGTCGCGGGCTTCGCCCTCGGCATCGGCGTCGCCGTCGGCCTGGAGTCCCTGATGAACGCGGGCGGCGCCTCGCTGCCCGACGGCCCGCTCGTCATCGGCCCGACCACCATCGTCACGGCGCTGGTCATCGGCGTGGTCGTGACCATGCTCGCCGCCTGGCTGCCCGGCCGTCGCGCCGCGAAGATCCCGCCGGTCGCCGCGATGAACGCCGTGCACGCCTCGCCCACGGTGCGCGGCCTGGTCGTACGCAACACCATCGGCTCGCTCATCGTCGCCCTCGGCGCGGTCATGCTGTTCATGGAGGACAACTACGTGAAGTCCGGGGGCGCCGCGACGATCCTCGTCGGCGTCATCGTCCTCACGCCGCTGCTGTCCCGCCCCTTCATCGCCGCCGCGGGCCCGCTCCTGAAGCCCTTCGGCGTCACCGGCAAGCTGGCCCGCCTCAACTCGGTCCGCAACCCGCGCCGCACGGCCTCCACCGCGTCGGCCCTGATGATCGGCCTGACCCTCATCACCGCGATGACCGTCGTCGCCGTCTCCATGGGCAGCGCCATCAACAAGATGGCCACGGACTCCCTGAAGGCCGACTACGCCGTCTCGATGGCGAACTTCCAGCCGCTGACCCCCAAGGTCCACGAGAAGCTGGCCGAGCTGCCCGAGGTCGAGGCCAGCAGCCCGCTGCGCACCACCTGGGGCGAGGCCGACGGCCGCGACACCCGGATCTCCGGCGTCGACCCCAAGGCCTTCGACAAGCTCGTCGGCCTGGACTTCACCAGCGGCTCCGCCGCCGGGCTCAAGGGCGACGCCGTCCTCGTCGACAAGGAGACCGCCGACGCCAAGGGCCTGAAGGCCGGGGACACCGTCCCGGTGAAGTTCGACGACGACAGGACCACCCGCCTGAAGGTCGCGGGCGTCTACAAGTCCAACGAGATGCTCGACGGGCTCTTCGCCCCGGTCTCCGTCGTCACCCCGCACCTGTCGAAGGTCCAGGACCAGCAGCTCCTGCTGAAGATGAAGGACGGCGCGTCCGACAAGGCCGAGGACGCCATCGTGAAGGCCCTCGGCGACAACCCCGCCATCAAGATCCAGGACAAGGACGACATCAGCAACGAGGTCGGCGGCGCCATCAACATGCTCCTGAACATGCTGTACGGCCTGCTCGCCATGGCGATCCTCGTCGCCGTCCTCGGTGTCATCAACACCCTGGCGATGTCCGTCTTCGAGCGGAAGCACGAGATCGGGATGCTCCGCGCGATCGGGCTCGACCGCGCGAAGATCAAGCAGATGGTGCGCCTGGAGTCGGTCGTCATCTCGCTGTTCGGCGCGGTGCTCGGCGTGGGACTCGGCCTGTTCCTCGGATGGGTGGCCGGGGACAGCATCTCCGGGACCGTGACCACGTACTCCATGGAGGTGCCCGTCGGGCGGATCGTGGTCTTCCTCGCCATCGCGGCGGTGGTCGGTGTCCTCGCCGCGGTGTGGCCCGCGCGCAGCGCGGCTCGCCTCAACCCGCTGCAGGCCATCAAGTCCGAGTGACGCCGGCGCTGTGCTGAGGCGGTGGGGCCCGGGGTGACAGTCACCCCGGGCCCCACCGTCGTCCTGCGGGGGCTGCGCCCCCTGGCCCCTCTTGGTGCCGCTTCGCGGCTCGTCCTCACACGCCGGACGGGCTTGGTTCCCTCCAGGTCCTCGCCCGCAGGGGCATGCCCGACCTGCCCTTCTGCGGTGTGCGGACCGCCAGGACCTGGTTGACCCCTATGCGGTTGTTCTCGAAGGCCAGGGCCGACGCCGCCATGTAGAGGCGCCAGATGCGGGCGCGGCCGGGGGTGGTCAGGCGGACCGCGCGGGGCCAGTTCGCCTCCAGGTTGGTGACCCAGTGGCGCAGGGTGAGGGCGTAGTGCTCGCGGATGGACTCGACGTCGCGGACCTCGAAGCCGGCGCGTTCCAGGAGGCCGACGGTGGTGCCGAGGGGGGCGAGTTCGCCGTCGGGGAAGACGTAGGCGTCGATGAACTCGTCGACGGAGTACGCGGACTCGTCGAGCTGGGGGCGGCGGGCGATCTGGTGGTTCAGGAGGCGGCCGCCGGGCTTCAGGAGGGCGTAGAGGTCACCGGCGTAGTCCAGGTACCGCTCGGCGCCGACGTGTTCGGCCATGCCGATGGAGGAGATGGCGTCGTACGGGCCGTCGCGGACGTCGCGGTAGTCCTGGACGCGGATCTCGACGCGGTCGGTGAGGCCCTCCTGGGCGACGCGCTTCCTGGCGTACGCGGCCTGCTCCTGGGAGAGCGTGACGCCGACGACGCGGACGCCGTACTCGCGGGCGGCGTGGATGGCCATGGAGCCCCAGCCGCAGCCGACGTCCAGGAGCCGCATGCCGGGCTTCAGGGCGAGCTTGCGGGCGATGAGGTCGAGCTTGTCGCGCTGGGCGTCGGCCAGCGTCGAGTCCGGGGACTCCCAGTAGGCGCAGGAGTAGACCATCGAGGGGCCGAGCACCAGCTCGTAGAAGTCGTTGCCGACGTCGTAGTGGTGGCTGATGGCCTTCCTGTCGCTGCCCTTGGTGTGCCGGTGCAGCCTGCCGGGCCTGCGCATCTCCTCGCGGGGCACGGGCGGCGGCACGAACGGAGCGGCGAGCGCGAGCAGCGAGCGGGCGGCGGACCTGACCCGCGGGTCGCGGAGTCTGTCGGTGAGGCCCGGGGCGTCGTCCGCGCGCTCCCAGATGAACTCGGCGAGCAGGTCGAGGGCCGCGTACAGATCGCCGTCGACATCGATGTCCCCGGCCACCCAGGCCCGCGCGAGCCCCAGCTCGCCGGGCTTCCACAACAGTCGGCGCAGGGCGCGGCGGTGGCGTACGACGAGGGTGGGGGCGCCCGGCGGCCCCGCCTCCGAACCGTCCCAGGCCCGGATTCGAACCGGCAGCTCGGTTCCCACCAACTGCTCGGCAAGGTTCTGCAGCCGCAGTGCGGCGTCCTGCATGGCGCACACCTCCGTGATCGGATCCCGGAACGGAACGGTCCAGCACCACGTAAACACCAACGGGCCGCCCGCGCAGTCCCGTTGCGCCGTTACGAATATGCAAAATGCATGTAGCAGGCATCTAGGGGCTGCCGGGAACGCCGAAAGGGCCCCCGCACCACGGATGGCGGGGACCCTTTCGCGCTGTACTGCGGGTCTTGCTGCGGGCCGTCGGGCGGCCCTGGCGGCTGCCGTCAGGAAGCGGCCTTCTCCTCGACCGGGGCGGCCGGAGCCTCGGCCTTGACCGCGGGCTTCGGGGCCGGCTTGGCGGCCTCGTAGAACTCCTCGCGGGGCGTCTCCATGGCGCCGAGCGAGACGACCTCGCGCTTGAGGAACATGCCGAGCGTCCAGTCCGCGAAGACGCGGATCTTGCGGTTGAACGTCGGCATCGCCATGCCGTGGTACGCGCGGTGCATGTACCAGGCGAGACGGCCCTTGAGCTTGATCTTCATCTTGCCCATGACGATCATCGCGACGCCCTTGTGCAGGCCGAGGCCCGCGACCGCGCCCTTGTTGGCGTGGCTGTACTCCTTCTGCGGGAAGCCCCGCATGCCGGAGATCACGTTGTCGCCGAGGACCTTGGCCTGGCGCAGGGCGTGCTGAGCGTTGGGCGGGCACCAGGCGTTCTCGTTGCCCGCCTTGCGGCCGACGACGTCCGGCACCTGGGCGTTGTCGCCCGCGGCCCAGATGTAGTCGGTGCCCTGGACCTGGAGGGTCGTCTGGGTGTCGACGTGGCCGCGGGGGCCGAGCGGCAGACCGAAGCGCGCGAGGGCCGGGTTCGGCTTGACGCCGGCGGTCCACACGATGGTGTTGGAGTCGACCTCGAGGCCGTTGTTGAGGACCACGTGTCCGTCGACGCAGGAGTCCATGCCGGTCTTCAGGTAGACCTCGACACCGCGGCCTTCCAGGTGCTCCTTGCCGTAGGCGCCGAGCTTCGGGCCGACCTCGGGGAGGATCTTGTCGGCGACGTCGACGAGCAGGAAGCGCATGTCCTCGCGCGTCACGCTCTTGTAGTACTTGGCCGCGTCGCGGGCCATGTCCTCGACCTCGCCGATGGTCTCGGCACCGGCGAAGCCACCGCCGACGAAGACGAAGGTCAGCGCCTTGCGGCGGACCTCCTCGTCCGTCGTGGAGTCGGCCTTGTCGAGCTGCTCGAGCACGTGGTTGCGCAGGCCGATGGCCTCCTCGATGCCCTTCATGCCGATGCCCTGCTCGGCGAGACCGGGGATCGGGAAGGTGCGGGAGACCGCGCCCATCGCGATGACCAGGTAGTCGAACGGCAGCTCGTACGCCTCGCCGACGAGCGGCGCGATCGTGGCGACCTTGCGGTCCTGGTCGATGGTGGTGACCCGGCCGGTGAGGACTTCCGCCTTGGGCAGCACGCGTCGCAGCGGGACGACGACGTGCCGAGGCGAGATGCTGCCGGCCGCGGCTTCGGGGAGGAAGGGCTGGTACGTCATGTACGAGCGCGGGTCGACGACCGTGACGGTCGCCTCTCCGTAGCGCATCTTCTTCAGAATGCGTCGAGCTGCGTACAGGCCTACGTACCCACCGCCTACTACGAGGATCCTGGGACGCTCCGTGGTGCTCATGCCATCGAGTATCCACCCCCTCCCCGGGGGTCGCTCGTGCGCCCCTTCACAAGCATGGGCGGGGCCTCTGCTACACTTCGCCGCCCACGTGACGGAGGTCATGACCGCACGGGGGAACCACCGCCCCACGCGAGTCGTTGTCAACCCCTCGTGAGCTGCCGCTCCTGGCTCCGCCGCCCGGTGAACCACACCGTCGTTCACACCCCGGCAACACGGCGGAAGCACTCCCGGCGCCCGCCTTCGGGCCCGCACCCCGCCCGTTCCCGGGCCGAACTCCTCAAAACCTCGCCCAACAGGGCCGATTTCCTTGTGAAGAACTTCACGAACTTTCTCGGCGGCGCCTCGGAAGGAGGCGTTCCAACCCCTCCGGGCCGCTCAGACGTCGCCTTGCGCGCTCAGCCGTTCACGGTACGGCAGGGCCCGTCGGATCCGCGTGAAGCCCGTCCCGGGTGCGGGTCAGGCGATCGACCAGGCGATGCCGTCGAGGATGTCGTGCTCGCTCACGACCAGTTCGGCCGCACCGGCCCGTTCCATGATCGCGAGCAGGACGAGGGCACCCGCGGCGATGACGTCCACCCGGCCCGGGTGCATCACGGGGATCGCCGCGCGCTCGGCGTGCGTGGAGCGCACCAGCATGTCGGCGATCTCCGCCACGCGGGCGTAGGGGAAGCGGGAGTGGTGGATCGCCGCGGAGTCGTACGCGTCCAGGCCGAGCGCGATGCCGGCGACCGTGGTGACCGAGCCCGCGAGGCCCACGAGGGTGTGCGCCTCGCGCAGCGGGACCGTCTCCTCCGCGAGGTCGAGGGCCGCCTCGATGTCCGCGCGGATCGCGGCCAGCTGGGCCTCGGTGGGCGGGTCGGCGAGGACCACGCCGTCCCGGACGAGGTGGCGCTCCGTCATCCGCACGCAGCCCACGTCCACGGAGCGGGCCGCGCGGACGTTGTCGTCGCCGACGACGAACTCCGTGGAGCCGCCGCCGATGTCGACGACGAGGTACGGGCCCGCCATGTCCGGGTGGCCCTTGAGCTCCTTGGTCGCGCCCGTGAAGGAGAACTCGGCCTCCTGGTCGCCGCTGATCACCCCCGGTTCGACGCCGAGGATGTCGAGGACGCCGCGCACGAACTCGTCGCGGTTGTCGGCGTCGCGGGAGGCGGAGGTGGCGACGAAGCGGAGGCGCTCCGCGCCGTGTTCCTTGATGACCTCGGCGTACGCGCGGCAGGCCGCGAACGTCCGCTCCAGCGCCTCCGGCGCGAGCCGTCCCGTCCGGTCCACGCCCTGCCCCAGCCGGACGATCTCCATCCGGCGGTCCAGGTCGACCAGTTGCCCCGTCGCGGGGTCGGCGTCGGCCACGAGCAGACGGATCGAGTTCGTGCCGCAGTCGATGGCTGCCACGCGGGTCATCGGGCGTTCTCCTATGTCGTTACGGTGCCGTGGGACGGGGCTGTGCCCACGCTCCGGCCTGCCGCAGGTGGTGAGGGCGGGCGGGCCCGTCGCGGAGCGGCGGGCCAGGGTCGCCCCGGTGCCGGGTGCGGCAGGTCAGTCCTGGGCGGGGCCCACGCAAGGGCCCTTCCGCCACCACTCCGGCAGGAGGGCGATCGCCTCGTCGCCGAGGGGGTTCACGCCGGGGCCCGCGGCCAGCGAGTGGGCCACGAGGACGTGCAGGCACTTCACGCGGTCCGGCATGCCACCGGCCGAGGGGAAGCCTTCGAGCACCTCGATGGAGTCGCGCCGCGCGATGTAGTCCTCGTGGGCGGCCCGGTACGCGGCGGCGAGATCGGGATCGGTGCCGAGCCGCTCCGTCATCTCCTTCATGACGCCGTTCGCTTCGAGCGTCCCGATCGCCGACGCGGCCCGCGGGCACGTCAGGTAGTACGTCGTCGGGAACGGCGTGCCGTCGGGCAGCCGGGGCGCCGTCTCGACCACGTCCGGGTTGCCGCAGGGGCAGCGGTGCGCGATGGCGCGCAAACCACGCGGCGGGCGCCCGAGCTGCTCCTGGAACGCGGTGATGTCGGCGTCCGTGGGCGCGGTGGGCTCGGTCTGGGGCGGGGGCGTCTGCATGCCTGTCTTTCGTTTCGTACTGGTCGTACTGGACTGTTCGTACTGGACTGACGGTGTCAATTGTCGTCGGCGCGCTCGGCGACACCGGCCCTGTCGGCCTCGTCGACGCCGTCCCAGACGTTCGCGTACCAGGGCCGGTCGGCCGCGCCCTCGTCCCCGCGGTGGCCGTCGGTGGCCGCCGGGTCGATGACGGTGAACCCGGTCTCGCCGGGCTTCACGTAGTGCAGCCGGTCCCGGATGCGCTGCTCGGCGTACGCGTCGTCCTGCCAGCGGGCCTTCTCGTCGCGCAGCCGCTCCACGTTCTCGCGGTGCTCGGACTGCTTCTGCCGCTGCTCGGCGATGTCGGCGCGCTGCGACACGTACTGCCTTATCGGATAGGCGAGGGCCACGACCAGCGAGCAGACGACGAGCACGAGGAGCGCGGCCCGGCCCGTGAGCCGGGAGCGGCGGGCCTGGCGCTTGGTCTGCGAGCGGTAGACGCGCTCGGCGGTCTGCTCGCCGAGCAGCCGCAGCCGGGTCGCCGTGGAGAACCGGTCCTTGTCCCGGACTTTCCCGGCCATGTGTCTCGCCTCCCCAGTACGCGCGTACGTCCCCGCACACGGTACGGGACCGAGTACGGGGACGTACGTACGACTGGCTAGGGCTCAGCCCTTGAAGCGCGGGAACGCCGAGCGGCCCGCGTACACCGCCGCGTCGTCGAGGATCTCCTCGATGCGAAGGAGCTGGTTGTACTTGGCGACGCGGTCCGAGCGGGCCGGGGCGCCGGTCTTGATCTGGCCGCAGTTCACGGCGACGGCGAGGTCGGCGATGGTGACGTCCTCGGTCTCGCCGGAGCGGTGCGACATCATGCACTTGAAGCCGTTGCGCTGGGCCAGCTCGACGGCGTCCAGGGTCTCGGTCAGGGAGCCGATCTGGTTGACCTTGACCAGGAGGGCGTTGGCGGAGCCCTCCTCGATGCCGCGGGCCAGGCGCTCGGGGTTGGTGACGAAGAGGTCGTCGCCGACGATCTGGACCTTGTCGCCCAGCTTGTCGGTGATGACCTTCCAGCCCGCCCAGTCGTCCTCGAACAGCGGGTCCTCGATGGACACGAGCGGGTAGGCCTCGACGAGCTCGGCGTAGTACTCGGTCATCTCGGCGGCCGAGCGGGACTTGCCCTCGAACTCGTACGTGCCGTCCTTGTAGAACTCCGACGCGGCGACGTCGAGCGCGAGCGCGATCTGCTCGCCGGGGACGTAACCGGCCTGCTTGATGGCCTCGACGATGAGGTCGAGGGCGGCGCGGTTCGACTCCAGGTTCGGGGCGAAGCCGCCCTCGTCGCCGAGGCCGGTCGACAGACCCTTGGTCTTCAGGACCTTCTTCAGCGTGTGGTAGACCTCGGCGCCCCAGCGCAGCGCCTCGGAGAAGGACTCCGCGCCGATCGGGGCGATCATGAACTCCTGGATGTCGACGTTGGAGTCCGCGTGGGACCCGCCGTTCAGGATGTTCATCATCGGAACGGGCAGCAGGTGCGCGTTCGGGCCGCCCAGGTAACGGAAGAGCGGCAGGTCGCTCGCCTCGGAGGCGGCGTGGGCGACGGCGAGGGAGACGCCGAGGATGGCGTTGGCGCCGAGCGAGCCCTTGTTGTCGGTGGCGTCGAGGTCGAACATCGCCTGGTCGATCAGGCGCTGCTCGGTGGCGTCGTAGCCGACGAGCTCCGGGCCGATCTGCTCGATGACGGCGAGGACGGCCTTCTCGACACCCTTGCCGCCGTAGCGGTTGGCGTCTCCGTCACGCAGTTCGATGGCCTCGAAGGCACCGGTGGAGGCGCCGGACGGGACCGCGGCGCGGCCGGTGGACCCGTCGTCGAGGCCGACCTCGACCTCGACCGTGGGGTTGCCTCGGGAGTCCAGGATTTCCCGGGCTACGACGACGTCGATGGACGGCACGAGCATCTCCTTCTGGGATGTGACGCTAGGGGCGCATGGCGTGCACCACTGGGGGCGCGGGCTTGCGCATGGCTTGCATGGTCTTCATCGGCCCTGCGTCTCCTGAGCCTAACGGGCCCGGGAGCTTCGGCCAGCCGACCGCCCGCCCCGTGGGACGGCCATCGGGCCAATTCCCTGGGAATCAGGACGGAACCACAGGCTCTTACCGGCCGGTAGCTTCGCCCTGGGCGTACTCGGGGACGGCCTCGGCCCGCTCCGGGACCGGCGGGGCCGCCCCGGACAGCACCTCGCCCCGGTGCGTACGCGCACCGGGGCGAGAAAGACCCGTGGGGACGGGGGTGCTCCGCGGGGCGGAGCGGGGGCCCTGGCCGGACGGACCGGACAGGGCGCGGGTCGGGCTCAGGCTCAGCTGAGGTGCAGCTGCTGGCCCGGGTAGATCATGTCGGCGTCGGAGATGATGTCGCCGTTGAGCTTGTACACCTTGTGCCAGCCGCCCTTGACGTCGTGCTCGTCGGCGATCTTGGACAGGGTGTCGCCCGTCTTGACCTTGTACTCGCCGTCGCCCTTCTTCACGACCTTGCCGGTCGGGGTCTGGACGGTCTTCTTCGACTCGGTCTGCGGGGCGGCCTGCTGCGGCTTCGGCTGCGGCTTGGCCTGCTGCTGCGGCTGAGCCTGCTGCTGCGGCTGCTGCTGGGGCTTGGCCTGCTGCTGGGGCTTGGCCTGCTGCTGCGGCTTCTCGGCACCGCCGCCGTTGTACGGGGCGTTGGTGAGGCCCACGCCACAGCTCGGCCAGGCACCCTTGCCCTGGCCCGCGAGGACCTTCTCGGCGATCTCGATCTGCTGGGCCTTGGAGGCCTTGTCAGCGGTGGCCGCGTACTTCGTACCGCCGTAAGCGGCCCAGGTGGAGGCGGAGAACTGCACGCCGCCGTAGTAGCCGTTGCCGGTGTTGATGGACCAGTTGCCGCCGGACTCGCACTGGGCGACCCGGTCCCACTGGTCGACGGTGGCGGCGTTCGCGGTGCCGGCGGCCATCAGCGGCGCGGCGACGGCGGCGCCGGTGACACCGACGACGGTGGCCGCGCGGGTGGCCTTGGACGGACGACGGTGCTTGCCCTTGCCGGAAAGCAGCATGGATTGATCCCCTCACCGACGCCTGCGAGGTGAGCTGTCGGGTTCGGGCGGGTGAGTGCCCGGCCGTACGGCTTCCGTACGACTTCACCCCTAGCCGGTCCTGCGCGTCGCTCGGCCACTGGCCGTTCAACGCGTGGGCCCGGCGCTTACCTTGGGTCCCCCGCTCCTGCCTTCGGCGCTCGAAGCGACGACTGTTCCCGTCCGGCCGTTGGCAGGATTCGGCGTACCGACCGGCGGGGCCCGCTGTGGCGAGCGGTCACGACCGTAGACAGGCAATCACCGGAATTTCAAAGACGATCAGGGCTTCTGAGACCCATCTCTCACTTGCCTCTCACCGTCTTTAAATCGGACATTCACCCCGAACCGCCGGTCAACTTCCGCCCCGGTATGCCTACTTCCGGTCCGCTTCGGCGGCCTGGCGCTCCCTCAGGTCAAGTCGCTGACCGGGGAGGATGAGATCCGGGTCACCGCCGACGGTCCGCTTGTTCTCGGCGTAGAGAGTGGTCCAGCCGCCGTCAAGGTCGTGCCGGTCGGCGATCTGCGAGAGGTTGTCGCCGGAGCGGACCGTGTAGGTGTCCGCGGGGTCGGCGGCGTCGCGTGCGTCGCGTCCTTCACCACGCGACGCGTGGCGGCCCGCGGAGCCCGCGCCGCCCTTCTGCACCCCGTCGCCCTCGTCGGCGCTGGAGCCGCGATGCCGGCCGGACGGCGAGCCCTCCGAGCCCTCCGCGGACTCGTCGGCGCCCGAGGGCTCACGGCCCGGGTCGGACTCGGCGTCGGGCGAAGTGCTGTCGCGGTCGCCGGACTTGCCGTCCGCCGCGCCCTTCTCGCCCTTCCGTCCGGCCTTGTCGCGTTCGTCACTCTCGTCGGCCGAGCCGCCGCTGTCGGGCTTGCGGTGCTTGCCGGTGCTTCCCCTGTCGCCCTTGTCGCCCTTGTCGCTCGCGTCGGCGGAGTCCTCGGCGCCCTTGTCGGCCCCGTCGGCCTTCTCGCCGTCCTCGGAGCCCTTCCCGTCGCCCTGGGAGTCCTCGGCGTCGCCGGACGGCTCCGCGGGCTTCGACGGCGCGGGCGGCAGGCCCGGGTCGACGTCGGCGGCCGCGCCGCCCTTGCTGAGGCCCGCGGCCGGGCCGCAGTTCGGCCACGCGGAGGGTCCCTGGTCGGCGAGGACCTTGTCGGCGACGGCGATCTGCTGGGAGCGGCTCGCCTGGTCGGCACTCGGCGCGTAGGCGAGGCCGCCGTAGCTCTCCCAGGTCTCCTGCGTCAGCTGCAGACCGCCGTAGTACCCCTCGCCCTTGGCGCTCCACGCGCCGCCGCTCTCGCACTCCGCGACCTTGTCCCACGTCGTGGCGTCAGCCGCGTGCGCACCCGTGGCGCCGAGCAGCGGGATGGCGATGGCGGATCCGGTGACGCCCGCCGCGACGACGATCGCCGGGGCCTGGCGGGGACGGCGGTGACGGCCTTGGCCGGAGAGCATGCACGTGCCTTTCGAGCGACGACAAGAACAGCTGCGACACGTGGTGCCGAGGGGTGCCGAGCCGTCGTGAACGTAGCCGCACTCGAACGTCAGTCACAAGTCGATGCAGCGCAGATCACGTGAAAGTCACAGTCTTGACTGTACGTCAGTCACACGTCGGGCGGCCGTCAGTGGCCGGGCGGAGTGAACGTCACCGGCAGGGTCCGCAGGCCACGCATGATGAGGCCGCCGCGCCACCTCAACTCCTCCGGTTCGACGGCGAGTTGCAGGTCGGGCAGCCTGCGGAGCAGGGTCGCGAGCGCCGTCTGGCCCTCCAGGCGGGCCAGCGGGGCGCCCAGGCAGTAGTGGATGCCGTGGCCGTAGCCGAGGTGCTGGTTGTCGGCCCGGGACAGGTCGAGGAGGTCGGGGTCGGGGAAGCGGGCCGGATCGCGGTCGGCGGCGGCGAGGACGACGAGGACGGGGTCGCCCGCGGCGATGTCCTGGCCGCCGATCCGCAGCGGCTCGGTGGCGAAGCGCCAGGTGGCGAGCTCCACGGGCCCGTCGAAGCGGAGCAGTTCCTCGACGCCGGTCTCCAGGAGGGCGGTCTCCCCCGCGGCGAGGGAGCGTTGCAGCCGCTCGCGCTGCTCGGGGTGGGTCAGCAGCGCGTACGTGCCGTTCCCGATGAGGTTGACGGTCGTCTCGAACCCGGCGAAGAGAAGGATGAACGCCATCGCGGCGGCCTCGTTCTCGGTGAGGTGCTCGCCGTGGTCGGAGGCGCGGATGAGGCCGGAGATCAGGTCGTCGCCAAGGTCGCCGCGCTTGCGGTGGATGAGGTCCGCGAGATAGCCGCGCATCTTCTTCACCGAGCGCGCGACGCCGCCCCGGGGCCCTCCCCCGTGCCGGATCATCATGCCCGCCCAGTCCCGGAAGTCGTCCTGGTCCTCGCGCGGGACGCCGAGCAGGTCGCAGATCGCGTAGATGGGGAGCGGGAAGGCGAACTCGTGGATGAGGTCGGCGGTGCCCTCCTGGGCGAACCGGTCGATGAGCTGGTCCGTCAGCTCCTGCACGCGGGGCGCGAACTCGGCCACCCGGCGCGGGGTGAACGCCTTCGAGACCAGGCGGCGCAGGCGGGTGTGGTCCGGCGGGTCGATGTTGAGCAGATGCGTCATCAGCTCGGCCTTGCGCTCGCCCGGGATGCCCGTCTTGCCCTTCGCGTGCGCGGGCTCGTCGTGGTGCGCCGGGTTCTTGCTGAGGCGCTGGTCGGCGAGGGCCTGCCGGGCGTCGGCGTAGCGCGTCACCAGCCAGGCCTCGACGCCGCTCGGCAGCTCCGTGCGGTGCACGGGGGCGTGCTCGCGGAGCCAGGCGTACGCGGGGTAGGGGTCGGTCGCGAACTCCCACGTGAACAGGTCCGGGGCGGGGGTCTTCGGCGGGGCCGGGGTGCCGTGGGGGCAGGCGGACGGGGCCTTGTCGTGCATGGGTCGACCGTATACGGGGGGCGGGGGCGGGGGCGGGTCAGCGGGAGGCGGGCGGGGTGGGGGGAACGTCGGGGCGTGGGGTGGGAGGGGCGGGGCGACGCCTCTTGGCCGGTTTGTCCTCCCGCTCCGGACGCAGTGTGATCCCGACCCGCAGGACGTTCAGGGCGAAGCCCGCGTCGCGGTGCCCGGCCTCGGCCGCCTCGCGGTACCAGTGGACGGACCGCTCCACCCGCCCCGGCCGCAGGAGCAGCTCGGCCAGGTGGAAGGCGGCCTGCGGGTCACCGGCCTCGGCTCCCTTGGTGAGCCAGTGGCGGGCGCGGTCGCGGTGCAGTTTGCCCAGGGTGACGTACGCGTCCTGGCAGCCGCCCGCCGCGGCCTGCTCCAGGTAGTGGATCGCCTCCACGGCGGCGCCCCGGCCCGCGAGGATGTGACCCAGCTGGTTGCAGGCTCCGGCGTGCCCCTGGTCGGCGGCCTTGCGGTACCAGCCCTCCGCCTCCGACACGTCGCCCGCGAACTCGGTGGCGATGCCGAGGACGACGCACGCGTCGATGTCGCCCTCGGCCCCACGGGAGGCCAGGGCGGCGCGGCACGCCTCGGCCACCGGCGCGACGTCGAGGCCGTGCGCACTCCCCACCGTGCACACATCGGCCCACACCTCGTCCGGCACCGCTCCGAGCGCGCCGGAGCGGACGGCGTCCGCGACGAGGGAGCCGTACGCCCGGTACGTGCCCTCCGTCGCACCGGGGACGAGCAGGCCCGTCGCCTCGTACCGGGGCCGGGTGGCCCAGGCGAGGGCGTCCTCGAAGAGCTCGCTCTCACCGGGAAGCACCGCGTGCGGGTTCTGCGCCGAGTACTCCGAGTACAGCTCCTGCACCGCGCTCAGCACCGGCAGCGGGACGTCCTGCCGCAGCCCGCACCGGGCCAGATCCACGGCCGCCCGCACCAGCAGATGACCGCGCGGGTGCGCCTGCGCGCGGCGGGCCCTGCGCCACTCGTCCCACAGCTCGGGGCCGAGGGCGAGGTACTCGGTGACGCCTCGCTTCCCGCGCCACT
The DNA here is from genome assembly GCF_030388665.1 of Streptomyces flavofungini. Taxonomy (NCBI): domain Bacteria; kingdom Bacillati; phylum Actinomycetota; class Actinomycetes; order Kitasatosporales; family Streptomycetaceae; genus Streptomyces; species Streptomyces flavofungini. Next base: position 5,567,265 of record NZ_CP128846.1, on the reverse strand, counting down.
CCCGCGCGTCCGCGAGGCGCGGGTCGTCGGCCTCCCCGAGCCGCCGCAGCTCCGCGTCGCTCCAGCGGCGGCTCAGCTCGACGGTGTGGGCGCCGCTGAGGACGCGGGCGGCCGGTCTTTCGCCGAAGCGGTGCTCGTCGTACGCCTTGTCGCGCATGGTGGCGAGGACGAGGACCCGCTCCTGGGCGAAGCGGGCGAGCAGCGCCGTGGTCAAGCCGCGCGGGCCGAGATGGCCCTCCAGGTCGTCGAGCCACACGATGAAGGGCCCGGTGCGGTCGTGCAGTTGGAAGGGGAGGTCGGAGAGGTCCGCGCCAGGGTGCGGTGCGTGCACGCGGGGTTCATCGGCGCCGACGGAGTCCCAGGCGGTCAGCGCCGCCCAGGCGGCCGTCGACGTCTTCCCGGACAGCGGCCCGCCGGTGACGACGACCAGGCCGCCCTCGGCCAGGCCCCGCCCGACGAGCCGGTGCAGTTCACCGTCGCAGTCCCGCCCCACGTACGGCGGCAGCCCCGGCTCGTCCCCGAAGCGGCTCGTGGGGCGCACCCCGAACCAGGAGCGGTGCAGCCGCCCGACGCGGGGCCAGTTGTCCGCGGCGGCCTGAGCGGGCGCCCCGCTGTGGATGGTGACGCCGCCCGTGATGGTGCCCGCCTGGATCACCGGGCCGTCGGTCACGCCGCCGGAGAGGGTGTTGTGGGTCGTGGGTGCCGGGGACGACTCGGGCTCCCGTGGTTCCTCGGGCTCTGAAGGCAGGGGGCTCAGGTCGAGCGAGGCCTGCGAGGGCTCTGTGTCCCAGAAGGACAGCCTCCGAGGGCTGCGGCTCCAACGCGTGAGCGGCAGGTCGCGCCCGAGCGGGCCCTCCGGCGGCGTCCGTGCGGGCGCGAGCCCTCCGCCGGCGGGTCCTCCGTCGAAGGCGTGGCCGCACTCCGAACAGAAGCGATCCTCGTCGGGCAGCGCCGCTCGGCACTCAGGGCAGTCCACCGTCGCCTCCTCGGGTCATAACTCCCGCTCAGCCACATCGAGTTCGGCCGCGCGGTCCCCCGAAGCGACCCAGGAGGCAACGGTACTCGGATCAGCCCGACGGGTCGGCCCGCTCGGCCTCACGGACCGCGTCCCGATACGCCCGCGCCGCCGCCCGCAGCGCCGCCTCCGGGTCCACGCCCTCGGCCTCGGCGCGGGCGGCCATCGCGAGGAGCTCGTACCCGACGCCCTCCCCCGTCGGCAGCGGGACCTCCAGGCCCGCCGTGCGGACGCGGGAGGACAGCTTCGCGGCCAGGGCCAGGCCGGGCTGGCCGAGGGGGATGCCGTCGGTGACGGAGTCGCGCTGCTTCTCCTCGGCCTTGGTGCGCAGCCAGTGCGCCTTGACCTCTTCCGGCGTGGTCGCGGTGTCGTCGCCGAAGACGTGCGGGTGGCGGTGGATGAGCTTGTCGACGATCCCCGCGGCGACGTCGTCGACGGAGAACCCGCCGGTGCTCGCGGAGTCGTCGTCGCCGTCCTCGGCGTCGTGGCCCTCCTCGGCGATCCGCGCGTGGAAGACCACCTGGAGCAGAACGTCGCCCAGCTCCTCGCGGAGCTCGTCCGCGTCGCCCTCCTCGATCGCCTCGACCAGTTCGTACGCCTCCTCGATGCCGTACTTCGCGAGGCTCCGGTGGGTCTGGCGGGACGACCAGGGGCATTCGGCGCGGATGCGGTCCATGACCTGGACGAGGTCGAGGAGGCGGGCGCCGGGCAGGTCGTACGAACCGGGGAGCAGCTCCAGGTCCGGCATCGCGACCCGGCCCGAGCCCGCGAGCCGCGCCAGGCCGTCGGTGAGGGAGCGGTCGCCCTCGGCCGTGGCGATCACCAGGACCGTGCGACCGCCGGAGCACGCGCGCACCAGCTCCTCGGCGGTCGGCGAGGCCTGCTTGACCTCGACGCCCGCCTCACGGAGATACGGCAGCTGCGGGTGGGCGGCGTCGGCGCACAGGACCTCGTCGGCGTCGTGCAGCAGCCGCCAGGCCGTCCAGGACAGCAGGCCGGGGGCGACGCGATGGCTGGTGGTGAGCAGCACGACCCGGCCGGTCTCGATCTCGTTCACGCCTCGAACGTAACCCACGCCACCGACAATCCCGCCATCGGCGACAGGAGCGGTGGGGCCCCTGGTCACCGCCCCGGCCGGGCCCGGCCCGGCCGCTAGACCTCGGTCCGCGCCGAGCCGCCGCCGGACACCTCGCGCACCCACGGCGTGCGCAGGTCGGCGCGCTTGCTGGTCTTGACGTCCCAGGTGCCGTACCGCGGGTTCAGGTCGACGTCGAGCTTCTTGGAGGTCTTGGACAGCGTGGCCCAGAAGGTGTTCTGGCCGTCCTGGGCGTTCATGTCGGCGCCGAGCGCGCGGGCAAGCTTCTGCGCCTCGATCTCCGTGCGGATGCTGTCGTCGAGGTGCTCGGGCGCGACGCTGTACTGCTGGAGCCAGCCCGCCTCCAGTGCCTTCTTGCCGCCCGCCTGCTTCTCCAGCTGGCCGCGCATGGTCTGGATCTCCTTGCGCGAGACGCTCACCCCGGCGTCGCGCGCGGCCCGGTGCAGGACCTTGTCGAGGACCATGGTGTGCAGCGTGCTGCGGGTCAGACCGCCGGTCTTGGCGATGACCTGCTCGTACTGCCGGTCGTCCGGGAGGGCGGCCCGCTGTGCGGAGCGCACCTCGTTCACCCTGTTCTCCAGTTGCGCGACCGTGATGCGCTGGTCGCCGACGACGGCGGCGGCACCGGGGTGCGCGTCGTTGCCGCAGGCGGTCAGGAGCGGGGCCGCGACGAGGGCGGCGGCGGTGAGGACGAGCGCGGAGCGACGGCGGCTGCTGCGGCGGTGCAAGTGGGCCTCCCGGTGGAGAGATTGTGCTTCGCTGCACAAAGTCTTGCGGTGATCGATGGTAGGCAGTGGTGGTCGGCTCGGCCACCCTTCCCCACGAACTTCGTTCGGGGGATTCGCCGAAACCAACGATTCGCCGCGAGTTGGGGCACCCTCCGCCCTCTCCTCCACCCGCGCGGCTACCCGCGCACCTGCCCCAGCCACTGCAGGGTCCGCCGGATCTCCACGGGGAAGGGGTGGCCGATGCCGTGCACCCGCTCGGCGTCGAGGACGAGGCGGCCCAGCGTGTCGTGCGCGGCGGAGCGGTCGCCGAGGGCGAGCAGGAGCTGGCCGATGCGGCGGCGGATCTCCAGGGACTGGCGGATGTCGTCGGTGGCGTACTGGTTCTCGTAATAGGGGAGCAGCGTGCGGTACTCGGCGAGGGCCGCCGCCGGTTCGCCGAGCTGCTCCAGGCACTGGGCGGCCTCGTAGCGGAACTGGAGGGACTGCGGGTCGGCGTGTCCCGACTCGGCGGCGCGCTGGTCGGCGAGGCGGCGCAGTTCGGGCAGGGCGCGGCGGTACTGGCCGTCGTCCATGAGGGTGGCCGCGTACTGCTTGCGCAGGGTGCGGACGACGGGTGAGTGCTCGCCGTGCTGGGCGGCGGCGGTCGGCAGGATCGCGCCGAGGGTGTCCACGGCCTGGGTGATGCGGCCCTCGCCGAGGAGGCGCTTGACCTCGTCGACGGCGGCGGCGACGTCCTGGCCGCGGGCGGGGCCGGGCGGACCGGTCTGCGGGGCGGGCGCGGGGGTCGCGGCGCGGTCGGGCCAGGGGGCGTGCGGGCGCAGGAACGGGCGGGTCGGGTCGAGGGGGTGGCCGGTCGGCCGGGAGCGGCCCGGAAGCATCGGCGCCAGTTCCTCGTACACGTCCTGGGCGCTGGCCGGGCGGTGCTGCGGGTCCTTGGCGAGCATCCGCAGGACGAGGGTTTCGAGGGCTTCGGGGACCTCGGGGCGCAGCCGGCGCACCGGCAGGGGCGGCTCGTACAGGTGGCGGTGGAGCACGCCGAGGGCGGTGGAGCCGGAGAACGGCACGTCGCCGCTGAGGAGTTCGTGCAGGAGCACGCCGAGCGCGTACAGGTCGGTGTACGGGCCGACGGCGCCGCCCATGGCCTGCTCCGGCGCCATGTACGAGGGGCTGCCGATCGGGGAGCCGGTGTGGGTGAGGCGGGTGGTGTCGGTGTCGAGGACGGAGGCGATGCCGAGGTCGAGGATGGTGAGGGTGCCGTCCTGGCGGACCATCACGTTCCGCGGCTTCAGGTCGCGGTGCACGATCGGCACGGCGTGCACCGCGGAGAGCACGGCGCACAGCTGGGCGGCGACGGCGACGGCCCACTGCCAGGGGTAGGGCGTGTGCTCGGCGAGGTGGTCGCCGAGGTCCGCGCCGTCGACGTACTGCATGACCAGGTACAGGTCCTCGTCCTCGGCGCCCGCGTCGTGCACGGTGACCAGGCCGGGGTGGTCGACCTGGGCGGTGACGCGGCACTCGCGCAGGAAGCGGCGGCGCAGCTCGTCGGCCTCGGCGCCCGCGACCTTGTCGGGCCGCAGCAGCTTGACCGCGACCCGGCGGTCGAGGCGCTGGTCGTACGCCGTCCACACCTGGCCCATGCCGCCCTGGCCGATGAGCGTGGAGAGTTCGTAGCGACCGGCGATCAGGCGATGGTCCGTCCCCCCTGCCACGGTCAGTTGCCGCCCTGCTGCTTGCGCAGGTAGTCACTGAGCTCGTCCAGCTCGGCGCGGACCTGGTGGATGCGGGCCGGGGCGGGGCGCGTGGGCGGCGGGGGTGTCGGGGGTGTCCGGGCGGGGGCGGGCACGGACGGCAGCGGGCCGGGGTGCGGGACGGGGCCGGTCTGCTGCGGGTAGCCGTAGGCCTGCTGGGGGCCGGTGGCGTAGCCCATGGCCTGCGTCTGGTGGTAGAGGAAGCGGGCCTGGGCGTCGGCCTGGCGGAAGTGGCGGATCTCCAGGATCAGGTAGTACGTCACGGCGGCCACGAGCGTGCCGAGGAGCAGGGCCACGCCCAGCTCGCCGCGCCAGGTGGAGATCTCCTCGCCCGGGTCGTTGGCGACGAAGGCGACGGCCGCGACGTCGAGGGTGACGACGGCCCCGAACGCCGCCCAGTCCCGCGTCCTGCGCGTCAGGAGCGCCAGCCGCAGCATCGGCGCCGCCGCGAGGAAGCCGCACGTCACGACGGCGAGCACCACGAACATGGCGCGCAGCGTCACCGTCGGTCCGCCGGAGGGGGCCGGGGGGTGCTGCGGCCCGTAGCCGTGGCCGTGCATGGCTGCTCCTGATACCTGACGCGGCCGTACGACTTTGCCGGTGCGGCGCTCTTGGGCGCGTCCCGGTGGCGTACGGCCGACGAACGAACGAATCCTGAATCGAGCGTATAGGCCGACCCGGACAACCGGTCCCGGGTTGTACCGAACCGTTGCCGTACTGGTCATGTCGCTGCGGCGACACCCTTCCGGCGGCTCCGTTCCGTCGGCACGACGGCTCCTTCGGTACTACGGCGACACACGGCCGTCGGTCAGTCCGTCGCGCATCCCGCGCACCAGCCGCTCGCCGTAGCCGCGCTGTTGGGCGGGCGGGAGGCGGGCAGTTGCAGTCGGCGCACGTCGAGCCGGGCGGAGGTGGGGGCGTAGCTGCCGGGCGGGCGGTTGTTGGCGGTGCCGCGCAGGAATCCGGCGAGGAACCGGGGGTCGAGGGCGTCCGCGCGGGCGAGTTCGAGGACGCAAGGACGTCGAACCGGCCGCGTGGCGCGGCGCGCAGGCGTCCGTCGACGGCACTCCGGCCCTCGCTCCGCACGGGACCGAGGGCAAGGGCAAGTACCCAATACCGAGTACACGGTGTACACGGTCTACGTCGCCACCGAGGGCGGGCCGTATCTGCTGAAGATCGTCAACAACACCGCGAAGCGGTCCGGGTCGCGAACGTTCGGCGACCACGACAAGCCGGTGGACACGACGGCCCCGAGCGGCGACGTCCTCGACCCTGACAGGACGAAGCGGCCTCGACCCGCTGAACGACGGGCCGCGGGCCGCGCCTCACAGGGCGTGCCGCACCCACACGTTCGGCTCCACGTACACCGCGTATCCGCGGCCGGGCTCGCAGTGCACCGGCACCAGGGCCCCCGGCACCTCGACGAGCCCCTCCTCGTCGAGCGGCAGGCCCGTCCACGCGCGCCACCGCTCCAGCGTGCCGGACACCGTCATCGACGCCGGGGCGACCTTCTCGATGACGCCGCCCGCGCGGACGTGGACGCGCAGCCACGGGTCGTGCGGCAGGCCGTCCGGCCGTGTGCGCCGCGCGTACTCCTCGATCGGCGTCGCGGGCTCCAGGTGCTTGGCGTTGGGCCGCACCGGCGCGACGACCTCGCCGAAACCGAGGCCGCGGGCGTTCTCCCGCAGGGCCGCGAGCACCCGCCCTGAGACGCCGTGCCCCTGCGCGTCGGGGGCGACCGTGATCTCGATGGCGCTGACGGTGTCCGCCTCCCGGCCCCGCTTGAGGTCCGAGAACGCCCACAGCATGACCGCGTCCCAGCCGCCCCCGGGCAGCTCGCCGCGCCCCTCGGCCCCGAGCGCGAACGGCACGCTGAACGCCCGCCCCACGACCTTCCCCCCGGTGTCGGTGGCGACCAGGACGTGCTGCGGCCACTCCACCGGGATCCGCGTCATCAGCGACCAGGCGACCGGGTCGTACTGCACGAACTCGGCCCAGGTGTCGTCCATCGCCCACATCGCGTCGGCGAGTTCGGGCCGCTCGGCGAGCGAGGTGATCGTGAGGTCCATGCCCGCACGCTAACGGCAGCGGCACGACCCGGAAACCGAATTAACGCACGGGCGAAACCGCAGGTCGAGACGGTGCGCGGGCCGCACCGCACCCGCACCGCCCGCGCACCGCACCCGCACCGCCCGCGCACCGCCCGCGCGCCCGGCCCGCGCCGCACCCTCGCCTCAGCGGGCCCGGAACCGCTCCGGCGCCGTCGTCGGGTTGCCGCCGCCCGGGAGCTTCTCCTGCGGGCAGCGCGCGAGCACCTTCCGCATGGCGTCGCGCTCGGCTGCGGTCACCCACAGGCCGTACTTCTTCTTCACGGCGACCTGCCGCGCCACGTACGCGCAGCGGTAGGACTTGTTCGCGGGCAGCCACGTCGCCGTGTCGCCGTCGCCCTTGCCGCGGTTGGGGCCCGCGTCGACGGCGAGGAGGTTCAGGGGGTCGTTGGCCAGGGCGATGCGCTTGCCGGCCTCCCAGCGGTTCGCGCCCTTCTGCCAGGCGTCCGAGAGGGCGACGACGTGGTCGATGTCGACGCGGCTGCGACCGCGCGTGAACGTCACGTCCTTGCCGGTGTACGGGTCCGGGGCGAGGGTGCCGGACACCACCGTGCAGTCGCCGCCGCGGAACTTCACGGCGTCCAGGTCCCGCTTGAGTATGTCGTCGCGGGTCCCGCAGCCGTTGGAGTCGGTGTCGGCCCAGGGGCTGCCGAACCGCGCGCGGTCGTAACCGGTCTTCGGGGCGCGGCCCTTGACGGTGAGCGAGTCCACGGCGGCGAGCGCGGGACCGCCCCGGGTGCCGGAGCCGGGCGCGCCGCCCGCGTCGCCCTTCTTCCCGTCCTCGCCGTCGCAGGCGGACAGCGCGCCGCCGAGCACGAGCAGGACGGCCACCGCGCCCGCGCCCGCGCGCCGCCGCCGTCCCCGTCCGCTCCCCGCCGGACCGCCGAACGTCACGGTGTCCCCGAGCCTCACAGTCATGTCCTCCCCTGAAACGGCCGCACGGTAGCGGCCAAGTGGTCCAGACCATATCGCTCTTCGGCCCGCAAGCCGCACATTCCCGGCAGGTCGACGGGCCCTGACCGACGTCGGCGACGCGGCCATGACCCGCGGCGCACCCGGCCATGACCCGGAAGGTAATCGACGCCCCCGCCCCTCCCCCGGCATCCTCGGGAACGTCAACAAGGGCCGCACACCAGCAGGTCCAGCCGTACGCGACGAGGGAGCCGCCATGTCCACCACGCCCACGGGAACCGCCGCGACCACCGCCGTCGAGGACACCACCCGGGCGACCGCGGACGCCTTCCTCGCCGCGACCGCCGCACGCGACACCGCCCGCCTCGCGGAGCTGTTCGCCGACGACGTCGACTGGCTGCTCGCCGAGAACCCCGTGGTCCCGTGGATACGCCCGCGGAGCACCGGTGCCGAGTGCGCCAACCAGGCCGAGGACCTGGCGCGGTACACCGTCGCCGAGGACGCCCGCGCCAGCGTGGACACGTACCTGGTGACCGGGCGGGACGCCGTCCTCATGGGGCACCTGTCCGGGATCGTGCGGGCCACGGGGAAGTCCTTCGGGGGTCCGTTCGCGCTGCGGCTCACCGTCGAGGACGGGCGGATCACCCGGCACCACCTCTACGAGAACAGCCTGTCCATCGCGGCGGCCTGCACCCCCTGACGTACCGCCAGAACCTCGTACCCCCGGGAATAGCCGGAGCCCCACTCCGCTTGAAGGGCAGTGACCTCGCCGGAAGATCCGGACGGGGCACGGAAACCGGGGGTGGGACACATGACGGGACGCACCACGTCCAAGGGTTCGGCACGCCGCGCGGGCGCCGCGCTGCTCGCGACGGCCACGCTGGCCGCACTGCCCGTCGTCGGCGCGCAGGGGCTGACCGGCCCCGCCGGCGCCGCGGCGGCCGGGCCCGACGCGACCACGTACAAGAACACCGCGGCCCCGAGCGCCGCGCACGGGAGCACACACGGCACTCTCAAGAGCGGTGCCTGGCAGGGTGGTTGGGCCGCCTCGCCGCAGGCGCCGACCGAGGTCTTCGCGCCCAACTGGTCCAAGCAGGGCTTCGCGCGGCACTCCGTCCGGCAGGTCGTCCGCGTCAGCAAGGGCGGCACGAAGGCCCGCGTCGAGCTGTCGAACCGGTACGGCAGGACACCGCTGCGGATCAGCGGCGCGACGATCGCCCGCACCGCCAAGGGGGCCTCGGTCGAGGGCGGTTCGGTGCGGAAGCTGGCCTTCGGCAAGAAGGGCTCGCTGACGATTCCGGCGGGCGGGACCGCGTACAGCGACAGCGTGCCGTTCCCGGTGCGGGCCCTGGAGTCACTGACCGTCACGCTGTACCTGGCGGAGCCGACCGGACCCACCACCTTCCACATGACCTCCTCCGCCACCAGCTACCGCGCCCAGGGCGACCACACGGCCGACCGCGACGGCGCCGCGTTCACGGAGACCAGCGACTCCTGGTACTACCTCTCCGGCGTCGAGGTCAGCGGCCGGACGACCGCCCGCCGGGACTCCGTGGTGGCCTTCGGCGACTCCATCACCGACGGCACCGGCTCCACTCTCGACACGGACAACCGCTACCCCGACGAGCTGGCCGAGCGCTTCGCCGCCGCCGGGAAGCCGCGCAGCGTCCTCAACCACGGGATCTCCGGCAACCAGGTCACCAACGACAGCTCCTGGGCCGGCGAGAAGGGCCTCGTCCGCTTCAAGAAGGACGTCCTGAGCGAGCCGAACGTCGGCACCGTCATCGTCCTCGAAGGCATCAACGACATCGGCGGCAGCGGGCCCGCCTACCCCGGCGGACCCACCCCCGAGGTGTCGGTGAAGAAGCTCATCGAAGGACACCGCTCCCTGATCCGCCAGGCCCACGCCCGCGGCATCAAGGTGGTCGGCGCCACCCTGACGCCCGTCAAGGGCTCCTTCTACGACACCCCGGCCAACGAGGCCAAGCGCGACGCGGTCAATCACTGGATCCGCACCTCCGGCGCGTACGACGAGGTGGTCGACCTCGACCGCGCGATCGCCGACCCGGGCGACCCGGACCGCATCCGGCCCGCCTACGACTCCGGCGACGCCCTGCACCCGAACGACGCCGGCTACCGCGCCATGGCCGACGCCCTGGACCTGCGCACCCTCTGAGTCCGGGAGCCCACGAATGAGTCCGGGAGCCCACGAAAGGCCCGGCGGCGCCCCACGGGGCACCGCCGGGCCTCCGGACCCCAGGGCCCCGCCGGGGCCGCCGCGCCCTACCCGAGCACGGACGTCAGGAACTCCCCCACCCAGCCGAGCAGTTCGCGCCCGACCAGCGGCTTGCCGCCGACCTTCGCGGTCTTCGGGCGCGGCACGAGGACCTGGTGCGTGGCCCCCTTGATGACCGAGCCGGGGTAGAGCCGCTTCAGGCGCAGCTCCTGGGACTCGCGCAACTCCACCGGCGCGAAGCGGATGTTGGTGCCCTGCAACACGATCTCGCCGACCCCGCACGCCCGCGCCAGCATGCGCAGGCCCGCCACCAGGAGCAGGTTCTCCACCGGCTCCGGCAACTTGCCGTAGCGGTCGGTGAGTTCCTCGCGGACCGCCTTGATGTCGGCCTCCGAGTCGGCGGAGGCGATCGAGCGGTACGCCTGCAGGCGCAGCCGCTCGCCGGGGGCGTAGTCGTGCGGGACGTGCGCGTCGACCGGCAGCTCGATCTTGACCTCCAGCGGCGGCTCCTCCTCCACCCCGCCCTCCAGAGAGGCGCGGTAGTCGGCGACGGCCTCGCCGACCATGCGGACGTAGAGGTCGAAGCCGACGCCGGCGATGTGGCCCGACTGCTCGCCGCCGAGGAGGTTTCCGGCGCCGCGGATCTCCAGGTCCTTCATCGCCACGTACATGCCCGCGCCCATCTCCGTGTGCTGGGCGATCGTCGCGAGCCGCTCGTGCGCGGTCTCGGTGAGCGGCTTCTCCGGCGGGTACAGGAAGTAGGCGTAGCCGCGCTCGCGGCCTCGGCCGACGCGGCCGCGCAGCTGGTGCAGCTGGCTCAGGCCGAAGTTGTCGCCGCGCTCCACGATGAGGGTGTTGGCGTTGGAGATGTCGATGCCGGACTCGACGATCGTCGTCGAGACGAGCACGTCGAACTTCTTCTCCCAGAAGTCCACGACGACCTGCTCCAGGGCCTGTTCGGACATCTGGCCGTGGGCGGTCGCGATGCGCGCCTCGGGCACGATGTCGCGCAGGCGGGCCGCCGCCCGGTCGATGGACTCGACGCGGTTGTGGATGTAGAAGACCTGGCCCTCGCGCAGCAGTTCACGGCGGATCGCGGCGCCGATCTGCTTCTCCTCGTAAGGACCGACGAAGGTCAGGACCGGGTGCCGCTCCTCCGGCGGGGTCGTGATGGTCGACATCTCGCGGATGCCGGTCACGGCCATTTCGAGCGTACGGGGGATGGGGGTCGCCGACATCGTCAGGACGTCGACGTTCGCGCGCAGCTTCTTCAGCTGCTCCTTGTGCTCGACGCCGAAGCGCTGCTCCTCGTCGACGATGACCAGGCCCAGGTCCTTGAACTTGGTCTCGGAGGAGAACAGGCGGTGGGTGCCGATGACGATGTCGACGGAGCCGTCCTTGAGGCCCTCCAGGGTCGCCTTGGACTCGGTGTCCGTCTGGAAGCGGCTGAGCGCCCGCACGTTCACGGGGAACTGGCCGTATCGCTCGGTGAACGTCCCGAAGTGCTGCTGGACCAGGAGCGTCGTGGGGACGAGGACGGCGACCTGCTTGCCGTCCTGGACCGCCTTGAAGGCCGCGCGGACCGCGATCTCCGTCTTGCCGTAGCCCACGTCACCGCAGATCAGACGGTCCATCGGGACCGACTTCTCCATGTCCTCCTTGACCTCGGCGATGGTCGTGAGCTGGTCGGGCGTCTCCGCGTACGGGAAGGCGTCCTCCAGCTCCCGCTGCCAGGGCGTGTCCGGGCCGAAGGTGTGGCCCGGCGCCGCCATCCGCGCGGAGTACAGCTTGATCAGGTCGGCGGCGATCTCCTTGACCGCCTTCTTCGCGCGCGCCTTGGTCTTCGTCCAGTCGGCGCCGCCGAGCCGGTGCAGGGTCGGGGCCTCGCCGCCCACGTACTTGGTGATCTGCTCCAGCTGATCGGTGGGGATGTAGAGGCGGTCGCCGGGCTGGCCGCGCTTGGCGGGGGCGTACTCCACGACCAGGTACTCACGGGTCGCGCCCTGGACCGTGCGCTGCACCATCTCGATGTAGCGGCCGACGCCGTGCTGCTCGTGGACGATGTAGTCGCCCGGCTCCAGGGTCAGCGGGTCGATGGTCTTGCGGCGCCGGGCGGGCATGCGCTGCCCGTCCTTGCCCGCCGCCTTCTGGCCGGTGAGGTCGGTCTCCGTGAGGACGGCGAGCTTCAGGGCCGGGTCGACGAAGCCGTAGTCGATGGAGCCGCACGCCACGTGCACCACGGACGGGGTCAGCTCGGTCAGGTCGGCGTCGAGGCGGGCCGCGATGCCCTCGCCGCCCAGGACCTCGGCGGTGCGGGCGGCCGGGCCGTGGCCCTCGGTGACGTACACCGTGCGCCAGCCGTCGGCGAGCCAGCCCTTGGTGTCGGCGAGGGCCTTCGCGGTGTCCCCGCGGTAGGTCTCCGTGGCGTGCATGCCGAGCTTGAGGGTGTCGGCGTCCGCCAGGTCCGCGCGGTCGGCGGGGTCCGGGATCTCGTCGGCGGCGAACGGGCTCACCGACCACCACATCATGCCCAGCTCACGGGCCCGGTCCCGGACGTCGGCGATGCCCCGCAGCGAGGCCGCGCCCACGTCGATCGGGGCCTCGCCTCCGCCCGCCGTCGCCGCCCAGCTGGCCTGGAGGAACTCCTGGCTCGTCGCCACCAGGTCGGCGGCCCGGGTCCGGACCCGCTCCGGGTCGCAGACCAGCGCCATCGACCCCTTCGGCAGCACGTCGAGCAGCAGCTCCATGTCGTCCACCAGGACCGGGGCCAGGGACTCCATGCCCTCGACCGCGATGCCCTCGGCGATCTTCCCGAGCAGTTCGCCCAGCTCCGGGTGCTGCTCGGCCAGGGCGGCGGCGCGTCCCCTGACCTCGTCGGTGAGCAGCAGCTCACGGCACGGCGGCGCCCACAGGCCGTGCTCCGCGATCTCCAGGGAGCGCTGGTCGGCGACCTTGAAGTAGCGGATCTCCTCGACGTCGTCGCCCCAGAACTCCACCCGCAGGGGGTGCTCCTCGGTGGGCGGGAAGACGTCGAGGATGCCTCCTCGTACGGCGAACTCGCCGCGCTTCTCCACCAGCTCCACGCGCGCGTACGCCGCCGCGGCCAGGGCTTCCACGGTCTCGTTCAGGTCCGCCGACTCGCCCGTGCGCAGCGACACCGGCTCCAGGTCACCGAGGCCCTTCACCTGCGGCTGCAGCACGGAGCGCACCGGTGCCACGATCACCGAGACCGGGCCCGTCCCCGGGTCCGCCGCGTCGTCCAGGCGCGGGTGCGCCAGGCGGCGCAGGACCGCGAGGCGGCGGCCGACCGTGTCCGAGCGCGGGGAAAGACGCTCGTGCGGCAGCGTCTCCCACGACGGGTACTCCACGACCCCCTCCGGCGGCAGCACCGTCCGCAGCGCCGCGGCCAGGTCCTCGGCCTCGCGGCCCGTGGCCGTCACCGCGAGGACCGTGCGGCGGGCCTCCCGCGCGAGGGCCGCCACGGCGAAGGGGCGGGCGGCCGGGGGGCCGACGAGGTCGATGTGGTGCCGGTTGCCGTCGGCGGCGGCCTTCACCGCTTCGGTGAGGGCCGGGTCCTCGACGACGGCGTCCAGCAGTCCGTGCAGGCTCATGAAGGGGCATCCAGTCCGGGGCAGAGAACGATGCGGACAACGCGAACAGCCCGACTCGTCGCACGGGCCGGGGGTGTCCAGGGTACGTCGGCGGTGTGACAGTCGCCCGATCGAGGGACTGTACAGAAGGTGCAGGAAGCGTACGCTTCCTTACATGAGCGAGACGCTGCCCATCACCGAGGCGCGGGCCCGGTTCGGCTCCCTGGTGCGCCGGGCCGCACACGCCCGCGAGCGCATCACGATCACGGACCACGGCCAGCCCGCGGCCGTCTTGATAAGCCCACAGGAGCTGGAGGACCTGGAGGACGAGCTGGCGGTTGCTCAGTACCGCCTCCGCAAGGCCAACGGCCAAGTGACAGGCGTGCCCCACGAGGAGGTCCGCAAGCTCCTGGGGCTGGACAACGATTGACGTATCAGATCATCTGGGACGACCCGGCCCTCGCTGCTGCGTCCCGGTTCTTCAAGGACGACCCGCACGGGTTACAGCAAGTCTTCGCCTCGGTCGATCTCCTCGCCGACGATCCCCGCCCCTCAGGCGCTGCCGCGTACGGTCCGACCGTGTACCGCATGCGTGTGGGGTTCTACCGAGTGATCTACGAGATCACCGAGAGCACCGTGACCATTATGATCATGCATCTCGGCCGCGCCGCCTGAGCAGGCGCAGAGGGCCGGGGTCAGGGGAACGTTCCCCTGACCCCGGCCCTCCCCCGTTCCCCCGTCGCGGTGGCTAATCCGTGGCGATCGCGTTCAGCACGTTCATCCGGCCCGCCCGGAACGCCGGGACCAGCGCGGCGAACAGACCCACGAAGGCCGAGCCGATGAAGACCGTGATGATCGTCGGCCAGGGGATCTCCAGGACCTTCAGGCCCTCCAGGGCGAGGAGCTTCTGAGCCGTGGCGCCCCAGCCCATGCCGAGGCCGAGGCCGAGGAGGGCACCGAAGAGGGCGATGACCACCGACTCCAAGCGGATCATGCGGCGCAGCTGGCGGCGGGAGAGGCCGATGGCCCGCATCAGGCCGATCTCCCGGGTCCGCTCGACCACCGAGAGGGCGAGGGTGTTCACGACGCCCAGGATGGCGACGATGATCGCGAGGCCGAGGAGGCCGTAGACCATGTTCAGCATCTGGCCGACCTGGTCCTTCAGGTCCTGCTTGAAGTCGGTCTGGTCCTGGACCTTGTACTGCGGGTAGACCGCCAGGGTGTCCTTGAGCGCCTTGTACGCCTCGTCCTGCTTGCCGTCGACCGCCTTGGCGAAGGCGATCTCGGTCAGCGGCATCCGGTCGGCGGGCACATAGCGCTCGACGGTGGCGATGTTCACGTACATCGCGCCCTTGTCGAACGACCCGTCCTCCGACGTGATCGCGGCGAGCTTCAGCTCGGCGGTACGGCCGTGGTCGAAGGCGACCTTCAGCTCGTCGCCGACCTTCAGGTGGTGCTTCTTGGCGAAGTCCTCGCCCACCGACATCGCGTTCTTGCCGTAGGCCGCGGACTGCTCACCGGCGACGGTGTCGCGGCGCAGGTCCTTGGCGTACGTCGGGTCGGCGGCGCTGAGGCTCGCGCCCTTGGCGGTCTTGCCGTCGGGCAGGGTGAGGTCGGCGTCGATCTCCTTGTTGCGGGTGAAGTGCGAGATGTACGGGGTCTTCTCCAGCTTCTTCTCGGCCTTGGCCGTGATGCTCTGCGAACCGGCCTGGATGATGAAGTCCGCGCCCACCGACTTGTCCAGCTCGTCCGTGGCCGAGGCGACCATGGAGGAGCCGACCACGGAGAGGCAGGCCACCAGGGCGAGGCCGATCATCAGGGCGGCGCCCGTGGCACCGGTGCGGCGCGGGTTGCGCAGGGCGTTCCGCTCGGCCATGCGGCCGACGGGGCCGAACATCCGCAGGATCACGGCGCTGATGACGCGGACCATGAAGCGGGCCAGGACCGGGCCGATGACCACGAAGCCGATGAGGGTGAGGACGACGCCGCCGCCGAGGAACAGGGAGCCCTCGCTGGCCTTGTCCGCCTGCCCCGCGGTGTAGAGGCCGAAGCCTCCGGCGCCGGTGAGGACCAGGCCGATCAGGGCGCGCAGGGCGCTGGACTTGCCGTCGGAGGGCGTGCCCACCTCGCGGAGCGCGGCCATCGGGGAGACCTTGCCGGCCCGGCGTGCCGGGAGGTACGCGGCGAGGACGGTGACGATGACGCCGAGCGCCATGCCGACCACGGGGGTCGTCCAGGCGATGGTGAGGTCCTTCGTGGACAGCTCCATGCCCATGCCGGACATCAGCTTCATCAGGCCGACCGCGAGGCCGATGCCCGCGCCGACGCCGAGGATCGAGCCGATGACGCCGAGGAGCAGCGCCTCGACCAGGACCGAGCGGTTGACCTGCTTGCGGCTGGAGCCGATGGCCCGCATCAGGCCGATCTCGCGGGTGCGCTGGGCCACCAGCATCGAGAAGGTGTTGATGATCAGGAAGATGCCGACGAGGAAGGCGATCCCGGCGAAGCCGAGCATCGCGTATTTCATGACGTCCAGGAAACTGCCGACGGACTCACGGCTCTCGTCCGCGCTCTCCTTCTGCGTCTTGACCTTGTACGCAGCGGCGTCCCCGGCCAGCGTCCTGGTGACGCTGTCCTTGACCTGCTGGTCGCTGAAGCCGTTCGCGGCGGTGACGCTGAGGTGGGTGAACCGGCCGGTGGTGCCGAGCAGTTCGCGCTGGGCGGTCTCGGTGTCGAAGTAGAAGACGGCCGCGCCCGGGTTGGTCACCTTGAAGGTGGCGATGCCGACGATCTTCGCCTTGAAGTCGCCGACGGCGGTGATGGTGCGCAGTTCCTCGCCCATCTTGAGGTTGTGCTTGTCGACGGTGTCGGCGTCGACCATCACCTCGGTGGGTCCGCGCGGGGCGTGCCCGGAGGTGATCTCCATGGAACGCAGGTCGTTCTTCGTCCAGTTGCCCGCGAGGGTGGGGGCGCCGCTGGACGGGCCCATGTTCTTGTTGTCGGAGTCGGCGACCGTGACGCTGTCGCTGGTGATGGCGCCCTCGACGGACTTCACCCCGTCGGCCTTCTTGACCTGGGCGATCGCGGATGCGGGCAGCGTCTCGGGCTTGCCGGTCTTCGGCCCCTCGTCGCCTTCGTCCGCAGCGTCCTTGGGCTTGACCGTGACATCGGACGCCGTCGCCGCGAAGAGCTTGTCGAAGGTGGTGGACATCGTGTCCGAGAAGACGAGCGTGCCGCACACGAAGGCCACCGACAGGACCACGGCGACCGCGGAGAGCGCCATGCGTCCCTTGTGCGCGAGGAAGTTGCGCATCGAGGTCTTGAGGACGGTCATGACGTGCGCCCCCGGGCGTCGAAGTGCTTCATGCGGTCCAGGACCTGGTCCGCGGTGGGGTTGTACATCTCGTCGACGATGCGGCCGTCGGCCAGGTACAGCACGCGGTCGGCGTACGACGCGGCGACCGGGTCGTGCGTGACCATCACGATGGTCTGGCCGAGCTCGGTCACCGAGCGGCGCAGGAAGCCGAGGACCTCGGCGCCGGCGCGGGAGTCCAGGTTTCCGGTCGGCTCGTCGCCGAAGATGATCTCCGGGCGTGACGCCAGGGCGCGGGCCACGGCGACGCGCTGCTGCTGGCCGCCGGACAGCTCGGTCGGACGGTGCTTGAGGCGACCGGCGAGGCCGACGGTCTCGACGACCTGGTCCAGCCAGCCGCGGTCGGGCTTGCGGCCCGCTATGTCCATGGGCAGCGTGATGTTCTCGATGGCGTTGAGCGTCGGCAGCAGGTTGAAGGCCTGGAAGATGAAGCCGATCCGGTCACGGCGCAGCTGCGTGAGCTTCTTGTCCTTCAGGCCGGTGATCTCGGTCTCGTCCAGGTAGATCTGCCCGGAGGAGACGGTGTCGAGGCCCGCGAGGCAGTGCATCAGCGTGGACTTGCCGGACCCGGACGGGCCCATGATCGCGGTGAACTGCCCGCGGGCGATGTCCACGTCGATGTGGTCCAGGGCCACGACCCGGGTCTCGCCGGTGCCGTACGCCTTGACGACCTGGCGTGCCCGCGCCGCCACGGCCGTACGCCCTCCAGTACCCCCGTGCCTGGGAGTGGTTACAGCCGTTGTCACGGTAAGTCTCCTATGTCGGTGATGAGATGAGCCCGTTGCCGCGCTGTCTGCTTGCGTTGGCGCACCGTGCTTCGCCTGTCCGACCGCCCCGTCGGCCGCCGGTCGCACCACTTGCTCACGTGGATCAGTCTGGTCCGCGGGGGTGCCCCGGCGCCCTGGTGCGGAGCGCAGTCTTTTCCTGGGGAAAACCCCACCCCCGAAGCTGCGGTTCGTCTCAGTGCTGGGGGCCGTACTCCCGGCCCCGCGGCATAAAGCCAATCTAAGGACCAGGTCAGGCGCCTTCGTCCTCCGCCGGTACCAACGTTTCCCTGTCCGTAGTACGGAGATCCCCCTAGGGGTTCTCCACCCGCCGGTGGAGCGGCTCTCAGGGTCGCTCCACCTTCCCGGTGAGCGAGATCCCGTCCTACCAGCCGAGAGTCCCTCCACCCTCCCCTGAGGGCCCCGCCCGGTGAGAAAGTGACCCGAGGCAATAGGTGCAGGGGGAAGGGAACTTGGGATGCCGAGTACCGACAGGCGCGGGGCCGTCGTCGCCGCGCTCATGCTCGTCATGGCGCTCGCCGCGCTGGACGCCACCATCGTCTCCACGGCCGTCCCGCAGATCGTCGGCACCCTCGGCGGCTTCTCCGTCTTCTCCTGGCTTTTCTCCGGCTATCTGCTGGCCGCAACGGTCACCCTGCCGGTGTACGGCAAGCTCTCCGACACCTTCGGCCGCAAGCCCGTCCTGATCGCCGGCTGCGTCCTGTTCCTGCTCGGTTCGGCGCTGTGCGCGCTCGCCTGGAACATGGGCGCCCTGATCGCCTTCCGCGTCGTCCAGGGCCTCGGCGGCGGCGCCCTCCAGGGCACCGTGCAGACCCTCGCCGCCGATCTGTACCCGCTCAAGGAGCGCCCGAAGATCCAGGCCAAGCTGTCGACGGTGTGGGCCACTTCGGCGGTCGCGGGCCCCGCGGTCGGCGGCCTCATCACGGCGTACACGGACTGGCGCTGGATCTTCCTGATCAACCTGCCGGTCGGCGCGCTCGCCCTCTGGCTGATCGTGCGCCACCTGCAGGAGCCCGCCCGTACGAGCCCGGCCGCCGGGCCGCGCGGCGAGGCGTGGAAGCGGGTCGACTGGCCCGGGGCGCTCGCCGTCTTCGCCGCCGGAGGGGTGCTCCTCACCGCGCTCGTGCAGGGCGGGGTCGCCTGGGCGTGGCTGTCGGCGCCGTCGCTCGCGCTGTTCGGCACCGGTCTGCTGTGCGTGGCCGCGGTCGTCGTCATCGAGCGGCGCGCGGCCGACCCCGTGATACCCGGGTGGGTGTGGCGGCGCCGCCCCATCGCCGCCGTGAACCTGGCGCTGGGCTCGCTCGGCCTGGTGATGGTGGCGCCCACGGTCTTCCTGCCGACGTACGCCCAGTCGGTGCTCCAACTCGCGCCCGTGGCCGCCGGGTTCGTGCTCTCCGTGATGACCCTGAGCTGGCCGGTGTCCGCGGCGCTCAGCCAGCACGTCTACCGGCGCATCGGCTTCCGCAACACGGCGATGCTCGGCATCGGCGCCGCGGCCTGCGTCCTGTTCGCCTTCCCGCTGCTGCCCTACCCCGGCTCGGCCTGGCAGCCCGCCCTGCTCATGCTGCTGCTCGGCGCGGCGCTCGGCCTCTTCCAGCTCCCGCTGATCGTCGGCGTCCAGTCGACCGTCGGCTGGGCGGAGCGCGGCACGACCACCGCGTCGGTCCTGTTCTGCCGCCAGATCGGCCAGACCGTCGGCGCGGCGCTGTTCGGCGCGGTCGCCAACGGGGTGCTCAGCGCCGAGCTCGGCGGCGCGGGCTCCCTGGACTCGGTGGCGAAGTCCCTGGACGACCCGGGCTCGGTGGCGGACCCGGACCGGCTGCGGCGCGCGGTGGACGCGGCCGTCGACTCCGTGTACGTGGGTGCGGCGTGCGCGGCGGTGGTGTGTCTGCTCGTCCTGCTCTTCGTGGCACCGCGCCGGTTCCCCGTCATCCAGGAGGCACCCGCGGAGTCCGCCGCCCCCGACGAACCAGGCGCCCCTGACACTCAACTGCCGCCCCCAAAGCCCCGGTTGACCCATTCATCACCCGACGAGCCCCATACCGACTGACCAGTACGGCGAAAAGCCCGCGCACGCCCACTACCAGCAAGTAGCCTTCTCGGCCCTCACTCCCTCGCGGTCCGCACCGGACCGAAGCCGCGCTTGGAGAGGAACCGGGATGAACCACCCTCCGCACGACTCGTCCCCGTCCTACGCCACCTACCCCTGGCAGCCCGTGCCGCCGCCCGCGCCGCCACCGCCCCGCACCGCGCCCCGCCACCCCGCCCTCGGCAGCCACCGCGACCTGCGGATCCTGCGCACCGCCTACCGCAGACAGCGCCGCGTCGCCACCCTCACCGCACTCGGCTACTTCACGCTCTTCCTCGTCCTGTCCGGCTGCGCGCCGGCCCTGATGAACACCGAGGTCTCCGGCGGCCTGACGACAGGCCTGCTCCTCGGACTCGTACAACTGCCGGTGATGTGCGTCGCCATAGCGCTGTACGAGTTCACGGCGCGACGAAGGCTCGACCGGCTCGCCGCGCGCCTGCGCAAGCTGGCGGAACTGGAGGCGAACCGTGACCACCGCCGCTGACACGACCCAGAGCCTGACCCTGGTGGCGTTCACGGCCGTCGTCACGCTGACGCTGCTGCTGTGCGTGATGACGGGTCCGGACCGCGACGGGCTCGGCGAGTTCTACACCGGGTACGGCGCCCTCACGCCGCTGCGCAACGGCCTCGCCATCGCGGGCGACTACATCTCCGCCGCGTCCGTGCTCGGCACGACCGGCGTCATCGCGCTGCTCGGCTACGACGGCGTGGTCCTCGCCCTCAGCACGTCGCTCTCCCTGATGCTGCTGATGTTCCTGCTGGCCGAACCCCTCAGGAACGCGGGCAAGTTCACGATGGGGGACGTGCTCGCGCGCCGGATGCCCGGCAGGGTGGTGCGCGTGACCGCATGCGCGGCGACGCTGGCCGCGCTGCTGCCCCTCATGCTGGTCCAACTGGCGGGCGCGGGCGACCTGCTGGCGTTCGTCCTGGGTTTCTCCAGCCCCGGCCTGAAGACCGGGTGCGTGATCGCGCTCGGGGCGCTGATGATCAGCTACGCGGCGATCGGGGGCATGAAGGGCACCGCCCTCATCCAGATCCTCAAGATGGTGATCCTGCTCGGGTCGGGGACGGTGGTCGCCGTGCTGATCCTGCGGCGCTTCGACTGGGACCCCGGGGCGCTGCTCGCCGCCGCGCGCCACGGCAGCGATCTGGGCCCCGCCTACCTCCAGCCGGGGCTGCAGTTCGACGGGGGCGCGGCACCCCGCCTCGACATGATCAGCTCCGAGCTGACGGTGGTGCTCGGCGGGGCGTGCCTGCCGCACATCACCATGCGCATGTACACGGCGCGCAGCGCCCCCGAGATCAGACGCTCCCTGTCCTGGGCGGTGTCCTCGATCGCGCTGTTCGTCCTCGTCATCACGGTGATCGGATTCGGTACGACGGCGATGCTCGGGCGGGCGGCGGTCGCGGCGCACGACGCGCAGGGCAACACGGCGTATCTCCTGGGCACGCGGGCGGTGTTCGGCGCGGACGCGTCCAGTGCCGAGACCCTGCTCTTCACAACGGTCGCCACCGCCATCTTCCTGACGCTGCTCGCGTCCGTGGCCGGGATGATCCTGGCCTGCGCCAACTCCCTGGCGCACGACGTGTTCGCGGCCTGCCGCCGCGATCTGGCGCCCCGCAGGGAGATGACGCTCGCCCGCGGCTGCGCGCTCGCCGTGGGCGCCGTCGCGATCACCCTCGCCGTCCTCATCCAGGACCGCAGCCTCCAGCCGCTGGTGACCCTGTCGTTCTGCCTCGGCGCGTCCGTGCTCGCGCCCGCGCTGATCTACACCCTGTTCTGGCGCCGCTTCACCCGGGCGGGACTGCTGTGGACCCTCATCGGCGGCACGGTCGGCTGCGCCGTGCTCATGACCGGCACCAACCTGGTCTCCGGCTCCCCCAACTCCGCCTTCCCCACCCACGACTTCAACTGGTTCCCCTTCACCACCACCGGCATCGCCTCCATCCCCCTCGGCTTCCTCCTCGGCTGGCTGGGCACGATCACCTCCCGCCCCTGCGTCCAACGCGAACAACGGGCCCGGTACGAGGCGGTGGAACCGTTCATACTCGCGGGGGCCCGCGGGACGCGCGGCCGGTGAGCCCCGCCTCGGGAGCGCGTCCCACCCGCCCGCAGAGCTCGGCTGCTTCCCGGCGCCCCGGGGGAAGCGCCCGCGCGGCGGGGACGGACGGTTGCCGCCGGGGGTCAGGAGTCCGTGCCCGGGGCGGGCCCCGGCACCGTGCCGGGGTCGCCGGGGCGCGGGCCGTCCTCCTGGGCGTCCCGCCCGGTGAGCGCGGAGAGGCTGCTGCGCACATGGTCCATGTGCGCCCGCACCTCGTCCCACCGCTCCCCGTGCTCCCGCAGGATCCGCTCCGTCTCCCGCCCGATCCGCTCCTCGCGCATCCGCGCCCGCGCGAGCACGTCCGCGGCGCGCGCCTCCGCGTCCTCCTGCCCGTGCCGCGCGGCCTCCTCGGCCTCGGCCCTGGCCCGTTCGGCCTCGGCGAGGCGGGCCTCGGCGGCGGCGACGAGGGACGCCTCCCGCGCCTCGGCCTCGGCCTCCCGCTCGGCGATCTCCCGCTCGGCGGCGTCCCAGCGCTCGGCGTGCTCCTTCTCCAGGTCGGCGAGGAGCCCACTGGTGCGCTGCCGCATGTCCCGCAGCGCGGCCAGCGCCTCGCCGCGCCACTGCTTGGCGTCCGTACGGGCGGCGAGGCGCACCTCGTCCGCGGCGGCGCCGTCCGCCAGCAGCCGCTGCCGGGCCCGCTCCTCCGCCTCGCCGCACACCGAGTCGGCGTACGCCCGCGCGGCCCCTGCGAGCGCCGCCGCGCCCGCGGCGGTGGCCTCCTCGGTCTCGCGCGCCGCGGCCGCCGCCCCGTCCCGCACGGCCGCGGCCTCCTCCTCGGCCAGCGCGAGCAGGTACTGCGCGCGCTGCCCCAGCGACTCGTACGTCTGCGGAGCGAGCCGCGCGACGACCTCGCGCATGTGCGCGGCCTCCGCGTCCATCTCCTTCGCGAGGACGGTGAGGCGGGCGGCCCGCTCCCACGCCGCGTCGCGGTCCCGGGACAGGGCGTCGGCGTAGACGTCCACCTGCCCGGGACGGTAGCCGCGCCCGCGCACGGCGACGAAGCCATGAGGTGATACCGACACACCGCTGCCGCTCATCCTTGATCCCCTCTTTCGCCCACACAGACTCTCGCCGTCACGCCGACCGCGTACAACGCGATTGGCGCACATCTTGATGGATCAAGCGGAAGTGGTCATAACGCGACACTCCGCCCGCCCCATCCGGTCAAGGATGCGTCAATTGGGGTCAGAAGTCGGAATCGAGTTGTCGTTCCGCAGTGCGACGAAGCTCTGAGCGAGCCCTCCGAGCCACCCGCGTACGCGAGCGCGCACGAGCGAGGCGTCCGACCTGATGCCCAGGTCGGACGCCTCGTTCAGCTGTTTCCCAGTGCCTCGTACGGGTTACAGGAGTCCGTCCCACATCTGCTCGAGCAGCACCGACCACCAGCTCTCCGGCGAGGCGAGCGCGGCCGGGTCGAGCGCGGCGAGCTGGGTCTGGAAGTCGACGGTCCAGCGGCCCGCCTGCTCCTGGTTGAGTCCGTAGCGCAGCCGCCACATGCGGCCGAGGAGCCCGAGGCAGCGGGTGAACTCGGGCAGGCCCGTGTTCACGAACTGCGGCGGCACGGGGGCGGCGGCGGGACCCGCCTCCACCGGCACCGCCACGATGTTCGCGGTGCCGTACTGGACGCAGATCGCCCGTCCGAAGTCACTGCCCATGACCAGGTACGAACCGGCGTCCGACGCGGGCTGCACACCCCGCTCCTGCGCCATCTCGGCCAGCGTGGGCACCGGCCGCCCCGGCTGGGCCTGCGCCCAGAAGAACGGCCCGAAGTCGACCGGGAGCCCGGCCACGACGAGGGTGTGGGCCACCACGTCCGGCACGCCCTGACGGGACACCGCCCGCTGGTCGAACCGGAACACGCCGGGGCCGAACGCCCCCGCGAGCTCCTGGGCCACGCCCTCCGGCGGCACCGCGGGCGCGGGCGGCACCTGCGGCAGCGGCGCGCGCACCGGCGCGGGGCGCGCGGGACCGTCGGCGACCTGGTGCAGCTCGCCCTGGTGCGCGAGCAGTTGGTGCATGCCCTGCTGCCGCGACGCGTGGTCCTTGCCGTAGGGCGCGATCGAGGTGATGCGCGCCTGCGGCCAGGTCTCCCGGATCATCCGCGCGCAGTACGCGCCCGGCAGGTCGCAGGACTCCAGCTCGGTGTGGAGTTCGAGGACCTGGTCCGGCGGGATGTTCATGGAGCGCAGCTCGTGGAAGATCTGCCACTCCGGGTGCGGCGTCCCGGGCGCCGAGCGCCGGATGACCTGCTGCTCGGAGCCGTCGGGCGCGCGGTAGCGCAGCACGGCCTGGTAGCCGGGCCCGACGGTCGGCTGGCCGGTCGGCGGCTGGGGGTAGCCGTACGACTGGCCGGGGCCCATGCCCTGGGCGGGCGGGGGCATGCCGGGGGCGCCCGGACCACCGGGCACGCCGGGAGGCAGGGGCGCGCCGGGGGCGCCGGGCATACCGGGTGCGCCGGGAGCACCCGGCGGCATGGGCGCGCCGGGACCGCCGACGGCCGGGCCCGCGAGCATGGTGGCGGCGTGGTGGACGCCGCCGCCCGGAGCGCCGGGGGCGCCGGGCGCACCGGGGGCCTGGGGCGCACCGG
Organism: Streptomyces flavofungini; assembly: GCF_030388665.1. Classification (NCBI taxonomy): domain Bacteria; kingdom Bacillati; phylum Actinomycetota; class Actinomycetes; order Kitasatosporales; family Streptomycetaceae; genus Streptomyces; species Streptomyces flavofungini. Next base: position 5,542,896 of record NZ_CP128846.1, on the reverse strand, counting down.
GGGCTCCGGGCGGGCCGGGAGGCTGCGGGGCGCCGGGCGCACCAGGAGCACCAGGAGCACCAGGAGCACCAGGAGGCTTCAGGCCGCCACCGAGGCTCGGGTCGGCCAGCATCGTCGCGGCGTGGTGCACGCCACCGGGAGGCGTGCCGGGAGCACCGGGCGGACCGGGGGGCTGCGGTGCGCCCGGCGCACCAGGAGCACCGGGCGCACCGGGCGCACCGGGAGGCTGCGGGGCCCCGGGCGCACCAGGAGCACCCGGCGCACCCGGAGGCTTCACACCGCCACCCAGGCTCGGGTCGGCCAGCATCGTCGCCGCGTGATGCACCCCACCGGGGGGCGTACCCGGAGCACCGGGAGCACCAGGAGGCTGCGGAGCGCCGGGCGTACCGGGAGCCGCGGGCGCACCGGGAGCCGCGGGCGCACCGGGAGCCGCGGGCGCACCGGGAGCCGCGGGCGCGGCAGGCGCGCCAGGTGCACCGGGGGCGCCAGGAGTCTGTCCGTCCGGGCCGAGCGGCGACATCAGCTGCGTCGGTACGTAGCCACCCGCGGGCGCGCCCGGAGCACCGGCCCCGGCCGGCGGCGGTGTGTCCCCCGGCGCGGGAGCACCAGGAGCGGGCTGCGCGCCCGGAGGCGGCGTACTCCCGGCGGGAGCGGCAGGCGCGCCAGGGGCGCTGGGAGCCCCCGCGCCGGACGCGTCCGGCCCCTGCGGATATCCGTACGGGGGCGCGGCACCCGCTCCCGAACCGGTCGGGGGCGGCGGCATGTTGGGACCGCTCACCGCCGAACCCGCAGGAGGCGGCGGCAGGTTCGGGCCACCGGCCGGCGGACCGGCGGGCGGCGGTGGGGAACCGGCGGGGGCGTACCCCGCGGGCGGCGGCGGCACGTCGGGCCCCGTCACCGCCGCACCCGCGGGCGGCGGCAGGTGCGGACCGGCTCCCGGCGCGCCGGGCACCGGCTCGTCGAGGGCGGGCGCGATGGCCGTCTTCGGGAGCTGGCTGCCGCCGGACATCAGCGCGGTCTTGGCCTCGGGGGGCGCGGCGGGCGGCTGCTCCTCGTCGCCGTCGCCGCCGTCGAACGTCAGCGGCGGCGAGAACACCGTGGCGGGCAGCGGCACCGCCACGTCGTCGGCGTCGGTGTTGGTGTCCGTACCGGCCCACGGCGTCGCCGACGCGGGCACACCCGGCGCCGCCCCGCCGCCACCGGCCCCGGCGCCCGGCTCGTCGCCCGGCGTCCCGGCCGAGGGCCACGGCGTACCGCCGTCGGGCCCGCCAGGAGCGGGCTGCGCGGCCGCGGGACCGGGCCCGGCCATCGTCGGAAGCGGCTCGCCCTCGGACTGCCCGGAAACGCCAGGAGCACCAGCCGCCCCGGAAGCACCGGCCGCGCCCTGGGCGTCCCCGCTGCCGGAGCTGCCGGAGCGCCGGTCCGGGATCCCCAGCTTGTCCGCCGCCTCCTGGAGCCACTCCGGGGGGCTCAACAGGAACGACGTCTGGTTCAGGTCCATCCGCTGCGGGGGCTCGGGGGCCGGTTCGGGCGCCGCCTCCGGCACGCCGTACTCCTCCTCGTAGCGGCGGATCACCTCGCCCACCGGCAGCGCGGGCCACAGCGTGGCCTCGCCGCTGTCCCGGGCGATGACGAGCCGTTGGTGGCCGCCGTCCGAGCGGGGGCCACCCTCGCGGTCCTCCGCCCACACGACGAAGCCGAGCTCGAACTCCCGCACCCGCACCTCGCGGTGGCCGGGCCCGGGCACGTCACCGTTGATCCATTCCTCGGCGCGCTCCTGCGCCTGCGCGAAGGTCACCATCGGATCGCTCACTCCCCCACCGGGACGGCGCGCGCGAAGCCGCCGTCCACCATCAGGTTCGCCACGGTCTCCAGCTCGGGCGGGCTGCCCGCGAGCCGGGAGAGGAAGGCGTCGAAGTCGTCGCCGCACGGCAGCAGCAAGCGCTGCACGCGCTCGGCGGGCGTCCAGGACGGGTCCACGTCGCGCACGTCGTCGTACGCGCAGAACCACACCGAACCGATCCGGTCGCCCTTGACCTTCACGGCGAGCAGACCGCCCTGCACGAAGCCCACGCCCAGGTAGTCCTTGGTGAGGTGGTCGCGCAGGCACTTGTTGACGTACAGGATGTCGTTGATCGCGGCCTCGTCGCGGACCGTGAAGAACGGCTGGTCGATGAGGAGCCCCAGCTCCGCGTCGAGGGCCGTGCCGACCGGTGCGCAGCCGCCCGCCGCCTTCAGGAAGGAGCGGTAGGCGCCGGGCAGGCGGTAGCCGAGGTCCTCCTCGACACCCGTGATCTGGCCCTCGGTGACGGCGACGGCCGCCTTCGGCAGCGCCAGGTGCGCCGGGCGGGTCTCCTGGAGCGGGCGGGTGCCGCGCTTGTCCTGGTCGACGGGCGCCGTGGAGATGCCGCCGTGGTGCCGCAGCAGCGCCTTGACCTCGACGGGGACCAGCTCCAGGCGGCGGCCGTGCGGCGCGTGGTGCCAGGTCCAGCCGTGCGGGGTCGCGACCGCGGGGATCGTGTCCCACAGTTCGTGGCCGGAGGCGGCCAGCGCCGCGTTCGCCGAGACGTAGTCCGTGAGGCGCAGTTCGTCCACGCCGAAGCCCTCGGGCGGCTCGGCGATCTCGGCCGCGGCACGCGCGTACGGCGAGAAGTCCGGGTAACCGTCACCGTCGACCCGCACCCCTCTGGGATGGCGGGCGGCGCGGACCGGGTCCGGGAAGTGGACCACCTGCCCGGCGTAGGCCGCGTTCGGCGGCGCGGCTTGCTGCCCGAGCCGACCTGGCCGACCTTGCGTCATGGCGGATGCCCTCCTGCGGCACTGTGGGGTTCACGGACATCGACAGCCTATGCGCAAGCACGACACCGGTCACCGGGCCCCGAAACCGTGACCACCCGCCACGAGCCGGTCACCCAGAGGCGAAACCCAGGCGTGTCGTACAGCCCCAGCTTCCGCACCACGCGCCCCATTTGGCAGTCTGTTCCCGCAACGCGGGGGCGTGGCACCAGCGGCTGACACCGCGGGCACGGGGAGGGAAACACCACATGCACACGGCACCAACCGGCATGTCCAACGCGCACGGCACACCTGTCACCGACTCCGGAACCACCCGCACGGCACCCGGCCCGACCACCGGGACGACCGCCACCGCCGAGCCAGGGGACCCGCGCGTCGGCTGGAGCAGCGAGCCCGTCGGCGCCCCGGTCCTGCACCACCGCCGCGACGGCATCCTGCCCACCGTGGCCGCCGCGCTCTCGGTCCGCGGCACCACCCTCACCAGCACCCCGAGGCGCGGCGAGGACCCCCCGGACCTGCACCCGCTCGTCCAGGACTTCCTCGACACCCTCACCAGCGGCCAGCGCGAGCGCTTCACCGGACGGTGCGCGGAGGCCGTCCTCATCTCCCGGCACCTGACCACCGCCGACGCCGGCCGCTCCAAACGGGCCGCGCGCAAGCCGATGACCAACGGCGAGGCACGCAAGGCCCTCAAACACGCCAAACTCACCACCCGCCGCATCCGCGAGGACGGCGACCCCCTGCACGGCTCCTTCGCCCGCCCGTGCCGCTCCTGCACCGCCCTCACCGCACACTTCGGCGTCCGCGTCGTCGACCCGACCGCGTCCGACGCGTGACGCGGGGCGCCCACCAGCTGACGACCCCCGGTGCCCCACGCACCGGCCGCCGCCATCCGCACCCGCACCACGAGGGCCATGCCATGCACACCGACCACTCCACCCGCTTCCCCGTGCCCGTCGACGCCGCCCTGCGCGCGGCGGGCTGGGCGCCGGGCCGCTGGGACATCAAGCAGGCCGAGATCTGGGCCGACGTCCTGCGCCGCCACTCCTCACCCGCGGGCCACCAGCACGCGGTGTTCCCGGCGGCCGTGGAGGCGTGGGCGGAGTTCGGCGGGCTGCACATCACCCCGCAGGGCCCCGGCCGCCAGATAGCCCCGGCGACCCTGCACCTCGACCCGATGTACGGCCTGCACATGGCCCGCACCCTCGGTGACCTGGGGCGGGCGCTCGGCACGGAGGTCTGTCCGATCGGTGAGGAGACACAGACGCAGGCGCTGCTCGCCATGGACGCGGAGGGCCGGGTCTACAGCCTCGACCACAGCGGCGACTGGTTCCTGGGCCGCCATCTCGACCAGGCCCTGACCACGCTCGTCGCGGGCACGCAGCCGGTACGGCTCACAACGGGCTGAGCACCCCGCGGCGGCACGGGCCCGCCTGCCGTACCCGGATGAGGACCCGTACCCGTATGAGGAAGATCACTGACCGGCCGACGCCGGGAGCACCGCCGACACCTTGAAGCCGCCCGCGTCCGTCGGCCCGGAGACGAACACGCCGCCGAGCGCGGTCACCCGCTCCTTCATGCCGACCAGGCCGTTGCCGCCGCTGGGCAGCAGCACCTCGGCCGGCCCCGCCTCCGGGGGCGGGCCGTTCTCCACCTGCATGGCGATCTCGGCGGCGCGGTGCGCGAGCCGCACATAGGTCTTGGCACCCGCCGCGTGCTTGTGGACGTTCGTGAGGGCCTCCTGCACCACGCGGTACGCGGTCTCCTCCACGTCGGCCGCGTACGCCCGCGTGTCGCCCTCCACGGACAGGTCCACCGCCATGCCCGCGGCCCGCGACTGGTCCACGAGCTCGTCGAGCTCGGCCAGGCAGGGCCCCTCGGGGACATCGGGGGCGGCGGGGCCCTCGGCGGGCTCGGCGCGCGGCGCGGCCCGGTCGGCGGCCTCGCCGACGGCGGCCAGCGGGACGGGGACGGGGGCGGGCGTCGGTTTCGGCGGGGTGTCGCCCGCTCTCAGGACGCCGAGCATCTGGCGCAGTTCGGTCAGGGCCTGCCGGCCCATGTCGCCGACCAGGGCGGCGTTCTTCACGGCCTTCTCGGGGTCCTTGCGGGCGACCGCCTGCAGCGCCGCCGCGTGCACGACCATCAGGCTCACGCGGTGCGCGACGACGTCGTGCATGTCGCGGGCGATGCGGGTGCGCTCCTCGCCGCGGGCCCACTCCGCGCGCTCCTCGGCGCGCTCCGCGAGCAGTTGCAGCTCCCGCTCCAGGCTGTCGGCGCGCTCGCGCAGGGACTCCATCAGGCGGCGGCGCGCGCCCACGTACAGACCGAGGAGGACCGGCGGGGCGGTGACGCCGAGGGAGGTGCTGATGGCGATGAACGGTATGAAGCCCTCACCGATGGCCAGGTCGCCGTTGGCCATGTCCTGGTTGGTGCGCACGAACGTGACGATCAGGGTGCCCGCGAGGGACATCCCGGCGAGGGCGCCGATGATGCGGCGCGGCAGCTCGGAGGCGGCGAGGGTGTAGAGGCCGACGATGGCCATCAGGATGCCCATGCGGGCGGGCGTGATCGCGACGGAGATCAGCACGACCGCGATCGGCCAGCGGCGCCGCAGGACGAGGGCGGACCCGGCGAGCACACCGAACGTCACGCCGACCGCGACCGGGATGCCCGCGTCGTCGGCGAACTGCACGCCCTCGACGCCGCACTCGGCCGCGGACGCGAGGCCGAGGCCGACGTCCAGGGCGGCACTGCGCCGCCGCTCCCACCACCACGGCCCGGTCCTGGCCGCGGTGCCGCTTTCCCCCGTCGTGGTCATGCCTCCCAGCGTACGGGCGTCGGCGCTCCCGTATCCGGTGAGTTTCCCGCCCTGTGATCCCGGGCAGGGCGGGGCAGGATCCGGTAGCGGGCGATGCCCCGCGCCAGTACCGGGCGATGCCCCGCGCCAGCGAAACCCCCCAGTAACCCTCGAACAGTTGAATCGCCCTAATTTCCGAGCCGGACGTCCGCATTCCGGACGAAGGTGATCGCATGACCGAGATCACCGGCAAGTACGCCGACTTCGAGGACCTGCGGGCGCGGGCGGTCGCCCTGCGGCGCGAGGGACGCAGCCTGCGCCAGATCCGCGACGAACTGAAGGTCTTCAACAACGACCTCCTGCACCGCCTGGTCCAGGGAGAGCCCCCGCCGGAGTGGACGCGGCGGCCGAACGCGAAGGACGAGCTGCGGGCGAGGGCGCGGGAGCTGCGGCTGCAAGGGTTCACGTACGACCAGATCGAGGTGGAGCTGGGCTGCTCGAGGAGTTCGGTCTCCCTGTGGGTCCGTGACCTGCCGAGGCCGCAGCGACGGGACCCCTCGGAGCAGGCCAGGCTGGCGGCCCGAAAGCGGTGGGAGCACGAGTCCGCGGTACGGGACGAGGAGCGACGGCGGACGAAGGAGGCGGCCCGGCAGGAGGTGGGCCCCATGTCGGACCGCGAGCTGTTCCTCCTGGGAGTGGGCCTCTACTGGGCCGAAGGCGGCAAGGACAAGCCGTACGACCGACGGGAGAGCGTCGCTTTCGTCAACAGCGACCCCGGCATGATCAAGGTCTTCCTGCGCTGGCTCGGCTTGCTGGAAGTGGAGCGGGAGCGGCTGCGGTTCTGCGTGATGATCCACGAGACCGCCGACGTGCCGGAAGCCGAGCGCTACTGGGCCGATCTCGTCGGCGCGGACGCCTCCGCCTTCAACAAGACGACGGTCAAGAAGCACAACCCGAAGACCGTCCGAAAGAACGTGGGCGACGCCTATCGCGGCTGCCTGGTGATCAAAGTCCGGCAGAGCGCCGACTTGTACCGTCGCATCGAGGGCGCCTGGTGCGGCATAGTGGAGGCCGCCACCTCAACGGACTGACCTTTTGTCCGCTTTGAAGGCATTAACCATCCCCTGTGGTGTAATCGGCAACACGGGTCACTTTGGATGATTTGTTCCAGGTTCGAGTCCTGGCAGGGGAGCTTCAAGGTTCGGGTCCTGACCGTCAAGGTCGGGACCCGCCCTCATTTCCGCCCCACTACGCCCCGGTATCCTGCGGATGTCCACTCCCCAAGCATCCGAAGCCGAAGGGCACCCCTGTGAGCGCCAATCGCCCGGCAGCCGTCGTCGTCCTCGCAGCGGGTGAGGGCACCCGTATGAAGTCGGCCACGCCGAAGGTCCTGCACGAGATCTGCGGCCGTTCCCTCGTCGGGCACGTGCTCGCCGCCGCCCGCGAGCTGTCCCCCGAGCGCCTGGTCGCCGTCGTGGGGCACGAGAGCGAGCGCGTGATCGCGCACTTGGCCGGGATCGACCCCGAGGTGCGCACCGCCTTCCAGGCCCAGCAGAACGGCACGGGCCACGCCGTCCGGATGGGCCTTGAGGAGCTGGGCGGCAGCGTCGACGGCACGGTCGTCGTGGTCTGCGGCGACACCCCGCTGCTCACCGGCGCGACGCTCACGAGCCTGGCCGCCACGCACCGCGCCGACGGCAACGCCGTCACCGTCCTGACCGCCGAGGTGCCCGACGCGACGGGCTACGGCCGCATCGTGCGCGACGGCGTCTCCGGCGCCGTGACCGCGATCGTCGAGCACAAGGACGCGACCGACTCGCAGCGCGCCATCCGCGAGATCAACTCGGGTGTCTTCGCCTTCGACGGACAGCTGCTCGCGGACGCCCTCGGCAAGGTCCGCACGGACAACAGCCAGGGTGAGGAGTACCTGACGGACGTCCTCGGCATCCTGCGCGAGGCCGGGCACCGTGTCGGCGCCTGTGTCGCCGGGGACCACCGCGAGATCGCGGGCATCAACAACCGCGTCCAACTCTCCGACGCCCGCCGGGTCCTGAACGACCGGCTGCTCACGGCGGCGATGCTCGCGGGCGTCACCGTCGTCGACCCGGCGTCGACGTGGATCGACGCGAGCGTCACCTTCGAGCGCGACGCCCTGGTGCACCCGGGCACCCAGCTCCAGGGCGCCACGCACCTGGGCGAGGGCTGCGAGGTCGGCCCCAACACCCGCCTGAAGGACACCACGGTGGGGGCGGGCGCCCGCGTCGACAACACCGTCGCGGACGGCGCCGAGGTGGGCGAGCGGGCGAGCGTCGGTCCGTTCGCGTACCTGCGGCCCGGCACCCGGCTCGGCGTGAAGGCCAAGGCGGGTACGTACGTGGAGATGAAGAACGCCACGATCGGCGAGGGCACCAAGGTCCCGCACCTGAGCTACGTGGGCGACGCGACGATCGGCGAGTACTCCAACATCGGCGCCGCGAGCGTGTTCGTGAACTACGACGGCGAGGCCAAGCACCACACGACGGTGGGGTCGCACTGCAAGACGGGTTCGGACAACATGTTTGTGGCTCCTGTCACGATTGGCGACGGTGCCTACACCGCCGCGGGCTCCGTGATCACGAAGGACGTACCGGCCGGTTCGCTGGCCGTCGCCCGTGGCCAGCAACGGAATATCGAGGGCTGGGTGGCCCGCAAGCGTCCGGGAAGCGCGGCGGCCCGGGCCGCCGAAGCCGCCGCCCTGACCTCCGAGACCCCGGTCGGCGAAAGCTGACCGGAAACAGGTGCGCCTGACACCGCGTACCGTGATAGGTGCACGAAACCTTGATAGGTGCATGAAATCGGCTGGTTCGCGCGAGTACACCTCGCGGCCAGGGAACACGTCTGAGGAGACTGTGCTGTGAGCGGGATCAAGACGACCGGCGAGAAGAAGCTGATGTTCTTCTCCGGCCGCGCCCACCCCGAACTGGCCGAGGAGGTCGCACACCAGCTGGGCATCGGCGTCGTGCCGACCAAGGCCTTCGACTTCGCCAACGGCGAGATCTACGTGCGCTACCAGGAGTCGGCGCGCGGCGCGGACTGCTTCCTGATCCAGAGCCACACGGCTCCGATCAATAAGTGGATCATGGAACAGCTGATCATGATCGATGCCCTGAAGCGCGCCTCCGCGCGCAGCATCACCGTGATCGTGCCGTTCTACGGCTACGCCCGCCAGGACAAGAAGCACCGCGGCCGCGAGCCCATCTCGGCCCGCCTGGTCGCGGACCTCCTGCAGGCCGCCGGCGCCGACCGCATCGTCTCGGTCGACCTGCACACCGACCAGATCGTCGGCTTCTTCGACGGCCCCGTCGACCACCTCTTCGCCCTGCCGATCCTCGCGGACTACGTGGGCGCGAAGGTCGACAAGGACAAGCTCACGGTCGTCTCCCCGGACGCCGGCCGCGTGCGCGTCGCCGACCGCTGGTGCGACCGCCTGGGCGCCCCGCTGGCGATCGTGCACAAGCGCCGTGACAAGGACGTGGCCAACCAGGTCACCGTGCACGAGGTCGTCGGCAACGTCGAGGGCCGCGTCTGTGTCCTCGTCGACGACATGATCGACACCGGTGGCACGATCTGCGCCGCCGCCGACGCGCTGTTCGCGCACGGCGCCGAGGACGTCATCGTGACGGCCACGCACGGCGTGCTCTCCGGCCCGGCCGCGGACCGCCTGAAGAACTCCAAGGTCAGCGAGTTCGTGTTCACCAACACGCTGCCGACGCCGAACGAGCTGGAGCTCGACAAGATCACGGTGCTCTCGATCGCCCCGACGATCGCCAACGCCGTCCGGGAGATCTTCGAGGACGGCTCGGTGACCAGCCTCTTCGAGGAGCAGAGCGGCCCCGCGTAAGGCGCTCCGCCGCGGCCGCTCCGGGCCTCCCCGGGCGTCCCGCAAGATCCTTTTGGGTGCGGCCTCCCTCACCGAGTAGACTGTCGAAGTTGCTCGGCGAGGGAGGCCGCACTCGCGTTTTCACGAACGCAGCTGCGGCGGTCCGTTATCGACGCGCTCTTCGTAGCAGGCCAGTCGTGGCCGGGTGACCACGTCAGTTCACCTTTTCTACGAGGAGTGCACCATGTCTGAGGTCAAGCTCAGCGCCGAGGTCCGTACCGAGTTCGGCAAGGGCGCCGCCCGCCGCATCCGCCGCGAGGACAAGGTCCCCGGCGTCCTGTACGGCCACGGCACCGACCCGGTCCACATCACCCTGCCCGGCCACGACCTGCTCCTGGCCCTGCGCACCTCCAACGTCCTGATCTCCCTGGACATCGAGGGCAAGACCGAGCTGGCCATCCCGAAGGCGGTGCAGCGCGACGTCCTGCGTCAGGGCATCCTCAAGCACGTCGACCTGCTCCTCGTGAAGCGCGGCGAGAAGGTCAACGTCGAGATCCCCGTCGTCGCCGAGGGCGACCTGGCCCCGGGCGCCAACCTCCTGGAGCACGTCCTCAACGCGCTTCCGGTCGAGGCCGAGGCCACCCACATCCCCGAGTCCCTGAGCGTCTCCATCGCGGGTCTGGAGGCCGGTGCCTCCGTCCTCGCCAAGGACATCACGCTGCCCTCCGGCGTCTCCCTGGCCGTCGAGGACGACACCGTCGTCCTGCAGATCCTGGCCGCGCAGGCCGAGGAGGCCCCGGCCGAGGCCGCGGGCGACGAGGCCGCCGAGGCCTGATCCTCGACGCGGCAGTACCGACCGCCGCTCAGCGCCCTGGCGCTGGGCGGCGGTTGCGCTATGAAGGTGCCATGAAGGAGACACACGGATGACGACGGACCCCAGCGCCCCCTGGCTGATCGTGGGGCTCGGCAACCCCGGCCCCGGCTACGCCATGAACCGCCACAACGTCGGCTTCATGGTCGCCGACCTGCTCGCCGACCGGATCGGCGGCAGCTTCAAGCGGGCCGCCAAGGCGCAGGCGCACGTCCTGGAGGGCCGGATCGGCCCGATGGGCCCCGGCAGCCGTCGCGTCGTCCTCGCCAAGCCCGCCTCGTACATGAACCTCTCGGGCGGTCCGGTCACCGCCCTGCGCGACTTCTACAAGGTGCCCACGGCGAACATCGTCGCCGTGCACGACGAACTCGACATCGACTACGGCGTGCTGCGCCTGAAGCTGGGCGGCGGCGACAACGGCCACAACGGTCTGAAGTCGATGACGAAGGCGATGGGCTCCGACTACCACCGGGTGCGCTTCGGTATCGGCCGCCCGCCGGGCCGGATGCAGGTCGCCGACTTCGTCCTCAAGGACTTCTCCAGCACGGAGCGCAAGGAGCTGGACTACTTCGTGGACCGGGCCGCGGACGCCGTGGAGTGCCTGGTGTCCGAGGGCCTGGAGCGGGCGCAGAGCGCGTACAACTCCTGACGTACGGGACGTTCGCGCCGTCGCCTGTTGACGCAGCGTGCTCCCCTCCCCAAGGATCGCCGCCATGCCCGCTTACGTACTGCGGGGCGCGGCGGGGCTCGTCGCGGCCCTGATCCTGATCGCCGGCGTCTGGGCGTCGTGGGGGACGGCGCGGTATGTGATGGTGCCCGACGACGGGCGGGAGCGGGGCATGCTGTCCGTCGCGCGCTGCGGCGGGGACGAGTGCACCGGCCCCTACGCCCCCGCGTCCGGGAGCAGGGCGCGCGACCGCGTCGTCATCGACGAGTCGGTCGCGGCCCGCGAGGGCGAGCGCATCCCGGTCGTGGTCAAGCCCGACTCGGACGAGGCCGTCCGCAGCGGCGGCCCGGGCTTCCTGCACGCGTGGCTGCCGCTGGGCGGCGCGCTGCTCCTCGCCGCGGTGGTGGTGGCCGGGGGGTTGCGGCTGAACCGGACGGCGGGTGTCCTGGCGCTCGCCGGGGGCGTCCAACTGTCGGCGGCGTTCGCGGCGTTGAGCCTCTGACTGTCGGCGGCGTTCGCGGCGTTGAGCCTCTGAGGCACCGGCCTGCCGACCCGCGAGGGCCCCTCACCCGCGTGGGTGAGGGGCCCTCGTGCACATCAAGGCGCGGCGTCAGCCGGTGTTGCGCAGCCCCGCCGCGACCCCGTTGACCGTGAGGAGCAGCGCCCGCGCGAGCAGCGGGTCGGCCTCGTCGCCCGCGGCCACCGCGTCCCGCTGCCGCTTGAGCAGCGCGACCTGGAGGTAGGAGATCGGGTCCAGGTAGGCGTCGCGGATCGAGAAGGTCTGCTGGAGCACCGGGTTGGAGTCGAGGAGGCGCTCGCCGCCGGTGACGCGCAGGACCTCGGCGACGGTGAGCGCGTGCTCGGCCTCGATGGTCTCGAAGACGTGCTGCAGCTCGCTCGGCACCAGCGTGTCCACGTAGTGCCGGGCGATGCGCAGGTCGGTCTTGGCGAGCGTCATCTCCACGTTGGAGAGGAAGTTCCGGAAGAAGTGCCAGTGCTCGTGCATCTCGTCGAGGACGGTGTCGAGACCCGCCTCGCGCAGCGCCTTCAGGCCGGAGCCCACGCCGAACCAGCCGGGCACGATCTGCCGCGACTGGGTCCAGCCGAACACCCACGGGATGGCGCGCAGGCCGTCGAGCGAGACGCCCGAGCCGGGGCGGCGCGAGGGCCGGGAGCCCAGGTGCAGGTCGGCGAGCTGGTCGACCGGCGTGGAGGCGAGGAAGTAGGTCGGCAGGTCCGGGTCCTCGACCAGCTTGCGGTACGCGGCGTGCGCGGCGTCGGACACGACGTCCATCGCGGCGTCCCAGCGGGCCAGGGCCTCGTCGGACTGGCGGGGCGCGGTGTGCAGGGCGGAGGCCTGGAGGGTGGCGGCGACCGTGAGTTCCAGGTTCTCCCTGGCGAGGGACGGCACCAGGTACTTGTCGGAGATGACCTCGCCCTGCTCGGTCACCTTGATCTCGCCCTCCAGGGTGCCCCAGGGCTGGGCGAGGATCGCGTCGTGCGAGGGGCCGCCGCCGCGGCCGACGGTGCCGCCGCGGCCGTGGAAGAGCCGGAGGCGCACGCCGTAGCGGTGGGCGACGTCGCGCAGGCGGCGCTGGGCGCGGTGGATCTCCCACTGCGAGGTGGTGATGCCGCCGAACTTGGAGGAGTCGGAGTAGCCGAGCATGACCTCCTGGACGTCGCCGCGCAGCGCGACGAGCCGCCGGTAGGAGGGGTCGGCCAGCATCTCGTCCAGGATGACGTCGGCGGCGCGCAGTTCGTCCGTGGTCTCCAGGAGCGGCACGATGCCGATCTTCGCCCAGCCCGCGTGCAGGTCGATCAGGCCGGCCTCGCGGGCGAGGACGGTGGCGGCGAACACGTCGTCGGCGCCCTGGCACATGGAGATGATGTACGACTCGATGACCTCCGGCCCGAACACGTCCAGGGCCTTCTTGACCGTGCCGAACACGCCGAGCGTCTTCTCGCCGGCCGCGTCGAGGGGGGCGGGCGAGGGCGCGAGCGGACGGCGCGAGCGCAGTTCCTTGGCGAGCAGCTTCTGGCGGTACTCGCGCGGCATGTCGGCGTAGCGCCAGGACTCCTCGCCGAGCCGGTCGAAGAGCTGGCCGAGGGCGTGGTGGTGGGCGTCGGCGTGCTCGCGCACGTCCATCGTGGCGAGCTGCAGGCCGAAGGCGGCGAGGGTGCGGATCGTGCGGTTCATGCGGCCGTCGGAGAACAGGCCGCCCTTGTGGGCGCGCAGCGACGTCTGGATGAGCGTGAGGTCGTGCAGCAGCTCGGCGGTGCCCAGGTAGTCGCGGCCCGGCTCGTGCGCGGTGCCCTTGGCCAGGCGCTGCTTGGTGTTCTCCAGCTTCTGCCGGACGCAGGTGGCCTTGAGGCGGTAGGGCTCCTCGGCGTTGAGGCGCTTGTAGCGGGGGCTGATCTCCGGGAGACGCTCCAGGTCGCACTGGAGGGAGTCGAGCAGTTCCTCGGTGGCGCCGGTGTAGCGGATGGAGTTGGAGAGGAAGCCGCGCAGCTCGTCGATCAGCTCCAGGGCGTCGTTGATGCCGTGCTCGTGCTGGAGGATCAGGACTTCCCAGGTGACGTCGGGCGTCACGTTCGGGTTGCCGTCGCGGTCGCCGCCGATCCAGGTGCCGAAGGTCAGCGGGCGGGTCTCGCTCGGCAGCTGCACGCCGACGCGCTCCAGCTCGGCGGTCAGGTCCTCCAGGACGTCGCCGACGGCGCCCGCGTGCAGCTCGTCCAGGTAGTAGATGGCGTTGCGGGCCTCGTCGGCGGGCTCGGGGCGGACCACGCGCAGCTCGTCGGTCTGCCAGACGAGGTCGATGTTCTCGGCCAGACGGGTGTCGTGGCGGCGCCGGTCGGACTCGATGACCGGGGTCTCCAGGAGCTCGGCGATCCGGCGCAGCTTGTTCAGGACGGAGCGGCGGGCGGCCTCCGTGGGGTGCGCGGTGAAGACCGGGCGCACGTTCAGGTGCTCGACGGTCTGGCGCAGGTGCTCGGGGTCGGCGTCCTTGAGGCGGTCCGCGGTGCGGGCGAGCAGGCCGCCCTCGGCGGCGCGGCGGGCGCGCAGCTCACGGCCGCGGTGCACCTGCTCGGTGACGTTGGCGAGGTGGAAGTAGGTGGAGAAGGCGCGCACGAGCTTGGCGGCGGTCTCCAGTTCGGTGCCGCCGAGGAGCCGCGCGGCGGCCTCGCCGTCCTCGCGGGTCAGGCGGCGGACCTTCTCCACCAGGTCGAGGAGTTCGGGCCCCTCCTGGCGGACGAGGGTCTCGCCGAGGAGGTCGCCGAGGCGACGGATGTCGGCGCGCAGCTCGCTGTTGGCCCCGGCCGAGGTGGACGTGGTGCTCGCGGTGGCCGTGGTAGCGGTCTGGTCGTCGGCACTGCTCACAGGTGCGGCTCCTTGCGGTGAAGCCCGCCGTTTTCCGGCCGGAGAACGGGGGTGGGCACGTCTGGGAGGGGTCCCGGCCGTGGAACCGGGGGAGATACAGAGCGGACCGCGCTGTCCGACCGATCCAAGGATAGGTGTCGATGGGTCTTGGCAGACTCGCGGCCTCTTGCCGTGATGCCGCGCACTGCGATACTTACGAGGCCGTAACCTACGGCTCCGTAGCCTCGCGTATGAGCGGCCCCGCCCATGGGCACCCGCCCGTCCGGTGCCTTCCCGCCCGGCGCGTGTCGACACCTGCGAATTCCGTATCCCAGCGCTCCGCATCGCCAGATGCCGGCAGTCACCCTCGACCCCCCAGGGGAAGCCTTTATGACCACGAGCCCCGACGTCATCGCCGAATCGAAGGGGGCGCCGTCGAGCGCCCCGCCCCCGTCCGCGACCCTGGGCGGTGAACAGAAGCGGTCCGCGGAGCAGCTCGCGCTGCTCCTGTTCATCACCGTCCCGTTCCTGGCCCTGGTGGCGGCGGTCCCGCTGGCCTGGGGCTGGGGGGTGAGCTGGCTGGATCTCGGCCTGCTCGTGTTCATGTACTACCTGGGCTGCCACGGCATCACCATCGGCTTCCACCGCTACTTCACGCACGGCTCCTTCAAGGCCAAGCGGCCGCTGCGGATCGCGCTCGCGGTGGCCGGTTCGATGGCGGTGGAGGGCCCCGTCGTCCGCTGGGTGGCCGACCACCGCAAACACCACAAGTACTCCGACGCGGAGGGCGACCCGCACTCGCCGTGGCGCTTCGGCGAGACGGTCCCGGCCCTGATGAAGGGCCTGTGGTGGGCGCACATCGGCTGGCTGTTCGACGAGGAGCAGACGTCGCAGGAGAAGTACGCGCCCGACCTGATCAAGGACCCGGCGATCCGGGCCGTCTCGCGCCAGTTCGTCCTGTGGACCGTGGTGTCGCTCGCGCTGCCGCCGCTGGTGGGCGGTCTGGTCACGATGTCCTGGTGGGGCGCGTTCACGGCCTTCTTCTGGGGCTCACTCGTCCGGGTGGCGCTGCTTCACCACGTGACGTGGTCGATCAACTCGATCTGCCACGCGGTGGGCAAGCGTCCCTTCAAGTCCCGCGACCGCTCCGGCAACGTGTGGTGGCTCGCGGTCCTGTCCTGCGGCGAGTCCTGGCACAACCTGCACCACGCCGACCCGACGAGCGCGCGCCACGGCGTGATGCGCGGCCAGCTCGACTCGTCCGCGCGGCTCATCCGCTGGTTCGAACAGCTCGGCTGGGCGTACGACGTGCGGTGGCCCACCAAGACCCGGATCGACGCCCGCCGCAAGGCTCCCGACGGGGCGGACGGGGCGGGTGCGATTCCCGCCCCTGGCAAGCCCCAGGCCGCAGACGCGGCATGATGGACCACGTGGCGACCGACCCAAGCAATCCGAGTACGACGCGCTCCACGCGGGCCCCGCAGGGCTCCGCGGGTTCGAACAGCGACAAGCCCCGGCGCGTCCGCCGGACCCGGATGACCGGCGCCGAGCGCCGTGAGCAGCTGCTGGACATCGGCCGCACCCTGTTCGCCGCCAAGGGCTTCGAAGGCACGTCGGTGGAGGAGATCGCGGCGAAGGCCGGTGTCTCCAAGCCCGTCGTCTACGAACACTTCGGCGGCAAGGAAGGGCTGTACGCGGTCGTGGTGGACCGTGAGATGCGCCAGCTCCTCGGCATGGTCACCGGCTCCCTCACCGCCGGGCACCCCCGCGAGCTCTGCGAGCAGGCCGCCTTCGCCCTCCTCGACTACATCGAGGAGTACACCGACGGCTTCCGCATCCTCGTCCGGGACTCCCCCATCCCCCAGTCGACCGGCTCCTTCGCCTCCCTCATCTCCGACATCGCCACGCAGGTCGAGGACATCCTCGGCCAGGAGTTCAAGACCCGCGGCTTCGACCCGAAGCTCGCCCCGCTCTACGCCCAGGCCCTGGTCGGCAGCGTGGCCCTCACCGGCCAGTGGTGGCTGGACGTCCGCAAGCCCAAGAAGGCGGAGGTGGCGGCCCACCTGGTCAACCTGGCCTGGCACGGCCTGGACGGCCTGGAGCCGAAGCCGCGCCTGATAGGCCATCGCAAGTCCTGACGTCACACCGTCGGGGGCGGTGCCCCGTGTACCCGGGGGGGGCGCCCGGCGCGACTGTCTCGTACTCGCGCGCGACCCGGTGGACCATCCACCGCGCCGCGCGCGGCGGCGGGGTTGCCGGGCGGGTCAGGCGGGGGGAGCCGCGGGGTACGGCTCCAGGAACTCCAGGCGGTTGCCGACCGGGTCCTCGGAGTAGAAGCGCCGGTGGCCGGGGAGAAGGTCGTCCCAGGTGACGGGCGCCCCCAGGGCGGCGAGCCGGGCCGCGTAGGCCTCGATGCCGGTGACGCGGAGTCCGGGGTGCGCCTTGCGGGCGGGCCGGAAGCCGGCCTCGACCCCGAGGTGCAGCCGGACGGCCCCCGCCTCGAACCAGCACCCGCCACGCCCCGCGAGCCCGCCCGGCTTCGGCACCTCGGTCATGCCGAGCACGTCCACGTAGAAGCCGCGCAGCGCCCCCTCGCTGCCGGGCGGGGCGGCGAGCTGCACATGGTCGACGGCGGCGAGCATCAGACCGCACCCCCCGCGCGGGCCACCGCGAAGAGCCGCCGGAAGGGGAAGACGGTCCCGTGCGCCCCGGCCGGATAGGCCTCGCGCAGCAGGTCGCGGTACTCACCGAGGAAGGCGTCCCGCGCGGCCGGGTCGTCGGCGAGTGCGGTGAGGACGGGCCGCAGGCCGGTCCCCTTGACCCAGTCGAGGACGGGGTCGTCGCCGCCGAGCAGGTGCTGGTACGTGCTCTCCCAGACGTCGGCCGCGCAGCCGAGCCCGGTGAGGAGCTCCAGATAGGCGGTGGGCGGGAGCACGGCGTCGGCGTGCCGCAGCACTCCGCCGAGCCGCTCCCGCCACCGCCCGCTCGCGCAGAGTTCCCTCATCAGGGTGTGGCTCGGCGCCCCGAAGTTGGCGGGCATCTGGACGGCGAGCACCCCGCCGGGCCGCAGCGCGGCCACCCAGTCGGGGAAGCGGTCGGCGTGCCCCGGCACCCACTGGAGGGTCGCGTTCGACAGGATCAGGTCGTACGTCCGAGGGGCGGGCGTCCACGCCCCGGCGTCGGCGGACGCGAACTCCAGGCGGCCGCCGCCCGCCGTGGGCCCGGCGAGGGCCGCGGCCTGCCGGAGCATCTGCGGGGAGTTGTCGAAGCCGGTGACGTGGGCGTCGGGCCAGCGCTCGGCGAGCAGGACGGTGACGTTGCCGGGCCCGCAGCCGAGGTCGGCGATGCGGGGCGGGCGCCCTTCGGGGCCCGCGGGGAGCGGGGCCACCCGGGCGAGGAGGTCGTGGAAGGGGCGGGCGCGGTGCCCGGAGTGGCGCAGGTACTGGTCGGGGTCCCAGGTGGGCGACGCGGTGGGCGGCATGGGCTGCTCCTCTGCGACGGGAGGCGAGGGAGAGTGCGGGGGTCACGACGGCGGGGTGGCCCACGGCCGACGTCGCCGTGAACGCGTACCGAACCGGTTGCCCCATCCTGACTCCCCAAGTATCTTGACGTCAAGAGACTTCATGTCGACAGACCCCCTACACTGATCGTCATGGAGGACGAGGTCGACCGGCTGGTCGCTGCATGGCGCCGGGAGCGCCCTGACCTCGACGTGGAACCGCTCGAGGTGCTGAGCCGCGTGAGCAGGCTGGCGCGCCATCTCGATCGCGCGCGTCGGCTGGCGTTCTCCGAGCATGAGCTGGAGCCCTGGGAGTTCGACGTGCTGACGTCGCTGCGGCGCGCGGGCGCGCCGTATCAGCTCTCGCCGGGCCAGCTCCTCACCCAGACCCTGGTCACGTCCGGCACGATGACCAACCGCATCGACAGGCTCACGAAGAAGGGCCTGGTTGAGCGGCTGCCGGATCCCAGTGACCGGCGGGGCGTGCTCGTGCGGCTCACCGAAGAGGGCCGCGACCGGGCCGACCAGGCCCTCGCGGGCCTGCTCGACCAGGAGCGGGCGATCCTCGGTGAGCTCTCGCGCGCCCAGCGCGGTGAACTGGCGGGGCTGCTACGCCAGTTGACCGCCCCGTTCGACAACATCCCCGGCTAGGTCGGCGGGGCCGACGCCCGCCCTGCGGGCGAGGGCGACGGCGGCGAGCGTGGAGTGCACGCCGAGCTTGCCGAGGACGTTCTGCATATGGGTGCGGACGGTGTGCGGCGACAGGAAGAGCCGTTCGGCGACGGCCTTGCGGCCGAGCCCCGCGACCATGCACCGCAACACTTCGCGCTCGCGCGGGGTGAGGGACTCCACGAGCCGCTCGCTCTCCGTACGGTGCTTGCGTGCCGCCGTCAGTTCCCGCAGGACGCCCGTGAGCAGCGCGGGCGGCAGGTGCGTCTCGTCGCGCAGGACGCCCCGGATGACCGTGAGCAGCCGCGAGAGCGAGCAGTCCTTCGCCACCCAGCCGGACGCCCCGGCGCCGAGGGCGAGGGCCGCGCGGCGCGGGTCGTCCTTCTCCGCGAGCACGACCGTGCGCACGGCGGGCTGGCCCGAACGCACGCCCGCCACCAGCGAGATGCCGTCCACGAGACCGTCGGCCTGGCCGTCGTGCACCGGCACGGCGGGGCGGGCGCCCTGCAGTGCGGGCGCGGAGCTGCCCAGGTCGGCGTCCACGAGCAGGACGTCGTATCTGCGGCCTTCGGCGGCCGCGCGGTCCAGGCAGCGCAGGGCCGCGGGGCCGCTGCCCGCGGCGGACACCTCCACGTCGGGCTCCGCGGCGAGCGCCGCGGCCAGCGACTCGGCGAAGATACGGTGGTCGTCGACGACCAGGACTCGGATTCGAACCACGGAAACCCCCACAGGTCGGAGAGCGACCGACGCGGGCGCGGCACCCGGAGTGGGTACGCCGCAGCCGCACGGCCGCCGCCGTGCCGTGACTGCCACCCCCACGCCGGGCGTCGCACCCGACTGTCTCGCCCCCTGATCGGCGCCGGCCCCCACCGGCGCTGCCCTTCAGAGTACGGACGGGGGCCCCGAGCGGAAGTGGATTTGCAGAACTGATTGGCCGACGCGTTTATGGTGGGCCGTATGTTTCGTATGGAGACAGGAGTCGACAAAGAACGTCTCCGTCTGCTTCGGGGGCGGTTGCGGGACGCGAACCGGGACGCCTCAGCGGCCCTTCGTGCTCTTCAGGGCACGCCCGAGGAGCGGGAAGAGCCGCTCGGCGTCTGGGCGTTGGACGACCAGGGTGAGCTGGTCGGGGGGCTCTCGGGGTACACGTGGGGGCGGTGGCTGCACGTGAGTCTGCTGTGGGTGGCCGAGGAGGCGCGGGGCGCGGGGCTCGGGGGGCGGTTGCTCGCCGAGGCGGAGCGGGTCGCCGCCGGCGAGCGCGGCTGTCTCAACTCCCGCCTGGAGACCTGGGACTTCCAGGCTCCCGCCTTCTACCGCCGGCAGGGCTACGAGGTCGTCGCCGTCATCCCCGACTACCCCGAGGGGCACAAGGAGTTCACCTTGACGAAGCGGCTGGGTTGACCTTCGCGGGGCGCCCCAGTCCCGCCCCTTCTCCGAAACCGGGGGCTGCGCCCCCTGGACCCCGCTTTATCGGCGCTCCGCGCCTCGCCCTCAAACGCCGGACGGGCTAAAACCTTGCCGCACCGGCGAAATTTATAGCCCCTCCGGCGTTTGAGGAGCGGGGTCTGGGGCGGAGCCCCAGTTTCGGAGAAGGGGCGGGACCGGGGCGCACCCGCGAGGCCTACCCCTCCCCCTCCCCCTCCGGCCCCGGCGCCGCAGCCGGCCGCAGCCACAGCCAGGTCAGGAAGAACAGGCCGAGGGCGAGCATGCCGAGGCCGGTCCAGAGGTTGATGTTGATGCCCTCGGCCTTGTCGAGGTCGGCGTCGGACGCGGTGATCCCGGCGACGGTGACGATGACGCCGTAGACGACGAACAGCCCGCCGATGATGCGCCGGATGTCGAAGAGACGAGCGGCTGTCGCGGACTTCCGCTCAAGGTCGGTGACTTCCTTCTGCAGGTCGGACATGATTCCTCGGAGTGTGAGTAGGAGGGGCCTGTTCGGCGGGGCCGGTCAGAACGAGTACGGGACGTAGCACGCGGTGGCCAGCACCACCGCGCCCCACCCGAGCAACGCGGGACGCCGGTACCACGCGTCGTCACCGGGCTCGGCACCGTCGTCCTCCAGGCCCGGCGACGCCGTCCCGTACACGAGCCCGGCCAGCTCGGCCTCCGGCTTGGGGGCGGTGAAGAGGGTGACGCCGACCATGACGACCGCTCCGGCGACGAAGCCGACGATGGCGGAGACGAAGTTGGCGCCCTGGTCGGTGGGGATGTCGATGACGCCCTGCTTGTAGATCCAGAAGTAGTTGACCATCGCGGCGGTGGTGCCGGCGAGCAGCCCCCAGACGCCGGACTTCATGGAGGCCCGCTTCCAGAACATGCCGATGATGAAGACGACGAACATCGGGACGTTGAAGAAGGAGAAGAGGGTCTGGAGGTAGCCCATGATGTTCGAGAAGGACGAGGCGATGAAGGCGGTGCCGATGGAGGCGAAGACGCCGATCGCGGTGATGAGCCGCCCGAACTGCAGGTAGTAGCCGTCCTCGCGGCCCTTGACGACGTACTTGGCCCAGATGTCGTACGTGAAGACGGTGTTGAAGGACGAGACGTTGGCCGCCATGCCCGCCATGAAGGCGGCGAGGAGACCGGTGACGGCGATGCCGAGGACGCCGTTGGGCAGCAACTCCTGCATGAGGTAGGGGATCGCGTCGTTGTACGTCAGGTCCGAGCCGGGCGTGCCGATCTTGGGGACGAGGACGGCGGCGACCAGGCCGGGGATCATCACCAGGAAGACGATGAAGATCTTGGGGAAGGCGGCGATCAGCGGGGTGCGCCGGGCGGCGGAGAGGTTCTTCGCGGAGAGGGCGCGCTGCACCTCGGCGAAGTTCGTCGTCCAGTAGCCGAAGGAGAGCACGAAGCCGAGGCCCAGGATGATGGTGAGCCAGTTGGCGCCGAGCGGGTTGGCGTCGCCGATGCCGGTGCCGCCCCAGGCGGTCATGAAGTTGTCGCCGTGCTGCTTCTCGATGGAGCCGGTGAGCCCGTCCCAGCCGCCGACCTTCTTCATGCCGATGACGCAGATCGGGATGAGCGCGGCGAGGATGACGAAGAACTGGAGCACTTCGTTGTAGATCGCCGAGGACAGGCCGCCGATGGTGATGTACGCGAGCACGAAGAACCCGGCGACGACGATGGCGACCCACTGCGGCCAGCCGAGCAGCGCCTCGACGACGATCGCGAGGGCGTAGAGGTTGACGCCCGCGATGAGCACGGCGGCGAAGGCGAAGAGCGCCGAGCTCAGCAGGTGGGCGGACTTGTCGAAGCGCTGGAGCAGGAACTCGGGGACCGAGCGGACCTTGGAGCGGTAGTAGAAGGGCATCATCACCAGGCCGAGGAAGACCATGGCCGGGATGGCGCCGATCCAGTACCAGTGGACGACCGCGACGCCGTACTGCGCGCCCGTGGCCGCCATGCCGAGGATCTCGGTGGCGCCGAGGTTGGCGGCGACGAAGGCGAGGCCGGTGACCCAGGCGGGCAGGGAGCGCCCGGAGAGGAAGAAGTCGAGGCTGGTCCTCACAGAGCGCCGGGCGGCGAATCCGATGCCGAGGACGACCACGAAGTAGATCGCCAGGATCGCGTAGTCCAGCCCGTTGGTGGGCAGCCGGAGCCCTTCGGCGAGGGTGACGTGCGTAGCGGAAGGAGGGGACTGCATGTGAACTCGCTTCGTCGCGCGAACTGATCAGACCGGAACCTACGCCTCGACCTTCAGGAAGTGAACAGTTCTGTTGATGTTCTTTGTTTGATTGTGATCGAGTCCAAGATCGCTCCTCGCTGCGGATCATCAGGTGAGCTGGGCGAGGGGGCGACGACCCGACAGGCGCCGTCGGCATTGACGCGCCTGTTGGCTTGTGGTTTGTTGTGTTCGGTTCTGTTGGCGGGCGGTGTAAGGAGCCCCGAACGTGAAGAAGACCTCGACTCGTCTCGCCGACGGTCGTGAGCTCATCTACTACGACGTGCGCGACGACACCGTCCGCACGGCGGCCGACAGCAGGCCCCTGGACCCCGTCGCCACCACCTCCGAGGTCCGCCGCGACCCCCTCCTCGGCGACAGCGTCGCCATCGCCTCGCACCGCCAGGGCCGCACCTACCACCCTCCGGCCGACGAGTGCCCCCTGTGCCCCTCCACCGGTGGCCGCCGCACCGAGATCCCCGACTCCTCGTACGACGTCGTGGTCTTCGAGAACCGCTTCCCCTCCCTCGCCGGCGACGCGGGCCGCTGCGAGGTGGTCTGCTTCACCCCCGACCACACCGCGTCCTTCGCCGACCTCACCGAGGAGCAGGCCGCGCTGGTCCTGGACGCCTGGACCGACCGCACCGCCGAGCTCTCCCACCTGCCGTCCGTCGCGCAGGTCTTCTGCTTCGAGAACCGGGGCGCGGAGATCGGCGTGACCCTCGGCCACCCGCACGGGCAGATCTACGCCTACCCCTTCGTCACCCCGCGCACGGCCCTGATGCTGCGCTCCCTGGCCGAGCACCGCGCGGCCACCGAAGGACGCAACCTCTTCGACGACGTCCTCGCCGAGGAGCGCGCCGGTGAGCGGGTCGTCCTGGACGCCGCGCACTGGGTGGCCTTCGTGCCGTACGCCGCCCACTGGCCCTACGAGGTGCACCTCTACCCCAAGCGCCGCGTCCCCGACCTGCTCGGCCTCGACGAGGCGGCTCGCACAGAGTTTCCCCAGGTCTATCTGGAACTGTTGCGGCGCTTCGACCGGATCTTCGGCAAGGGTGAGCGCGAGGGCGGCAGCGAGCCGCCGACGCCGTACATCGCGGCCTGGCACCAGGCCCCGTTCACGGCGCTCACGGAGTACGAAGGCGTCAACCGCGACGACTTCGCGCTCCACCTCGAGCTTTTCACCATTCGCCGCACTTCGGGCAAGCTGAAGTTCCTCGCGGGTTCCGAATCCGGCATGAGTGTGTTCATCAACGATGTGCCGCCGGAGGCCGCGGCCCAGCGACTGCGAGAGGTAGCGAGTTGATGAGTGGGAAGTACCTGGTCACGGGTGGCGCCGGCTATGTCGGCAGTGTCGTCGCCCAGCATCTGATCGAGGCCGGGCACGAGGTGACGGTCCTCGACAACCTCTCCACCGGCTTCCGCGAGGGCGTGCCCGCGGGCGCGGCGTTCATCGAGGGCGACATCCGCGACGCCGCCAAGTGGCTGCACGCCGAGGGCGAGGCCCCCTACGACGCGGTGCTGCACTTCGCCGCCTTCTCGCAGGTCGGCGAGTCCGTCGTGAAGCCCGAGAAGTACTGGGACAACAACGTCGGCGGCACCATGGCGCTGCTCGCCGCGATGCGCGAGGCGGGCGTGCGCAAGCTGGTGTTCTCCTCGACGGCGGCGACGTACGGCGAGCCGGTGCACACCCCCATCACCGAGACCGACCCGACCGCCCCCACCTCCCCCTACGGCGCCTCCAAGCTCGCCGTCGACCACATGATCACCGGCGAGGCCGCGGCGCACGGACTCGGTGCCGTGTCCCTTCGGTACTTCAACGTGGCGGGCGCGTACGGCAGTTGCGGCGAGCGACACGACCCCGAGTCGCACCTCATCCCGCTCGTCCTCCAGGTCGCCCAGGGCAAGCGCGAGGCCATCTCCGTCTTCGGCGACGACTACCCGACGCCGGACGGCACCTGCGTGCGCGACTACATCCACGTCGCCGACCTCGCCGACGCCCATCTGCTCGCCCTGGCCGCCGCGACCCCCGGCGAGCACCTGATCTGCAACCTGGGCAACGGCAACGGCTTCTCCGTGCGCGAGGTCATCGAGACCGTCCGCAAGGTCACCGGGCACCCGATCCCCGAGGTCGTGGCGGCGCGCCGCGGCGGCGACCCGGCGGTCCTCGTGGCCTCCGCCGCCACCGCCCGCGAGCGGCTCGGCTGGAACCCGTCCCGCGCGGACCTCGCGGGCATCGTCGCCGACGCCTGGGCCTTCGCCCAGCAGAGGGGGTAACCGGAAGATGTCCGCCGCCACGGAGCCGACCGCCGAACTCATCGATGCCTTCCGGGCGTTGTACGGCCGCGAGCCCGCCGGAGTGTGGGCGGCACCGGGCCGCGTCAACCTCATCGGCGAGTACACGGACTTCAACGAGGGCTTCGTGATGCCGCTCGCGCTGCCGCACACCGCGGTCGCCGCGGTGGCCCGGCGCGACGACGGGGTCCTGCGGCTGCACTCCGCGGACATCGAGGGCCCGGTCGTCGAACTCGCGGTGGACTCCCTGACCCCGCGGTCCGACGGGGGCTGGGCCGCGTATCCGGCGGGCGTCGTCTGGGCGCTGCGGGACGCGGGCCACGCGGTCGGCGGCGCGGACCTGCACCTGGCGTCCACCGTCCCGACCGGCGCGGGCCTCTCCTCCTCCGCCGCCCTGGAAGTGGTCACCGCCCTCGCCCTCGACGACCTCTACGAACTGGGCCTGTCCCGTCGCGAGTTGGCGCTGCTCGCCCAGCGCGCCGAGAACGCCTTCGTGGGCGTGCCGTGCGGGGTCATGGACCAGATGGCGTCCGCGGCCTGCGAGCCGGGGCACGCCCTGCACCTGGACTGCCGCGACCTGTCCGTGCGCCAGGTCCCCTTCGACCTGGCCGCGGACGGCCTGACGCTCCTGGTCGTCGACACCCGCGTCAAGCACGCGCTCGGCGACGGGGCGTACGCGGAGCGGCGGGCCGGCTGCGAGGCGGGGGCGCGGGCGCTCGGCGTCTCCCACCTGCGCGACGTGCCCTTCGCCGAACTCCCCGCCGCCCTCGACCGGCTGTCCGACGAGAAGGTGCGCCGCTACGTCCGGCACGTCGTCTCCGACGACCACCGCGTCGAGCGGGTCATCGCCCTCCTCGACGCCGGTGACGTGCGCGGCATCGGCCCGGTCCTCATCGAGGGCCATGCCTCGCTCCGGGACGACCTGCGCATCTCCTGCCCGGAGCTGGACCTCGTGGTGGAGACGGCGTGCGCGGCGGGGGCGCTCGGGGCCCGGATGACGGGGGGCGGCTTCGGCGGCTCCGCGATCGTCCTGGCCGAGGCCGCGGACGCGGAGTTCCTCACGAAGTCGGTCCAGGAGGCGTTCGCCGCGGCCGGGTACGCGGCGCCGCGGGTGTTCCCGGCGGTGGCGTCGGCGGGGGCGCGCCGCCTGTAGCCCGCCCAGGGCCTTGCGACGCAGGTCACACCCGCGCATGTCACATCGCCCCGCCCTGCCCCGTCCTAGGTGTGTAGCCCACGACAACGGCAGAGGAGCACGCCATGGAAGCCCGTCTGAACATGTTCGAGAACGCGACCGCGATGAAGTTCTGGAAGCACATCATCGCGGCGAACAAGGTCCTCGCCGAGTCGACGGTCCCCGCCGCGACCCTCGAACTGGTGAAGATCCGCGCCAGCCAGATCAACGGCTGCGGCGGCTGCCTCGACATGCACACCAAGGACGCCGCGGCCGCCGGTGAGACCTCGCTGCGCCTCAACCTGGTCGCCGCCTGGCGCGAGGCCAAGGTCTTCACCGACGCCGAGCGCGCCGCCCTGGAGCTGACGGAGCAGGGCACCCGCATCGCGGACGCGGCGGGCGGCGTCACCGACGAGGCCTGGGCGAACGCCGCCAAGCACTACGACGAGGAGCAACTCGCCGCCCTGGTCGGCCAGATCGCCCTCATCAACACCTTCAACCGCGGAAACGTCATCACCCAGCAGGTCGCGGGCGACTACGTACCGGGCCAGTACGCCTAGAGCCGCTTCGCCTAGAGCCGCTTCGCCTGGAGCCGGTTCACCTGGAGCCGGTTCACCCAGGACCGGTTCACCCAGGACCGGTTCACCCAGGACCGGTCCGCCCAGGACCGGTCCGCCCAGGACCGGTCCGCCCAGGACCGGTCCGGCGGATCCGCGCGGACCAGCCCCTAGACCTTCAGCCCCGTCGGGGGCTCCCCGCCCCCGACGTGCTGCTCCTCCGCTCCCCCGGTCCGCTCGGCCCGGTCGAGGAGCCCGGTCCGCGCGGCGAGCGCGGCCGCCTCGAGCCGCGACCCGACGCCGAGCTTCATCAGCACCCGCTGCACGTGGGTGCGCGCCGTGCTGGGGGCGATCCCCATCCCGGCGGCGATGAGGCGGGTGTCCTCCCCGTCGGCGACCCGCACGAGGACCTCCACCTCACGGGGAGTGAGCATCTGCAGCAGCCGCTGCCCCTCGTCGTCGGGCTGGGCGGCGGGGTTGAGCAGCTCGCTGAAGGCGCCTTGGAGCAATTGGGGCGCGACGGCGGCTTCCCCGGCGCGCGCCTTCATGATGGCGCGCTCGACTCCTTCGATGCGCTCGTCATGACGTACGTATCCGGACGCGCCGGAGGCGAACGCCGCCGCGATGCCGCGGGGCGAGGGAACGGGCCCGAGCACCACCACGGCGACCTGCGGCCGCTCCCGCTTGATCCGCACCACCGGGTCGAACATGCCCGGCTCCGCCGGTGTGGCCGTGCCGAGCAGGCACACCTCCGGCGCCCTGCTGATCACCAGGTCCGCCGCCCCGGCGGCGGGCGCCGCCGCGGCGAGCACCCGGTGCCCACGCAGCTTCAACGCCGAGGCGAGTGCCTCGGCGAGCAATCGATGGTCGTCGACCACCATGAGCCGCACACCCACAGCACAACCCCCCAAAGTCCCCCACGGATTCCCCTAATGATCCCCACGGCTTTCCCCGATGATCCCCCCACGGATCAGGGCCCCGGCCCTTCATCCCCCGGAAGCTACACGCTTGTTCGACTTCGCGCTGCCCCTATCGGGCAGAAGCAGCCCGGAATGCCTCAATCACGGCCGTTCAGAAGCATGGACACGGCGGCGGCCCGGCATGCGCGCGGCGGGTCCAGCACGCGAGTACGGAGCGTGAACCGGACAACGCGAAACGGCCCCGCACTCGTTCGGGCGAGCGCGGGGCCGTGTGATCGCTGCGGGGCGGCTACTGGGTGGTGAAGCCCAGCGCGATGAACGCCTTGTCGTCCTTGGAGTACGGCTTGCTGATCAGCTTCTTGCCGAAGAACAAGTTGCCGCCGGCGTAGAGGAGTTCGTTGGACTTCGGGGACATGCCGCTGATGGCGCGGCTGACCGGCTCGGTCGCGGGCGTCTGAAGGAGCGTGGTCTCCTTCATCGACTTGCCGTCGAGCGAGACGACCTTGGCGCCCTTCTTGTAGCCGCCGCCCTTGTACGCGAGGAGGTTGCCGCCGTCCATGCGGATCGGGAACATCTCGCCGTCGTCGCCCGCGTCCGCGCGGTCACCGGTGGTCTTGCCGGTGGCCAGCGAGAACGCGATGATCTCGTTGGTGAAGCCGTAGCTGGAGCCGCCCGCGTCGTGCTGGCGCGTGGGCACGTACAGCTTGTCGTTGCCGACGGCGATGGCGCTGCAGCTGGCCCACTTGTTGACCTCGCAGTCGTGCGAGTACTTGCCGTCCTCCAGCTTGATGCGGGCGCGCAGCTTGCCCGCGTTGCTCAGCGAGAAGACGTCCGTGGCGCCGCTCGCCGTGATCTCCTCGGTGTCCTGGCCGAACACGATCGGATTGGTCGAGATGATCTTGGCGTTGTCGACGCCGGGGGTCACCGGATAGCTCCACTTGTCCTTGCCGGTCTTCGGGTCGAGGAGCTGGATCTTGAGCTTCTCGTCGCCGTAGCCACCGCACTTGCGGACCGCGACGAGCTGGTCGCCGCCCGCGTAACCGGCGTCCTTGCACTCGTCGCCGATCTTCGGCTTCCACAGCAGCTTGCCGGACAGGTTCCAGGCGGCACCGGTGCCGCCGGTGCCCGCGCCCGCGGCGACGGTGTCGCCGGAGATGGCGATCTCCTCGAACTCCACGGGCGAGCCGCTGCCGGTGACGCTCTCCGTCCACAGCTTCTTGCCGGACTTCAGGTCGACCGCGGCGACCTGGGTGCAGTCGGGGTACTTGTTCGCCTTGGTGGACTTGGCGTCCTTGTAGACGACGGCGGCGATGCCCTCGTCGGTGACCTCCTTGGAGACCGCGCAGGTCTCACCGGTCAGCGGGATCGTCCACTTCTGCTTGCCGGACACGGGGTCGTAGGCGATGAGGGCGTGGTCCTTGTCCTTGCCCGTGTAGCCGCTCTTGACGTACGTGTCGTCGGTGAGCCAGGAGCCCGCGACGCTCCACACGCTGTCCTTGGGCACCGCGGGCGCCGGGACCTGGAAGCCGACCTTGGCGCTGGTGTTCGCCGGGACCTTCTCCTTGGCGGGGCCGCCGGCGGCGGGCGGTCCCTCGGAGCCGCCCTTCTTGCCCTTGCCGCCCTTGCCGTCGCCGCCGTCCGCGCTGTTCTTCTTGTCGTCGTCCTTCTTCGAACCGGCGTAGATGACACCGCCGCCGACGATCAGGCCGATGGCCGCGACGGCCGCGACGATGATCAGCATCTGCTTGTTGGGCTTCTTGCCGCCACCGCCACCGCCCGGCTGGGGCTGCATCGGCATGGTCGGCGGCTGCGGGAAGCCGTAGCCCTGCTGCGGGGCGGGCTGCCCCGGCTGACCGGGCTGGCCCGGGTAGCCGTAGCCGGGCTGCTGGCCCACGGCCGGGAAAGCCGCCTGCGTCGGCTGGGCGTAGGCGGGCGGCGGGGTGCCGGGCGCGGCGGGCGGTGGGGTGCCCGGGGCCGCCGGTGCCTGCGGGTAGCCCTGGTTCGGCTGGCCCTGCGGGGGCGGCGGAGGCGTCTGCGGGGCCGCGGGCGGGGCCGCCGGGGCGGCGGGCGGCGGGGTCTGCGGGGGCTGCGGGGGCTGCGGCGCCTGCGGGTAGCCGTAGCCGGGCTGCGGGGGCGTCTGGGGAGCGCCGAACCCTCCGGGGTTGGGGCCTCCCCTGCTCGAACTCTGTTGAGAGCTTGGGGACGGGTCCTGGGGGGCGCCGAACCCACCCTGCGGCGGCTGGTTGGGCGGCTGGGGCGGCTGTGTCATGACGTCTTTCCTTGGGGGGACGGATGGGGTGACTGAGCGGTGGGGAGGGTCACTTGCCGTAGGCCAGCATCAGCTTCTCGCGGCCTTGAGCGGTGCCGGAGAGCCGGGTGGTGGAGAGGTAGAAGCGCCCGTCCACGTAGTCGACCGCCTTCGAGTAGAAGCCGTTCTCGATCTTCGACGTCCCCGCCGGGTTCTGCAGCAGCGTCTTCGGTGTGTGCGAGCCGCTGGTCCCGATGGACACTACGCGGCCGCCGGAGTCGTACGACGGCTCGACGTACGCCACCAGGTCGTCGCCCTGGGTCTTCATCGGCACCATCGAGGTGTCCAGCGGGGACTTGACCCGCCAGGCCGCCTTGCCGCTGGCCAGGCTGATCGCGACGATCTGGTTGGCGCCGGAGGTCTTCTTGGTCGGCAGGTAGAGGTACTTGTCGTCGGCGACGGCACCGGAGCAGGCCTGCAGGTCACCACCGAGGCTGCCCCAGCCGCACTCGGGCGCGAAGTCCTCGTTCACCTGGACCTCGGAGCGGGTCTTGCTGCTGCCGGACTTCAGCGTGGTGATGTTCCACTGCTTCTTGTCCTTGTTGGTGGCGTAGAGGACCGTGGGGCTGGTGGAGTAGACGTGCTCCAGGCGCCAGCCCTTGGGGAACTTCTTCGTCCACTGGATCTTGCCGGTCTTCGGGTCGAGCTCCACGACCTCGTCGTGCTCGGTGGGCGTGCTCGCCCCGCACGAGAACTTCATCAGCATGCGGTCGCCGCCGGTGAACCCGGCCGGGAAGCAGGTGCCCTCGTCCTTCTTCTCCGCCACGAACAGCTCGTCGCCCTCACTGACGCTGTAGGCGGTGCCGGACTGGGAGCGGCCGACCATCAGCGTGTCGCCGGTGATGCTCAGCTCCAGGCCGAGGGTGGAGTCGAAGAGACCTTTCTTCGTGGTCTGCTTGTGCCAGCCCTTCTTGCCCGTCTTCAGGTCGATGACCTGGAGCTGGTCGCAATTGGCGGTCCGCTTCACACCGGCCTTGTAGGCGACGACGATCTTGCCGTCGTCACTGACCTGCGGCGTGGCCGCGCAGATCTCCTGCGGCAGCTCGATCGCGGTCCAGGCGGGCTTGCCGGAATCGACGTGGTAGGCGAGGAGTTCCTTGTACGCGGCCTTGACCGCGATGCCGTCCTTGACCCACATGCCGGGGGCCTCGGCGCCCTTGCCCGGGGCCTTGGGGGCCTCCTTGTACCAGAGGACCTTGGCCTCGCCGGCCTGGCGGCCCTCGTTGAGGTCCTCCTTGCCCGCGTGGCCGTCGCCGCTGCCGTCGCCCGGGTTGACCGGGGCGGAGGCCTTGGGGTCCTTCTTCTTCGACTCGGACTTCTTCTTGTCGTCGTCACCGCCGGAGAGCGCGAAGACGGCGCCGCCCGCGACCAGGAGGGCAGCCACGGCCGCCGCGCCGATGATCACGGCGGTCTTGCCCTTGAAGGGCCCCTTGCCGCCGCTCGGGGGCGGGGTGCCCGGGGCGCCGGTGGGCATCTGCTGCGGATAGCCGTAGCCCGGCTGCGTGGGCTGGCTGTAGGGGCCCGGCTGACCGGGCTGCGTGGGCTGGCCGTACGGGCCCGGCTGCTGCCCGTAGGGACCCGGCTGACCCGGCTGCGTGGGCTGGCCGTAGGGGCCTGCCTGGCCCGGCTGGGTGGGCTGGCCGTAGGGGCCCGACTGCTGCGGGTAGCCGTAGGGACCTGGCTGGCCGGGCTGCTGCTGCGGGTAGCCGTAGCCGGGCTGCGGGTTCGCACCCTGCTGTGGGTCCTGTGGAGCTCCGAAGCCGCCGTGCGGCGGCTGGTTGGGCGGCTGAGTCATCAGCGCTTCCCCCTTCACTGATTTTTCGGCACGCCAAGCGGTGCTCAGGCTGCCCTTTCTATCACTCCGATCCAGCCATCGAGGGTGCCGGTCCTGCGCCTGTACCCAAGGGAGGACCGGCCTGTAATGCGTCTGTTACGGGAAACTCACGCATCCTCCGCGAGTTCAAGCCAACGCAGTTCCAACTCCTCGCGCTCGCCGACAAGTTCGCGTAGCTCGGCGTCCCATTTCGCCACCTTTTCAAAGTCTGTGGCGTTATCGGCGATCTGCGCGTGCAGCTTGGTCTCCTTCTCGGAGATCTTGTCCAGCTGCCGTTCGATTTTCTGCAGTTCCTTCTTCGCGGCGCGCGCGTCGGCGGCCGACACGGCCTTCGTCCCCTCCGGGGCGGCGGCGGGCGCCGGGGCGGCCGGGGCCGCGGCCGCCGCCATCCGGTTCCTGCGCTCCAGGTACTCGTCGATGCCGCGCGGCAGCATCCGCATCGTCGCGTCACCCATGAGGGCGAAGACGCGGTCCGTGGTGCGC
The DNA here is from genome assembly GCF_030388665.1 of Streptomyces flavofungini. NCBI lineage: Bacteria > Bacillati > Actinomycetota > Actinomycetes > Kitasatosporales > Streptomycetaceae > Streptomyces > Streptomyces flavofungini. The sequence continues at coordinate 5,511,145 of NZ_CP128846.1, read as the reverse complement.
TCGACGAAGAACCGGTCGTGGGAGATCACCACCATCGAGCCGGGCCAGCCGTCGAGCACGTCCTCCAGCTGCGTCAGCGTCTCGATGTCGAGGTCGTTGGTGGGCTCGTCGAGGAAGAGGACGTTCGGCTCGTCCATCAGCAGGCGCAGGAGCTGCAACCGCCTGCGCTCGCCGCCGGACAGGTCGCCGACGGGCGTCCACTGCTTCTCCTTGCCGAACCCGAAGGTCTCGCACAGCTGCCCCGCGGTCATCTCCCGGCCCTTGCCGAGGTCGACCCGCTCCCGCACCTGCTGCACGGCCTCAAGGACCCTGAGCGTCGGCTTCAGCTCGGCGACCTCCTGCGACAGATAGGCCAGCTTGACCGTCTTGCCGACGACCACCCGGCCCGCGGCGGGCTGTGTCTCACCGGCCGACCGGGCCGCGTCCGCCATGGCGCGCAGGAGCGAGGTCTTGCCCGCGCCGTTCACGCCCACCAGGCCGATGCGGTCGCCGGGCCCGAGCTGCCAGGTCAGGTGCTTGAGCAGCAGCTTCGGCCCGGCCTGGACGCTCACGTCCTCCAGGTCGAAGACGGTCTTGCCGAGCCGGGTGGTGGCGAACTTCATCAGCTCGCTGGTGTCCCGGGGCGGCGGCACGTCCTTGATCAGCTCGTTGGCCGCCTCCACCCGGAAGCGGGGCTTGGACGTGCGGGCCGGGGCGCCGCGCCGCAGCCACGCCAGCTCCTTGCGGACCAGGTTCTGCCGCTTGGCCTCCTCGGTGGCGGCGATGCGCTCACGCTCGGCGCGCGCGAACACGTAGTCGGAGTACCCGCCCTCGTACTCGTAGACCGTGCCCTTCTGCACGTCCCACATCCGCGTGCACACCTGGTCGAGGAACCACCGGTCGTGGGTCACGCACACCAGCGCCGAGCGGCGCTCGCGCAGGTGCCGGGCGAGCCACGCGATGCCCTCCACGTCGAGGTGGTTGGTGGGCTCGTCGAGGACGATCAGGTCCTGCTCGGCGATCAGGAGCTGGGCGAGCGCGATGCGCCGCCGCTCGCCGCCGGAGAGCGGGCCGATGACGGTGTCGAGCCCCTGCGGGAACCCCGGCAGGTCGAGCCCGCCGAACAGGCCCGTGAGCACGTCCCTGATCTTGGCGTTGCCCGCCCACTCGTGGTCGGCGAGGTCGCCGATGACCTCGTGCCGCACGGTGGCCGCCGGGTCGAGCGAGTCGTGCTGCGTGAGCACCCCGATCCGCAGCCCGCCGCTGTGCGTGACGCGCCCGGTGTCGGCCTCCTCCAGCTTGGCCAGCATGCGGATGAGGGTGGTCTTGCCGTCGCCGTTGCGCCCGACGACGCCGATCCGGTCCCCCTCGGAGACGCCGAGCGAGACGCCGTCGAGCAGGGCGCGGGTTCCGTACACCTTGCTGACGTTTTCGACATTGACCAGGTTGACGGCCATTTCACTCCTGACGAGGGGGTGGATCAGCCTTCAAGGGTAGGGCGTGGGGCGGCGAAGCCGAGCCGGGGTCGAACGGTCACTCGATGTAATGACGTGATCGAGAGCGGGTCGCTACGGTGGAGGGGCAGGCCGAAGAATCCCTGGCATGGGAGGAACCATGACCGCCGAGTCCACCGAGCACCCCCGCTGGCCGCTGCCGCCGACGAACGGGTACACGGTGGATGACCTGTTCACACTGCCGGATCTCCCGCCGCACACCGAGCTGATCGACGGGAGCCTGGTCTTCGTGAGTCCGCAGCGGAACTTCCACGCTGATGTGATCGACCTTCTGGTCAGTGGCCTACGCCGAACCGTGCCGCCCGAGCTGAGGGTCAAGCGAGAGATGACCGTCGTCATCGACAGGCGCAACGGCCCCGAGCCCGACGTCTCCCTCGTCCGCAGAGAAGCCGTCAAGAACCCCATGCAGACCTTTTACAACGTCGCCGACGTCCTGCTCGCCGTCGAGGTCGTCTCCCCCGACTCCGAAGCCCGTGACCGCGACGCCAAGCCGCTCAAGTACGCCGCCGCGGGCATCCCCCACTTCTGGCTGGTCGAAATGGCGGGCCAGGACAACCACCCGGTCGTCCAGGTCCACGAACTGGGTCAGGCCTCCGGCACCTACGCCCTGACCGGCATCCACCACGACCGCCTCAAGCTCAGCGTGCCGTACGACATCGACATCGACCTGACCGCGATCGACGAACTGTAGGCCCGGCCCTAGAGGACCGTCGCCCCCGGCGCCGGGGCGGACGCCACCCGCGCCGTCCGGCACGTGCCCGACGCGCGCAGCGCCGCCGCCACCCGCTCCGCCGACTCCGCGTCCTTCACCAGGAACGCCGTCGTCGGCCCGGACCCGGAGACCAGGCCCGCGAGGGCGCCCGCCTCCGTGCCCGCCTTCAGGGTGTCAGTGAGGGCGGGGAAGAGGGAGAGCGCGGCGGGCTGGAGGTCGTTCACCAGGGCTCCGGCGAGAGCGGTGGCGTCCCCCGTCCGCAGAGCGTCGAGCAGCACGGGGGACGCGGCGGGTGCCGGGGCGTCCGGGGTGAGCCGGTCGAACTCTCGGTACACGGCGGGCGTGGACAGGCCGCCGTCGGCGACCGCGAACACCCAGTGGAAGGTGCCGCCGACCGTCAGCTCGGTCAGCTTCTCGCCGCGCCCGGTGCCGAGGGCCGCGCCGCCGACCAGGCTGAACGGCACGTCGCTGCCCAACTCGGCGCAGATGTCGAGGAGTTCGTCCCGGGACGCCCCGGTCCCCCAGAGCGCGTCGCACGCCACCAGGGCGCCCGCGCCGTCCGCGCTGCCGCCCGCCATGCCGCCCGCGACGGGGATGTCCTTGGCGATGTGGAGGTGCACGTCGGCCCGGCGGCCGTACCGCGCGGCCAGCGCCTCGGCCGCGCGCGCCGCCAGGTTCGTCCGGTCCAGGGGGACCTGGTCGGCGCCCGGGCCCGCGCAGGTCACCCGCAGCTCGTCCGCCGGGGTCGCCGTGACCTCGTCGTACAGGCCGACGGCCAGGAAGACGTTCGCGAGGTCGTGGAAGCCGTCGGGGCGGGCGGCACCGACGGCGAGCTGGACGTTGACCTTGGCGGGGACGCGGACGGTGATGCTGCGGGGGGTGCTCACTTGCCGGGGGCCTCGGTTTCAGCGGGGGTGTCGGACGGGGGCAGCTTGTTCTCGGCGATCCGCGCGAACTCCTCCACCGTCAGGGACTCGCCGCGCGCCTGCGGCGAGACGCCCGCCGCCACCAGCGCCGCCTCGGCCGCCGCGGCGGAGCCCGCCCAGCCCGCGAGGGCCGCGCGCAGCGTCTTCCTGCGCTGGGCGAAGGCCGCGTCGACGACGGCGAACACCTCCCGCTTGGACGCGGTCGTCTTCAGCGGCTCCGCGCGGCGCACCAGCGACACCAGGCCCGAGTCGACGTTCGGGGCGGGCCAGAAGACGTTGCGGCCGATGGCGCCGGCGCGCTTGACCTCGGCGTACCAGTTGACCTTCACCGACGGCACGCCGTACACCTTCGAGCCGGGGGCGGCGGCGAGGCGGTCGGCGACCTCCGCCTGCACCATCACCAGCGTGCGCTCGATGCTGGGGAAGGTGTCCAGCATGTGCAGCAGGACCGGTACGGCGACGTTGTACGGGAGGTTCGCGACCAGGGCCGTCGGGGCGGGGCCCGGGAGTTCGCGGACGAGCATGGCGTCGCTGTGGACCAGGTCGAAGGACTCCTTCTTCCCCGGCAGGCGGGCCTCGACCGTGGCCGGGAGCGCCCCGGCGAGCACGTCGTCGATCTCCACGGCGGTGACGTGGGACGCGGTCTCCAGGAGGGCCAGGGTCAGCGAGCCGAGGCCCGGGCCGACCTCGACGACGACGTCGTCCGGGCCGACGTCCGCGGTACGGACGATGCGGCGGACCGTGTTCGCGTCGATGACGAAGTTCTGGCCGCGCTGCTTGGTCGGGCGTACGCCGAGGGCCGCGGCGAGGTCGCGGATGTCGGCGGGGCCGAGGAGGGGGCCTTGGTCGGTGGTGCTCACCGCCCCAGGGTAGCCCTGGGTCCGCCGCTCACCTGCTCGTGCGGCCGCCCCGGGGGCGCGCCGGGCCGGACCCGCAGTGCCGGTCGGCCCGGGGCGCGCCCTGCCGAGCCCGCCGGGCCGGCCGAGCTCGGGCCCATCGCCGCGCCTGGGCCCGCCGCCGGGCCCGAGCTCGGCCCCCGCTCATGGGGCTCCGCCCCTGTCCCCCGCCATCGGCGCTCCGCGCCTCGTCCTCAAACGCCGGACGGGCTGATATTCCCGGCGCCGACCTCGTCCGCGGCCCCACCGGTCCCGGTGGGACGCCGGTCACCCGAGTGGGACGTCAGAGGCGGCGGCCGCAGTGGGGCCACGGGCTGGCCCCCCGCTGGACGTACAGCTTCTTCGCGCGGTGGGTCTGTTCGGCGGCGGGGGCGTCCTGGGGGCGACCGGACCCGCCGAGGGACTGCCAGGTCTGGGTGTCGAACTGGTAGAGCCCGCCGTACGTACCGGAGGGATCGACGGCGCTGGGGCGCCCGCCGGACTCGCACGCCGCGAGGGCGCCCCAGTTGAGGCCCTCGGCCCCGGCGACGGCCGTCGGCACGACCTTGGTGCCGACCTTCACGATCCGCGTCTGCGGCTCCCGCACCACCTCGCTGCGCAACCGCTTCGGCTTCTGCCGCACGCCGTTGACGGTGCGCACCGAGTACGTGATCCGTCGCGCGCCCTCCCGCCCGGCCTGGGCCACGACCTCCGTGCCGCGCGGCAGCGAGGGGTCCTCGGTCTTGCGGACGTCGTACGGGATGGGTTCCTCGCGGACCTCCTTGCGGCCGGAGATCCGCATGACGGTGACGGTCTGCCCGTCGCGCGGGAAGCTGCCGGGGGGCACGGACGTGGTGTCGGAGCCGCGCAGGGTGACGCCGGACTCCTCGACGGCCTCGCCGACGGTCGCGGCGTTCGTACGGATGGTCCGGGACCGCCCGTCGGCCATGATCGTCACGGTGCGTTCGGTACGGACGTCCAGGTCGAGCCCTTCGCGGGCGATGCGCTTGCTGCGCGAGGCCGACAGGTAGGCGCCCTCGGCGCGCACCCCGAGCTGCTGGAGCGCGCCGTCGACGGTGCGGGCGGTCGTCCAGACCTCGCGGCGGTGGCCGTCGAGGGTGAGCTGGACGGGCCGGCCGTAGCGGACGGCGATCTCGTCGCCGCTGGCGAGGGCGGTGGTCGTGGGGGGGGCGACGATGTCGTGCGCGCCGACGTCCACGCCCTCGTCGGCGAGGAGTTCACCCACGTCGTCGGCGAAGGTGTGCAGGGTGCGGGCCTTGCCGTCGACGGTGAGCTGGACGGCCTTGTCGTTGGCGACGAAGGCGGAGGTGCCGCCCGCGAGGAACGCGACGACCAGCGCCTGCGGCACGAGCCTGCGCAGGCCGTCGGGCCGCTCGGCGGTCCGCCTGCGCCGCGCCTCCCGCCGCCCCTCGGCCCGCCCTTCCCCGACGGCCTCGCCGTCGGCGAGCGCCTCGTCGTCGAACCCCATGTCCCCCGCCACCCCTCCGCCGGCCCCCCGGCGCTCCCGCCCGTCCGCGACCTCCGCGTACCCCTGCGCACCGGGGTGCGGATACCCGTACGCGCCCCCACCCGAGCCCGCGTCCGAGCCCAGTTCCGGGCCCCCGTCCGGCCCCAGCGGCGGATCCACCGCGAAGCCGCCCCCCGCGAACGCGTCCGGCGTGAACGCCCGCGTCGGCAGCTCGTCCACGACGGCGCCGCCCGCCCCGAAGACCTGCGTGGGCACCCCGTTCCCGGCGAATCCGGCGGCCCGGTCGAACCCGTCCGCCGCGCTGAACTCCGCGGCGGTGAACACCTGCGTCGCGGGCCCCTCCGCCGCGCCGCCCCCGCCGACGGCCCCCGCGCCCCCGTACCCGTACGCCGACCCGTACGGGTCGTACGCGTCGTAGGCGTCATACGAACCCGACGGCCCGTGCGGCGCGTACTGCGGCTGCCCATACGTCTCGTACTGCGGTTTGCTCACGACGACGCTCCAGCTGACAAGTGACCACTGACAAGCCAAGTGCAGATCGGCTTGCAGAACCTAGCGGAGGCGCCGTCACTCTCCAAAGCAGGGTGACTACTCTGTGTCGCTGTGTTGACCCGAGCTGTCAGGCCGGGGAAACCTTCGGTCGTTATCGATCAGTAATCAAAGGCGCGGGCCGTGTTCGAGGAGATCGCCGCGGCCATGGCGTCCTCGTCGATGCCCCGGACCTCGGCCATGGCGCGCAGCGTGACCGGAATGAGATAGGGGGCGTTGGGCCGTCCGCGGTACGGGGCGGGGGTCAGGAAGGGCGCGTCGGTCTCGACGAGCACGAGCTCCAGCGGGGCGACGGCGAGCGCGTCGCGCAGCGGCTGGGCGTTCTTGAAGGTGACGTTGCCCGCGAAGGACATGAAGTAGCCGTGCTCCGCGCAGACTTCGGCCATGGCGGCGTCGCCGGAGTAGCAGTGGAAGACGGTGCGCTCGGGGGCGCCCTCCTCCTTCAGGACCCGAAGGACGTCCTCGTGGGCCTCCCGGTCGTGGATGACCAGGGCCTTGCCGTGCCGCTTGGCGATCTCGATGTGGGCGCGGAAGGAGCGCTCCTGGGCGGCCTTGCCCTCCGGGCCGGTGCGGAAGTAGTCGAGGCCGGTCTCGCCGACGCCCTTCACGTGCGCGAGTGCGGCGAGGCGGTCGATCTCGGCGAGCGCCTCGTCGAGGGCGCCCTCGCCCCCGGCGGGGCGGGCGCCCTGGCGGGACCAGCCGTCGGGGTCGCCGTGCACGATGCGGGGGGCCTCGTTCGGGTGCAGGGCCACGGCCGCGTGCACCGCCGCGTGTGCCGCCGCCGTGTCGGCGGCCCAGTGGGAGCCCGCCACGTCGCAGCCGACCTGCACGACCGTCGTCACGCCCACCTCGGCCGCCTTGGCGAGGGCCGCCTCGACGGTGCCGGACTGCATGTCGAGGTGGGTGTGGGAGTCGGCGACCGGCACCCGCAGGGGTTCCGGCTGCGGGGGTGCGGCGTTCTTGTCGGCGGGCATGCGTCGATCGTACGAAGCCCTGCGGGGCTTTCCCCAATCCCGCCCCTTCCCGAACCGGGGGCTGCGCCCCCGGACCCCCGCTATCGGCGCTCCGCGCCTCGTCCTCAAACGCCGGACGGGCTGAATCTCTCAGCCCCGGGGCGCCCCGCGAAGGTCAGCCCGCCTTGCGGTGGAAGGGGTGCAGCAAGTCCGACAGGTGCCAGTGGTGGTGCTTGGGCGCGGCGCCCGACTCGTCGTCGGCGGACGCGGCACCCTCGGCGGCGGCGGCCTTCCCGCCCCGGGCCACGCCCTGCGCGGCCTGCCGGTGGTGCAGGGACTCGAGTGCCGACCGCACCGAGGACACCTGCCCCGCCCGCATGATGCGCACCACGTGCCCGCCGCAGTTCAGGCAGGTGGGCCGGGTCAGCGGCGACGGCACCCGCCGGCCGTTCGCCAGGTACATCACGAATTCCTGGCCCTTGCCGTCGACGTGGTGCTCGATCTCGTACGACTGCTCCCAGCCGTGCCCGCAGCGCATGCAGGCGAAGGCGTAGGACTCATGGACGACATTGGCAGCCGTGGTGCGGTGACCGGTGTCTGCGATCTCACTCATGCCAGCTCCTCTTGTCCGCTGGACAAGCACCGTCGGCCGGGGTCTTTCCTGACCCGGTCCGGCGGTGTGGGACGGGTGCGTCCCTGGAACCAGTGGACGCCTTTCCCGAAGCGAGCGCATCAGACCTGTCGACTGTTGGGCGCGATTTGGCCTTTCCATAGAAAACAGGCCTGGTGCGCGGGCCCGCGCTTTAACCTTCACGATAGTCCTTTGCCCGCCGATGGGCTCTTCCGCGCGGCCCCTGCGCCGTAACCGTGACCTGCGCGCCGGGCATACGCGCCGGGTCACCCGCCCCATCCGGTCCGGACCGCTCCGGCCCGGACCGGGCCAGACCGGACCGGGCCAGACCGGACCGGGCCAGACCGGACCGGGCCAGACCGGACGGGGCCAGACCGGCCCGCGCTCAGCCCTCGCGCCCCGCGTTCTTCGCCGCCACCACCGCGTCGAACACCTCCCGCTTGGGCAGCCCCGCCTCGGCCGCGACCGCCGCGATGGCCTCCTTGCGCCGCTCCCCCGCCTCCTCGCGCACCCGGACCCTGCGCACCAGCTCGTCCGGACCCAGCTCCGCGGGGCCCTTCTCGGGGGCGCCCTCGACCACCACGGTGATCTCGCCGCGCACGTCGCCGGGCGCGGCCCACTCGGCGAGCTCCTTCAGCGAACCGCGGCGGACCTCCTCGTACGTCTTGGTCAGCTCCCGGCACACTGCGGCGCGCCGGTCGTCGCCGAAGGCCTCCGCCATCGCGGCGAGGGTGTCGTCCAGGCGGCGCGGCGACTCGAAGTACACGAGCGTGCGCCGCTCCCCGGCCGCCTCGCGAAGCCGCGAGAGCCGCTCGCCCGCCTTGCGCGGCAGGAAGCCCTCGAAGCAGAAGCGGTCCACGGGCAGCCCGGACAGGGCGAGGGCGGTGAGGACGGCGGAGGGCCCCGGCACGGCCGTGACCCGGATGCCGCGCTCGACGGCGGCGGCCACCAGGCGGTACCCGGGGTCGGACACCGACGGCATGCCCGCGTCCGTCACCAGGAGCACCCGCGCCCCGTCGGCCAGGGCCTCGACCAGCTCGGGCGTGCGCGCCGCCTCGTTGCCCTCGAAGTACGACACGACCCGGCCGCCCACCTGCACGCCGAGCGCCTGCGTGAGCCGGCGCAGCCTGCGGGTGTCCTCGGCGGCCACGACATCGGCCCCGGCCAGCTCCGCGGCGAGGCGCGGCGGAGCGTCCGCGACGTCGCCGATGGGGGTGCCCGCGAGGACGAGGGTGCCGACGGAAGCCGGGGCCTCGGCGCTTCCGGACGGACTGACGACTGAATCTGCGCTTCCTGTCACGGATCCATCCTCGCAGGGGCCGGGCGCGGGACTGTCACAGTCGAGTTCCCTACGATGGCGCGGTGACCAGTACCGCGTCTTCCCCGGACACCCGCCAGGGCCAGGCAGCCGAGGAGCGCCAGCCGTCGTCGTGGCAGCACCGGCTGCGCCGCTTCGGCTACGCGGCACGGCCCAGAGGAGACGTGCGGGAGCGGCTCGTCCCGCCGTACGCGCGGCCGGGTGATCGGCTGTGGGTGGCGCTCGGCGTGCCCCGGCAGGTGTCGGAGCCGCTGGTGCGGTGGGCGGGCTGGCTGGGGCCGCTGGCGGTCGCGCTGGTGGCGGGGGTGCTGCGGTTCTGGAATCTCGGCAGCCCCAAGGACGTGATATTCGACGAGACGTACTACGCGAAGGACGCCTGGGCCCTCATCCACAAGGGCTACGAACTGAGCTGGCCGGACAAGATCAACGATTCGGTCATCAAGCAGGGCAGTGACATCGCGCTGCCCACGGACCCGGCGTACGTGGTGCATCCGCCGGTCGGCAAGTACGTGATCGGCGTCGGGGAGTGGCTGTTCGGCTTCGACCCGTTCGGCTGGCGGTTCATGACGGCGGTGCTCGGCACGCTGTCGGTCCTGATGCTGTGCCGGATCGGGCGGCGCCTGTTCCGCTCGACGTTCCTCGGCTGTCTCGCGGGCGCGCTCCTCACCGTGGACGGCCTGCACTTCGTGATGAGCCGCACGGCGCTGCTCGACCAGGTCCTGATGTTCTTCGTGCTGGCGGCGTTCGGCTGTCTGCTCATCGACAGGGACAAGGCGCGCGCGAGACTCGCGGCGGCCCTTCCGGTGGACGCGGACGGGATCGCGCGCCCCGACGCGTACGTGGCGCACACCCTGCGCCTGGGGTGGCGGCCGTGGCGCTGGGCGGCCGGGCTCTGCCTGGGCCTGGCCTTCGCCACGAAGTGGAACGGCCTCTACATCATGGTCTTCTTCTGCCTGATGACCGTGTTGTGGGACGCGGGCGCCCGGCGCGTGGCCGGGGCGGACCGGCCCTACCTGGCGGCGGTGCGGCGGGACGTGCTGCCCGCGTTCGTGGCCACGGTGCCGGTCGCGGTGTTCACCTATCTGGTGTCCTGGCTCGGCTGGATCCTCTCGCCGAGCGACGGCAGCGGCGGCTACTACCGCAACTGGGCGGCGACCGACGGCAAGGACAGCGGCTGGTCCTGGCTGCCGGACTGGCTGCGCAGCCTGTGGCACTACGAGAACAAGGTCTACGACTTCCACGTCGGCCTGTCCTCGCCGCACACCTACCAGTCCAACCCCTGGAGCTGGATCGTCGACGGCCGCCCCGTCTCGTACTTCTACGAGTCGCCGTCCCCCGGCACCGACGGCTGCCCCGCCGACACCAAGGAGAAGTGCGCCCGCGAGGTCCTCGCCCTCGGCACGCCCCTGCTGTGGTGGGCGGCCGCCATCGCGCTCCTGTACGTGCTGTGGCGGTGGTTCTTCCGCAGGGACTGGCGCGCGGGCGCGATCGTGTGCGGGGTCGCGGCGGGCTATCTGCCCTGGTTCATGTACCAGGAACGGACCATCTTCTACTTCTACGCCGTGGTCTTCGTGCCGTTCCTGTGCCTGGCCCTCGCCATGATGATCGGCGCGATCCTGGGACCACCGGGCTCCTCGGAACGCCGCCGGGTGGTGGGCGCCGCGGCCTCCGGCGTCCTTGTCCTGCTGATCTTCTGGAATTTCATCTACTTCTGGCCGATCTATACGGGGCAGGCGATCCCGATCGACTCGTGGCGGTCGAGAATGTGGCTCGATACCTGGGTCTGACAGCGATAAACGGACACCTTCGGATAACACCCGGCGCTTTTCGCGTCTCCTGCCCTGGGGCCTCTTAGGCTGACGGTATTCCTGGGGAGGGAGTGCTTGATGCGCAAGGGAGCGAAGGCTGCTCTGGTCGGTGGGGTGTTCGCCGTCCTGGTGGGGGGCTCCGGGTACGGCGCGTACAACGTGGTGACGGCGGTGAACGCCGACGGCGGTTCGTCGTCGGGGAAGAACACCGCGCGCAGGAGCGGCCCGCCGACGCGCGAGGAAGTGCGGGAGACGGCCGCCGCGTTCCTCGCCGCCTGGGCGAAGGGCGACGCGGACGGCGCGGCGGCGTACACCGACAACGCGCAGGTGGCCGCCGAGGCCCTGACCGGTTACCGCGAGGACGCGCACATCGAGAAGGTGCGGCTGACGGCGGGCCGGATCAGCGGGACGCGGGTGCCGTTCACGGTCCGCGCCACGGTCGCGTACGAGGGGAAGAGCAAGCCGCTGCGGTACTCCTCCGCCTTCGAGGTGGTGCGCGGCGTGCGCAGCGGGCGGGCCCTGGTGGACTGGCGGGCCGACGTCGTGCACCCGGACCTCCGCAGGGGCGACACCCTGGAGACCGGGGAGGCCGCCGCGCCGCCGATCAGGGCCGTCGACCGCGACGGACGGGCGCTGACCGCGAAGGCGTACCCGTCGCTCGCGCCCGTCCTGGACCAGCTCCGCTCGAAGTACGGCGACCGGGCGGGCGGCAGGCCCGGCATCGAGTTGTACATCGATCGTGCGGACGCGGGCGCCGGTACGAAGACGCTGCTCACGCTCGCCGAGGGCCGGGCCGGCACGCTGCGGACGACGCTGAGCGCTTCGGCGCAGCGGGCCGCGGAGGGCGCGGTGGCGCGGCACGCCGAGTCGTCGGTGGTCGCCGTCAAGCCCAGCACCGGCGAGGTGCTCGCCGTCGCCAACCACCGCGAGGACCAGTTCAACGCGGCCTTCGAGGGCAAGCTGGCGCCCGGCTCCACCATGAAGATCGTGACGGCGGCCATGCTCATCGAACGGGGCGTCACGAAGGCGTCCGGACCCGCGCCCTGCACCCCCGAGGCGACCTGGCAGAGCCAGACCTTCCACAACCTCAAGGGCATGGCGCCGAACGCGAAGGCGACGCTCGCGGACAGCTTCGCGCGGTCCTGCAACACCGCGTTCGTGAAGCTGGTCGACGAGAAGCCGCTCACGGACGCCTCGTTGACCGAGGAGGCGCAGGGCGGCTTCGGGCTCGGCCGGGACGACTGGCACACCGGCATCAGGTCGTCGGACGGCGCCGTGCCCCCGTCCACCGGACCCGACCGCGCCGCCAACGCCATCGGCCAGGGCCGGGTGCAGCTGAACCCGCTGAACCTGGCGTCGGTGACGGCGACGGCCATGACGGGCTCGTTCCGCCAGCCCGTCCTCGTACCGAAGTCCCTCATCGGAGACGAACTGGCCACCGCGCGCGGCCTGAAGGCGGGCACGGTCGCCCAACTGCGGCAGATGATGCGGCGGACGGCGGTCTCGGGCACGGGCGCGCGGGCCATGGCGGGACTCGGCGGGGACATCGGTGCGAAGACGGGGTCGGCGGAGGTCGACGGGCAGCGGCGGCCCAACAGTTGGTTCACGGGCTACCGCGGGGACCTGGCGGTGGCCGCGATGGCGCAGGAGGGCGGGCACGGCGGGGACACCGCGGGGCCGATCGTGGCGGCGGTGCTGCGCGCGGGCGCGTGACGGACGTGGGGCGCCGCGAGTGAGCGGCGGCCACGGACGACGGGACGGAGCAAGAGCACGATCGACCACGTAGGGGGTGCCCCCTCGCCCGGGCGGGCGATGCCGTGGTCGAAGGGGTGCGCGGGTGCCGCTAGGTTGGGCAACCGGTGAGTTGGGCGCGGCGGGGGCCGAAGGGGATTGGCGGAGGGTCTGTGGGCAAGAGAAGACGTGCGACCGAGCGCAAGAAGGCGCACCCGGCCGTGCTCGGCGGCGCGGCGGTGGCGATCGTGTGCGGCGTGGGGGTCGCCGCGTACGCGCTGTCCGGCGGGGGCGGCGGCGATTCCGACGGCAAGACGGTGGCGACGGGTCCGCCCACGGCCGCCGAAGTGCGCACCACCACGAGGGCGTTCCTCACCGCCTGGGAGAAGGGCGACGTGGCCGGGGCCGCGGCGCTGACGGACGACAGGAAGGCGGCCCGCGCGGCGCTCACCGCCTACCGCGAGGAGGCCAAGGTCTCCGCGGTGCGCCTGAGGCCCGGCAAGCCCGCCACCCCCAAGAGCGCGAAGGTGCCGTTCAAGGCGGCGGCCACGATCTCGTACGGGGGAAAGGACAAGGCTTACGCGTACGACTCCACGCTGAGCGTCGCGCGCCGCGCGGCCGACGGCCGGGTCCTCGTCTCCTGGCGGCCTTCGGTCGTCCACCCCGAACTGCGGGACGGCGACCGGCTGGTCACGGGCCCGGCGGGCGTGCCGCCGATCAAGGCCGTGGACCGGGACGGCGACCCGCTGACGGCCGCGAAGTACCCGTCCCTCGGCACGGTCCTCGACGGGCTGCGCGAGAAGTTCGGCAAGGAGGCGGGCGGCAAGGCGGGCGTCGAGCTGCGGGTGGTGCGCGCCGACGCGAAGTCGGCCGACGACTCCAAGGGCGGCAAGGGCGGCGGAGACGCCAAGGGCACCGCGAAGAAGGGTGACGCGAAGGACACCCCCGACAAGACGCTCCTGGCCCTCTCCCCCGGCACCCCGGGCACGCTGAAGACGACGATCAGCGCGCGCACGCAGGCCGCGGCGGAGAAGCAGACGCAGAAGCGCAAGCGGGCCTCGGTCGTCGTGGTCAAGCCGTCCACGGGCGAGATCCTGGCCGTCGCCAACTCCAACCCCGGCGGCTTCAACACCGCCTTCCAGGGCTCCCTCGCGCCCGGCTCCACGATGAAGGTCATCACCTCGTCGATGCTCCTGGAGAAGCGGCTCGCGGGCGTCGACAAGAAGCACCCGTGCCCGAAGTACAAGGCGTACGGCGGCTGGAAGTTCCAGAACGACGACAAGTTCCAGATCAAGGACGGCACGTTCCGGGCCAGCTTCGCGCGGTCCTGCAACACGGCCTTCATCACCCAGGCCGAGAAGCTGTCGAACGACGACCTGACGAAGCAGGCCCAGGACGTGTTCGGCCTCGGCCGTGACAACTGGTCCATCGGCGTCTCCTCGTTCGACGGCGCGGTGCCGGTGCAGTCGCACGCGCAGATGGCGGCCTCCCTCATCGGCCAGGGCGGGGTCCGGATGAACCCGCTCAACATGGCGTCGGTCGCCGCCACCGTGAAGTCCGGCACGTTCCGCCAGCCCTACCTGGTCTCGCCCGACCTGGACGACCGCCAACTCGCCACGGCGCCGCGCAAGATGTCCGGCAGGACGGCGTCCGCGCTGCGTGAGCTCATGCACTACACCGGCGTCTCCGGCACCGCCGCCAAGCCCATGGCGGGCCTCGGCGCCGACTCCGGCGCGAAGACCGGCTCCGCGGAGGTCGACGGCCAGAAGAAGCCCAACGGCTGGTTCACCGCGTACCGCGGGGACGTGGCCGCGGCGGCGGTCGTGCAGGCCGCCGGGCACGGCGGGGAGACGGCGGGGCCGGTGGTGCGGGCGATGCTGCTGGTAGGGAAGTAGGGAGCGCCGGGGGTAACTCAGCCCGTCGTGGGGGTCCCCCCTGCTCCTTAAGAGCTTGGGGGAGTTTGAGGACGAGGCGCGGAGCGCCGACAGCGGGGGTCCGGGGGCGGCAGCCCCCGGGCCTCGCCCCGGTTCCGGGCACGATTCATGGTCGCGTGGCCCACACACGTACCGCTAGCGTGCGGCGCATGAGCACTACGGACAACGCCACGGGCGCATCCGGCGCCCACCCCCGCTTCGTCGAGGCCCTGCGCGCGCTCGGCCTCGACGACCTCCCCGACCGCATCTGCCGCTTCCCGGAACAGACCCGTACCGCGGCGGAGGCGGCCGCCGCGATCGGCTGCGAGCTGAGCCAGATCTGCAAGTCCCTGATCTTCGCCGCCGACGGCGTGCCCGTCCTCGTCCTCATGGACGGCTCCTCGCGCGTCGACGTGGAGCTGGTGCGGCGGGCGCTGGGCGCGGAGAAGGTCACGCGGGCCAGGGCGGATGTGGTGCGCGAGACCACGGGGTACGCGATCGGGGGTGTCCCGCCCTTCGGGCACGCCAACCCGACGCGAGTGCTCGCCGACCGGTCGCTGCTCGGGCACTCCGTGGTGTGGGCCGCCGCGGGTACGCCGTACACCGTCTTCCCGATGGCGCCGGAGGCGCTGGTCGCGCACGCGGGCGGGTTGCTCGTGGACGTACGTGAGGCGGCGGCCGACGCGTCCGGTGCTTCCGGCCCCGCTCAGTGACCCCCCTGGTCGCGGGGGCCGTGCTGCTGGCCGCCGTCACCCACGCCAGTTGGAACGCCATCGCCCACCACATCACCGACAAGCTCCTCGGCTTCACCCTCATAGCCGGCGGCGGCACCCTCATCGGCCTCCTCCTCGCCCCCTTCGCCCCCTTCCCCGCCGCCGAGGCCTGGCCCTACCTCCTGCTCTCCGCCGCCCTGCACGTCGCCTACATGGTCCTGCTCATGCGGTCCTTCCGGCTCGGGGACTTCGGGCAGGCCTACCCCATCGCCCGTGGCAGCGCGCCGCTCGTCGTGACCGTGCTCGCCGCCGTCTTCGCCGGTGAGGTGCCCGGCGGGTGGCAGGCCGCCGGGGTTCTCGTCTGCTCCGCCGGGCTCACCGGGCTCGCCGTGTGGGGGATCCGGGGGTCCGGGCGGCGGCCCGACTGGGCGGCGATCGGAGCCGCGCTCGCGACCGGGGTGTCCATCGCCGCGTACACCGTCGTGGACGGGCTCGGGGTGCGGGCCTCCGGGACGTCCATCGGGTACATCGCCTGGCTGATGATCCTCGAAGGCATCGCCGTGCCCGCGTACGCCTGCTACCGGTGGCGCGGGGAAGTCGGTGCCCGGCTGCGGCCGTTCGCCGCCGTCGGGCTCTTCGGGGCCGCGCTGTCCGTCGCCGCGTACGGCCTCGTCCTCTGGGCCCAGACGCGGGCCGACCTCGCGCCCATCTCCGCCCTCCGCGAGTCCTCCATCATCGTGGGGGCGGCCATCGGGGCGCTCTTCTTCAAGGAGAGGTTCGGGTGGTCGCGGATCGTGGCGGCGGGGGTGATGGTGGCGGGGATCGGCTTGATGCTGCATGCGGGTTGATCCCTGCGGGGCTTTCCCCAATCCCGCCCCTTCCCGAAACCGGGGGCTGCGCCCCCGGGCCCCCACACACATGGGGCTGCGCCCCTTTCCCTCCTATCGCCGCTTCGCGGCTCGTCCTCAAGCGCCGGACGGGCTGAGACTCCGCCGCCCGGCGAGGGCGCGGCGGACCTGGGAGGCGTGGCGGTGCGCGTCGACGGGTTCAGGGGTGGCGGGTACGGGCCGCCGACGGCTGCCTGAGTCCCCCGTTCCTTCCGGCGCGCGGCAGGCTCGGCACAGGCCCTCGGGCAGGGCTTCCGGGCGCCCTGGCACGCTGCAGCCGGTGCACTCCATGATCGTGCGGTGCGGTGCACGTGGCGTACTCGGCGGGGGAACGGGCGGCATCTTGTCGAGGAGGCGCCGCCGGAGGAAGGCGCGGGGTGCGTGGACCTGGGCGGGGAGCCCTGCGGTGAGGGCGAGGGTGAGGTGGTCGGTGGTGACTCCCCGGTCGAGCCATGCGGCGGCCAGGTCTTCCAGGGCGGCGCAGTCGGCGGCGGAGAGGATCAATTGCGGGGTAGTTCGGCCGAGTTGGGCGAGGGCGCTGTACGCGGAGGAGGGCGGCGCGGGCTGGGTCGTGAGCTGCTGCCGCTCTTTGGGTACGCCGTCGGGGGCGCCACCGCCTCGGGCCTCGGTCGGCGAGGGCGACGGCGCGTCATCGCCGAGGAACCGGTTCCACCATTCGCTGTCACGTGCGGTACGGGTCCAGTACGTGCGGAAGACCCAACGCGTGCCGGTCCCGGCGTCGCCCTCACCCTGAGCCAGCCGCCGTACGCGTCGCAGGTGCCCGGCTCGCGACAGTTCGTTGAGGGCGGTGCGGACGGCCTGCTGACCGTAGAGGGGCTGGGCCCCGGCGAGGGTCTTGGCGTCCATGGCAGCGCCTTCGGGAAGCCGGTCGACGAAGGCGGCGAGGTAGGCCTCGCGGGCGGGGAGGTGCCCGAAGTCCCGGGCGCGGGCGGGCTCTTGATCAGGTGCGGATCGCTTGCCGTAGCCCGGCTTGGCCATGGGGTGTGCGGAGGCGGGCAGGGCGGCGTTAGAGTCTTCGTAAGCCACGGGATCGTCCTTACCGATCTTGGGGTGAGACCCCGGCGGGTGTTGGTAGCACCCGGTCGGGGTCGTTTTCGTTTGTTGCCGCGAACGCTAGAGGGTCGCGACGCCACGTGGCAAGTCGGTCACGAAAAGTGATGTGCGGTGGTGCGGGCGGGAGTTGGAGGGGGTGGGTGGTAGGTGCCCAACCACCCAATCCTTACAAAAGGCGCTCGGATCTCGACCCTCGAAGCCCGGGGCCCGGGGCCCGGGGCCCGGGGCTCCGTCAGCCTCAGCCGCGGCTCACGTGGCCGGTGAACGCGGCCCAGGCCGCGGGGGTCACCTCTATGAGTCCGGCCGCATGGTCCTTGGTGTCGCGGATCAGGATGAGCGGCTGGTTGTCGGCGACCTCGACGCAGTCGTTGGTGGCGTTTTCGCTGTAAGTCGACTTGTGCCAATTCGGGTTGCTCACTTGTACCTCTTCAATGCTTCTTCGATGCGAACTGTGGTCGCTTCAGCCGTCAATGATCTGGAGGCGAGCCGATCATAGATTCGCTGGAGCCGCAGGACAGCTGCTGGTTCCTCGAAGTACTGGCCAACCAGAAGGCCCTCCGTGTACGCGCCTCGCGAACCGTCCGGCTGCGTCAGGACAGCCATGGTTCCCATGATCTTGCCAGCTCCGAAGGGGAGAAGCTGGAGCGTGATGTTCGGCTGCTCCTGCGCCTCACGCAGGCGTTCCAGTTGAGGGACTGTGGCGTGAGCGATGGCGGCCTCGTCGAGGACGGCAGCGAACCACGGGGGATCATCCCGCCCCCACAGCTTCTGGCGCTCTATGCGCTGCTCGACGTACGACTCGACGACGGACGGGTCATCATCCTGGCCAGCCAGGATGAGCTCGCGTGCATAGTCAGGGGTCTGAAGCAGTCCAGGAACGACGAATCCAGCGGTGTGGATCAGCGCGGCCTTTTGTTGCTTCGCCAGATACGGCTTGGCGTATTCGCGAACAGTCTTCCGCTCCTGGATCCTGACCAAGTCCGACAGCGAGTCGCCCAGTTCGAGCACCACACCCAGCTTGGCCGCCAGGGCGCGGTCCAGCGCCTCCCCGTTCTCCACCTCGGAGATCCTGCTCTTGTTGCTGAACACCTTGGCCGCGAGGTCGGTCTGGGACCAGCCCTTCGCCCGCCGCGCCTCCCTGACCTGATTCCCGATGTACGCCTCAAGGCTCTCGGCCGGATCGAGCTCGTTAGCGCCTGGCATATGCCCCGTTCCACAGTCCGGTACCGGAATCGCTACTCCTGGTAAACGTACCCGCAGGTGAGCAGTCTGGGAGTCCCACGGACGGACCAACTCCCCTACGAGGTACCACCGATGAACAACGACAACGGGACGCACCAGCGCATGGAGCCGTCTGCGGCAGCGGCCGTGGGGGACGTCGTCGTGGACACGCGCCGAGGGCGCGTCGTCCAAGTGACGGCTGCGGACGGTGAGGTGCTGACGGTGACTCGGCCAGCGGGCCTCTCCTGGGAGACGAGGCGACAGAACTGCCGCCAGGCCCTCCCCGGGGAGCGACGGGAATTCGAGATCGCCAGCCGCACGCCGGAGGAGAGCAGGAGCGACGACGAACCCCTCCCCCAGGAGATCGAATGGCGCCTGCCGCGCCACGCCAGGAGCGTGGGGCGGGCCCGAACCCTCCTGTGGGAGCAAGCGAGTTCGTGGGAACTGCCGCGTGAGACCACGGAAACGGCGACGCTCCTCCTGAGCGAGCTGATGACGAACGCGTACCGGCACGCGAAGGTCTCCCCGGGCAGAGAGATCTGGACCCGCTGCGTGCTGACGGCGGGCCTCCTCCACATCGCGGTGTCGGACGCGAACACGACACCGCC
This sequence comes from Streptomyces flavofungini, assembly GCF_030388665.1. NCBI lineage: Bacteria > Bacillati > Actinomycetota > Actinomycetes > Kitasatosporales > Streptomycetaceae > Streptomyces > Streptomyces flavofungini. Next base: position 5,492,244 of record NZ_CP128846.1, on the reverse strand, counting down.
CGCACCCAGGCAGGCATGCACGGAGGACGAGTCGGGCCGGGGCCTGACCCTGGTCGCCACGCTGTCGGACCGCTGGGGCACGGAACTTCGCCCTGGGGGCATCGGTAAGACGGTCTGGTTCGAACTCACCGTCGCGCGGGGGGCGTGGCCCTGACCGAGGGCGACCACGGTGACGTCACACGGACGGGCGGAAGCTGTCACACAGTCCTTCGCAGGATGAGGGCTCCGCCTCCAAGGCACACCGGGCAGGCAGTGCGGGCCGCTCCGGCCGAAGCAATGGCGGGGGCGGGTGGGTGGGAGAGAGCCCGTCCGGCGATTGAGGACGAGGCGCGGAGCGCCGATCGGGGGCGACCTACGCGGCGGCGGTGCGGACGGCGCGGACCAGCCCCTGGGCCCTCGCGTCCGCCGTGACCCCCTTGCCCATCCCGTTCGTGACGTAGCCGAAGGCGAGCCCGGACTCCGGGTCGGCGAAGGCGAGGGCGCCGCCCCGGCCGGGGTGGCCGAAGGACGTCGGGGCGAGGAGGGGCGACGCGGCGCCGTGGAGCATGTAGCCGAGGCCGAGGCGGGTGTGGACTACGAGGACACGGTCGGCACCGGCGGACGCCTCCGCGCGGGCCAGGGCGAGGGTGCCGGGGGTGAACAGGCGGGCGCCGTCTTCGACTTCGCCGATGAGGGAGGCGTACAAGCGGGCCAGCGCACCGGCGGTGGCGATGCCGTTGGACGCGGGCAGGACGGCCGAGTGGTACGCGGCGGAGTTCTCGTCGGGGAAGGGGGAGACCGCGTCGAAGGCACGCCGGGTGAGGGAGTCCGGGTTCCGGTAGGCCTCGGACACCTGCGGCTTGGGCCGGGTGCGGAGCCCCGGGGCGGCGGCGGGTGCGTCCAGTCGCCCCAGCCTTCCCACCCGCCCCGCCTCGGCGGCCGGAAGGCCGACCCACAGGTCGAGGCCCAGCGGCCCGGCGATCTCCTCGGCGACGACGTCCCGTATGGAGCGTCCGGTGACCCTCCGCACCAGCTCCCCGGTCAGCCAGCTGTACGTGTGCGCGTGGTAGCCGTGGTCCGTCCCCGGGTCCCAGAAGGGGCGCTGCGCGGCGACCGCGGCGGCGGCCACGTCGGGGGCGAGGGCCTGCTCGGGGGTCAGGGGGCGGTCGAGGGCGGGCACCCCGGCGCGGTGGGCGAGGACGTGGCGTACGAGGACCCGATCCTTGCCGTGGGCCTTGAACTCGGGCCAGTACGCGCCGACGGGGGCGTCCAGGTCCAGCTCGCCGCGCTGGTGGAGGAGGAGCAGGACGGCCGCGGCGATCCCCTTGGTGGCGGAGCGGACGACCTGCGCGGTGTCCCGCTCCCAGGGCGCGGCACCGTCGACCTCGGCCTCCGCCCCGTCGAGAGCCTCCGCCCCGTCGAAGTCCCTGATGCCGCCCCACAGGTCCACCACCGGCCGCCCGTCCCGGTACACCACGACTGCGGCCCCACGCTCCCCGAGCGTGGCGAAGTTGCGTACGAAGGCGTCCCGTACGGGCTCGAAGCCCTCGGACACCGTGCCGTGCACCCCGGCGTTCCCGGCCTCGACCTCAGCAGCACTCATGTCACGCACAACAGCCACCCGCCGCCGAAGATTCCACTAGCTCTTCTCCCGTACGGACTTCGGATCGAAGCCGAAGGGGAGTTCCAGGCGGTGGCTGCTCATGAGGTCGGCGTCGGAGAGGAGTTCGCCGGTGGGGCCGTCGGCCGCGATGACGCCCTCGCTGAGGATCAGGGCGCGGGGGCAGAGTTCGAGGGCGTAGGGCAGGTCGTGGGTGACCATGAGGACGGTGACGTCCAGGGAGCGGAGGATGTCGGCGAGTTCGCGGCGGGACGCCGGGTCGAGGTTGGAGGACGGCTCGTCCAGGACGAGGATCTCGGGTTCCATGGCGAGGACGGTGGCGACGGCGACGCGGCGGCGCTGGCCGAAGGAGAGGTGGTGCGGCGGCCGGTCGACGTAGGCCGCCATGCCGACCTGCCCGAGGGCCTTGTGGACGCGCGCTTCGAGCTCGGGCCCGCGCATCCCGGCCGCCGCGGGCCCGAAGGCCACGTCCTCGCGGACCGTCGGCATGAACAGCTGGTCGTCGGGGTCCTGGAAGACGATGCCGACCTTGCGGCGGATCTCCGCCAGGTGCCGTTTGCCGACGGGCAGTCCGGCCACGGTGACGGTCCCGGCGCCCGCGGTGAGGATGCCGTTCAGGTGCAGGACCAGGGTCGTCTTGCCCGCGCCGTTGGGTCCGAGCAGCGCGACGCGTTCGCCGCGCGCGATGCGCAGGTCGACGCCGAACAGGGCCTGATGGCCGTCGGGGTAGGCGTAGGCGAGGCCGCTGACCTCCAGGGAGGCGGGCGGGGCGGTGGTCACGGCAGGGTCCATCCCAACAGGCAGACGGCGAGGGCGGTCAGGGGCAGGGTCAGGGCGTACGTCCACTGGACGCGGGTCGCCGACACCTCGTCGATGACCGGCATCGACCCCGCGTAGCCCCGGCTGACCATGGCGAGGTGCACGCGTTCGCCCCGTTCGTAGGAGCGGATGAACAGCGCGCCCGCGGACTTGGCGAGGACGCCCCAGTGGCGCACGCCGCGCGCCTCGAAGCCTCGGGACGCGCGTGCGATCCGCATGCGCCGCATCTCGTCGGTGACGACGTCGCCGTAGCGGATCATGAAGGAGGCGATCTGGACGAGGAGCGGCGGGAGCTTCAGGCGCTGCAGGCCGAGGAGCAGTTCGCGCAGCTCGGTCGTGGCGGCGAGCAGGACGGACGCGGCGACGCCGAGGGTGCCCTTGGCGAGGACGTTCCAGGCGCCCCAGAGGCCGTGGACGCTCAGGGACATGCCGAGGACCTCGGTGCGCTCGCCCTGCGCCACGAAGGGCAGCAGCAGGGCGAACGCCACGAAGGGGATCTCGATGAGCAGCCGCTTCAGCCAGAAGAGGAGGGGGACGCGGGCCGCGTACGCCACCGACGCGAGCAGCAGCGCGTACGCGGGATAAGCCCACATGGCCTCGCGCGGCGTGGAGACCACCACGACCACGAAGCAGAAGACGGCCGTGAGCTTCGTGTGCGGGGGCAGGGCGTGCACCGGCGAGTGCCCGTGCCGGTAGAGGCGGTGGGCGTGGCCCGCACCCATGTCAGGCGTTCTCCGCGGGCTCGGTGGCCGCGGGGGTGGCCGCGGGCTCGCCCGCAGGGGTGGCCGATGCCGCGACGCCGTCCGTGGCCGTCGACGCCGGGCCGCCGTCCCCGGCGCGCCGCCGTCGTACCGCCCAGAACACCGCGCTGCCCGCGACCACCGTCACGCCGACTCCGATGACGCCCGCGAGGCCGCCGGACAGGCGGGTGTTGGTGATGTCCTTGACGCCGTAGTCCGCGAGGGGCGAGTCGGCGGCCGCGTGCTCCTTCTCGCCCTTGTCGAAGCCCTTGTCGTGGGCGACCTTCTCCAGGCCGTCGGGGTTGGTGGAGGCGTAGAAGGACACGAAACCCGCGAGGACGACGGAGGCGGCGAGGCCCACGGCCCACAGCTTGCGGTGCGAGCGGGCGGTGGCGGCAGCGGGGGCCGGGGCGGCCGGGGGTGTCGTGTTCGCGTCGATCAGCTCGCCGCCCACGCGCAGCTTCAGCGGCGCCGTCAGGCCGCGCGCCCCGTGCACGAGGTCCGGCCGGACCGCGATGACCGCGCCGACGGTGAGCGCCGTGATGGCGGCCTCGCCGATGCCGATCAGGACGTGGACGCCGATCATGGCCGTGGCGACCTTGCCGAGGGGCACGTCCGTGGTGCCGCCGACGGCGTAGATGAGGGTGAAGGCGGCGGCCGCCGCCGGTACGGAGACGAGCGCGGCCGTGAACGCGGCGGCGGTCACCGAGCGGCGACCGCGCGGCAGGATCTTCACCAGACCGCGGAAGATCGCGTACGCCACGACGGTCGTCACGACGGCCATGACGCAGATGTTCACACCGAGCGCGGTCAGGCCGCCGTCGGCGAAGAGCAGGCCCTGCATGAGCAGGACGACGGAGACGCACAGGACCCCGGTGAAGGGCCCGACGAGTATCGCCGCGAGCGCGCCGCCGAGGAGATGGCCGCTGGTCCCGGCCGCGACCGGGAAGTTCAGCATCTGCACGGCGAAGATGAAGGCGGCGACGAGTCCGGCGAGCGGCGCCGTGCGCTCGCCACCGCTCTCGGCCGCGCCGGAGACGCCCCCGAGCTCTCTGCGCGCGCCCCGGAGGCTGACGGCCACCGCGCCCGCGGCGGCGATTCCGGCGGCGGCGGAGACGGGAGCATTGATGAAGCCATCGGGGACATGCATGCGCGTGCTCCTGGAAAGGCGCATGTCATGAGTGTGGGGAGGCACCCATGACGAGAGCGGGATCGCTCCGAGCGGGTCGCTCGTGAACCTTTCAATGATGGGCGTTGTTGCGAATCGCTTGCAAGAGCGGTCCGGCAACGATTGGGGGCGGGCCGGGGTCGCTCCGGGCCGCCCTCACTCCCCCTCACCTTGTGTGACATATACGTACATATGGGACATTGGGAGAGAGCCGCTTTCCGTGGGCCGGAACGACTACGAGGAGTCAGCATGTCCGCCGTCGAGCAGTACACCCGGGCCCACCTGGTCACCGACTCCCCCGACGAGCACGTCGTCGTCCCCGTCGCGCTGCGCTACGACCCGGAGGCCGACCCGCGCTCGGTGCGGGTCGACCTCCCTGGCTCGCGCGACTGGACCTTCAGCCGCGAGCTGCTCGAACAGGGGCTGCGGGCGCCGACGGCGAGCGGCGACGTGAGCATCTGGCCGTGCGGGCGGGTCCAGACGATCCTGGAGTTCCACTCGGCGCAGGGGGTGGCGGTCGTGCAGTTCGACGCCTCGGCGCTGATCCGCTTCCTGCGCCGTACGTACGCGGCCGCCCCCGTGCCCCACTGACTCAGACGCCCACCAGCTCCCGCTTCTCGTCGGGGTCGCCCTGGTCGGCGGGGGTGCGCAGCCCCTCACCCTCGACGTCCACGTTCGGCAGCGCGCGGTCCAGCCACCTCGGCAGCCACCAGGCCTTGCGGCCGAGCAGCGCGAGGACGGCCGGGACCAGCGCCATGCGCACGATGAACGCGTCGAAGAAGACGGCGATGGCGAGGCCGAAGCCGATCATCTTGACCATCTGCTCGCTGGAGCCGATGAACCCGGCGAACACCGCGATCATGATGACCGCCGCCGCCGAGACCACCCGCGCCCCGTGCTTGAAGCCGGTGACGATCGCCTCGGCCGGGCTCTCGCCGTGGACGTACGCCTCCCGCATCCGGGTCACGAGGAACACCTCGTAGTCCATCGCGAGGCCGAAGACCACGCCCACCATGAAGATCGGCATCATGCTCATGATCGGGCCGGTCTGCTCGACGCCGAACAGCGAGCCGAGCCAGCCCCACTGGAAGACCGCGACCACGGCGCCGAGCGCGGCGAGCACCGAGAGCAGGAAGCCGAGGGCCGCCTTGAGCGGGACGAGGACCGAGCGGAAGACCACGATCAGGAGCAGGAACGCGAGACCCACGACCAGCGCGAGGTAGGGCAGCAGGGCGTCGTTGAGCTTCTCGGAGACGTCGATGTTCATGGCCGTGGTGCCGGTGACCATGACCTCGGCGCCGCTGTCGGCCCTGACGTCCTTCGCCTCGCCGCGGATCGCGTGCACCAGGCTCTCGGTCTGGGTGCCGCTGGGCTTGGACGACGGCACGACGCTGATCATCGCGGTGTCGCCGGCCTTGTCGAACCGGGGCGGGCTGACCGCGAGCACGTCGTCGAGGCCCGAGATCTTCTTCTGTACGGCGGCGGCCTCGCCCTTGGCGTCGTCGACGCCCTTGAGGTCGGTGACCACCATCAGCGGACCGTTGTAACCAGGACCGAAACCGTCCGCGATGAGGTCGTAGGCCTTGCGCTGGGTCGTGGACGTGGGCTGCGCGCCGTCGTCGGGCAGACCGAGTTCGAGCTGCGATACGGGCAGGGCGGCGGCACCGAGGCCGAGCACGCCGAGCAGCAGGACGGCGACGGGGCGCCGGACGACGAAGCGGGCCCAGCGGGTGCCGAGGTTCTCCTTGGCCGGGGCGTCACCCTCGACAGCTCCGGCCGCGGCGGCCTTCTCGCGCCCGCCGAACAGCCTGCCCTTCTCCCCCGCCGGCTTGACCTTCCCGCCCGCGTACCCGAGCAGCGCCGGGATCATGGTGAGGGCGATCAGGACCGCGATGGCGACGGTTCCGGCCGCCGCGAAGCCCATCTTGGTGAGCATCGGGATGTTGACCACGGCGAGCCCGACGAGCGCGATGACGACGGTCAGACCGGCGAAGACGACGGCCGACCCGGCCGTGCCGACGGCGCGGCCCGCGGCGTCCTCGCGCTCGCGGCCCTCGGCGAGTTCGGCGCGGTAGCGCGAGACGATGAACAGCGCGTAGTCGATGCCGACGGCGAGGCCGATCATCATCGCGAGCGTCGACGTGGTCGTGCCGAGGTCGAGCGCGTTCGCGAGCGCGGCGATCGAGGAGACGCCGATGCCGACGCCGATCAGCGCGGTGAGCAGCGGAAGCCCCGCCGAGACGAGCGAGCCGAAGGTGATGACGAGGACCACAGCCGCGACCGCGATGCCGATGATCTCGGTGGCGCCGGTGTGCGGCATGGCCTGCAGCGCGTCACCGCCGACCTCGACGGTCATGCCGCCGTCGCGCGCCTCGTCGGTGGTCCTCTCCAGGGCGTCCCGGCTGTCGTCGGTCAGCTCCATGGAGGTGACCTTGTACGTCACGGAGGCGTACGCCGTCGTGCCGTCCTTGGAGACGGCCTTGGCGGCGAACGGGTCGGCGGCCGAAGCGACCTGGTCCGAGCCGGACTTGAGCGAGGAGACCGTCTTCTGGATCTCGGCCTTGTTCGCCGGGTCGGTGACCTTCTCGCCGTCCGGCGCCTTGAACACGACGCGGGCACTGGCGCCGTCGGCGCTGGCCTCGGGCGCGCGCTCGTCGAGCAGGTCGAAGGCCTTCTGCGCCTCCGTGCCGGGAATCGAGAACGAGCTGGAGGCCGCGGTGGGCGCGGACGCCGCGCCGACACCGGCGAGGGTCAGCAGCGCGACCCAGATCAGGGCGACGAAGTGCCGCCGCCGGAAGGAGAGCCGGCCTAGTTTGTAGAGGAATGTGGCCACGGGGAGTACTCCCGGTCAGGTCGTGGTGGCTGATGGCTTCTGGGCAGGGGTGATCGGCCCGAGGGGCAGGGGTGATCGGCCCGACGACGTGAGCGGTGACGTCAGGTGGGGGTGGCCGCGGGGGTGCGACGGTGGGGAAGCTCCGCCCTGGCGGGCGTCAGACGCCGAGGGCGGGGAGGATCACGGCGTTGATGTAACTGCGGAGGAACTCCTGGTCGGCGGGGCGTTCCTCGACCAGGTCCCGGGCGACGAAGCCGCCGACCAGCATGTGGATCACGTACTCGAGCGCCGGGTTGTCGGCGGCGAGTTCGCCCCGGGCGACGGCGCGGCGCAGCAGCTCGTTGAGCCCGGTGATCTCCGGCTCGATCAGCAACTGCCGGAGCGCCTTGTGCAGTTCGGGGTTGTCGTGGATGGCGTGGAACAGGCCCCGCATCAGCGCCTGGTCCTGCTCCATCTGGCAGTCGTCCTGGAGGGTGACCATCTTCATGAAGTCCCCGCGCAGGGACCCCGTGTCGATGTCCGCCATGGACGCGGGCTTGTTGTGCCTCAGCGCCCGCGCCACCAGCTCCGCCTTGCCGCCCCACTGGCGGTAGAGCGTGGCCTTGCTGGAGCGGGTGCGGGTGGCGATGGCGTCCATCGTCAGCCCGTCGTACCCGACCTCGCGCAACAGATCGAGGACGGCCTCGTACAGCTCCGCCTCCCGCTCGGGCGAGATCCGGCTCCGCCGCGGCGACGCGGTCACTTCGGTCATGGGCCGACTCCTTCCCGATTCCATTGCTACGCCGAGTACTCTACGGGATCTCCTATCGAAACGAAACGGTTTCGTACGTGTCGTGGGCCACACGGCGAGGTCGGCCCGTCCAGCCCGTCCGGCGCTTGAGGACGAGGCGCGAAGCGCCAACAAGGGGGGAAAGGGGCGCAGCCCCATAAGTTGCCGCACCCGACGCCAAGGAAAAGCATGGGGAGGTGACTCAGGCGTACCTAAGATTCCCTCACGTCAGCGGCGACCGACTCTGCTTCGTCACCGAGGACGACCTCTGGGTGACCCCCCTCGCCCCCGAGGGCACCCCACCCGCCCGGGCCTGGCGAATCACGGCGGACCGCACCAAGGTGGGGCACCCCCGCTTCAGCCCCGACGGCAGTCACATCGCGTACACGAGCTGGCGCAGCCTGGACCCCGAGATCCATCTGGCGCCGGTGGCGGGCGGCCCGGCGCGCCGCCTGACCTACTGGGGCTCCACCGACACCCGCGTCTGCGGCTGGTCGCCCGACGGCGACATCCTGGCCGTCTCCTCGCACGGCCAGCCCTTCTCCCACTTCTGCTGGGCCTACAGCGTGCCCACCGACGGCTCCCCCGGCGGCAAGCTGCCCTGGGGGCCGGTGCACGACATCGCCGTGCTCGACGGCGAGGGCGACGGCGAGCGCCGCACCCTGCTCCTGACCGGCAAGCCACCGCACGAGCCCGCCGCCTGGAAGCGCTACCGGGGCGGCGCGACGGGCCGCCTGTGGCTGCACGGCGAGCGGCTGCTCGAAGACCTCGGGGGGCATCTGGACGCGCCGATGTTCGTGTCCGGGCGCATCGCGTTCCTCTCCGACCACGAGGGCGTCGGCAACCTGTACTCCTGCCGCCCCGACGGCACCGACCTGCGCCGCCACACCGACCACGACTCCTTCTACGCCCGGCACGCCGCCAGCGACGGCACCCGCGTCGTCTACCAGTGCGCGGGCGAGATCTGGCTGGTGGAGGACCTCGCCGCCGACTCCGTGCCGCGCCGGGTCGAGGTCGAGATCGGCGGCCCGCGCGCGGGGCGGCGGACGTACCAGGTGCCCGCCGCGCAGCACGTCGACGCGCTCTCGGTGGACACCACGGGCCGCGCGAGCGCCGTCGTCGTACGCGGCAGCCTGTACTGGCTCACCCACCGCGACGGCCCCGCCCGCACCATCGCCGACACCCCGGGCGTCCGGGTGCGGCTGCCGGAGATGCTGGGCACGGGCGGACAGGTCGCGTACGTCACCGACGCCGAGGGCGAGGACGCGATCGAGATCGCCTACCTGCCCCGGGCCAGCGGCGCCCGGGAGCCGCGCAGGCTGGCGGGCGGGCGGCTCGGGCGGGTGCAGGAACTGGTGTCCGACCCGGACGGGGAACGGCTCGCCGTCGCCTCCCACGACGGGCGGCTGCTCCTGGTCACCGTGCCCGACGACACGGCCCCCGACGCGACCGCCGAGGGCACGGACGGCGCGGCCCCGGACGGCGCGGGCTCCGGCGGCGAGGTGACGGAGCTGATCCGGTCCCTCAACGGCCCCGTCCGCGACCTCGCCTTCTCACCGGACGGCGCCTGGCTCACCTGGTCCCACCCCGGCATCGGCCGCTCCCTGCGGAAGATCAAGCTGGCCAGGATCGCCGGGCCCGGCGCCCGCACGATCATCGACGTCACCAACGGCCGCTTCGAGGACGAGAACCCGGTGTTCACCCGGGACGGCCGCTATCTCGCCTTCCTGTCCTGGCGCGGCTTCGACCCCGTCTACGACGTGCACACCGGCGACCTGTCCTTCCCGCTCGGCTGCCGCCCCTACCTCGTGCCCCTGTCGTCCGCGACCCCCTCGCCGTTCGCGCTGCTGCCCGACGGGCGGCCGGCGGCGGGCGGGCTCGACCCGCACGCGGACGGCTCGGACGGCGCGGGCGACGACGGCTTCGGCGACGGGGCGGTGACCGTGGAGGCGGAGGGCCTGGCGAGCCGGGTGACGCCGTTCCCGGTGGCGGCGTCGAAGTACTCCGCGCTGTGCCCGGTGAGCGGCGGCGGCCTGGTGTGGCTGCGCTGGCCGATCTCCGGCGCGCTCGGCGAGACCTTCGCCAACCCCGCCGACACCTCCGGTCGGCCGACCCTGGAGTACTTCAACATCACCAAGGCCAAGAAGTCCGAACTCGTCGACCACCTCGACTGGTTCGCGACCAGCGGGGACGGCTCCCGGCTCGTCGTGGTGGACGAGGGCGACCTGCGGGCCGTGCCCTCCACCGAGTCCGGCGACAGCGACAGCACCGTCTGGCTCGACCTGCGCCGCATCCTGCACGAAGTCGACCCGGCCGCCGAGTGGCGGCAGTCCTTCGACGAGGCGGGCCGCCTCATCCGCGCCCTGTTCTGGGAGCCGGGCATGTGCGGCATCGACTGGGACGGCGTCCTCGACCAGTACCGCCCCCTGGTGGAACGCGTCGCGTCCCCCGACGAGTTCGCCGACCTGCTCCGTGAGGTCCTCGGCGAACTCGGCACCTCGCACGCCTACGTCACCGCCGCCCGCCGCAACGAGGGCCCGCCCCACTACCAGCGGGCGATGGGGCTCCTCGGCGCCAACCTGGTGCGCAGGGACGAGGGCTGGGTGGTCAAGCGGATCCTGCCGGGCGAGTCCTCCGACTCCAAGGCGCGCTCGCCGCTGGCCGGCGCGGGGATCCGCGAGGGCGCCGTCCTCACCCACGTCGACGGGCGGCCCGTCGACCCGGTCACCGGGCCCTACCCGCTGCTCGCGGCGGCGGGCGGCACCACGGTGGAACTCACCTTCCGGCCCGCGGAGGGTGAAGGCCGCTCACGCCGGGTCGCGATCGTGCCCCTCATCAACGAACGCCCCCTGCGCTACCAGGACTGGGTCGCCAAACGCCGTGAGGTGGTACGGGAGTTGAGTGACGGCAAGTGCGGCTATCTGCACATCCCCGACATGGGCGGTTCGGGCTGGGCGCAGTTCAACCGGGACCTGCGCCTGGAGATGTCGCTGCCCGCGCTCCTGGTGGACGTGCGCGGCAACGCGGGCGGGCACATCAGCGAGCTGGTCGTGGAGAAGCTGACCCGCAAGATCCTCGGCTGGGACCTCACGCGGGACGCCCAGCCGGTGTCGTACGCCTCCAACGCGCCCCGCGGCCCGGTCGTCGCCCTCGCCGACGAGGCGACCTCCTCCGACGGCGACATGATCACGGCCGTGTTCAAGCTCCTCGGGCTCGGGCCCGTGGTGGGGCAGCGGACCTGGGGCGGGGTGGTCGGGATGACCGGGCGGCACACGCTGGGCGACGGCACGGTCATCACGGTGCCGATGAACGCGGCGTGGTTCGAGGGGTACGGGTGGTCCGTGGAGAACCACGGCGTGGAACCCGATCTCGCCGTCCTGCGCACGCCGTTGGACTGGGCGGAGGGGCGGCACGCGCAGCTCGACGACGCGGTGCGGGTGGCCCTGGACCTGCTCGCGCTGCGCCCGGCGGCGGTACCTCCGGGCTATGCGGACGTGCCGGACCGGCGGCGCCCGAAGCTGCCGCCGCGGGACGCCTGACGCGGCGCTGAGCGGGGCGCTGAGCGGGGCGCATCACTGAGGGTGAGTGATCGAAATGCGCTGCCCGTGCGGCCGTGTGAGTCTGGTCGAGGCCCAATCCCCTCACCCACAACGGGAGTGACCAGCATGGGCATCAAGGACCAGTTCGAGGACAAGGCGCGGGAACTCTCCGACAAGGCGCAGGACGCCATGCGCGGCCGCAAGGGAGAAGCGGGCGACCGCGCCTCGCAGGCCCGGGACGAGGCGAGTGACCGTGCCTCCCAGGCACAGGACCAGGCACCGGACTCGGCCCAGCGCGCCGCGCAGGAGGCTCAGGACAAGTTCGACCAGGACTACGACGCCTAGGCCCCCCGCCATGGCCTCCCGCGCCTGAGCGGAACGCGGACGGGGCCCGCCCGGACTTCCGGGTGGGCCCCGTTTCCCGTACCGGCGGGCCCGTCGGGCGCGCTACCGCCCCGCGTGCGCCGCCGTGTCCGCGGAGCCGCCCTCCCCGAGGAGCCCCGTCGTGACCTCCCCGAGCCGCGGCTCGAACCGCCGCATCTCCCGCTGCCCGACGGAGGCGATGAGCCCCGGCAGGTAGGGCCGCACCCCCTGCATGCCCCGCAGCCACCACTGCGCGTACACGTGCGCCGAGCGCCGCTCGATCCCGGCGACGATCCGGTCGACGGCGGGCCCGAGCGGGTACGTCTTGTTGGACGGCCACGGCAGCCGCGACCGCAGCTCCCGCATCACATCGTCCTGATCGGCGCCGCGCACCATGTCGGTGTCCGTCCAGGACAGATAGCCGACGCCGACCTTGACGCCCTTGTAGCCGACCTCGGCCCGCAGCGCGTGCGCGTACGCCTCCACGCCCGACTTGGACGCGCAGTACGCGGTCATCATCGGCGCGGGCGTCAGCGCGGCCAGCGAGGCGATCTGGAGGAGATACCCGCGGCTCTCCATGAGCACGGGCAGGAACGCCCGCGCCGTCACCGCGCTGCCGATCAGGTTGACCTCGATGACCCGCCGCCAGGCGACGGGGTCGGAGCCGAGGAACGGCCCCGCGCACGCCACCCCGGCGTTGGCGACGACGATGTCGACCTTCCCGAACCGCTCCTTGACCTCCTGGGCGACGCGCGCCATCGCCTCGTGGTCGGTGACGTCGGCGTGCCAGTACGCGGCCTCCCCGTGCAGGCGGGACGCGACCTGCTTCAGCTCGTCGGGTTCGAGGCCGACCAGCGCCACGTGCGCGCCGCGCGCCGACAGCTTGCGGGCGAGGAGTTCGCCGACTCCGCGCGCGGCCCCCGTGACGACCGCGACCTGTCCTTCCAGGCTCACCTTGCTCACGCGCCCTCCTTCTCGTGCTGCCGCGCGGACTCCCGCTGCGGCTGTCGTACGGCGTATGCCTCGGCCAGTTCCGTGATCCTGCGGGTGACCGCTTCGGGCGCCTCCACCGGCGTCATGTGCCCGACTCCGGTCAGCTCGGTCAGGCCCAGGCAGTGCGGCAGCGCGGCCGCGATCCGCCGGGCCTGCACGACGGGGGTGAGCCGGTCGGCCGTCCCGGCGATCACCGCCGTGGGCGCCGTGAGCGCGGCCACCCCGGCGTCCAGGTGCAGCTCGTCCAGGACGTGCGCCCACCGGTAGCGCACGACGCGCGGGCATCCGTGCACGATCCGCGCGCACGCCTCGACCCGCTCGGGCGCCGAACCGGGGCCCATGGTGGCGTACTTGAGGACCCGGCGGGCGATCGGCGTGACGGGCCCGAGGGGTGCCCGCGCGCCGAGCACGCGGCGGGTGAGCCGGGTCCGCAGCGCCCCGGCGCGCAGCGGCAGGACCGTCGACTCGGCGACGAGCTGCGAACTGCCCGTGCTGCACAGCAGTACCGCGGCCGCGTGCTCGCGCACCCCGGGCCGTCCGGCCGCCGCCATCAGCGTCATGCCGCCCATCGAGTGGCCGACGAGGACGGCGGGTTCGCCGGGGGCGAGGGTCGCGGTGAGCACGGCCTCCAGGTCGTCGGCGAGGGCCCGGGTGCCGTACCCGGCGGCCTCCAGGGGCGGCTCGCTGCGCCCGTGCCCGCGCTGGTCGTAGGCGATCACGCGGTACGTGCCCGACAGGGCCCGGATCTGCGCCGCCCAGAACGCGGTGGAGCAGGTCCAGCCGTGCGCGAGGACGATCGCGGGCGCGTGCTCGGGCCCGTGCACCTCGACGTGGACGCGCGCCCCGTCGGCGGAGACGGCGGTCAGCTCGTGCGCGGGGACGGGCGGCGCGTAGGGCCCGCCGCGGACGTGGGTGAGACGGCTCATGCGCCGACCCTCGCCTTCGCGGCCGTCCTGCCGGGCTTGCGGCGCCGGGGGCCGCTGTCGGCCGCGGGGGCGCGCACGACCTCGTACTCGGACAGGTCGACGCGGCGCGTGGCGGTGCGGAACTCCGTCGTCGTACCGGGCCAGACGGTGGTGTTGACGCCGTTGGCGTCCAGGTACCAGCTGGTGCAGCCGCCGGTGTTCCAGACGGTGCGCTTCATGCGCTCCTGGACGCGGTGGTTCCAGGCGTCGACGGCGGCGGTGCGCGGGGACAGCGCGGTGCGGCCGCCGATGGTGTTCAACTGCCGCATGTAGTCGGCGAGGTAGTTCAGCTGGGACTCGATCATGAGGATCATCGAGGAGTTGCCGAGGCCGGTGTTCGGGCCGATGACGGTGAAGAAGTTCGGGAAGCCCGCGGCGGTGGCGCCGCGCAGCGACTTCATGCCGTCCTTCCAGGACTCCATCAGCGTCTGTCCTTCCGCGCCGACGACGCGTTCGGCGATCGGCATGTCCGTGACGTGGAAGCCGGTGCCGAAGACGATCGCGTCGACCTCGGCCTCGGTGCCGTCGGCGGCCACGACGGTGGACCCGCGCACCTCGGCGAGACCGCTCGCGACGACGTCCACGTTGGGCTCGGCGAGCGCCGGATAGTAGGCGTTGGAGAGCAGGATCCGCTTGCAGCCGATGCGGTACGTCGGCGTCAGCTTGGCCCGCAGCGCCGGGTCCTTGACGGACCGCTCCATGTTCCGCTTGGCGATCCGCTCGATCAGGCCGAGCTCGTCGGGCCGCTTGGTGAAGGCCTGCACCTGGAGCTCGCGGATGCCCCACAGGATGCCCCGGCGCGCCTGCGTGGTGAACGGCAACTGCCGGTGCAGCCAGCGCTCGACGCCGGTGATGGCCCGGTCGGCGCGGGGCAGGACCCAGGGCGGGGTGCGCTGGAACAGCGTGAGCCGCCGGACGTCGCGCTGGATCTCCGGCACGATCTGGATCGCGGAGGCCCCGGTGCCGACCATGGCGACGCGCTTGCCGCGCAGGTCGTAGTCGTGGTCCCAGCGCGCGGAGTGGAAGACCTTGCCGGGGAAGGTGTCCAGGCCCGGGATGTCGGGCGTCTTGGGGTCGGAGAGCGGTCCGGTGGCGGAGACCACGACGTCGGCGGTGAGCTTTCCGGTGCTGGTCTCGATCAGCCAGCGCAGCTCGTCGGCGTCCCAGGCGAGCTTCAGGACCTCGGTGTCGAGGCGGATGTGCGGGCGCAGCCGGAAGGTGTCCGCGACCCGCTCCAGGTAGTCCCAGATGTGCTCCTGCCCGGAGAAGGTGCGCGGCCAGTCCGGGTTCGGCGCGAACGAGAACGAGTACAGGTGGGACGGCACGTCGCAGGCGCAGCCCGGGTAGCTGTTGTCCCGCCAGGTGCCGCCGACCGCGCTCGCCCGCTCCAGGACGACGAAGTCGGTGACGCCCTCCCTGCGCAGCCGGACGGCGGCACCGATCCCGCCGAACCCGGACCCGATCACCGCCACCCGTACGTGTTCCACACGTTCGCTCCCGGCCATGCCGACGCCTCCCGAGGTGTGACTCTGCCAGTAAGCACTGGCGCAATGGGGAGCGTAGGGCAGCCTCGTACTCATGGGTAGGGGTCGGGCCGGACAAAGTTACCGACGGTACGACCCCGGCGCGGGCGCACCTAGTCGGCATAGGCTGCTCACGTGGCAGATCACACGGGAGACCCGGCAGAGGCGGCGGACGTACGCGAGTTCCGCATGGAGGAGCTGGCCAAGGAGGCCGGCATCACCGTGCGCACCGTCCGCTTCTACCGCGAGCGCGGGCTGATCCCGCCACCGCGCCGCGAGGGCCGCATCGCCTGGTACGACGAGCACCACCTGGCCCGCCTGCGCACCATCGCCGCCCTCCTGGAGCGCGGCCACACCCTGAACGGCATCGCGGAGCTGGCCGAGGCCTTCGAGCAGGGCCGCGACGTCGCCGAACTCCTCGGCATGGACGGCCCGTCGGAGGAGACCCCGGTCCGCCTCACCCCCGAGGAGCTGGCCGACCGCTTCGCGGGCGAGGTCACCCCGGAGAACCTGTCGGCGGCGCTCGACCTCGGCTATCTCGGCACCGACGGCGACGAGATCGTCCACATCAGCCGCCGCCTCCTGGACGCCTCGACCACCCTGGTGCGCAAGGGCATCCCGCTCGCCGCGGTCCTGGAGGCGGGCCAGCGCGTGCGTGAACACACCGACGCGCTCGCCGAGTTGTTCCTGACGGTCGTCCGCACGCACGCCCCCGACGACGCGGACGTCAGCGCCGAGATGCTGCGCCCGGTCGCCAAGGCGGTGGTGGAGGCGGAGCTCTCGCTGGCGCTGGACCGGCGCCTCGCGGACGAGAAGCCGGAGCAGGGCTAGGCCGCCCCGGCGGGCCGGGACTCGGGCGGCCTCGGGCTCGGCGCGGCTCAGCGCACTCCTGGGCTCAGCGCACTCCTGGGCCCAGCGCACCCCTGGGCTCAGCGCACCCCTGAGCTCAGCGCGGCAGCCACCAACGCGCCTTGTAGATCCCCCCGTTGACCAGCGTGTACGTTCCCGTGGGCCGGTGCACGCCGACCTTCGTGGTCCACCAGGTCTCTTCGAGGCCCTTCTCCGGCACGGTGCTGAGGACCTGCCCGGTACGCGGGTCGTTGCCGACGGCCTTCACCGACGCCCGGTCGATCAGCTCGTGCCCCGGGTAGTCGCGGACGAAGGTGCCGTGGCGCTGGTCGTACTGGAACACGGCCGCGTTGGTCGTCACCCACAGCCGCCCCGGCCGCCCCGCGACGGGGAACAGGTCGTGCCCGCCCGCGGTCCTTCCGGGCACGGCGACCGGCAGCGGGGTCACGGACGTCCGCGTCAGCGTGGGCCGCGCGGAGGTGCCGCCGACCGCGTACGCCACCAGGTCGTCGTCGCCGAGCGCCCACAGCACCCGCCGGGCGCGGTCCCAGTGCAGCCCGTGCGCGCCCTTCAGGCGGTCCTCGGCGTACCGCGTGGCGTCGGGGCCGAGCGAGGCGGCGTAGAGGCGCACGAGCGCGCCGGAGCTGCACGCCACCGCCACGTTGCCGTCCGGCAGGATCTCCGCGCTGTGCGGGTTGAACAGGTCGTCGCCGGGGCCGAGCGCCGCGCCCCAGTAGCGCCGCCCGTTCGGGTACTCGACGGCGGCCACGAACCCGAACGACGCCGTGGTCAGGACGAGGGTCCGCTTGCGGTGCACGCGCACCTTCGCCTCGCACGGGTACACCCAGCTCGCCTCCGGCCGGAGGTCCCGGTAGCGGGGGTCACCGAGGGGCGAGAACTGCCAGCGCACGACGGCCGGTTCGGCCGCCGGGTCCCAGACGCGGCGGCGCGGGTCGAGCACGAGGAGCCTCTTGCTCGCCTGCTCGGTGACGAGGACGGGCGGGGTGCCCGGGGGCACGCCGGGGCCGGTGGCGTACGGGGGCGACGCGGCTGACGGGGAGGCCGCGTACGCCGCGGGCAGCACCCCCGCGAGCCCCGCGCCCGCCACCGTGCCCGCGGCACCGGTCAGGAGCCCGCGTCTGGAAAGACCTCCGGAAGGACCAGCGGACATGAAGCACCCCCGCACGAGCGACAGTTGGCGCGCCCATCATGAACGATGAGCGCGACCGCAATCTGTCACGCCACGCGGCGGCCGGACAGCCCCCCGCCGGACTTTTGGCCGCGACTTCGCCCACCGGTCGCCGGTCGTCCCCCTCGCGGCCGGGAGCGGGCCGGCCCGCTCCCGGCCGGCCGTACGCCGGCCCGCTCGACCGGTCCGCTCGACCGGCCTACTCGTAGACGACCGTCACCGGCGCGTGGTCCGACCAGCGCTCGGCGTGCGTGGCGGCCCGCTCCACGTACCCCTTGACGGCGCGGCCGGCGAGGCCCGGCGTCGCCACGTGGTAGTCGATGCGCCAGCCGGTGTCGTTGTCGAAGGCGCGGCCGCGGTAGGACCACCAGGAGTAGGGGCCCTCGACGTCCGGGTGCAGCGCGCGCATCACGTCGACGCCGAAGTCCTCGAAGACCTCGCCCATCCAGGCCCGCTCCTCGGGCAGGAAGCCGGAGTTCTTCTTGTTGCCCTTCCAGTTCCTGAGGTCGGCCTCCTGGTGGGCGATGTTCCAGTCGCCGCAGACCAGGACCTCGCGCCCGTCGGCGGCGGCCCGCTCCTTGAGGTCCTTCAGATACAGGAGGAACTCGGCCATGAACCGGACCTTCTCGTCCTGCCGCTCGGTGCCGACCTCGCCCGAGGGCAGGTACAGGCTCGCGACCGTGACGCCCGGCAGGTCGGCCTCCACGTACCGCCCGCTGCCGTCGAACTCCTCGGACCCGAAGCCCACCCGCACCCGCTCCGGCTCGCGGCGCGTGTACAGCGACACCCCCGCGCGGCCCTTCGCGGCGGCCGGGGCGTGCGTGACGTACCAGCCCTCCGGGTCCCTGACCTCCTCCGGGAGCTGCTGCGGCTCGGCCCGCACCTCCTGCAGGCACAGCACGTCCGCGCCGGTCCCGGCGAGCCACTCCACGAAGCCCTTCTTGGCGGCGGCACGCAGGCCGTTCACATTCACGCTGGTCACTGTGAGCATCCCGGCACGATACCGGCACACTGGTAGGCGCCCGGAATCCGCCGCCGCCCCCGCGGCCTGCATAGAAGTACGATGGAGAGCATGAACATACAGCCCGTCGCCTTCGACCACCCGGACGCCGTCAAGCTCAACGACCGCGTCCAGCTCGAGTACGCCGAGCGCTACGGCGACGAGGGCGACGCGACGCCGCTGGACGCGGCCATGTTCAAGCCGCCGTACGGCCTGTACCTGATCGCGTACGACGACGCGGGCACCCCGCTCGCCACGGGCGGCTGGCGCGCGATGGACCAGAACGGCGAGGGGTACTCCGACGGGGACGCCGAGATCAAGCGCATGTACGTCACCCCGGAGGCCCGGGGCCTCGGCCTCGCCCGCCGCATCCTCGCCGCCCTGGAGACCGACGCCCGCGAGGCGGGCCGCATCCGCATGGTCCTCGAAACCGGCACCAAGCAGCCCGAGGCCATCGCCCTCTACACCTCCACCGCCTACGAACCCTGCCCCAAGTTCGGCCACTACCGCGACAGCCCCCTGAGCCGCTGCTTCGCCAAGCCGCTGCGCTAGCTAACCGGCGCCGTCCCGCACCACGGCCCCCGTGAGATCCAGCTCGGCGAGGGCCCCGCCCCCCGCCGGATTGGCGAACCGCAACGACGCCCCCAGCACCCGCGCCTGCCCCACCGCGATGGTGAGCCCGAGCCCGAGACCGGTCCCCTCCGCCCCCGTGCGGAACCGCTGCGGCCCACCCGCGAGCAACCCCCGCGGGAACCCGCCCCCGGCGTCCCGCACCCGCACCACACCCCCGTCGACCTCCACCACCACCGGCGCCCGCCCGTGCCGCAGCGCGTTGGTGACCAGGTTGACGAGAATCCGCTCCACCCGCCGGGGATCGGTCTCGACGGACACGTCCCGCACCACCTCCACCCGCACCCCGCCCGCGCCGCCACCCCCGGCAGCCCCCCGGACCCCCGCGACGGCCCGCCGCACCACCTCCGTCACCCCGCGCACCTCGGCCCGCACCTCCTCCCCCGCGCCGTCGAGCCGAGCCACCTCGATCACGTCGTCGACCAGCTCCCGCAACCGCGCGGCGGACTCCCGCACCAGCTCGGTGGGGCGCCCGGGCGGAAGCAGCCCGGCGGCGGTGACCATCCCCGCGACCGGAGTGCGCAGCTCGTGGGCGATGTTGGCGGTGACCTCGCGCTCGGCCCGCAGCCGCCCGGCGAGCGCGTCCGCCATGGTGTTCACGGCGGCGGCCAGCTTGGTGATCTCGTCCTGGCCGCGCAGCGGCAGGCGCGCGGCCAGATCCCCGTCGGCGATGCGCTGCGCGGTGTCCGCGGACGCGGTGAGGCGCCGCCCGAGCCGGGTCGCGACGACGAGCCCGGCGACGCAGGCGAGGGCCGTCCCGATGGCGCCGGAGATCCACAGCACCCGGTCGAGGCCGCGGACGGTCTCGGCCTCGCGCTCGTAGGGCCGCTTCAGGGCGACGACCTCGTCGCGGTACACGCTGGCCGCCCACATCTGCGGCACCTTCCCGCCCCAGTCGAGATAGCTGCCCCAGTGCCCCTGCCGCACGGCGTCGGCGAGCGGCTTCGGCAGGTCGGGCGGGTCGATCAGGGTGCGGTCGCTGTCGATCCCCGCGGCGTGGTCCTGCACGGCGGTCTGCAACCGGTCCCTGGCCTGGCTGCGGGCGCTCGCGTACTGCGCCTCGACCGTCCGGTGGTGCACGAGGAGACCGATCACGACCGACACCACGGCGGCCGTGCCCGCGATGGCGATCCCGATCTTCGTCCGCAGCCCCATGGCGGCTCAGAACTCGGGCACCATCAGGCGGATCCCCTGGAACTGCACGTTCACCGCGGCGGGCGGCAGCACCTCGGGCCGGGCCGGTTCGACGGTCGCCCGCCGGTAGGCGTACGCGGCCTCGTCCTGCCGCTCCACCCCGCTGAGCGTCAGGGTCGCGGCGTACGGCTCCCGCGAGCACCCGGGCAGACACCAGGTGCCGCTCAGCTTCCCGGTGGCGCGCGCGGTGGGTCCGCCCCAGTCCTTCCAGCGCAGCGAGGACATCGCGACGTCGTCGGTGAGCCCGATGACGGCCGGTTTCTGCAGCGGCGAGCCGAGCGCGTCGGCGACGTAGACGGGCCCGCTGATCCGCGAGGGCCGCAGCGCGGGCCCCTCGACGTACAGGCCGCCGTGCTCGGCGCAGCCACCGGCGACCGCGGCCGTCAGGGCCGTGCCGCAGACGGCGGCGACGGCCCTGACGGGGCCGCCGAGGCTGCTCCACATGCCTCAAATGTATCGATCAGGACATTCCTCACATGTGGAGAGCGGCCGGACGCCCGCCGTAAGGGCGTACGGCGAGCTCGGCGACCGCCGCCCGCGCCGCCGCCAGCGAGTCCGCCGCGAGGTCCTTGAACGGGGCGAGCGCGGGAATGTCCCCGGCCCGCGTCAGCTCGGCCCGCACGACGTGCAGCTCCTCGTCGGCCACCCCGAGGGCACCGAAGAACGACCGCAAGTAGGGCACCTGGAAGTCGCAGTCCTCGCGCGGCGTCCCCGGCCCGTAGCCACCGCCGCACGCGGCGACCACGACGACCCGCGTCCCGCCGAGCAGCGGCCGCCCGCTGTCCGGGTCGGTGTACACCCCCGGGAACGACACCCGGTCGATCCACGCCTTCAGCGCCGCGGGCACCCCGAAGTTGTACATGGGGACCCCGATCAGCACGGTCCCCGCCGCCCGCACCTCCTCGACCAGCGGCAGCGTCAGCGCCCACTCCCGCTCCTCGTCGGCGCCCTCGGCCAGCGCGGCCACCTTCGCGAGCGGTACGGCGCCCTGCCGTTCCGTGCGCGTCCCGAGCGCGACGTAGCCGGGCCCCACCAGGGGCACCGGCTCGGCGGCCAGGTCCCGGTAGCGGTATCCGGCGTCCCCGTACCGCTCCCGCCAGCTCCGCGCGAACAGCCCGGTCAGCGTCCGCGTCACGGACCCCCCGCGCCGGTCGGCACTGGAGTCCAGATGCAGCAGCCCCGCCCTGACGTCACCCATGTCGCTCACGTCGACTCATCTCCTGTCACATCCCCGTGGTCCGGTTCGTCATGGAGGTGACGGAGCAAGCCGGGGAAAGGTGACCGATGGACGAGCAGACCGGCCTCGCGGACCGCTTCGAGGCGCAGCGCGGGCAGCTGCGGAGCATCGCCTACCGCATGCTCGGCTCGCTGCACGAGGCGGACGACGCGGTGCAGGAGACCTGGCTGCGCCTGAGCCGCACGGCCGCCCGCACCTCCGAGCGCCCCGGCCCGGCCCACGGTGACCCCGATCCGGCCGCCGGTCGCCCCGATCCGGCCGCCGGTCGCCCCGAGCCGGTGGAGAACCTGCCCGCCTGGCTGACGACCGTCGTCTCCCGCGTCTGCCTGGACATGCTCCGCACCCGCGGGACGCGCAGGGAGGACTTCGTCGGCGGCCGCGTCCCCGACCACATCGCCGCCGCCGAGGCGCACACCCCCGAGGAGGAGGCGCTCCTGATCGAGTCGGTGGGCCGCGCCCTGCTCGTGGTCCTCGCCACCCTGGGCCCGGCCGAGCGGGTCGCCTTCGTGCTGCACGACTCCTTCGCCGTGCCCTTCGACCGGATCGCGGCCATCGTGGAGCGCTCGCCCACGGCCACGAAGAAGCTGGCGAGCCGCGCCCGCGCCAAGGTGCGCGGCACCCCGGACGTCCCGGACACGGCCCCCACCGGACACCGGCGGGCCGTCGAGGCCTTCCTCGCCGCGGCCCGCGGCGGCGACATCGACGCCCTCCTGACCGTCCTCGCCCCGGACGTCGTCCGCCGCGCCGACCCGGCGGCCCTCCCGCCGGGCGCCGCCACCGAGCTCCACGGCGCCGACGCCGTGGCCCGCGAGACGGTCCTGCTCGCCCGCAACGCCCGGCACGCGGCCGTGCTCCTGCTCGACGGCGCCCCCGGCATCGTCGTGGCCCCGCGCGGCCGCCTCCTGCTCGCCCTCACCCTCACGGTGCGGTCGGGCAGGATCACGTCGTACGAGGTCGTCTCGGCCCCGTCCCGGCTGCGCGGCCTGACTCTCGCCGTACTCCCGGAGTGACGTACTTCCGGAGTGACGTACCCCCGGGGGTGACGGCCGGGGCGGCCGCCTCAGACCAGCTTGGGCAGCAGCAGCTCGACGTCCTCCGCCGACAGCTCGATCCCGAAGACCTCGGCGAGCACGCCGGGCACCTCGTGCGGTGCGAGCTCCCGGCTCTCCGACGGGCCCGGCCGCCCCGGCGTGACCGTGGTCAGCCGCCGGTTGTCCAAGAGGTGCAGCCGGTCGGGGTGCAGGCGCTGCACGAAGACGCGGTCGCTGAAGGCCGAGTGGCGGCTGCTGGCCCCGAAGTGGTTGGTGACGCGCAGGTCGGTGGGGTACTGCGGGTGGAGCGTGAAGGTGTGCCGGACCATCCAGCCGTCGCCGGAGTTGTCGGTCTGGCCCTTGCCCGCGGGCTGGTACAGCGCCCACCCGTCGGCGCCGGGCGTGACCTCCTGCCGCCGCAGCCGGTACGCCCAGGTGCCGTCCGTCACGTCCGTCGCGTCGGTCAGCTCGATGGGCTCCAGCGGGCTGGCCCCGAACCCGACGTCACTGAGCCAGCGCTTCCCGTCCAGCTCCACGATCACCGCTGCGTGCGTCTCGGGCCTGATCCTCGTCTCGCCCATCTGCACCCGCCCCTGCACCACGACGAACCGGAAGCCGAGGCGTTCCAGGGCGGCCGCGTAGAGGGTGACGTGCTCGAAGCAGGTCCCGCCGCGACGGCTGCCGATCAGCTTGGCCTGGACGGACTCCAGGTCGAGCGGCCGGTACTTGCGCAGCACGGCCTCGATGTTCTCCCAGCGCACGGAGAGCACATGGGCCCGGTGCAGGGCGCGCAGCGTCGCGAGCGAAGGCGAGCGGTCCCCCTCGTGCCCCAGGTGCGCCAGATAGGCGTCGAGGTCGAGTCCGTCACCGTTCCACATCCGGGAGATCTCCTTGTGTCATCACGTCAATGGCCGACGTACGCGGGACGCTTGGCCGACGTACGTACGGCACAACGAACAAGATCCCGCCCGATATTTCGACCGGGACGCGATCTTCGGCACCGACGTGGGGCCGAAGCTTCCTGTGACCGGCGGGAAGAGGGTGCCGGTGCGCTTGCCGACCCGGTACGACGACCACTGCGCGGTGGCCGGGCCGGTCCACGGCGAGGCGGGGCACGCCGGCGGCCGAGCTGAAACTCCGGGTGAGAGCGGCGGGCTCGGATCGCCGCGACGATCCGGTCCATGGCGACGCACTACAACTGGCGACGCACTACAACTGAGGCCCGCCACCTCGGACACAGACTCTGGAAACGCCAAGATCCCGCCCGATCAAGCAGATCGGACGGGATCTTGTGAACTCTTCCTGAGCGGACTCCAGAAGAGCGATGCAGTGGACCTGAGGGGATTTGAACCCCTGGCCCCCTCGATGCGAACGAGGTGCGCTACCGGACTGCGCCACAGGCCCTTGCAACGAGTGAAACTCTAGCATCCCCATCCGGGTGCTTGGAAATCCGTTCCCGTGCTGGTCAGGCCGGTCACTCGTTGGCGGCGCGCGGGCGCCCGTCGGCGCTGTCGTCGTACTGGTCGAACAGCGGGGTGCGGCCGCGCTCGCGGGAGCGGCGGGCGGAGGCCGCGCGGCGGGCGTCGCTGCGGCCGCCGTCGGCTCCGCCCTCGCCGCCCTCGCCGTCAGCCCGCTGCTCCTCGGCGGCCTCGGCGGCCTCGGCCGCCGCCGCGCCCGGCGCGGACCTGCGGTCGGCGGCGGGCTCGGCGGTGCTCGACCGGGCCGAGCTCCAGGTGTCGGGGGCGCCCAGGTCGACGCTGCCGGGGGCGCGCGGGGCGACCGGCGCCGTCACGTACGTCGGCAGCGGCACCGGGACCGGGTCCCAGCTGTCGGCGCGGCCGGGGCCGTGCTGACGCTCGCGCTGCTGGTCGACCCACTCGGCGTGGTCGGTCTGCTCGACGAGGGCGCGGCGGTCGGCGGCGAGCGCCGACAGACCTGTCTCCGACTCTGGTGCGGGCTCCTCGGCGGCGGGCTCGGCGCTCGCCTCGCGCCCGCGCGGCTGCCGTTCGCGCAGCCGCCGCGCGGCGGCCTCGGCCCGGCGCCGGTCCATCGTGTACGTGAAGCGGCGCCGCTCCTGGCGCCGGAGGTAGACGATGTACGCGCTCAGCAGCGCGGCCGGGACGGCGGGCGCCCACAGGAACGCGAAGCCGCCGACCGCGGCGACGATCGTGCCGACGGTGAAGGCGAGGAACAGCATCACCGTGGTGCGGCGACGGCGCGCGAGCACCTTCGTGCGCCGGGCCCGCGCGGCGGCGTCGGCAGCGGCGGCACGCCGGGCGGCGGCGGACGGCCCCTGACCCTGCCCGTGCGGCTGACCCTGCCCGTGCGGCTGACCCTGTCCGTACGGCTGGCCCTGGCCCCGCTCCGCGCCGGAGCCCCCGACCGTCCCGGGCCCCTGCCCGGGCCCCGGCTTGGCGGCCGGGCGCGCGCCGGCGCGCGCCTGGGCGCCGTGCGGCGCCTGTTCGGCGGCGGACGTGCGGGGCTTGGGCCGGGCGGCCGGGGCACGGCCGCGGGAGTCCGTGGCGCGCCCCTCGCGTTCCTGCCCCGGAGGCACGGCGAAGGCCCGGACGTCGACCGAGTCGGTCACGGCGTCCGGGTCGCTGCGCGACTCCTCCTCAGGCGAGCGCGCTTGCAGGTCCTTGGCGTACCGGCGCTCCATTCCCGCCCGTCCGGACAGCAGCCGGATGGCGGTGCTGAAGCGTTCCGTCGGACGGGCTTCGTTGAGCTCGTCCTGCCTACGGAGCCACATCGGCACCAAGTAGGCGGCCCAGGCCCCGACGATGACTGCGTAGATGAGGCCGCTGCTGCTCACGCCTCACACGGTAGAGGGGTTTTGTCGAGGCCATCCGCCAATTGAGCCGGTGTGTCGCACGATCTGGCTGATATCTCGAACTTTTTTTGTGACTGATGCGATCAACAGGCCGACGAAGCCCCGAATTTAACGGTCACTCACCGATCAATTTCGAACAGGTATTTCATTTATGAGAGTGGCAGCATTGTGCCGCACCAGGGGCGCGACGGTCCGTCAGGCGCCCGTTCTCCACGCTGCGGACGACATCACACGGTGTCACGCGGTGTTCTGCGGACGCGCCTGCTGCCAGCGCCGCAGCAGTCCCTCGGGCACCTCTTCCACGGTGAGCGCGAACACCAGGTGGTCGCGCCAGGCCCCGTCGATGTGGAGATAGCGGGGCCGCAGCCCCTCCTCGCGGAAGCCCAGTTTCTCCACGACCCGGCGGCTCGGCGCGTTCTCGGGCCGAATGCAGACCTCGATGCGGTGCAGCCCGACGGTGCGGAAGCAGTGGTCGACGGCGAGCGCCACGGCGGTCGGCATCACCCCGCGCCCGGCGACCGACTCGTCGACCCAGTAGCCCACGTGGGCCGAGCACATCGACCCCCAGGTGATGCCGGCGATCGTCAACTGCCCGACGAGGCGGCCCTGGAACTCGATGACGAACGGCAGCATGCGGCCCGCGTTCGCCTCGGCGCGCAGGTGCCTGACCATCTGCCGGTAGGTGGGGCGGTGGGCGACGGGGCCGCTGGGGGTGGGCGGCGGGATCGTCGCCTCCCAGGGGCGCAGCCAGTCGCGGTTGCGCCGGTTGACCTCGCGCCAGGCGCGCTGGTCGCGCAGTTTTATCGGCCGCAGGACGACGTCGCCGTCCGTCAGCTCGACGGGCCAGCTGGGGCTGTTCAGCTCGCACCCCCGTCGGTTCTCGGATGGTCGCCGCCGCGCAGCTGGTCGACGGCGTGGATCAACAGAGGTGTCAGGACGGCCATTCCGTCGCGCACGCCGCCGCTCGAACCCGGCAGGTTCACGATCAGCGTGCGCCTCGCGACCCCGGCGAGGCCCCGGGAGAGCACGGCGGTGGGCACCTTCTCGCGGCCGTACGCGCGGATCGCCTCGGGGATGCCGGGGACCTCGTGGTCGAGGACGCGGCGGGTCGCCTCGGGGGTGGCGTCGGTGGGCGAGATGCCGGTGCCGCCGGTGGTGAGGATGACGTCGTACCCGGCGGCCACGCCCTCGCGCAGGGCCCGCTCGACGGGGTCGCCGTCCGGCACCACGAGCGGCCCTTCGACGGCGAAGCCGAGGGCGGCGAGCCCTTCGGCGAGGATCGGGCCGCCCTTGTCGGCGTAGACGCCCGCGGCAGCGCGGTTGGAGGCGGTGACGACGAGTGCCCGGTACGTCATGCCCTCGCTCCCCTCGGCCGTCGCCCCGGCGTCGGCGGGCGCGCGGCCCGTCATGCCCCCGCTCCCCGCCGGTTCCAGTCGCCGGACTTGCCGCCCGTCTTCTCCTCGACCCGCACGTCCGTGATGACGGCGCCCTTGTCGACGGCCTTGACCATGTCGATGACGGTGAGGGCGGCGACGGCGACCGCGGTGAGGGCCTCCATCTCGACGCCGGTGCGGTCGGTCGTCTTCACGGTGGCCAGGATCTCCACGGCGTCGTCGGCGACGCTCAGGTCGACCTTCACTCCGGAGACGGCCAGCGGATGGCACAGCGGGATCAGGTCGGGGGTGCGCTTGGCGCCCATGATGCCCGCGATCCGGGCCGTCGCGAGGGCGTCACCCTTGGGCAGGCCCTCTTCCGGTGAGTCCGCCCGCAGCAGCTCGATCACGCGGGGCGAGACCAGGACGCGGCCGCTGGCGCGGGCGGTGCGGGCGGTCACGTCCTTCTCGGATACGTCGACCATGCGGGCGGCGCCCGCCTCGTCGATGTGCGTCAGTCGCTGCTGCGTGCTCATGTGCTGTGGCGCTCCCGGTCCGGGCCCCGCGCGGTGCGGTGCGCGGGCCTGCTGTGCGCGACACAGTACCGCCCCGGTGGCGCGCGGCCCGAGCCGCGCGCCCGCCCGGACACGGGGCCCGTCAGCCGAGCAGCACCACGTCGACGTCCGTGCCCGGCTCCACGGACGTGGTGTCCTCGGGGACGACGATCAGGGCGTCCGCGTGGGCGAGGGCGGCGATCAGATGCGACCCGGAGCCGCCGACCGGCGTCACCGTGCCCGCGTCCGCGTCATGGCGTCCGCGCAGGAACTGCCGCCGCCCGGCGGGCGAGGTCAGCGCCTTGTCGGCGGTGAGGCGGGCGCGGACGGTGGGCCGGTGGACGTCCGGCAGGCCCATCAGGGCGCGCACGGCGGGCCGTACGAACATCTCGAAGGAGACGTACGACGACACGGGGTTGCCCGGCAGGGCGAGCAGCGGGGTGTGGTCGGGGCCGATGGTGCCGAACCCCTGCGGCTTGCCCGGCTGCATGGCGAGCTTGCGGAACTCCACACCACCGCCCGCGCCCAGGCCCTCCTCGTCGTCCGGGTCCCCGATGGAGTCGAGCGCCTCCTTGACGACGTCGTACGCCCCCACGCTGACGCCGCCCGTGGTGACGAGCAGGTCGGCGCGGATCAGCTGGTCCTCGATGGTGGAGCGCAGGATCTCGGCGTCGTCGGTGACCGCGCCGACGCGGTAGGCGATGGCTCCGGCCTCGCGGGCGGCGGCGGTGAGGGCGAAGCTGTTGGAGTCGTAGATCTGGCCGTCGGCCAACTCCTCGCCGGGCTGGACCAGTTCGCTGCCGGTGGACAGGACGACCACGCGCGGGCGCGGGCGGACCTTGACCGTGCCCCGGCCGATCGCGGCGAGCAGGGCGATCTGCGGGGCGCCGAGGACCGTGCCCGCGGTGAGGGCGCGGTCCCCCGCGCGGACGTCGCTGCCCCGTGCGCGCACATGGGCGCGTGCCTCGGCGGGGCGGTGCACCCGGACCTCGCCGGAGGCGCCCTCGGGGGCCGCGCTGTGGGCACGCATGCCGGTGACGGGGCCCTGGCCGAGCCCGCCGTCGGTCCACTCCACGGGCACGACGGCCTCGGCGCCGGGGGGCAGCGGGGCACCGGTCATGATGCGGGCGGCCTCGCCGGGGCCGACGGTGGGCTGCTCGCCCTGGCCCGCGGCGACGTCCCCGATGACCGTGAGGACGGCGGGGAACTCCTCGCTCGCGCCCGCGACGTCGGCCACCCGCACCGCGTACCCGTCCATGGAGCTGTTGTCGAACGGCGGCAGCGAGACGGGCACCGTGACGTCCTCGATCAGGACGCAGCCCTGGGCGTCGAGGAGCTGGAGCTCGATGGGCTCCAGGGGGCGGACGGTGGCGAGGACGTCGTCCAGATGCTCGTCCACCGACCAGAGCCGGTCCCGTCCCGCGGTGTGGTGCGTCGTCGTGCCACTGCTGCTCAAGTGCTACATCTCCTCGGTGACGTAACTGCGAAGCCAGGCCTTGAAGTCCGGGCCCAGGTCTTCACGTTCGCACGCGAGTCTGACAATGGCACGCAAGTAGTCGCCGCGATCGCCGGTGTCATAGCGGCGGCCCTTGAAGACCACGCCGTGCACCGGGCCGCCGATCTTCTCGTCGGCCGCGAGCTGCTGGAGCGCGTCGGTGAGCTGGATCTCGCCGCCGCGGCCCGGCTCGGTCTTGCGCAGTATGTCGAAGACGTGGGGGTCGAGGACATAGCGGCCGATGATCGCGTAGTTCGACGGGGCGTCCGCCGCCTCCGGCTTCTCGACCAGGTCGGTCACCTTCACGACGTCGCCGTCGGCGGTGGGCTCGACCGCCGCGCAGCCGTAGAGGTGGATCTGCTCGGGCGCGACCTCCATGAGCGCGATGACGCTGCCCCCGTGCCGCTCCTGGATCTCGACCATGCGGGCGAGCAGCGGGTCGCGCGGGTCGATCAGGTCGTCACCGAGGAGGACGGCGAAGGGCTCCCTGCCGACGTGGGGGGCGGCGCACAGGACGGCGTGACCGAGTCCTCTGGGGTCGCCCTGGCGGACGTAGTGCATGGTCGCCAGGTCGCTGGACTCCTGGACCTTCGCGAGCCGGGACTCGTCGCCCTTCTTCTCCAGGGCCGACTCCAGCTCGTAGTTGCGGTCGAAGTGGTCCTCCAGGGGGCGCTTGTTGCGGCCCGTGATCATGAGGACGTCGTCCAGGCCGGCGGCGACCGCCTCTTCGACCACGTACTGGATCGCCGGCTTGTCGACGACCGGCAGCATCTCCTTGGGCGTCGCCTTCGTGGCGGGCAGGAAGCGAGTGCCAAGTCCCGCTGCTGGGATGACAGCCTTGGTGATCTTGGGGGGAGACTCAGTCATGAGCGTTACCTTAACCGGTGCCTATGTGTGGAATCTGTGGTTCCGGAATATAGGCCCACATGTGCGCACAATAGGAAGGATATGTGAGTTCACCATGGATCAACCCGGCCCGGGCAAGGGAAACAAGCGCGCGTTGCGCGCGGAGATCCTCACGGTAAGACGTGGGTTGACGCCCGGTGACGCGCAGAAGGCTGCCGCCGCCCTCGCCGAGCGCGCCCTGGAGTTGCCCGAACTCTCCGGCGCCCGCACGGTCGCGGCATACGTCTCCGTAGGCACCGAACCCGGCACCCGTGCCCTCCTGGACAGCCTCCACGCGCGCGGGACACGTGTCCTGCTGCCCGTCCTGCTCCCGGACAACGACCTGGACTGGGCCGCGTACGACGGCCCTGACTCCCTCGCCCCCGTCCAACACGCGGGAAAGATGACGCTGTTGGAGCCGGCGGGCACGCGCCTGGGACCCGACACCGTCCTGGAGGCCGACGCCGTGCTGCTCCCGGGGCTCGCGGTGGACGCGCACGGGACGCGGCTCGGCCGCGGCGGCGGGTCGTACGACCGGGTGCTCGCCCGGCTGGAGCGCGCGGCGCTCTCCCCCGCCCTGGTGGTGCTCCTGTACGACTCCGAAGTGGTCGCGCACGTCCCCGGGGAGGCGCACGACCGGCCGGTGCACGCCGTGGTGACGCCGTCGGCGGTGCGCCGCTTCACATGAGGCGGCACGCGCCTTTTGTGCGGCGAAAGGGCCCTCCACGCGCGCGTGGAGGGCCCTTTCCGTGTCACCTGCCCCGGTGGGGCTCGCGGCGGGCGCCCGTCAGGGCTTGAGCACCAGGGTGTCGTCCGTGCTGTCCTCGACGGCCTTCTCGGAGTAGGCCCACGGCAGCAGTTCGCCCTTGATCCACTTGCTGGTCTGGTCGGTGTAGTGGTCGCTGTAGGCGTGTCCGGAGGCGCCGGTGAGGTTGATCCAGCGGGACTTGTCGAGGTCCTTCAGGTTCACGACCATCCGCATCGAGGGCACCCAGATCACTCCGTACCCGCCGGCCGCGTTCCAGCCGGTGGCGTTGACCGTGGCCTCGCCGCCGCCGAGCTTCCAGGGGCCGCGGTTGAGCACCCACTGGAGCCAGCCGGGTCCCTCGGTGCCGAGCGTCTGGTTCTTCAGCGTGAGGGTGTGCAGACGCCCCCAGCTCCAGGTGTCGATGTCCTTGCCGAGCTTGGCCGTCAGGTCCCAGCGGGCGTCCTCCATGGCCCGCGCGAACAGCTGGTCGCGGTTCTTGGTCTCCTTGTCGAGGCGCGTGCCCGGCGTCTTCCACCAGTCGTTGTCCTGGTCGTCGAGGATCTTACGGATGACCTCGAAGTAGCGGTCGCCGCCGTCGGGCTGGGCGGAGTCCGCGTCGCGCTCGCCGCACTCGCGGACCCGGTTCTCCTCGTCGGCCGGGCGGGTGTTGCCCGTCGGCTCGACGGACAGGCACTGGCCCTTGACGCGCAGCTCCTTGGGCAGCTTGTTGCCGATGGCGAGCTGCAGGATGCTGCGCCAGACGGCGTTGAAGTACGCGGCGGCGGCCGAATCGGCGTCCTGGGTGTAGTCCCAGCCCTCCAGGAGCTTCTGGGCCTCACGGACGTGCTTGTCACCGATGTCGATCTTGAGCAGCTTGGGCACGAGCAGCCGGGCGATCTCGCTGCTGTTGTCCGTCTGCATCAGCCGCATGTCCTCCGTGGAGATCTTGCCGCCGTTCTTCGTCTTGGACTTGATGAGGTCCTCGATGCGCTGGCTGCGCGCCCCGTAGCCCCAGTCGGAGGTGAGCTTGTACGGGTACTTCTTGCCCCCGTCGTCGTCGATCACGGCCTGGTTGGCGGTGACGATGTAGCCGCGCTTGGGGTTGTACTCGTACGGCAGCGCGTCCTGCGGGATCGGGTCGCCCCAGCGGTAGTCGGGGTCCCAGCCGGGCGCGGGCAGCGAGCCGTCGCCCTTGCCGCGGGTGGGGATCCTGCCGGGCGCCTGGTAGCCGATGTTGCCCTCGGTGTCGGCGTAGATCAGGTTCTGCGAGGGCACCTCGAAGTCGGCGGCGGCCTTGCGGAAGTCCTTGAAGTCCTTGGCCTTGTTCAGCTCGAAGACGGCGTCCATGGACTTGCCGGGCTCCAGGGCGGTCCAGCGCAGGGCGATGCCGTAGCCGTCGCCGCGGTCCGGCGCGGACGCGTCGACCTGGGCCTTCTTGCCGACCTCGACCAGTTCGTCGTCGCGGTCGGAGATCAGCGGGCCGTTGTTCGTCTCCCGGACCGTGATCGTCTTGGTCTTGCCGCCCGCGACCTTGATCTTCTCCTCGCGGGACTTGAAGGGCACGACCTTGCCGCCGTACTGGTAGCCGTCGGCGGTGAACTTCTCCAGGTACAGGTCGGTGACGTCGGCACCCAGGTTCGTCATGCCCCAGGCGATGTCCTTGTTGTGGCCGATGACCACGCCGGGCAGGCCGGAGAAGGTGTAGCCGCTGACGTCGTACTGGCACTTGGCCGACACCGACTTGCAGTGCAGACCCATCTGGTACCAGACGGAGGGCAGCTGCGGCGCGAGGTGCGGGTCGTTGGCGAGGAGCGGCTTGCCGGTGATGGTGTGCGCCCCGGCGACCACCCAGGAGTTGGACCCGATGCCGTTGCCGTTCGAGCCGAGGCCCGCGTCCGGGATCTTGTCGAGGACGTCGGAGAGGCCGGAGAGCTGGGACTGCAGGCCGTTGCCGGCGCCCGCGGTGCCGGTTCCGGTGCCCGTGCCGGTGCCGGTCCCTGTGCCCGTACCGGTGCCGGTCCCTGTGCCCGTACCGATGCCCGTCCCCGTACCGGTCCCTGTGCCCGTACCGGTCCCCGTACCGGTACCGGTACCCGTGCCCGCGTCCCCGCCCGTCGAGTCGTCGCCGTCGAACTTCTCGGTCACCTCGTTGTAGCGGCCCTCCTGCACGATGGGCTTGTGCAGGTCGAAGGGGTACTCCGGGTAGAGGTCCTTGATCTGGGACGGGCCGAGGCGGCTCGTCATCAGGGCGCGGTCGATCTCGTCCTGCATGTTGCCGCGCAGGTCCCAGGCCATGGCCTTGAGCCAGGCGATCGAGTCGACCGGCGTCCACCGCTGCGGCTTGTAGTCGTTCTCGAAGGAGAGCGCCGCGTACTCCACGGAGATCTCCTTGCCCTCCTTGCCGTCGAGGTAGGCGTTGACCCCCTTGGCGTAAGCCTGGAGGTACTTCTTCGTCTTCGGCGAGAGCTTGGAGTCGTACTCCTTCTTGGCCACGCGGTGCCAACCGAGAGTGCGCAGGAACTCATCGGTCTTGACCTGGCTCTTGCCGAACATCTCGGAGAGCTTGCCGGAGGTCATATGGCGGCGTACGTCCATCTCCCAGAAGCGGTCCTGGGCCTGCACGAAGCCCTGCGCCATGAACAGGTCCTCGTCGGACTCGGCGTAGAGCTGCGGAATGCCGTTGCCGTCGCGCTTGACCTCGACCGTGCCCGAGAGGCCCTTGAGGTCGATGGAGCCCTTGGTCTGCGGGAAGGAGGCGCGGACGGTGCTGATGCTCCAGTACGCGCCGAAGCCGATGCCTCCTACGACGGCCAGGACCAGGACGATCACGATCAGTCGGGCTCGGCGCCCCTTCTTCCTACCGGACTTGCGACCGGAAGAGGCGTTGGTGTTGGAGGGCATCGCTGTCCTTGCTGTCCTTCGCGAGCGGCAGGGCGGGGCTTGTGCGGGTCCTGGAGTGCTGGAGCAACCATAGGCGCAGGGCGATACGGCCCCGGACGCGGAGTCGGAAACCGGCGTCGAACGCAGGCTCGGAGATGCTGGGCGGAGCACGGGGGCGTGCGTCAAGGGTGCGTTAAAGCTTAGGTAACGTAACGAAGTATCATGGCTCGCACGACGGAAGGATCAGCCCCTGTCTGTCCACGACCTCAACCAGCTTCTGCTCATCAGCTCACTCGTCCTGCTCGTCGCGGTCGTCGCGGTGCGCCTGTCCTCGCGCAGCGGGCTGCCGAGCCTGCTGCTCTACCTGGGCATCGGCGTCGCCATGGGCCAGGACGGCATAGGCAACGTCACCTTCAACAACGCCCAGCTCACCCAGGTCATCGGTTACGCGGCGCTGGTCGTGATCCTGGCCGAGGGCGGTCTCGGCACCAAGTGGAAAGAGATCAAGCCCGCGCTGCCCGCCGCGGCCTGTCTCGCCCTCGTCGGCGTCGCGGTCAGCGTCGGCGTGACCGCCGCCGGAGCGCACTACCTGGTCGGGCTCGAGTGGCGGCAGGCCCTCATCATCGGCGCGGTGGTGTCCTCGACGGACGCGGCGGCCGTCTTCTCGGTGCTGCGCAGGGTGCCGCTGCCGTCCCGGATCAGCGGGGTCCTGGAGGCGGAGTCGGGGTTCAACGACGCCCCGGTGGTGATCCTCGTCGTCGCCTTCTCCACCGCGGGACCGGTGCACCACTGGTACGTCCTGGTCGGGGAGATAGCCCTGGAGCTGGCCATCGGCGCGGCCATCGGGCTCGCGGTGGGCTGGCTCGGCGCGTACGGGCTGCGGCACGTGGCGCTGCCCGCATCGGGTCTCTATCCGATCGCGGTGATGGCCATCGCCGTCGCCGCCTACGCCGCCGGGGCCATCGCCCACGGCAGCGGATTCCTCGCCGTGTACCTGGCCTCCATGGTGCTCGGCAACGCCAAGCTGCCGCACTGGGCGGCCACCCGCGGCTTCGCCGAAGGCGTCGGCTGGATCGCCCAGATCGGCATGTTCGTCCTGCTCGGCCTGCTGGTCACACCGCACCGGCTGCTCGACGACATCTGGCCCGCGGTCCTCATCGGGCTCGTCCTGACCGCGGTCGCCCGGCCACTGTCCGTCGTGGTGGGTCTGCTGCCGTTCCGGATGCCCTGGCAGGAGAAGGCACTGATGTCCTGGGCCGGGCTACGCGGCGCCGTGCCCATCATTCTCGCCACGATCCCGATGGTGAACGGCGTCGACAACAACGAGGAGATCTTCAACATCGTCTTCGTGCTCGTCGTCGTCTACACCCTGGTGCAGGGGCCCACCCTGCCCGGCCTGGCCCGCCTCCTCGGCATCGGCAAGGGCGCGGAGGCCTCCGACCTGGGTATCGAGTCGGCGCCCCTGGAGCGCCTGCGGGGCCATCTGCTCTCGGTGCCCGTGCCCGAGGGCTCCCGCCTCCACGGCGTCGAGATCAGCGAGCTGCGGCTGCCCACGGGGTCCGCCGTCACCCTGATCGTGCGCGACGGCAAATCCTTCGTACCGGGCCCCACGACCGTGCTCCGGAACGGCGACGAACTCCTGGTGGTGGCCACGGACCCGGTGCGCGACGCGGCCGAGCAGCGGCTGCGGGCCGTCGCCCAGGGCGGCAAGCTGGTGGGCTGGCTGGGGCTGCCGGACGGGCAGCGATGAGGGCGCCCGCGGCCTGACGGCCGCCGGCGGTGCGAGGCCGGACGGGGGTCCGGCGACCGGGCGGGGGCCCGGGTGCGCGCGGGCGGGGTCCGCGTGGGGGCGTCTCGGGGGCAGTACGGGGGGCCGCAGGGGGCAATCGCAGGTGGTGGGGGTCTCACTTCTCGTAATCCCAGGTGCGTTTTACGTAGCACCTGTACGATGAAGGCACACATCGAACCAACTCTGTCTGACGCAGAGCTGGCGCGACCGTATGGCGGCCGTGGCGCCCCCTCGCAGTGGGCGACCGGTATCTACCGCAGTTCTGCGCAAGAGGACAGCTCTCGGTGCCGTCGCCCTGGAAGAGCGGCCGCGCTACCAGGCAGCAGAAAGGCAAGGGCCGTGGCGTCCACGGTCACCGAAACCCGCCCGGGCTACGGACAGCTTCTGCGCACCCCTCGCGCCTGGACCTTCCTGCTTCCGGGATTCGCCGCGCGACAGCCGTTCGCGATGCTCACCATCTCCATCGTGCTGCTCGTGCAGCACACCACCGGCTCGTACGGGGCCGCCGGTGCGGTGTCGGCCGTCACCGGCGTCTCCATGGCCCTGTTCGCGCCCCTCAGCGGCAAGCTCGCCGACCGCTTCGGGCAGCGCGCCGTGCTGCTGCCCGGCGTCCTCGTGCACGCCGCGTCCGGCGTCACGCTGACCGTGCTCGCACTGACCGACGCCCCCCTGTGGGCGCTCTTCGTGGCCGCCGTTCCGACCGGTGCCTCGACCCCGCAGATCGGGCCCATGGTGCGGGCGCGCTGGGGCGTCAAGCTCCAGGGCACCCCGCTCGCGCAGACCGCGGCGGCCTTCGAGTCCGTCACCGACGAGCTGACCTTCGTCCTCGGCCCGCTGGTCGCCACCGCCCTGTGCACCGGCATCGACCCGGCGGCAGGACTGCTCACCGAGGCGGGACTCACCCTCGTCGGCGGTCTGCTGTTCGCCGCGCAGAAGAGCACCCAGCCGAAGCCCGCGGGCGCGGGCCACGCGCGCGTGGCGCACGATTCGGCGCTGCGGGTGCCCGGCGTCCGCGTCCTGATCGTCGCGTTCCTCGGCATCGGCACCGTCTTCGGCGGCATGCAGGTCTCCCTGGCGGCCTTCACCGAGTCCATCGGACAGCCCGGTCTGAACGGCGTCCTGTACGGCACGTTCGCCGCGGGCAACATGCTCTCCGGAATCGCCTGCGGCGCCATCGCCTGGAAGATCGCCCCGCAGCGGCGGCTCGTCCTCGGGTACGCCGGCCTGACGCTGATGGCGTCCGGCCTGTGGGCCGCGCACTCCGCGCTGCTGCTCGCCGGGCTCGGCCTGCTCGTCGGCGTCTGCATCGCGCCCGCCCTGATCACCGGCTACACGCTGGTCGACAGCCTGGTCGCGCCGACCGCCCGCACGGAGGCGTTCACCCTGCTCACCGGCGCGGTCGCGCTCGGGCAGGCGGCGGCCGTCACGGTCGCCGGACAGCTGGAGGACCGCTTCTGGGACGGCGCCGGATTCCTGGTGCCCCTCGGCGGCACGGCACTCGCGCTCACGGTGCTCCTGTCGCTGCGTTCCCGCCTCACTCCGAAGAGCCCGGGCCGCACCGTGGCACGTGGCGTCGGTCACCGCGTGCCGGTGACGGTGGACTGATCCCGCGGAATACGTCACTATGGACCGTCGTTAGCACTCATCGAGTGAGAGTGCCAGGAGGAAGCAAGTGCCGACGTACCAGTACCAGTGCACCGAGTGCGGCGAGGGCCTCGAGGCGGTGCAGAAGTTCACTGATGACGCCCTGACCGTGTGCCCGAACTGCGACGGACGCCTCAAGAAGGTGTTCTCGGCCGTCGGCATCGTCTTCAAGGGCTCCGGCTTCTACCGCAACGACAGCCGCGGCTCGTCGTCCAGCAGCTCGCCCGCGTCGACGTCGTCCTCCTCCTCGAAGGCGTCGGACTCCTCGTCGACCTCCTCGTCGACGTCGTCCTCCTCGGCCTCGTCTGCCTCCGCGTCCTCGTCGTCGAGCTCCTCCTCGTCGTCGACGAGCTCCTCGGCGGCCTGACCGGGCCCCACAGGGACCCCGGTTCCCCGCCGGCACCCCGCACTTCCCAGGACCCCGCTGTCGTACGACGGCGGGGTCCTCGGCGCATCCGGGCCCGGCTACTGTGCTCGCCATGGTGAACACGGCGAACGCGACTCAGGCCGAGCTCGGCGTCATCGGCGGCTCCGGCCTCTACTCCTTCCTCGACGACGTCACCGAAGTGCACGTCGACACTCCCTACGGCTCCCCCAGCGACTCCCTGTTCCTCGGCGAGATCGCCGGGCGCCGGGTCGCCTTCCTGCCGCGCCACGGCCGCGACCACCATCTGCCTCCGCACCGCATCAACTACCGCGCCAACCTGTGGGCGCTGCGCTCCGTCGGCGTGCGCCAGGTGCTCGCCCCCTGTGCCGTCGGCGGACTGCGGCCCGAGTACGGCCCCGGCACGCTCCTGGTGCCCGACCAGCTCGTGGACCGCACGCAGTCCCGTCCACAGACCTACTTCGACGGCCTTCCCCTCGCCGACGGCAGCACACCGAAGGTCGTACACGTGTCGCTCGCCGACCCCTACTGCCCGACGGGCCGCGCCGCCGCCCTCAAGGCCGCGCACGGCCGCGAGTGGGAGCCGGTGGACGGCGGCACGCTCGTGGTGATCGAGGGGCCCCGGTTCTCGACCCGCGCCGAGTCGCGCTGGTACGCGGCACAGGGCTGGTCCGTGGTGGGCATGACGGGCCACCCCGAGGCGATCCTCGCCCGTGAACTGGAGCTCTGCTACGCCTCTCTGACCCTTGTCACGGACCTCGACGCGGGCGCCGAGTCCGGCGAGGGCGTCTCGCACGACGAGGTGCTCCGGGTCTTCGCCGCGAATGTGGGACGGCTGCGGACCGTGCTGTTCGACGCGGTGGCGGGGCTGCCGGCGAACGCGGAGCGGGACTGTCTGTGCGTGGGGGCGCTGGGTGGGATGGAGACGGGGATTCGGCTGCCGTAGGGGGTGGGGCCGGGGGCGGCGGGGGTTTCGGCGCGGGTCGGTGTGGGTCGGTATGGGTCGGTGTGGGTCGGTGTGGATCAGCGCGGGTCGGCGGCGGGGGTCAGCGCGGGGCGGCGCGCGGTGGAGCCTCCCCTTCGAGCGGCGGCAGAACTTCCCCTTCGGGTGAGGGAGTTGTCCACAACCGACGAGTAGTGCACGGGGCTCAGCGGGAATCGGCGGCGGCTTGCATCGTGGGAACGGAATCCGGGCCGGAATCAGGGTCCGGACCTCTCACGGTGGGTGGTGGTCGTCATGGCGCAGGTCCCTTCACGTACACACATGTCTCCGTCTCTGTCTCCGTCTCTGTCTCAGTCTCTGTCTCCGTCTCCGTCCGGCCGGGGCGGCGGCGCGCCGCCGCCCTGCCAGGTGCCGCACTTCTCCCCGCTGCATGTACGCGGAGGGCGGCAGCGGCTGCGACGGCTGCTGCGGCACCGGCGGCGGGCACTGGCCGTGGGTCTCGCGATGACGGCGGCCGCGCTGGCCGCCGCGGGGCCGCCTGAGCCCGGGCGCCCACAGCCGCAGGGGTCCGCGGCGCCCGTGAGCGCCGGGGAGAGCGGCGAGGACCGGGCACCGCAACGGCCGCGGCGGGCGGCCCGGTTGGTGACGGCGCCGGTGCGGATCGCGGACGCGGCGACGGTGCGGCTGCTGCGGCCGGGCGACCGGGTGGATGTCGTGGCCGCGGACGGCGCTGGGGTGGACGGCACGGGTGCCGGTGCGGCGGGTGCGCGGCCGGGTGGGGCGGTGCGGGTGGTCGCGGCCGGGGCGCGGGTGTCCGAGGTGCCGGACCCCTCCGACGCGGTGGCCGAGGGCGGGGCCCTGGTCGTCCTCACGGTGCCGCGCGCGACGGCGGCGAGGCTCGCCGGGGCGAGCGCGACCGCCCGGCTCGCGGTGACGCTGCGATGAGCGGGGTACCTACCCGTCCGGCGGGCAGAAGGGCGGCCTACGACACGACTGACCACCCGTCAAGTCGCTCATTCGCGTTATGGAATTGGACAGGGCTGCCACGCCCTGCCGTAGGTTGCAAGGCGGTTTGCCGCACAATCCGCACATGCAACGAAAGGCTCAGTGGTGAGCGAGAAGAAGGATCCGGGCATCTGGCAGGGCTTCAAGGCCTTCCTGATGCGCGGCAATGTCGTCGACCTGGCCGTCGCGGTCGTCATCGGAGCCGCGTTCACGAACATCGTGAACTCGGTGGTGAAGGGCGTCATCAACCCGCTGGTCGGCGCCCTGGGCACCAAGGATCTCGACCACTACAGCTCCTGCCTGAAATCGCCGTGCGTGGTGAAGAACGGCGAGGCGGTCAGCGGCATCCCGATCCTGTGGGGCTCGGTGCTCAGCGCCACCCTCAGCTTTGTGATCACCGCCGCGGTCGTCTACTTCCTGATGGTCATGCCGATGGCGAAGTACCTGGCCAAGGCGGCCGCGCGGCAGGCGGCGAAGGAGGGCACGCAGGAGGTCATCGAGGTCTCGGAGCTGGAGGTGCTCAAGGAGATCCGCGACGCGCTGGTCGCCCAGCGGGGCGGCGGGGACGACCGGCCGGGCGGCGGCCAGACGTCCGGCGACGGGGGCAGGCCGGGCGGCTCGGGGCTGTAACCCGGGCTCAGAGGTGGTGGGGCGGCTTCTCGTCCAGGAAGCGGGCGAGGTCGGCGGCGCTGTCGCCGGACGGCGTCGGCCGCTCACCCCACCCGCGATCCGTGTCGTCCGAGGACTGCTGCGCCAGCGGGTCGTCGAAGACCAGCGCGCTCGCCGGCTTCTTGGCGTCCTGCCGGGGCTTCGCGTCCTTCGGATCGCGCGGTTCGGGGGCGGGGGCGGTGCTCATGCCTCCAGCGTACGTCCGCCGGGGGCGCGGAGGGGGCCGGGAGCTGCCGAGGTGGCCGGGGCGGACGGGGCTGCGGGGACCGTCAGACGGCGCGCAGGCCCCGTGCGGCGAAGATCTCCCTGGCCTCCGCGAGCTGCCGCCGGGTCGGCGTGGGGGTGTCCCGGAGGGTGAAGTCCTTGCCCAGGGCGTCCCACTTCGCCGCGCCGAGCTTGTGGAAGGGCAGCACGTCCACGCGGGAGACGTTACCGAGGCCGGCGGCGAAGCGGGCGACCCCGTCGACGTTGGCCGGGTCGTCGGTGAGGCCGGGCACGAGGACGAAGCGCACCCAGACGTCCTTGCCGAGGGCGGCGAGGCGGTCGGCGAAGTCGAGGGTCGGCCGCAGCGGGCGCCCGGTGACCTCGCGGTACGTCGCGCGGTCCCAGGACTTGATGTCGAGCAGGACGAGGTCGACGTCGCGCAGCAGGGCGTCGGTGGCCCGGGCGCCGAGGAAGCCGGAGGTGTCGAGGGCCGTGTGCAGACCGAGCTCGTGCTTGAACCGGTGCAGGAGTTCGCCGGTGAAGACGGGCTGGAGCAGGGGTTCGCCGCCGCTGACGGTGGCACCGCCGCCCGCGACCGCGATGAACGCCGTGTACTTGGCGGCCTCCGCGAGCACGTCGTCGGGGGTGCTGCGGCGCCCGGAGCGCATCCGCCAGGTGTCGGGGTTGTGGCAGTACAGGCAGGTGAGCGGGCAGCCCGCGAGGAAGGTGACGAAGCGGGTGCCGGGCCCGTCGACCCCGGTGGACAGGTCCCAGGAGTGGACGGAGCCGGTCACGGGGCGGCGAGTGGCGGCGGCAGCGGGGGTCGCCGCGGGGGAGGTGGGGGTCGCCGCGGAGGCAGCGGGGGTTGTGGCGGAGGCAGCAGCGTCGGACGGGGGCTTGTTCGGGGCCTTTGCGGCGGTCCCCGGGGTGGCGGTCGTGTCGGGTCCGAGCAGGGCGGTCATGGCGGGGCTCCCGGACTTCCGTGGACGGGACGTGGTGGTCGCGGCACCCGGGGCCGGGGTGAGGGCCCGGCCCCGGGGCCGCGAGTCGGTGGGGCGCGGCGGGGGTGTGGCCCGGGGCGCGCCCGGGGCTCACAGGGAGCTGTGGAAGGTGCGGTTGATGACGTCGAGCTGCTGTTCGCGGGTGAGCCGGACGAAGTTGACCGCGTAGCCGGAGACGCGGATGGTCAGCTGCGGGTGGTTCTCGGGGTGGTCCATGGCGTCCTGGAGGGTGGCCTTGTCGAGCACGTTGACGTTCATGTGGAAGCCGCCGCTCGCCATGTAGCCGTCGAGGACTCCGGCGAGGTTGGCGACCCGCTCGTCGGGAGTGCGGCCGAGGGCGTCCGGGGTGATGGTGTTGGTCAGCGAGATGCCGTCCTCGGCGTCGTCGTAGTCGAGCTTGGCGACGGACAGGGCCGAGGCGATGTAGCCGTGTGCGTCGCGGCCGTTCATCGGGTTGGCGCCGGGGGCGAAGGGCTGGCCCGCGCGGCGGCCGTCGGGGGTGTTGCCGGTCTTCTTTCCGTAGACGACGTTCGAGGTGATCGTCAGGACGGACTGGGTGTGCACGGCGTCGCGGTAGGTCGGGTGCCGGCGGATCTTGCCCATGAAGTCGGAGACGATCCGCTGGGCGAGGGCGTCGGCCCGCTCGTCGTTGTTGCCGTAGGCGGGGTAGTCGCCCTCGATCTCGTAGTCGACGGCGAGGCCGGTCTCGTCGCGGACGACCTTGACCCGGGCGTGCTTGATGGCGGAGAGCGAGTCGGCCGCGACGGAGAGTCCGGCGATGCCGCAGGCCATGGTGCGCAGGACGTCCTGGTCGTGCAGGGCCATCTCCAGGCGCTCGTAGGCGTACTTGTCGTGCATGTAGTGGATGACGTTGAGCGCGTGCACGTAGGTCTCGGCGAGCCGGCCGAGCATCGCGTCGTAGCGTTCGACGACGGTGTCGTAGTCGAGGTGGTCGCCTTCGATGGGCTCGAAGCCCTCGACGACGAGCTTGCCGGTGAGCTCGTCGCGGCCGCCGTTGATGGCGTAGAGCAGGGCCTTGGCGACGTTGACGCGGGCGCCGAAGAACTGCATCTGCTTGCCGACGGCCATCGCGGAGACGCAGCAGGCGATCGCGGTGTCGTCGCCGTACTTGGGGCGCATCAGCTCGTCGGACTCGAACTGGATGGCCGAGGTGTCGATGGCGACGCGGGCGGCGAAGTCCTTGAAGGCGCGGGGCAGCCGGGCGGACCAGAAGACGGTCAGGTTGGGTTCGGGGGCGGGGCCGAGGTTGTAGAGGGTCTGCAGGGCGCGGAAGGTGGTGCGGGAGACCAGCGGGCGGCCGTCCTCGCCGATGCCCGCCATGGACCAGGTGACCCAGGTGGGGTCGCCGGAGAAGCTCTCGTTGTACTCGGGGGTGCGCAGGAAGCGGACGATGCGGAGCTTGATGACGAAGTCGTCGATGAGCTCCTGGGCGTCGGACTCGGTGATGAGGCCGCGGTCGAGGTCGCGCTGGAGGTAGATGTCGAGGAAGTTGTCGATGCGGCCGATCGACATGGCGGCGCCGTTCTGCTCCTTCACGGCGGCGAGGTAGCCGAAGTACAGCCACTGCACGGCTTCGCGGCCGGTGCGGGCGGGGCCGGAGATGTCGTAGCCGTACGACAGGGCCATGGCCTTCAGTTCGCCGAGGGCCTTGATCTGCTCGGAGATCTCCTCGCGGTCGCGGATGACGTGCTCGGTCGGCCAGTCGAGGCAGCGCCTGGCCTTGTCGGCCTCCTTCGCGGCGATGAGGCGGTCGACGCCGTAGAGGGCGACGCGGCGGTAGTCGCCGATGATGCGGCCGCGGCCGTAGGCGTCGGGCAGGCCGGTGATGAGGCCGGCGGAGCGGCAGGCGCGGATCTCGGGGGTGTAGGCGTCGAAGACCCCTTCGTTGTGGGTCTTGCGGAGGTGGGTGTAGATGTCCTTGACGGCGGGGTCGGACGCGTAGCCGTAGGAGTTGAGCGCGCTCTCGACCATGCGCCAGCCGCCGTTGGGCATGATGGCGCGCTTCAGCGGGGCGTCGGTCTGGAGGCCGACGATCAGGTCCTGGTGGTCGGCGGCGGTGCCGTCGACGTAGCCGGGCGCGAAGGCGTCGATGCGGGAGGGTGTCGAGGTGTCGACGTCGTGCACGCCGCGCTCGTTCTCCTCCGGGAACATCGCGAGGAGCCGCTGCCAGACGGCGGTGGTGCGCCGGGTGGGGCCGGTGAGGAAGGCCGCGTCGCCTTCGTACGGGGCGTAGTTGTGCTGCACGAAGTCGCGGACGTCGATGGAGTCGCGCCACAGACCGCCCTTGAAGCCGTCCCAGGCCCCGCCGCGCACCGAGTTTTCCGCAGGAGTCGCATCCGCCGGAGTCGCAGTCATAGCTCGCACCTTCCGAGTCGCCGTGTCGCTACGGCTCCATTGCACTCCCGTGCGGACGGCCCGTGGCGCCGCGTTGGTCCTGGCTTGAGGGCCACAAGTCCCTTCGGCGGCCGGGGTTTCGCGGGGCGGTCGGGGGTGAGCTGGGGGTTCGTGGAGGACTTTGGTCCCACGTTCGCTTGTGAAAGTATTCACAATATTTCGCTGAGGAGCGCCGTGGTGAGGCGTGGTGAGGCGCGGCGTGGTGAGGCGTGCCGTGGCGGGGAGCGCCGTGGTGAGAAACCTCGCCACGGGGACCACCGCCACGGGAAGGGCCGCGGCGGGGAGCGCCGCCATGGGGAGCGCCGCGGCGAGGACACGCCCGCACCGCCGGTGCCCGCACCGCCCACTCGGGTGCTCCGGCCCCGACACGGCTCGCACCGGGGCGGCTGGCCGCCGGGCTCTGCTGTTGTTGGCCCATGACGTCGACCACTCCCCCGCCGGGTGCCGCGACCGCCCCACCCGCACCGCCTCCCCCACTGCGCCCGATGGTCGCCCGCGGCCGCGAGGAGGAGCACCGCGCCGCGACACCGCTGGAGCTCTTCTTCGACCTGTGCTTCGTCGTGGCGGTCGCCCAGGCCGGGGTGCAGCTGGTGCACGCGGTCGCCGAGGGGCACCCGGGCGAAGGGGTCCTCAACTACGCGATGGTGTTCTTCGCGATGTGGTGGGCCTGGATGAACTTCACCTGGTTCGCGTCGGCGTACGACAACGACGACACGCTGTACCGGGTCGTGACGCTCGTCCAGATCGCCGGTGTCCTGGTCCTCGCGGCCGGGGTCTCCAAGGCCTTCCAGGACCACCAGTTCCTGGTCGTCTGGCTCGGCTACCTGATCATGCGGCTCGCCCTGATCACCCAGTGGCTGCGGGCGGCGGCCTCGACGACGGGGGACGAGCGGCGCACGGCCCTGCGGTACGCGGGCGGGGTCGCGCTGTGCCAGGTCGGCTGGCTGGGACTGCTGCTCCTGCCGGAGGATGCGCGCGGCTGGACGTTCCTGGTGATGGCGATCGCCGAGATGGCGGTGCCGACGTGGGCGGAGCG
This sequence comes from Streptomyces flavofungini, assembly GCF_030388665.1. Classification (NCBI taxonomy): domain Bacteria; kingdom Bacillati; phylum Actinomycetota; class Actinomycetes; order Kitasatosporales; family Streptomycetaceae; genus Streptomyces; species Streptomyces flavofungini. The sequence continues at coordinate 5,447,946 of NZ_CP128846.1, read as the reverse complement.
GGCCCGGGCGACGCCCTGGCACCCGCATCACATCTCCGAGCGGTACGGCCTCTTCACGATCATCGTGCTCGGCGAGACGATCGCCGCGGCGACGGTCGCGGTGAAGTCGGGCATCGACGAGAACGACGCGCTCGGCGAGGTCCTGCCGATCGCCGCGGGCGGGCTCCTCCTCGTCTTCGCCGCCTGGTGGATCTACTTCGTGGTGCCGATCCACGGCCATCTGCGCTCCAACAGCCAGGCCTTCCTGTGGGGTTACGGCCACTTCGTGATCTTCGCGTCGGCGGCGGCGATCGGGGCGGGCATCGAGGTGGCGGTGGAGCAGGCCGTCGGCAAGGCGCACATCTCGGAGACGGCGGCGTCGGCTGCGGTGACGATCCCGGCGGCGGTGTACATGTTCACGGTGTGGCTGCTGCACTCGCGCTACTTCAAGGTCGGTCTCGCGCAGCAGCTGGTGCTTCCGGTGACGGCGTTGGCGGTGCTCGCGTGCACGTTCGCGGGGCACTGGGGGGTGTTCGCGGCGGGGGTCGTGGCGGCGCTCGCGGTCGCGACCGGGGTGACGCTGACGTCGCGGATGGTGCGGGCCGAGTCGGCGTGACTTCGGGGACGGCGCGGGCCGAGTCCGCGTGACCTCACCCACAGCTCGGGCCGAGTCGACACGGCCTCGCCCGTGCCGCCAACACGCGTGATACGCATGGCACATGACGACACGTGACGTACCGAAGGAAGCCGGGTGGGTCAGCGGTCTCACCGATGTGGCGGGGCTGCGGGTGGGGCACGCGGGGCGGGTCGGTGACGGCTGGCTCTCCGGCACGACGGTCGTACTCGCCCCCGAGGGCGGTGCGGTCGCGGCCGTGGACGTGCGCGGCGGTGGCCCGGGCACGCGGGAGACCGACGCGCTGGACCCGCGGAACCTGGTGCAGCGGGTGGAGGCGGTGGTCCTGACCGGCGGCAGTGCGTACGGGCTCGACGCGGCGGGCGGGGTGATGGCGTGGCTGGAGGAGCAGGGCCGCGGGGTGCGGGTGGGCCCCGACCCGGCGCATGTGGTTCCGGTGGTGCCCGCGGCGTGCGTGTTCGACCTGGGGCGGGGCGGCGACTTCGGGGCGCGGCCGGACGCGGCGATGGGGCGGGCCGCGGTGGTGGACGCGGCGGCCAGGGAGAGCGGGCACGCGGTGGACCTGGGTGCGGTGGGCGCGGGCATCGGGGCGGTGGTCGGGCAGGTCAAGGGCGGGATCGGCACGGCGAGCACGGTCCTTGGCTCGGGGGTGACGGTGGCCGCGCTGGTGGCGGCGAACGCGGCGGGGTCGGCGGTCGAACCGCGGACGGGGGTGCTGTACGGACAGCTCTTCGGGGGCGGGGCCGCCACCCCCGCGCCCCCGCCCGAGGTGCACGCGGCCGCGACCCGGCGGCTCGCCGAGGCCGCGGCGGGGAACACGGCGCCGCCGCTGAACACGACGCTGGCCGTCGTCGCCACCGACGCGGCGCTCACCAAGGCCCAGGCGCAGAAGCTCGCGGGCACGTCGCACGACGGCATGGCCAGGGCGGTGCGGCCGGTGCACCTGCTGAACGACGGCGACACGGTGTTCGCCCTGTCGACCGGCACCCGGTCGCTGGACGAGGCCGATCCGCTGGCGCTGAACGAGGTGCTTGCGGCGGGCGCGGACATGGTCACGGAGGCGATCGTCCGGGCACTGCTCGCGGCGGAGTCGGTGGAGACACCGGGAGGAACATACCCGGCATATCGGGATCTTTATCAGCAATAGCCCAGTCGTCGGCGAACCATCAGCAAGGGGCGTTAAGTCCCTTTTAATCTCGTGTTGTTAGCGTCGGACGGGGGGGCGCCCCCGGTGTGCCTGCACTCACACCCTCGCGTCGGAACCGTTCCGCCGCCAGGGCGCTCCTTACTCGTACTGGACCGGACGACGTACTTGGAGCAGCTCGTGACAACGCCGGACATAGCAGCGCAGCAGCCTCAGCCCCGTCGCCGCCGGCGGGTGCTGCTGGCGACAGCCGCGCTCGCGGCCGTCGGCGCGCTGGCCCTCTCGGCCTGCGGTGGCGGCTCCGACTCCAAGGACGACAAGAAGGGCGGCAGCTCGACGGCCAAGGGCGCCGACATCACCATCTCCTCCAAGGACGGCGCCACCGACGCCTCGATCAACGCCACCGGCGTCAAGGTCGAGGGCGGCAAGCTGACCAGCGTGAAGATGACGTCCGTGACGTCCGGCGCCGCGGTCGAGGGCACCATTTCCGGGGACGGCTCCTCCTGGAAGCCCAAGGCTCAGCTGGAGCGCGGCACGAAGTACAAGGTGACCGCCAACGCCAAGGACGACAAGGGCAACGCGGCGACGGAGAACGCGACGTTCACCACGGTCTCCTCCGCCAACAGCTTCATCGGCACCTACACGCCCGACGACGGCACCAAGGTCGGTGTCGGCATGCCCGTCTCCTTCACCTTCGACAAGGCGATCACGGAGAAGAAGGACGTCCAGTCGGCCATCACGGTCACGTCCAGCAGCGGTCAGAAGGTCGTCGGCCACTGGTTCGGCAACCAGCGCCTGGACTTCCGGCCCCAGGAGTACTGGAAGGCCGGCTCCAAGGTCACGATGAAGATCGCCCTGGACGGCGTGAAGGGCGCGAACGGCGCCACCGGCGTGCAGAACAAGACGGTCACCTTCACCATCGGGCGCGCCCAGGTCTCCACCGTCGACGCCAAGTCCCACCAGATGACGGTCGAGCGCGACGGCAAGGTCATCAAGACCATCCCGATCTCGGCGGGCAGCCCGCAGAACCCCACGTACAACGGCAAGATGGTGATCTCCGAGAAGTTCACGCAGACGCGCATGAACGGCTCGACGGTCGGCTTCGGCGGCGAGTACGACATCAAGGACGTCCCGCACGCGATGCGGCTGTCCACCTCCGGCACGTTCATCCACGGCAACTACTGGGGCGCGCCGTTCGGCAGCGGCAACACCAGCCACGGCTGCGTCGGCCTGCGGGACGCGCAGGGCGCGGGCGACCCGAGCACGCCGGGCGCGTGGTTCTTCAACAACTCCCTGATCGGCGACGTCGTGACGGTCAAGGGCTCGCCGGACAAGACCATCGCCCCGGACAACGGCCTGAACGGCTGGAACATGTCCTGGAGCCAGTGGACGGCCGGCAGCGCCGTCTGACCGGAAGGTGCCCGCGGGCACCGAAAGGGCTGAAAGGCCCACAGCGCGGGGCGCGTTCGGCGTCCCGCAAGGGCGCACTCGCCGCCCTCGCAGCGCCAACGGAACGAGCCGCACGGGAACCCGCCGTGCGGCTCGATCGTTTTCCCGTTCCCGGACATGATGTCGGACCCAGGGGCTACGGTATGCACGCACAAGGTGACATGCAGCAACGCCGGAAGCATCCGGGAGTATCCGTGAGCGTTCCGTACGAGACCGCGTACGAACCACCCGAGTCGCCCGAGCCGACCTCCCCCGAGGAGCACCTCGAGCGACTGCTCAGCCGCGCCCTGAACTCCTTCGACCTGCCGGACGACGCCATCAGGCGCCTGGAACGGTCCCTCGCGTACGACAGTTCGCTGCACTCCGCGCACCACAGCGCGGGCATGCACCGCGAGACGTACCGCCACACCTGGCTGCTCGCCGACGGCCAGGCGCTCACCCTCTGGGAGCTGGCGCACAACACAGGCCCCGGCAGCCACCCGCAGTACGAGCTGTATCTGGACGAGGAGGAGGCGGGCGTCGCCACGGCCCGGCTGCCGCTCCCGCCGGACACCCCCGCGGGCGAGCTGCCCGCCCTGCTCCAGGCGGCCCCGCCGCCCGAGCCCCGGCACACCTACGTCCCGGACGACTCCGCCGACCACGCCCGCAGGCTGCTGCGGCGCGCGGAGAACCCGGCGGGCGCGGACCGCCCCGGCGACGACATGGCGCGCCTGCTGCGCTCGGCGTTCGCCCACCAGATCACCCAGGCGTTCGGCCGCACCGGCGAACCCAGGCTCGGCTTCTCGCTGTACGAGCACGCGTTCCTGCTGTTCGACGGCTCCGAGGTCAGCCTCTGGGAGGTCGAGCACACGGCGACGGCCGACGGCAGGCACATGTGCGAGGTGTACGTCAGCGAGCGCGCGGCACGGGCGGCGATGGCGCGCCGGGCCCGGACGTATCCGACGACCAGATCCCGCTAGTCACGCGGCCACGCCGCCCCGGGGAGCCACGCCTGCCCACGCCGATTACGGCCTGCCCCGGCCGAATTGACGTATCAGACCGGCGAACGCGGCGCGCTCGTCCGGGGTCAGCTCGACGGACTCCGCACGCGGTGGCCCCGACTGGACTGGGAGCGAGCCCAACGAGGAGCTGCCGCCCGTCGCGGGTTCCGCCGCGCGACGGCGCTGCACATGCAGGAACGTGACGGCCCAGACGGCAGTCAGCGCGGCGAGCAGGACCAAGCCTGTCTGCTGAACGATCGATGCACCCTGGAACATGCCGCTCAGTAGACAACAGTGGCCGGATCTACAACAGAGGCATTAATGGGCCTTTGGTCCTGAAGTGACGCATCTCGCACATCACGGCTCACTCACCCATCACGCCTCACCCGTCACACCTCAGTCGTCACACCTCAGTCGTCACGCCTCAGTACGTCACGCCTCAGTCGTCACACATGCCTTTTGTTCGTTTCTCCGGGGTCGCTTCGCGTTCGCCCCTGAGGAAACCCGCCATCCGGACACAGATCGCGGGCAGTTCGGGCGCCTCGCGGGCCCAGTCCTCGGTGTCGACGCCCGCGAGCACGCAACTGGCCCACAGCGTGGCGAGCAGCCGGGCCGCGAGGTCCGCGTCGGCCGGACCGACGCCCGGCGCCCGACGGCCGACGACCTCGGTGGCGTGCTCGATCAGGTCCGGTTCGAGGATCCAGCGGATGCCCGTACCGGTCTCGATGAGGAAGCCGGAGTAGACCGCGAGGAAGACGCGCCCCGCCTCGGTGTCGGTCTCGAGGCCGGCCCGCGCCTGCTCGGTGAGTCGGCCGACCATGTCGAGCAGGCTTGTGAGGTGACTCTGCTGAAGGTGGCTCACGTTGGCCCCTGCCAGTGCCCGTCATCGGGTTCGAACCGCAGTACCAGCAGTATGCCCACGCGTGCGGCGTACGGGAACGTGTGAAGGGCGCGCCGCTGCCGACGCGCCCTTCACACCCCGCTCGTGCCCCGCGCGCTCAGGCGGCCACCGGCACCCGGGCCTCGTCCGCCGCCGCGGCGGCCGCGCCGCCGTCACCGGCCGGGTCCGCCGTCCGGCGCGCTCCCTTCAGGAGGACGACCACGACGGTCGACACACAGACGCCCGCCGCGACGGCGACCAGGTACAGCAGCGGCTGCCCGATCAGCGGGACCACGAAGACGCCGCCGTGCGGGGCGCGCAGGGTGCAGCCGAAGGCCATCGACAGGGCACCGGTGACCGCGCCGCCCGCCATCGACGCCGGGATGACCCGCAGCGGGTCGGCGGCGGCGAACGGAATCGCGCCCTCCGTGATGAAGGAGGCACCGAGGAACCAGGCCGCCTTGCCGTTCTCGCGCTCGGTCCTGGTGAAGAGCCGCCCCCGTACGGTGGTCGCGAGGGCCATCGCGAGGGGCGGGACCATGCCCGCCGCCATCACCGCGGCCATGACCTTCAGGGAGCCGTCCGTCGGGTGGGCGAGGCCGCCGACGGCGAAGGCGTACGCGACCTTGTTGAGCGGGCCGCCGAGGTCGAAGCACATCATCAGGCCGAGGATGACGCCGAGGATGACCGCGTTGGCGCCGCTCAGGCCCTCCAGCCAGTCCGTCAGCGCGCTCTGCAGCGAGGCGATGGGCTTGCCGACGACGAGGAACATCAGGAAGCCGACGACCGCCGCGGAGATCAGGGGTATCACCACGACCGGCATGATGCCGCGCAGTACGGGTGGGATGCGGACCCGTTGGATGCCGAGCACCACCGCGCCCGCGATCAGGCCCGCGGCCAGGCCGCCGAGGAAGCCCGCGTCGATGGTGACGGCGACCGAGCCGCCGACGAAGCCGGGCACCAGGCCGGGGCGGTCCGCCATGCCGTAGGCGATGTAGCCCGCGAGGACCGGGACCAGGAAGGCGAAGGCGAGGCCGCCGATCTGGAAGAGGAGGGCCGCCCAGCTGGTGTGGTCGGTCCAGACGAAGTGGTCCGCCACGGACGGGGCCTTGTCGATCTTCCAGCCGCCGATGGCGAAGCCCAGGGCTATGAGGAGGCCGCCGGCCGCCACGAAGGGGACCATGTAACTCACGCCCGACATCAGCCACTTGCGCAGCTTGGTGCCGTAGCTGTCGCCGGTGTCCCCGGCGTTGTCGACGGGCGTCGGGCCCGCGGGAGTGGTGACCTCGCCCCGGGCTGCCCTCTCCCTCGCCTCCGCGAGGAGTTCCGCGGGGCGGTTGATGGCTGCCTTCACGCCCACGTCGACGGTGGGCTTGCCCGCGAAGCGGGCCTTGTCCCGTACGGGGACGTCGTGGGCGAAGACGACCGCGTCGGCGGCTGCGATCGTCTCGGGGGCGAGGCGGGTGAAGCCCGCGGAGCCCTGGGTCTCCACTGTCAGCTCTACGCCTGCCTCGCGGGCCGCGTTCTCGAGGGACTCGGCTGCCATGTAGGTGTGGGCGATGCCTGTGGGGCAGGAGGTGACAGCCACGATACGGAAGGGCGGTGCCGGCGTCGGGGCCGTCCTGCCCGCGTCCCCGTCTGCGTCCCCGTCCGCGTCGGAGTCTGCGTCGGAGTCTGGTCTCGGCTGGTCCTCGCCGCGGATCAAGGCCGCTGCCGACTCCGCGTCGGCCACCGCGCGCAGCGCGTCCGTGAACTCCGCGTTCATCAGCTGGCGGGCCAGGGACGACAGGATCGTCAGGTGGGCGTCGTCCGCGCCCGCGGGTGCCGCGATGAGGAAGATCAGGTCGGCGGGGCCGTCGGGGGCGCCGAAGTCGATGCCGGTGGTCGAACGGCCGAAGGCCAGGGTCGGCTCCGTGACGTGAGCGCTGCGGCAGTGCGGGATGCCGATGCCGCCGTCGAGGCCCGTCGGCATCTGGGCCTCGCGGGCCGCCACATCGGCGAGGAAGCCGTCGAGGTCGGTCACGCGGCCGAGGGTCACCATGCGGGTGGCGAGGGCGCGTGCGGCGGCTTCCTTGGTGTCGGCGGACCGGTCGAGTTCGAGGTCGACCAGGTCCGCGGTGATCATTTCGCTGCTCATCGCGGGCTCCTTCGCACGCGTATCCCTCGGGGCGGGGATGAGGGCGGGGGACGGGGGACGGGGGTCGTGGCGGGGGGGGTGAGGTCGTGCCGGGGGGGTGGGGTCGTGCCGAGGGGGTGGGCTCGTGCCGAGGGGCTATGGGGCGGGTTCCGTCAGGGCGCGGTCCAGGGGGACTTCGGACGTGACGGTGACGGTGTCCGGGGACAGGTCGGACGGGGTGGGCATGGCGCTGCCGGGGAGTTGGACGGCGGCGGCGCCGTGGGCCACGGCCGAGGCGAGGGCGCGGGGTCCGATGCCGCCCGCGATCAGGAATCCGGCCAGGGAGCTGTCGCCCGCGCCGACGTTGCTGCGTACGACGTCGACGTGGGCGGAGCCGAAGTACGTACCGGAGTCGTCGACGAGGAGTTGGCCGTCCGCGCCGAGGCTGGCGAGGACCGCGCGGGCGCCCAGGTCGCGCAGTTCCTCGGCGGCCTTGACGGCGTCGCCGACGGTGGTGAGGGGGCGGCCGACGGCTCCGGCGAGCTCCTCGGCGTTGGGCTTGACGACGTCGGGGCGTTCGGCGAGCGCGGCGAGGAGGGCCGGGCCCGAGGTGTCGAGGGCGATCCGGGCCCCGGCGGCGTGGCAGCGGGCGACCAGGTCGGCGTACCAGGAGGGGGCGAGGCCCCGCGGGAGGCTGCCGCAGCAGGCGATCCAGTCGGCGCCCGGTGACTTCTCCCCGACGGCGGCGAGCAGCGACTCCCGCTCCTCGGGGCTCAGTTCGGGGCCCGGGGCGTTGATCTTCGTGAGGGTGCCGTCCGGTTCGGCGACGGAGATGTTCGAGCGGGTCTGGCCCGATACGCGGACGGGGGCGACCTCGATGCCCTGCTCGTCGAGCAGGCTGGCCACGAGGGCGCCGGGGGCGCCGCCGAGCGGGAGGACGGCGAGGGTGCGGACGCCCGCGGCGGCGACGGCACGGGAGACGTTCACGCCCTTGCCGCCGGGGTCCATGCGCTCGCCGGTGGCGCGGATGACCTCGCCCCGGTCGAGGGCGGGGACCTCGTAGGTGCGGTCGAGGGAGGGGTTGGGGGTGACCGTGAGGATCATGCGGGTGGGGCCTTCTGCTGCTTCGGGGGCGGCTGCCGCGGCTTCGTGGGGCGTCATGCGCGTACGACCTCCGTGCCCGCCTTCTCGATGGCGGCGGCCTCGGCCGCGGGCAGGCCCGTGTCCGTGATGAGCAGGTCCACGTCCGTGAGGTCGCCGAAGCGGGCGAAGTGCTCCTGGCCGTGCTTGCCGGAGTCGGCGAGCAGGACCACGCGGCGGGCCGCGGCGACGGCGGCGCGCTTCACGGCGGCCTCGGCCAGGTCGGGGGTGGTCAGGCCGTGGGCGGCGGAGAAGCCGTTGGCGGCGAGGAAGAGGACGTCGGCGCGGATCTCGCCGTAGGCGCGCAGGGACCAGGCGTCCACGGCCGCGCGCGTGCGGTGCCTGACGCGGCCGCCGACCAGGTGGAGCTGGATGCCCGGGTGGTCGGCCAGGCGGGCCGCCGTGGGCAGGCTGTGGGTCACCGCCGTCAGCTCCGCCTCCAGCGGGAGGGCTGCGGCCAGGCGGGCCACCGTGGAGCCCGCGTCGAGGATGACGCTGCCTTCGGCGGGGAGTTCGGCGAGGGCGGCGCGGGCGATGCGGTCCTTCTCGTCGGCGGCCGTGCTCTCGCGTTCCGCGAGGTCCGGTTCGAAGTCCAGGCGGCCGGCCGGGATGGCGCCGCCGTGCACCCGGCGCAGCAGGCCCGCGCGGTCCAGGGCCTTCAGGTCGCGGCGGATCGTCTCCGCGGTGACCTGGAACTCGGTGGCGAGGGAGAGGACGTCGACGCGGCCTCCCTCGCGGGCGAGGCGCAGGATCTCCTGTTGGCGTTCTGGGCCGTACATGGCTCGGGGCCTCCTGCTTCTGCCCGGTTGTGTGGGTTCACCTGGAGCGTACGTCCCGCAACCTCGGAAGTAAACATGAACGGGCATTCAGCAGACACATTCGGGCTTCGGTCCTGGTGCAGGCGGGACTGAGGTCCTCCCGGGCGCGGGGCGGCACACGGCAGCGCCCCGTCCACCAGGAGGTGGGCGGGGCGCTGCCGTGTCGAGCCGTGAGGTCAGTGCGTCAGGGCTGCCTCGCGGGGCTCCGGCGTCTTCGACACCGGGGTGTCCGGCTGGTCGTCGGCCGAGTCGGCGCCCTCGATGTGCTGCTTCGGCTTCTTCGGCAGTGTGAGCATCAGGAAGAAGATGGCGACGAGGACCGCAACGACCCACCACAGGGCGTGCTGGAAGCCGTTGACGAACTCGGCCGGGATGCGGTCGGGGGTCACCTTCTCGTCGATGACGCCGTAGAAGACGACGGAGACCAGGCCGAGGCCGAACGCGTTGCCCATCTGCTGGACGGTGTTGAGGAGGCCGGACGCCGAACCGGCGTGCTCACGCGGCACCTCGGAGAGGATCGCGTCCGTCAGGGGCGCCACGATCAGGCCCATGCCGAGGCCCATGACGACCAGCGGAAGCGCCATCTGCCAGGACGCGATGCCGGTGCCGTACCGGTCGGCCTCCCAGATGTAGATGAGGACGCCCGCGGCCATGGTCAGCGCGCCGGCCTGGAGGACCTTGCGGCCGAAGCGGGGCACGAGCGCCTGCACGGAGAGACCGGCCGCGGCGGACACCGCGATGGAGAAGGGCACGCCCGTGACACCGGCGCGCAGCGCGCTCCAGCCGAGGCCGACCTGCATGTACATCGTCCAGACCAGGAAGAAGATGCCGAGCGAGACGCCGAACACGGTCTGCACGGCGATGCCTCCGGCGAAGCTCTTCACCTTGAACAGCGACAGCTCGATGAGCGGCGAACCGTCCTTCTTGGACTTCTGCTTCTCGTACGCCACGAGGGCGCCGAAGACGACGAGCGCGCCCGCCATCATCACGTACCCCCACACCGGCCAGTCCAGCTCACGCCCGCGCGTCAGCGGGTAGAGCAGCATCAGCGCGCCCGCCGTCACCAGGACGACGCCGACCAGGTCCAGCTTGAGGGCCTTCGGCGCCTTGGACTCCTCGATGAACTTGCGGCCGAGGATCAGGCCCGCGATGCCGACGGGGAGGTTGATGAGGAAGATCGGGCGCCATTCGAGGCCGAAGAGGTTCCACTCGGTGAGGAGCGCGCCGAGCAGCGGTCCGGAGACCGCGCCGAGGCCGACGACCATGCCGAACAGGCCGAAGACCTTGCCGCGTTCGTGCGCCGGGAAGGTGGCGTGCACGATCGAGAGGACCTGCGGCACCATCAGGGCGGCCATCGCGCCCTGCAGGATCCTGGACGCCACCAGCATGTCCGGGTTGGCGGCGAAGCCGCAGAGCGCGGAGGCGATGGTGAAGCCGGTGATGCCGACGAGGAATATCTTCTTGCGGCCGTAGATGTCGCCGAGCCGCCCGCCGGTGATCAGGCCCGCGCCGAGCGCGAGCGCGTACCCCGCGGTGATCCACTGGATGTGGCTGAACGAAGCCCCCTCGTCCCGCTGGATGGACGGGATCGCGATGTTCACGATCGTCACGTCGACCAGGTCCATGAAGGCGGCCGTCATGACGATGGCGAGGGCGAACCAGCGGCGCCGGTCCGTCGGGGACCCGGCTGTCGTGGGCTGGTGCCCCGGTGACGTGGAGGTGCTGCTGGGAGAAGTCATGCCGTAAGGCTAGGGGCCATATAGGTCAGTTCGCGTCCTAGATGTACGGGATCCTGGGATCAGGTTCGGGATGGATTTCGGGACGGGCTCGGGACGGATTCGGGACCACGGCGTACGGGAGGCCCTTCATGAGTACGGACACACCGGCACGGCTCCTCCAGCTCCTCTCCTTGTTGCAGACCCCGCGCGAGTGGCCGGGCGGTGAGCTTGCCGACCGGCTGAGCGTCAGCCGGCGCACGGTGCGGCGGGACGTCGACCGGCTGCGGGAGCTGGGGTATCCGGTGCAGGCCACGCACGGCGCGAGCGGGGGCTATCGCCTGGTCGCGGGGAAGGCGATGCCGCCGCTCGTCCTCGACGACGAGGAGGCGGTGGCCATCGCGGTGGGGCTGCGGGCCGGGGCCGGGCACGCCGTGGACGGCGTGGAGGAGGCGTCGGTGCGGGCGCTCGCCAAGCTGGAGCAGGTGCTGCCGTCACGGCTGCGGCACCGGGTGTCCGCGCTCGGCGCCGCGACGATGTCGCTCGCCACGGGGGACGGCGTGCGGGTCGCGCCGGAGACGCTGACGGTGATGGCCTCCGCGACGGCCGCGCACGAGCAGCTGCGGTTCGCGTACGAGGCGAAGGACGGCACGCCGTCGCGGCGCCTGACGGAGCCGCACCGGCTCGTGTCCACGGGGCGGCGCTGGTACTTGGTCGCGTACGACCTGGAGCGGCAGGACTGGCGGACGTTCCGGGTGGACCGGGTCTCGGAGCCGTTCGCCACGGGGGTGCGGTTCGCCGAGCGGATGCTGCCCGGTGGCAGCGCGGACGCCTATGTGCGGCGCAGTGTGCTTGCGCGGCCGCAGGAGAGGACGGCGTACGAGGTGGATGTGGAGTTCGACGCCCCGCCGGACCGGGTGGGTGGGCGGTTGCCCACCTCCCTGGGCGAGTTGGTGCCTGTCGGCGCTGAACGGTGCCGTCTGCGGGGCACGGTGACGGAGCCCGTGGAGTGGGTGGCTGCGCGGCTCCTCTGGCTCGAGTGCGACTTCGTCGTGCACGGGCCGGAGGAACTGATCGTGCGTGTGCGCGAGTTGGGCATGCGCCTGGTCCGGGCCGCCTCCGGCGTGGGGTAGGGCGTTGTTCGGCTCTCCGCCGGTGGGGGTGCCCCGCGCTCCGCGCGGGGTTTTCTCCCACCCGCCCACCCGTCTACTCCCGAACGGAGTTTCAACGCCGCGGCCAACCGCCGTCTCAGGCGAAGCAGTGATCGCGGCTGCGGGCGGCCATCCAGCCCAACCGGTGACCATTCCAGCCCGTCCGGCGATTGAGGACGAGGCGCGGAGCGCCGATAGGGGGTGACCGGCACCACCGGAAACGCACCGCCGCGAACCGGGGCCCAGGGGCAACGAACCCCCCTGCTCGCCCCGCCGGCCTCAGGCGGCCGCGTCGAAGCCCGTGTCCCGCGCCAGCTTCTTCAGCTCCAGGAGCGCGTGCTTCTCGATCTGGCGGATGCGCTCACGCGTGAGCCCGTGCTCCTTGCCGACCTCCGTCAGGGTCCGCTCACGGCCGTCCACGATGCCGTACCGCATCTTGATGATGGAGGCGGTGCGCTGGTCGAGGCGGCCGATGAGGTCGTCCAGCTCCTCACTGCGAAGCAGCGTGAGGACGGACTGCTCGGGGGAGACGGCGGAGGTGTCCTCCAGGAGGTCGCCGAACTGGGTCTCGCCCTCGTCGTCCACCGACATGTTCAGCGAGACGGGGTCGCGGGCCCAGTCCAGGACGTCGACCACGCGCTCGGGCGTGGACGCGAGCTCGGCGGCGATCTCCGTGGGCTCCGGATCCCGGCCGTGCTCGCGGTTGAACTCGCGCTGCACACGGCGGATCCGGCCCAGCTCCTCCACCAGGTGCACGGGCAGCCGGATGGTGCGCGACTGGTCGGCTATGGAGCGGGTGATGGCCTGGCGGATCCACCAGGTCGCGTACGTCGAGAACTTGAAGCCCTTGGCGTAGTCGAACTTCTCCACCGCTCGGACCAGGCCCGCGTTGCCCTCCTGGATCAGGTCGAGCAGGGGCAGGCCGCTGCGCGGATAGCGCCGGGCCACGGCCACGACCAGGCGGAGGTTCGAGCGGATGAAGACGTCCTTGGCGCGCTCGCCGTCGGCGACGAGGGCTTCGAGCTCCTCGCGCGACGCGGACACGGCGGACGCCTCGATTCCGTCGGCGTCCGCGCCCACCACACCGTCCAGTATCTGCCGGGCATAGACGCCCGCCTCGATGATCTGGGACAGCTCGACCTCCTTGGCGGCGTCGAGCAGGGGGGTGCGTGCGATCTCGTCGAGGTACATGCCGACCAGGTCGCGGTCGGCGATCTCGCCGCCTACGGCGCGAACACTGCGTGCCGCGTCGGTCCCGCCGGTGGCGGCGGACTTACGACGGGCGACGGCACGGGTTGCCATGCGTGCTCCCTTGCGTGGTTGTCACTGGTCGGTCCGTCATGGACCGGTGGCCCTGATGGTCCGGGCCCGGGGGCCGGGCCTGTGGTGGACGGCACACCTTCCCAGGTGCTCTGCATCCGATGGAAACAACGACTGGAATCCGGACAGAATTCCCAAGCCGCGCACCCGTTTTCGTGATCATGCAGTACCCTGTGCCGCCACAGCGGGCGGGGCACCACCGTCCAGACGCACAGAGGTGCAGGTCAGACCCGGACCCGAGGCGATCCCCAAGCGCTCGCCGACAGCCGCAACCACCCTGTACATGAGACCGCCGTCACACCGATACAGGCTCATTCCTGCCGGGGCCCCACCGGAAAACGGTCGCCTTCGGCCGCTCTCCCACCCAGAAGACGGTCCGCGTCGCCCGATGGTTGCCCAGCGGGACAAATCCGGCATTCCTGTATCCGGTGCTCGGCTGCCCGGACCGGCGCCGACTGCCCGTGATCAGGGTCTCGGCTGCCCGTGATCAGGTGCTCGGGCCGGGGGACCAGGCCCGCGGACCGGGGCCAGGAACCTAGGACCGCAGACCGTTACGGACGCCGGCGGCCCCGCTTACCGTGCCGCCATGACCGACGACACCAGCGGGATCCTCGACGAAGCCCTGCAGCGCCTGCACGCCTCCGGGCCCGAGCGGCTCGGCCGCCTCACCAACCACGGACCGATGGCCGTCGAGGCCCTGGTGCGCGGCGGCCAGGCCCGCACCGTGCACCGCTGGCTCGACCACTACCGCGCCAAGCTGGAGGACATGCCCGCCCCCGTCACCCGGGTCACCGACGCCGACTGGCGCGCGGCCCTGGGCGACCCGCGGCGCGCCGCCGACTGGATCGGCCACTTCGAGCGCGCCCTCGCCGAGCGGCCCTGGCGCGAGGTGCTCGCCGCCTGGTGGCCGGTGCTCCTGCCGGGCATCTCGGGCGGCTCCACGCACCCCGTGATCCGCGTCGGCCACGCCGTCCGCACCCTCCTCGGCCCCGGCGGCGAGACCGCGCCCCGCGTCGCCGAGCTGGCCCACGGCCTCGGCTACTGGGCCGCCCGGCACACCCCGCTGCCCGCGCGCACCCCCGTCGCCCTGCCGTCGTCGACCGGGAAGGCCGGGGAGACCGGGAAGGCCGGGGAGACCGGGGAGCCCAGCGAGCCCGGGGCGGCCGTCGCACTCGCCGCGGTGGAGCGCATCCCCGTGCAGGACGGCAGCCTCCCGGACCGCTTCGCCCAGCTCACCACGGTCCCGGTGTGGCCCCCGAGCCCGAGCTCCGTCCCGGACGCGGGCCCCACGCCCGACGGCCCGGCGCACCCCGACCCCGACCCCGCCCCCGACCCCGAAGCCGCCCGCGCCCGCCTCGCCGACCTCGTCACCGCCGCCGTCCACCGCTTCGCCTCCCACGGCCACGGCGACCCGATCATGCTGGTGCACGCCGCGACCGCCCCCAACGCCGTCCTGCGCACCCTGCCCGCGCTCCCCCGCGCGCTGTGGCCCGCCTCCCTGGACGCGGCCTGGGCGGCGAGCGCGGCGGTGACCGCGGCCTACTCGCCGGCCACCCCGCAGGCGTACCGCGAAGCCGAAGCGGAAGCGGGCCGCAGCACCTTCGACGAGGTCTTCGCGCGCGCCGCCGCGCACGGCGACGACCACACGATCAAGTTCGCGGACACCGCCCTGGACGTGGGCGACCGCACCGCGCGGGCCGCCGCGCTGCGGGGCGTGGAACTCAATCCGCCCGCGCTCTGAGGCAGTTGACGCGCCCCGCCCGGGGACACGGACGAGCGCCGCTCCGAGGCACACAGAAAGGCCTCGTACAGTGGGATACATGGACACGCCATCCACCGCGACCGCGACCGCGACGACGACCACGACCGCGGACACCGTCGACGCCGACGGGCCGCGCTGGCTCGATGACGAGGAACAGCGCACCTGGTTGGCGTACATACACGCCTCCACGCTCCTGGAGGACTATCTCGACCGGCAGCTCCAGCGCGACGCGGGCATGCCGCACGTCTACTACGGCCTGCTCGTGCAGCTGTCCGCCGCGCCCCGGCGGCGGCTGCGCATGACCGAGCTCGCGAAGAGCTCGAAGATCACCCGCTCCCGGCTCTCGCACGCGATCGCGCGCCTGGAGAAGAGCGGCTGGGTGCGGCGCGAGGACTGCGCGACGGACAAGCGCGGGCAGTTCGCGATCCTCACGGACGAGGGGTTCGAGGTGCTGCGCCAGACCGCCCCCGGCCATGTGCACGCGGTGCGCCAGGCCCTCTTCGACCGGCTCAGCCCGCAACAGCAGAAGTCCCTCGGCGAGATCATGCGGATCGTCGCCGAGGGACTTCAGCCCAAGGACGTGGGGGCGGACCTGCCCTGGCTCCGCTAGGAGCACCGGGCGGGTCCGGCCCCCGGGGTCGTGCGGGTGGTGCGTGGCGTCAGTGCGCCACGACCGGGATCTTCACCGCGTCCTCGACGCCCTCGCCATCGCCGGCGGCCGCCGCGGAGCCGTCGTCGGCGCCGGTGTTGACCAGGACGAAGGCGATCGCCGACGCCGCCACGAGGATGCCGACCGCCCACCAGATGGCGGACGTGTAGCCCTCGACCATGGCCTGGGCCGCGACCAGCTTCTGCGCCGCCGGGGTGGTGGCGGAGGCCGCGTGGTCGGTGAGGTACGCGGTGGTCGCGGAGGCCGCGATGGTGTTGAGCAGGGCCGTGCCGATGGCGCCGCCGACCTGCTGCGAGGTGTTGACCATCGCGGAGGCGACACCGGCGTCACGCGGCTCGACACCGTGCGTGGCGAGCGACATGGCGGGCATGAACGCCGTACCCATGCCGAGACCCAGCATCAGCTGCGCGGGCAGGATCAGACCGGCGTAGGAGGTGTCGACCTCCAGCTGCGTCAGGAGCAGCATGCCGACCGCGGCCAGCAGGAAGCCGGGCGCCATCAGGTAGCGCGGCGCGACGCGGGTCATCAGGCGGGTGCCGATCTGCGTCGAACCCACGATCATGCCGAAGATCATCGGCAGGAACGCGAAGCCGGTCTTCACCGGCGAGTAGCCCTGGACGATCTGGAGGTAGTACGTGAGGAACAGGAACAGGCCGAACATCGCGATGATCGCGAGGCCGAGCGAGAGGTAGACGCCACCGCGGTTGCGCTCGGTCAGGACGCGCAGCGGGAGCAGCGGCGACTTGACCTTGGCCTCGGTGACGACGAACGCGGCGAGCAGCACGACGGAGGCGACGAACATCGTCACGGTCACGGCGTCGGACCAGCCGTCGGACTCGGCGCGGGTGAAGCCGTAGACCAGCGCGACCAGACCGAGGGTGGACAGGACCACGCCGGGGATGTCGAGCGGCGAACGGTTGCGGCCCTCGGAGGGCTCACGGATCACGAAGTACGCGCCGACGGCGGCGATGACCGCGAAGGGGATGTTCACGAAGAACGTCCAGCGCCAGTTCAGGTACTCGGTGAGGAAGCCGCCGAGGATCAGGCCGACGGCGCCACCGCCACCGGCGATCGCACCGTAGATGCCGAACGCCTTGGCGCGCTCCTTGGCCTCGGTGAACATCACCGCGAGCAGCGACAGGGCGGCGGGCGCGAGCAGCGCGCCGAACACGCCCTGGAGCGCGCGGGCGCCGAGCATCATGGCCTCGCCGGTCGCGGCGCCGCCGAGGGCGGAGGCCGCGGCGAAGCCGATGAGGCCGGTCACGAAGGTGCGCTTGCGGCCCCACAGGTCGGCGATGCGGCCGCCGAACAGGAGCAGACCGCCGAAGGCGAGGGCGTAAGCGGTGATGACCCACTGCTTGTTGCCCTCGGATATGCCGAGGTCCTCCTGGGCGGACGGCAGCGCGATGTTCACGATGGTCGCGTCGAGGACGACCATCAGCTGCGCCAGGGCGATGAAGACGAGCGCCTTCCAGCGCATCGGGTCGGGAGCGGGTGGGGTGACGGGTGATTGAGACATGGGTGGGTCCACCTAGGAAGACAAAGAGGTGAGTACGGGGTAAACGAGACACCAGATGGGCGCGCGAACGCATGGGCCCCCGGTCGCGGGATCGGGTCCTACTTTTGGCCCAGGCCCTCCTCGCTCTTTCGCGGCTGCCGCGGCCGCGACGCGTCGAGATCGCGACGCAGCTCCTCCAACGTCGCGGCGTGCCCCGGGAGTTCGGAACGCGCCGGTGCCATCAGGCCGTCCAGGAACAGCTGGAGATGGCGGTGGACGAACTGGTCGAAGTCCACCAGGCAGCCGGCGCCGGGCAGCGGCCTGGTCAGTTGGGAGAGGGCGACCATCAGATCTCCGACAGCGATGTCGGTACGCAGCTGCCCGGCGGCGCGGGCCCGCGCCATCAGCCCTTCCACGGCGTCTTCGAGCCGGATGCGGGCGGCGTGCAGATCGGGATGGTCGGGGTCGATGGCCTCGGACAGGATCGGGCAGAGGGCGCCGATGCGCTCGTCCACCGCGGCGTGGACGAAGGCCCGCAGCGCCTCGAAGGCGGCCCCGGGGTCGGCCTCGGCGGCCGCGATGGCGTCGTCGGCCTGGGCCGTGACGCGGTCGGTGACCGAGAGGACGACGTGGTGCACGAGTTCGCCGCGGTCGGGGAAGTGGCGGTAGACCGTGGCGTTGCCGACGCCGGCGCGGCGCGCGATCTCGTCGAGGGGCACGTCGGGGCCCTGCTCGACGAACATCTCGCGGGCGGCGGCGACGATCCGCTCCCGGTTGCGCAGGGCGTCGGCCCGCGGGCGGGTTACTCGACGCTGCGCGACGGTGGCGGTTTCCACGGCGAACACTCCTCGAAGCGGTCAAAGGCCTCAGGCTCGCAGGGCCCGCGGTGGCGGGTCCAACGATTTTCCCGGTGGGAGAACTGAGGTGCGCGATCCGGGGAGTGGATCCCCGTTTCGCGCGGACACCGGTCTAAACGGGGAAACGATCCCCGCTTATTTCCAGACTTTGATGTGACCTGAGTCACACTCGAATCGCTCCCCTCTCCCCCCTGCGCCCTCGGCACCGATCCCCTCCCCCACCCCCGCCCTCCCAATGGCGCAAACCCCCGCGACGATCCCCGCGGGCACCCCCTCCCACCGGCAGAAACCCACGATCGGTCGCGCTCAGCGAGCGCCCGCGCACACCCCGGCACAGGGTGAGCGAACAGGGTGCAGCCAGGATCGGCGGCTGCCGCGGAGTGGAGGGCTCACCGCATGCAGCAGCCGACCCGGAAGGCCATAGCCCGCCCCCGCTCGCGCACCCGGGCTGCGGCCCGGGCGGCCGGGCGGGTCTCGCCGCGCACGGCGGCCCTCGCCACGCTCACGGCGCTCGCCCTCGCGGTCACCGCCTCGGCGAGCACCGGGCGGCTCCTCGCCGAGACACCCTCGGCCGCGGGGTCCACGGCGCAGGCGCGGCCGACCGCGCTCGGCCCGTGCATGATCAGCGGGGACCTCGGGGTGCAGATGCCGGAGGGCATCCCCACGGGCCCCGGCTACGCCCGTTCCACCGGCACGGTGCGCGCCCTGAACCTGATGATCGACTTCTCCGACGCCCCCGGCGAGGGCTCCGCGCTCGACCGACTCGGGGAGTTCTTCCCGCAGACCACGGACTGGTTCCGCACCAGCTCGTACGGGCGCGTGGACTACCGCGCGGAGGCGCCCGTCCAGGACTGGCTGCGGATGCCGAAGCCCTTCAAGAAGTACGGGATAGAGCGCGGCGCCCCCTTCGACCCCGGCTACCGGGAGCTGGTCGACGACATCGTGGCCGCGGCCGACCCGGACGTGGACTTCTCCGCGTACGACCTGGTGAACGTCCTCGTGACCCCGAACGCGGGCCCCTCCGCGCTCGACACCGTCCTGTCCGTGACGTTCGCGGGCAACCACGAGGCGCCCGTCGCCGACGGCGTCCCGATCTCCAACGCCTCGTTCGTCTACAGCCGCCAGGACGACGGCTCCGGCAGCTACGACCAGACCGGCTACCGCGTGCTCCCGCACGAGAACGGCCATGTCTTCGGCCTGCCCGACCTGTACACGCAGGACGGCGGGGGCGCGGTCGGCCACTGGGACATCATGAGCGAGGACTGGGGCGCGGGGAACGACCTGCTCGCCTGGCACAAGTGGAAGCTGGGCTGGCTCGACGACACCCAGGTCAACTGCGCCGCGTCCCCCGGCACCACGGAGCACCTCCTCACCCCCCTGGCCGCCGAAGGCGGCACCAAACTCGTCTTCGTCCCCCTCACCAAGAAGACCGGCTACGCCGTCGAGGTCCGCACCCAGGCGGGCAACGACGAGGCGGTCTGCCGCCCCGGCGTCCTCATCTACCGCGTCGACGCAGACGTCGACACCGGCCACGGCCCCGTCACCGTCTCCGACTCCACCCCCGACAGCGGCGGCTGCACCCGCAGCCCCAACGTCCACGCGGAGCTCTCGGACGCCCCGTACACCCCCGGCGAGACGTTCCGGGACCGGGACGCGGGGGTGCGGGTGAAGGTCGCGGGGGCGGACCTGGACGGGAATTACCGGGTGCACGTCACGCGTGGGTCCGGCTGAATCCCCGTACCGCCTCCGGGACCTCCACGCCGAGAATCAGCCACCGAGAAACCTCCCGGCGCGCACCCTCAGCCAACTCCCTAGTTTGCACAGGGGAATTGACGCTACGCTGACAACAGAAGTGCGCCTTTTCACTCAGCCATGACCAGGCAGGGCGTGAACAGCAAACCGGGGGGGGCAATGAGCTCTGAGAACGAAGCGGACCAGCGCATGCAACTGGCTCAGACGGATCCGGCGTGGGGCGGTGCCGGGGAGGCGTCGTTGGCGAGTTCGGCGACGGACAAGAAGCGCGCCGTCCAGTTCATGGAGAACCGGCTGCTGCCTGACACGAAGGCCGCCGGACGGATGGCCGAGGGCGGCGGCCAGGTGCACGCGCCGCTGGCCGGTCCGGGCTCCCCGCAGGGCGGTATGGGAAAGCCCGACACGGGCCTGAGCGGCGGCCTGTCGAGCTGGGCCACGTACAAGGGGCTTTCCGACGCCATGGCGACGTGGCAGGGCCAGACCTCGGCGCTGCTCGGACGTCTGCACCAGGAGATGAACGGGCTGCGCGGCGCGAAGAACGCCCTGCACTCCCCGGACGCCGACATCGGGTCCCAGGTCGCGGGCATCGGCGTGCTGCGGCGCCCGGCCAGCGCGTTCGACGGCATGTGACCGGCCAGGGGGATCGGACCGTGGCACTGACGTATCAGGACGTGATGACCGCCGATCTCTCGCCGCTGTCGGACGTGTCCGACGCCTGGCGGAAGATGGGCGACCGATTCGGTGAACTCAAGGACGACTACGAGAAGTTGGTCCCACGCGCGCTGGCCAACGGCAAGTGGGAGGGGGAGGCCTTCCGCGCGCACCAGAAGACGGCCACGGCGACCGGGTTCGAGTATGCGGCGGCGAGGCAGGAGGCACTGGCCCTCGCCGGCCTCCTCAAGCAGGCGCACAACAAGCTGACCGGAATGCAGAAGTCCCTGCGGGACCTGGTCGGCGACGCCGAGGCGAAGGACTTCAAGGTCGACAGCTCGGGCAGAGCCACCTATGTCGGCCTCGACAAACCCTCGCCGGACGGCAGCACCGACAACGATCCCGACTACGCCGCCATGATGGCCAAGGCCCGCAGCGCGGCGCAGGAGTGGACCGAGCGGATCGCCGACGCGGTACGGGCCGTGGACGACGCCGACCAGAGCGTGCGCCGCGCCCTGACGCGCGCGGCGGGCGGCGACCCCGCGAAGCGCGGCGGCGCCATCGGCTTCAACCCCTACGCCGACGGGAACCTGGACAAACCCTGCGTCGCCCCCTCGGGCGGCGCCTCGTCGGACGGTACTTCGTGGCAGGCCGAGGGTGGTGTCGTCCTCACCGGGCCCGGCACCGACTACGCCCTCAGCGGGCCGGGCTACGGCAGGCAGGGCATGCTCAAGCTGGCGGCCGACGGGTTCCACGTGACCGCGGACGGGAAGCTGACCGACGGCCACCGGACGTTCTCCGGCATCGCGGACGTCTATGGCGGGGCCAGGGTCACGGGGGGTCTCGACATCAGCGGTACCGGAGTCAGCCTCAACGGCGAAGCATCCGCGGGGGTACGGGGCATGGCCGAAGGGCGGGCGGAGGCTGGGAACTTCGGCGTCTACGGCCGGGGGACCGGGTTCGCGGGGGCCGAGGCTTCGGGCGAAGCGAAGGCGGGCCTGGACGGGTTCGCGATCGGGGGAAAGCTGTTCGCCGGGGCGAAGGACGGGGTCGCCGGGGGCGGCGACCTCGGCGGCATCGGCGTGGGCGTCACAGCCGAGGGCTGGAAGGGTGCCGGTGTGGAGGGCAAGCTGCTCTTCAGAGACGAGGACGGAAAGTACAAGTTCGGCGGCAAGGCCGGCCTCGGGCCCGGCGCCGTCGGACTGGAGTTCACGGTGGAGCCGGGCAAGGTAGTGGACACCGCCAAGGACGCGGCCGGAGTGCTCGGAGACGGAGCCGAGAAGGTCAAGGACATCGCGGGTGGAGTCACGGACGGGCTACGCAGCCTGCGGCCCTGAGCCCGTTCCGCTGCGGCGGCCCGCACCCACGCCCCCCCCCACGCCAGGGAAGTGAGAACTCCATGTCCAACCACCCCATAACCGTGCCCCTTGAACTGCGGCTCCCGGAGAGCTGGCAGGCGGCGCCCCCGGAGCTGGTGGGTGTCCCGGACGCCGCCTTCGTCGCGGTCCACGCGCATCCGGACGACGGCTTCACCGCCAACGTGACCGTCGACAGCGCGTACCGGCCGGACACCGCAACCCTGGCCGAGCTCGGGGACGAGTCAGTGGCAGACCTGAGCGTGGTCGCCGAGTCGCTGGACGTCATGAGCCGCCACGAGATCGGCTCCGCCGCGGCCCCCGGCCTCACGCAGACACTGGCCCTCACCACCGTCGTGAACGGCGTGCGCCGCGAGCTCACGCAGTCCCAGGTGTATCTGTCCCTCCTCGATGTCCGCGCCCCGGGCCGCCGCACGGTGGTCCGGCTGATCCTGACCGCCACCACGGCCCAGCACGACGACGTCCTGGAGGACTTCCGGGACATCGTGGCCACGGTGCGGCCCAACTAGGTTGCTCCCATGGGTATCTTCAGCCGCTTCGAACGCGTCACGCATCCACCTGACGACACCGCACCGCCCTGCACACCGGAGGAGGTCATCGAGGCGCTGCTCGACCTCAACGGGCCCGACGCCCCCTGGACCGTGCGCGACGGTGAGCCGAAGGAGGGGGCCGACCTGGTTGCGGACTGGCATTGCACGGACCCCGCCTGGCGCACGTACTTCTACCGGGTCAACGACCAGTCGGTCCTCCAGACGCGAATGCGTCTGATGCCGGACGAGCACCAGGTCCGCGCGCTCGACTGCTATTGGCAGTTGGGCAATTCGACAGGCGACATCTACACCTGGGGCAAAGGCCAGTACCGGTACGTTTCCGCCGCCTGGGAGCTCAATCGCGGACCGGACGGCAAGCGTCGATTCGAGAGGCTGCCAAGGACCGACACCGCGGACCTGAAGAACCACCTGCGGGACACCGTGCTCGACATGGGCTGGTCCTGGCGGGCCAGGTTCTCGAAGCTGTGACCGCGCCGCACTCCGCACCTGGGGCGCCCCGGGCCTCATGCGGCCACGGCCGCCGACGGCACCGTCTCGCGGACCTGGCGTAGGAACACCGCGTTGCTGGGTGTCTTGCGCAGGTGGCTGAGCAGGGCCTCCACGCCGTCCTGGCCCTCTCGGCGCACCAGTGCGCGGCGCAGACCTCGCACGGCCGCCAACTCGGATGCCGGGACGAGGAGTTCCTCGCGCCGCGTGCCGGAAGGCGTGACGTCGACGGCCGGGAAGACGCGGCGGTCGGCGAGGGCGCGGTTGAGGCGGAGTTCCATGTTGCCGGTCGACTTGAGTTCTTCGAAGTAGTAGTCGTCGGCGCGGGAGCCGGTTTCGACGAGGACGGTGGCGAGGATGGTCAGGGAGCCGCCCTCCTCGGCCAGTCGGGCGGCGCCGAAGAGGCGCTTGGGGCCCTGGACGGAGGCCGCGTCGACGCCGCCGCTGAGGGTGCGGCCGCCGGACGCGGCGGAGTTGTTGTAGGCGCGGCACAGGCGGGTCAGGGAGTCGAAGAGCATCACGACGTCGCGGCCCTCCTCGACGAGCCGCTTGGCGCGTTCGACGGCGAGTTCGGCGAGGGCGATGTGGGCCCTGGGCGGGCGGTCGAAGGTGGAGGCGAGGACTTCGCCGCGTACGGAGCGCCGCATGTCGGTGACCTCCTCGGGCCGTTCGTCGAGGAGGACGACCATGAGGTGGCACTCGGGGTGGTTCTCGGCGACGGCGGCGGCGAGCTGCTGGAGCAGCACGGTCTTGCCGGTGCGCGGCGGCGCGACGATCAGGCCGCGCTGGCCCTTGCCGACGGGTGCGACGAGGTCGACGACGCGGGTCGCGACGGAGCTGTGCGGGTTGCCGGTGGTTTCCAGGCGCAGTCGCTCGCGCGGGTGCAGCGGGGTGAGGTCGGCGAACTTGCGTCGGGCGCCGGGCACTTGGGGTGCGCGGCCGTTCACGCGGGCGACCTCGGTGAGCACGCGCGGCTTCTCGCCGCAGGTGCCCTCGACGAAGTCGCCTGCGCGCAGGCCGAGTCGGCGGATGAGGGCGGCAGGGACGAGCACGTCCGCCGGGCCGGGGAGGCAAGGGGCGCCGCGCAGGTGTCCGTTGGGGGCGTTGCGGCCGGAGCGGTCGTCGCGGTGGGTGTGGGTGGACGCGATGTCCAGGACACCGCTGTGGAGGATCTGGCTGGTCATGAGTGTGGGTCCTTTCGCGGACATGCGAATGAAGGGGGCCCGCGCGGCGGGGAGTTCACGCCTGGCACGACGGGCGGATCGGCGGGAGCGCGGCCGCAGGAACGCGGACCACGAGCGAGCCGTGAAGTGAAGGTGAAGCGAAGTGGAACGAGCCCCGCGTGGGCGGGAAACGAAACCCGTGCGGGCGGGGAGTCGATGAGACGGACCGCGACACCCGAAACGGGGGAGAGAAGCACCGGCGCCCAGAGGGGGCGTGCACAGGTACTTTCCGCACCGTAGCACACCCACGGCGCTCACGGCGCAATCCGCTGCGGATCTTGAGCCTCCGCACGCCTGGTGACGCTATGTGCGTGATCCAGTACGTTCAGTGTCTGCGAGGGGGCGTGAAAGCGTCATCGCCCTCCCTGACCTCTCGCCTCTCCCAGCCCTCCAGCCGCCCCAGTCCCTCCAGCCGCTCCAGCTCTCCAGCCGCCACAACTCTCCAACTCTCCAACCCTTCCAGTCCCCCCGAACCGCGTCGGCCGATGCCCCTGAGCGCGTCGGCCGGCGCTCGGACAGCCCGTCCCACACCTGACCGCCCCGCCCGACTGCGCCCCCCACGGGCAGCCGTGCGGGGGTGGGCACGGGCGGCGGGAGGGTCGCACGCGGTCCCAGAACGCCGCGTGCGACCCTGGCTGCCAGGCCGGCCGACGGCCCGGCAAGCGACCCGGTACGGGCATCGGGGCCGCGGCATCGGCCCACCCCACGGCGAGCACCCCACGGCGAGCACCCCACGGCGAGCACCCCACGGCGAGCACCCCACGGGGGACGAAGCGCCTCACAACCCCCATCACCGCAAGAGACTCAACAACTCAGGCCGATCGCCCTGCCGTTCGGACCCCGACCCGCCGTACCGTTCTCCCATGCCCGAACTCCAGCGCCTGCGCCCCGACCACGCCCCGGCCCTGCTCGCCTTCGAAAAGGAGAACCGCGCGTACTTCGCCGCGTCGGTACCGGACCGCGGTGACGCCTACTTCGCCGAATTCGACGCGCGTCACGCGGCACTCCTGGCCGAGCAGGAGGCCGGGACCTGCCACTTCCACGTCCTCGTGGGCGGGGACGGCGAGATCTTCGGGCGGGTCAACCTCATCGACGTGGCGGACGGCACGGCCGAGCTCGGCTACCGCATCGCCGAGAAGGCCGCCCGGCAGGGCCTCGCCACGTCCGCGGTGGAGAAGGTGTGCGGGCTCGCGGCCACGGAGTACGGCCTGACGTCCCTGCACGCGTCGACGACCCACGACAACCCCGGCTCCCAGGCGGTCCTCGCCCGCTGCGGATTCGTCCCGGCGGGCGAGATCGAGCTCGACGGCCGGCCCGGGGTCACGTACTCCAGGGACCTGACGGGCCGCGCCCGGACAGGGGCCGTGTCCGGGCGACGGTACACCACATAAGGGGCCGTTCAGGGCGATTCGCGTACCGGGGGTCGCGGCGGCCCCACACGGCCCGTACGCCCCACGGTCACAGCCGCCTCAACCGCCCCACCGTCACAGGAAGCTGACGTTCTGCGCGAGCGCGAGCCGCCCCGAGTAGTTGACGGTGTTCGTCGCGGACCGCATGTACGCCCGCCACGCGTCGGACCCGGACTCCCGCCCGCCGCCGGTCTCCTTCTCGCCGCCGAACGCCCCGCCGATCTCCGCCCCGCTCGTGCCGATGTTGACGTTGGCGATGCCGCAGTCGGACCCCTCGGCGGACAGGAACAGCTCGGCCTCGGCCTGGTCGCGGGTGAAGATGCTGGAGGACAGGCCCTGCGGCACGTCGTTGTGCAGGGCGATCGCCTCCTCCAGCGTCTCGTACGTCATGACGTACAGGATGGGCGCGAAGGTCTCCTCGCGGACGATCCCGGTCTGCGCGCCGACGCGGACGATCACCGGCTCGACGTACGCGGCGTCGGGCGCGAGGTCCGCGAACCTCCGGCCGCCGCCCGCGAGCACCTTGCCGCCCTCGGCCTGGGCGCGGGCCACGGCCTCCTGCATGCGGTCGAGCGCGGCCGTGGAGATCAGCGGCCCGACGAGGGTGGCCTCGTCGAAGGGGTCGCCGACGGGCAGCTTGGCGTAGGCGGCGGTGAGCCGGGCCACGAGGGTGTCGGCGATGTCGCGGTGCACGATGAGGCGGCGCAGCGTGGTGCACCGCTGTCCGGCCGTGCCCGCCGCCGCGAACACGATGCCCTGCACGGCGAGGTCCAGGTCGGCGGAGGGCGCGACGACGGCGGCGTTGTTGCCGCCGAGTTCGAGCAGCGTCCGGCCGAACCGGGCGGCGACGCGGGGCCCCACCTCGCGCCCCATGCGGGTGGACCCGGTGGCGCTGACGAGCGCGACCCGGGAGTCGTCGACGAGTTGTTCGCCGACGGCCCGGTCGCCGATGACGAGCCGGTGCACGCCGTCGGGGGCGCCGACGTCCTCGGCGGCCCGTTCGAGGAGCCGCGCGCAGGCGAGGGAGATCAGCGGGGTCAGCTCGGACGGCTTCCAGACGACGGTGTCGCCGCAGGCCAGGGCCACGGCCGTGTTCCACGACCACACCGCGCAGGGGAAGTTGAACGCGGAGACGACGCCGACGACGCCCAGCGGGTGCCAGGTCTCGGTGAGCCGGTGCCCGGGCCGCTCGGAGGCGATGGTCCGTCCGTACAGCTGCCGGGACAGGCCCACCGCGAAGTCGCAGATGTCGATCATCTCCTGGACCTCACCGAGCGCCTCGGAGCGGATCTTGCCCGCTTCGACGGTGACGAGGTCGGCCAGGTCCTCCTGGTGCTCGCGCAGCAACTCGCCGAGTCTGCGAACCAGTTCGCCCCGGCGCGGGGCCGGGGTGGAGCGCCAGTCGAGGAAGGCCCGGTGCGCGTCGGCGACGGCCTCCTCGACATCGGCCGGGGTGGCGGCGCGCACGGGGAACAGGCGCTCGCCGGTCAGCGGCGTACGCGCGTGGCAGACCTCGCGCTCGGTTCCGCCGCCGCCCGCGCCTTCGTCGAGCGTGACGCCGACGCGGTCGAGGGCGGCGCGGGCCCGGGTACGGAGGTCGTCGGTGGTGGGGAGGGTGCGGGGCATGGGTCTCCTTCGGATCGGCGGGCCGTGAGCGGGCCGGGGGCGAGCGGCCCGGGTGGCGGAATGTCGACAGCACCCGGGCTCGGGACCAGGACAGAACCTGTCCGGGTCAGGGCGGTCGGTCAGACAGTCGGCGTCACCTCTACCCGTTCGAGCCGCAGTTCCTCCGCGACCCGCCCGAGGGACTCCGCCTGCTGCCCCTCGTACAGGGCGAACGGATCCAGCACCTCGCGACCGACGGCGCCGGACAGCCAGTCGCTGTCGTACGCGGCACCCGCCTCGCCGTCCTTGCGGGTGCCGGAGCCGTCCAGGTTGGACTGGAAGATCCCGGCGGCGGACCGGGGCAGGAAGTCCTCGTACACGATGGGGTCGGCGCGCACCCAGCCCTCGCTCAGGAGCCCGGGCAGGTCCGTCGGCGGCGTGCGGCCGTCGCGGGGCCGGTCGGCGACGACGTGGTACGTGAAGTGGGCGAGGCCGCGTTCGGCGAGGCCGTGCTCGGTGCGGGGGAAGTGGTCGGGCCAGAGGGCGCGGGAGCGGTCCGCGCGGGTGGTCGGGGCAGCGGGAGCGCGGTCGGCCGCTCCGGACGCTCCGGACGCCCCGGCCGTCCCGGACGCCCCGGCCGCTCCGTCCGCCCCCTCCGCGTCGAGCCGCGCCAGCAACTCGTCGTACAGCGCACGTCCCCGTCGGCTCAGCGCGATCCCCCGCGCCTCCACCTCCCCGAACCGCACCCGCAGCGCCCCCGCCACCACGCTGCCGTCCGGCTCCCGCATGGCGCGCGGCTCGTCGAGGGCCCGGAAGGAGGTCTGGCGAAGCAGCACGTCCGGTCCGTCCCACTTCGGCGGCCCCTGGATGGCGTCGATCATGCGGACGCCCCGGTCGGTCATGCGCCGGTACAGCTCGTCGATGTCGAGTACGCGCGGGGTCAGATGGTTGATGTGCGTGCTGCGCACGCCCCCGATGTCGGCGGCGACGGCGGAGACCCGCTCCAGCGTCTCGTACCACGCCCGGTCGACCGGCTCGGGCGACAACTCGAAGGCTCCTACGGCGAGTTGCAGGAACCGCTCGGCGTCGCCGCCCGGCAGCCCCTGCTCCGCCTCGGCCCGGTCGGCGAGGGCGAGCAGCTCGGCGGGGAACAGCTCCCGCTCCCCCAGGAACCGTTCGAGCCCGGCCCGCAGGTCGGCGTCGAAGAAGCGGGGGTCGGCCGGCGTGAGCAGCGAGGTGAAGACGCGGAAGGGGTTGCGGGCCAGCTCGTCGCCGTCGACCGGCCGGAAGGCGGTGGACACGACGGGCACGGCGCTGGCGGCGGCCTCGCGCAGGTCGTAGAACCCGACGGGCCGCATCCCGAGCGCGCCGAAGACCCGGCCGACCTGCGCCAGCTCGGCGGGCGTCCCGACCCGGATGGCCCCGTGCCGCTCGGCGGTCACCCGCCCGATCGCCCCGAGCCGCTCGGCGTCCGCGCCGCGCTCGCGCAGCACGCCCTCGTTCACCTCGCGCGAGACGTCGACGAGGGTGGTGTACGCGGGGACCTCGCGCCCGTACATGGTGGAGAGGCGGGCGGCGAAGGCGGCGCGGAGCTGCCACGGAGTGAGCCATGCGGCCCCCTCGGGGTCGGCGCCGGACACCTCGCGCGCGGCCTGATGATCCATCAACGTGCCTCCCTGTCGGCCAGATCCTGCTCGTCACACGATGTGGGCCTCGGGGCGCCCGCCGCCGGCCGCGTCGCCGTCGCCGTCCTGGAAGCGGTCGGCGCCGAGCGGGGTGACGTCGACGCACGGCGGCCGCCCGAGGTGGAGATCCCGTACAACCTCTCCCACAGCCGGGGCCTGAAGGAACCCATGACCGGAAAACCCGGTGGCGTAAAGGAAGTTGGAGACGCGTGCGTCCCGTCCGATCAGGGCGTTGCGGTCGGGTGTGACCTCGTAGAGCCCGGCCCATCCTTCGGCGATCTCCAGGTCCGCGAGGGCGGGGGCGCGCCGCCGCGCCGCGTCCCGGAACAGCTCGACCCACTCCTCGGTCCAGGTGGTGTCGAAGCCCTCCTCCTGGGCGGGGTCGGCCAGCCCGATCAGCAGCCCGTCGTCGCTGTTGTGGAAGTAGGCGGTGGAGGAGAAGTCGATGGTGAAGGGGATGCGCGGGGCGGGCGGGTCCAGGGGCCGGGTGAGAGCGATCTGGCGCCGCACGGGCCGCACGGGCAGCCGCACCCCGGCCGCCTCGCCGACCCCGGCGGACCAGGCGCCGGCGGCGCACACCAGGGTGGAACAGGGGATGACGCCGCGGTCGGTGCGGACGGCGGTGACGCGCCCGCCGCCGTCGTCGAGGTCCACGCCGGTGACCGTGGTGCCGGTGCGGAACCGGACTCCGGCGCGGGCGGCGGCGCGGGCGTAGCCCTGGATGACGAGGCCGGGCCGCGCGTGGCCGTCGTCCGGCGAGTGGACGGCGCCGACGAGGCCGTCCTCACGTACGTACGGACACAGCGCGCGAGCGCGCGAGGGGCTGATGACGCGGCTCGGCACCCCCAGGGCGTTCTGCGTGGCGACGCTCTCCTCGAAGGCCGCGAGATCGGCTTCCTCGCTCAGCAGGAACAGATACCCGACCTGCTCCAACCGGATGTCGCCGCCGGGCCTGCGCCCGAAGTCCGCGTACGCCCGCAGGCTCCGCAGCCCGAGCTCGATGTTGACCGGGTCGGAGAACTGCGCCCGTACGCCCCCGATCGGCTTGCCCGAACTGCCGCACCCGAGCGTGCCGCGCTCGACGACGACGATGTCCTCGACCCCGGCCTCGGCGAGGTGGAAGGCGATGGAGACGCCCATGACGCCGCCGCCGACGATGACGGTCGAGGGGGTGCCGGACGTAGCGGTCACGGTGCGATCCCTCCCACTCGGCAGGGGCAAGGGGCAGTCAACAGGAGCTCGACGCGATCTACCGGTCATCGTGCAGCAGCGCGACCATTGACGTCCATGAACAGATCCTGCGCGTGACCGTTGAGCATCGCTATACGAAGGAACACCGCTATACGAAGGAACACCGCTGGACGAACGCGCCCAGGAACGAGAAGTACGAGCAGTACGAGCAGAGCGAGAAGTACGAGAAGACGGAGGCGCACGATGCCGACCCCCGACCGCGCCCCCGCACCGTGCCGCGGCCCCGCGCCCTCCCCCGCCCCGTGAACTGGACCAGCGCCCAGCTGCGCTCCCTCATGGAACTGTCCAGAAGAGGAACGATCACGGCGGTGGCCGCGGCGCTCGGGTACACGCCGGGCGGCGTGTCCCAGCAGATCGCGGCACTGGAGCGGGCCACGGGCCGGGAGCTGCTGCGCCGGGCGGGCCGCAGGGTGGAGCTGACCGAGGCGGGCCGCACGCTAGCCGAGCACGCGGAGCGGATCCTCGCCGCGGAGGCGGAGGCGATGGCGGCCGTGGAGCGAACCCGCACCGAGATCACCGGGGTCCTGCGGGTGGCGCTGTTCGCGACGGCGGCGGCGGACATCCTGCCCGAGGCACTGCGCCGGGCCCGCGAGGCGCATCCCGGCCTGGAGGTGCGCAGCAGGGACATGGAGGTGGACGACGTGTACGACGCGGTGGCGTCGGGGACGGCGGACCTGGCGCTCGGCCTGGACTACCCGGACGTGCCGATCCCCCGCGACCCCGGCCTGCGCGTACGCCACCTGCGCACGGAACGCTTCGCGCTGGCGCTGCCGCCGGGGACGTACGCCGACCGCCCGCCCGCGCCCCTGCCCCTCACCGAGGCCGAGCCGCTCCCCTGGATCCTGCCGTCCCCGTCCACGTACTACGGCAGGGCGATCCGCACGGCCTGCCGCCGGGCGGGCTTCGAACCCCGGGTCCACCACGAGGTGACGGACACGGCGGCGACGCTGGCCCTCGTGGAGGCGGGGGTCGGCGTCGCCACGGTCACGGACCTGATGCTCCGCCTGCGCCCCTCTCGGGTGGACGTCCTCCCCCTCACCCCGCCCCCGGAGCGCCACATCGTGATGGTCTACCGGACCGCGTCGGCATCCCTGCCCACGCTCACCTCGCTGATCGCGCTCCTCGAAGGCGACGCGGGGTAGCACCCGCGAGCGGGCACGGGGCCGTCCACAGGACACCTCGGCCCCCTGCCGGGCACCGCCCCCACCACCATCCGGCCCCACACCTCGATCCGCTACGCTGTCCTGGTCTGCCTTCGTAGCTCAGGGGATAGAGCACCGCTCTCCTAAAGCGGGTGTCGCAGGTTCGAATCCTGCCGGGGGCACCAGGCAAAAGGCCCCGGACCGATCATGGTCCGGGGCCTTTTGACGGCAGTCCCCCTCAGGCGGCCGGTCGACGGCGCTTGAGCAGCCTATCCATGTGGCTGATCGCTTCCCGCTGGGTGTCGTGCACAACGTGCGTGTACACGTCCATGGTGATGCCGGCCGGTCGGACGACGCGGAGCCGTTGCGGCGCCACCGCGACACCCAGCTGTGCAGCGTGCCGGAGTGCACGCCGAGTTCCTCGGCGACCTCCGGGATCGGCCTGCCCGTCTCGATCACGATGCGTACAGCACCCTCACGAAACTCAGGCGTGTACGTCCGTTGCTTGAGCCCCATGAACCCCAACTTCCCCTGCAATCACGGACTCCACGCTACGAGGGGAGGGACACTGTTGGTCTGCGCAGAACGATGGCCGCAAGAAGCCCACGGCTTCTTGCGGCCATCAATCGTACCGATGCGAGCTAATGACTCCCGGTGAGTTCGCCGCTGAGCTTCTCGTGGATCTGGGCGCTCGGCTTGTTGAGGCCGATAATCTCGACCGTCTTGCCGCGCTGGGCGTACTTCGTCTCGATCGCGTCGAGAGCGGCGACCGAGGAGGCGTCCCAGATGTGGGCGGCGGTGAGGTCGATGACGACCTTGTCGGGGTCGGTGGCGTAGTTGAACTGGCCGACGAGGTCGTTGGAGGAGGCGAAGAACAGCTCGCCGGTCACGGAGTAGACGACGCTGTCGCCGTCGGGGTCGGTGACCGCGGTGACGTTGGCGAGGTGGGCGACGCGCTTGGCGAAGATGACCATGGCCGTGAGGGATCCGACGACGACGCCGATGGCGAGGTTGTGGGTGGCGACCACGCAGGCCACAGTGATGACCATGACGGCGATCTCGCCGGTGGGCATCCGCTTGAGGGTCTTGGGCGCGATGGAGTGCCAGTCGAAGGTCGCGAAGGACACCATCACCATCACGGCGACCAGGGCGGCCATCGGGATGTCGGAGACGACCGGCCCGAAGACGACGCACAGCACCATCAGGAACGAGCCCGCCAGGAACGTGGACAGGCGGGTGCGGGCGCCGGACACCCGTACGTTGATCATCGTCTGGCCGATCATGGCGCAGCCGCCCATGCCGCCGAAGAAGCCGGTGACGATGTTGGCGATGCCCTGGCCGATGGACTCACGAGTCTTGCTGGAGTGGGTGTCGGTGATCTCGTCGACGAGCTTGGCCGTCATCAGGGATTCCATCAGGCCGACCAGCGCCATCGCGAGCGCGTAGGGGGCGATGGTGGTCAGGGTGTCCATCGTGAACGGCACGTCCGGCAGCCCCGGCACCGGCAGGGACGAGGGCAGCTCGCCCTTGTCTCCGACGGTCGGCACCGCGATCCCGGCGGCGACCGTGATCACCGTGAGGATGACGATGGAGACCAGCGGCGCCGGGATCACCTTGGTGACCTTCGGGAAGAACACCATGAGCGCGAGGCCGCCGATGATCAGCGGGTAGACGGGCCAGGGCACGTCATGCATCTCGGGGACCTGCGCCATGAAGATCAGGATGGCCAGCGCGTTGACGAAACCGACCATCACCGATCGGGGCACGAACCGCATCAGCTTGGCCACCCCGAGCGCGCCCAGGACGACCTGGAAGACGCCGGCCAGGATGACCGCGGCGATCAGGTAGCCCAGGCCGTGTTCGCGGTTGAGCGGCGCGATGACCAAGGCCACCGCGCCGGTCGCGGCGGAGATCATCGCCCGGCGTCCGCCGACGATCGAGATCACCACGGCCATGGTGAAGGACGCGAACAGGCCGATCGCCGGATCGACGTCGGCGATGATCGAGAAGGAGATCGCCTCGGGGATCAGGGCGAGGGCGACCACGAGGCCGGCCAGGACCTCGGTGCGCCAGACCTTCGGGTCGTTCAGCCAGTCGGGCTTGCGGCCACGCAGCCGCGCGGCCGGGGACAGTGCGGACGTAGACAAGAGCAGATACCTGTCGTGCTCGGGCACACCCGGCCGTGGCGTGGGCGTGCGGGAAGGCGCGGGAAGGCCGAGGCGGCCATCCGCGGAGCCCACGTACGGCGGGCCGAAGTTCAGAAAGCAGGCGCGAGCAGAGGCTCCGGGCACTGCTTCAGGGGCGAAGGTTCACGGCGGGCAGGCGGCGGCGCTGGGCATCGTGGACATGCGCACGCTCTCTCCTGCAGGCATCGGTCTTCGCCGGGGGCATCGTCGGCCCCGACACGGCTGACGGTCACGGGAACGATCCCGCACCATGGGAGCGGGGACGGCACGGAGCCGACCTCGACGATCGCTTACTCTACCCTAACGTTACGGTAGAGATCGACGTCGGCCGCCTGTGGCCTTGGCGACACAAGAGGAAGGGCGCCCGCGTGAGCAGCGAGCACATGCAGATCGGCGAGGTCGCCGCACGGACCGAACTGTCGCTGCGCACCATCCGGCACTACGAGGAGACCGGCCTGGTCACCCCCTCCGCCCGCTCCCAAGGCGGCTTCCGCCTCTACACCGAGGCCGACGTCGCCCGCCTGATGGTCATCCGCCGGATGAAACCGCTCGGCTTCACCCTGGATCAGATGCGGGAGCTGCTGGCCGCGACTGACCGCCTCGACTCCAGCGAGGAGCTCACGGCGGACGAGCGCCAAGCCCTGTTGGAGCGCGTGCGCGGATTTGAGCAGGACGCGGCCGGACAGGTGGAAAAGCTCCGTACGCAGCTGGCGCGAGCCGAGGAGTTCGCCGCCACCCTGCGCGAACGACTCACCCGCGTCCCCGCCCTCTGACACCTTCGACCGCAGGCAAGGGCGCGAACAGTCGGCCGAGGTGGGCGCGCAGGATCTCCATGGCCGCGTCCGCACTGCGCTGGCCGACCAGGACACTGGTGCCCAGACCGTGACCGAGGGACAGCAGATGGGCGGCCTCGGCTGCCGCATCCCGCAGCGGGTCCAGGGCGCCGTCCCGCTGGGCCTGTTCCAGCACGTCGGTGAGCTGTCGTTCCAGGCGGTCGGGTCCTTCCACGAAGGGCTGCGCAGCCAGTTCCGGGTCGGTCATCGCCAGGACCGCGTACGAGGTCCACACCAGGTGGAAGGCCCGGCTGGCCTCGTCGGTGGGCAGCGCCTCGGCCAGGAACGCCTCGATGAAGGCGGGCGCGGTCACCGGGTGCGGCAGACCGTCCAGGCGGGCCGACCACCGCGCGTGGCTCTGCTGCTCCAAGCGCTCCAGGGCGGCGTGCAGCAACTGCGCCTTCGTCTCGAAGTAGTACTGCACCAGGTTGAGTGACATGCCCGCCTCGGCGGCGACCGCTCGTAGCCTCACCGCGTGCAGGCCCTCGGCCGCCGCCACCCGCACCAGGGCATCGATGACGTGCGCCCGCCGTTGGGCGTGATCCACCCTCTTCGGCACCCCGAACCTCTTCCCTTCTGCGGCCCATGCGTTTTCATAGTACCGCTGTACGATGAAAAATCGGCGGGCGACGACGGGTGAGGGTCATGGGGTTTCGCGAAGCGCACGACACCACCAGCCACGCGGACACGGAACCGGCGGTCGAAGGCGCGGGGCGGGCGGCGGTGTTGTGGCTGGCCTGTGCGGCGCAGTTCATGGTGGTGCTCGACGTGTCCGTGGTGAACGTCGCGCTGCCCTCGATCCAGTCCGCGCTGGGCTTCAGCGCCGCCGGCCTGCAGTGGGTGGTGGGCGGCTATGCGCTCGTCTTCGCCGGATTCCTGCTGCTCGGAGGCCGCCTGGCCGACGTCTACGGGCGGCGACGGGTCTTCCTGTGGGGGCTGGCTCTGTTCGCCGCCTCCAGCCTGGTGGGCGGGCTCGCCTCCACGCCCGGACTGCTGGTCGGGATGCGGGTCGTACAGGGCCTGGGAGCCGCAGTCCTGGCCCCGGCCACGCTGACGATCCTGACCACCACCTTCACCGAAGGACCATCCCGTACAAAGGCGTTGGCGATCTGGACCGCGGTCAGCTCGGCGGGCGGAGCGGCGGGCAACCTGATCGGCGGGGTCCTCACCCAGTCGCTGTCCTGGCGGTGGATCCTGCTGATCAACGTGCCCATCGGCGTCGTCTCCGTGCTCGCGGCCCTGCGTCTGCTGCCCACCGACCACACCCGTACGCAGGCCGGGAAGCTGGACCTGCCGGGTGCGATGCTCGCCACCCTCGGTGTCACCGCCCTCGTCCACGGCGTCACGCAGGCCCAGGATCACGGCTGGAGCGGGCCAACCACCCTGACCGGCCTTGCCGTTGGCGTCCTGGCGCTGGCCGCCTTGGCGGTGACCGAAGTGCGGTACGCGGCGGCGCCGCTGGTGCCACCGCGCCTGGTGCGGATGCGGCCCATCTGGGCGGGCAACGCGGTGATGCTGCTGGCCGGAGCCTGCTTCATCCCCATGTGGTACTTCCTCTCCCTCTACATGCAAGACGTGATGCACTACGGGGCCTTGGCCACCGGCGTCGCCTTCCTGCCGCACACCCTGGTCGGCATCGCCGGAGCCCGCCTCGCCCCGGCCGTCATGCGCCGGACCGGCCCCCGCACTCTGATCATGCTGGCCGCGCTGCTCGCCGCGGCGGGGTTCGTGTGGCAGAGCCGGATCGGCGCCAACAGCAGCTACATGGAGGGCCTGTTGGGGCCCGCGATCGTGATGTCGGCCGGGATGGGCCTGCTGATCACCCCGATCACCACCACCGTCACCTCCGGCATCGCCGCACAGGATGCCGGTGCGGCCTCGGGGCTGATGAACGCCGCCCGCCAGATCGGCGGCGCCGTCGGCCTGGCCGCCCTGGTCACCCTCGCCGCCACCGCCACCGATGCGACCGCCTCCTACCGCACGGTGTTCCTGGCCATCGCGGCCGTGTGCACAGCCGTTGCCGCGCTCGCCTTCGCGCTGCCGGCCCCGCACCGGCCAGGGGCAGCCCAGGCGCCGGAGCAGTAGGCGCAGCCCGGGACTCCGCCCGCGCACACGGAGCGTTGCTCCCGCCAGGCCCGGTCAAGGCTG
Source organism: Streptomyces flavofungini (assembly GCF_030388665.1). Taxonomy (NCBI): domain Bacteria; kingdom Bacillati; phylum Actinomycetota; class Actinomycetes; order Kitasatosporales; family Streptomycetaceae; genus Streptomyces; species Streptomyces flavofungini. Next base: position 5,411,535 of record NZ_CP128846.1, on the reverse strand, counting down.
TTCGTCGACTGGAATTTCGTACGGATCACCCTTACTCGCCACCCCGTTGTCGCTCAGCGGGGCGGGTTCGCGCAGGCGGAACAGAGCCGCCAGGATGCCTGCGGTGCTGATCGCGGCGGCCAGGGCGCCGGTGGCGATCGAGGTGGCGTCGACCAGCGGGCCGAACACCAGAGGCGAGGCGAACTGCCCGCCGAACAGCGCTGTGGCCTGCAACGAGGTCGCGGTGCCTCGCTGTTCGGCAGGGGCTGCCCGGTCGACCAGGACGGTCAGGGTGGGCATCATGATGCCGCTGCCGATTCCGGTCAGCACCGGCACCAGCAGCAATGGACCCCAGTGTCCGGCCACGGCGAACAACACCAGCCCTGCCGTCCACGCACCGACCGCGCACCGCATCAACACCGCATAACCGAAGCGGGCAGTGAGCTTGGCGTAGGTCAAGCCGATCAGGCTCGCGGCGCCGGAGGACAGCACGATGCCATACAGGGCGACCACCAGCGTGTCGTGGATGCCGAGCTGGTCCAGGCGCCGCGGCAGGGAGACCGCCAGCACCATCATCAACCCGGTGCTGGCCACCCACAACCCGCACAGCCCCAGGACCAACGGATGCTCGCGCAGCAGCCGAACCGCCCCGCCCCGCTCCCCCTTCACCTTCGAGGTGCTCTCACTCGTCGGGGCCGTCTTGGGCAGCGCGAGGAGGGTGGCGATGCCCAGCGGAAGCCCGATGAGGTAGATGGCGAACGGGGCGTGCCAGGAGTGGTTGCCCAGCGCGCCCGCCGCCAGGGGATAGACGAAACCGCCGGCCGTGGTGGCGGCGGTACGCCAGCCCATCACCTTGTCGCGCATCCCGCCCCGGTACAGGGCAAGGAGGGCCGCGGTGGAGCAGGTGAACACCGCCGCAGTGCCCACCCCCAGGACCAGGCGGGAGGCGAACAGTACCGGGTAGGAGTCGATGACCAGGCCCGCGCCACCGCCGAGGCCGTACACCACCAGCCCTGCGGCGAGTGGGAGGCGGACGCCGAAGCGGTCGGTGGCCCGGCCCACCAGCGGACTGACCAGGGCGATGGCCAGGCTGTGGGAGGTGAGTACAAGGCCGGCCTCGGTGCCGCCCACATCGAGGGCCTGGCGGATCACCTCGATGACCGGGGCGATGGTGGCGCCGCCCATCACCCCCAGTGTGGAGGCCAGCAGCAGCACCGTCAGCGCACCCCGCCCCGCTCCCTGGGCGCCGACGGGACTCATGGCGTCAGCGGACATCGCCGCTCCCTGCCACGGTGAAGGCGGCATGCAGGCGCCAGCGGCGGTATCCGCACGGCCGCACGCCCGGGATCTCGCCGGTGATGCGGCGCCGGATGCCTCGCGGGTCGTCCGCGCTGACCAGGTTGATGTGGGCCTGCTCGTCGCTCCACTCCGCGTAGTTGAGGACCCGAGTGCCATCGGTGCTGGTGTGGAAGTGCGCGGCGATCGCGCCGGGCATCGGCGGTACGTGCTTGGTCATCGCGAACACCTCGTCGATGAAGTGCCGCTGCCGCTCCGGCCCGTCCACGTCGAACACCGGCGTGACCACGCATCCCACCTCGCCCTGCCCGATCACGCTCACATGGGAGCGGTGCACCCGGTAGCGAACCGGTGTGGACAGCTCGGTGCCCGGTATCCCTGTCACGTACGGCGCCGACGAGGCCACGGCCGCATCGAGGGCCTCGTCATCGGTCCACTGCTCGTACGCCATCGCGCCTGACCGTCGGTACAGGCGAACAGCGACCAGGTCAACAGCCCATCCGGCCACGACTCTTGCTCACGGCGGGCTGTCGCCGCCTGGGCCAGGGACTGCTGGCGGGCCGAATCGTCGACGTACCGGACGGTGATCACCACTGTGCGCGCATCGGCACGGGTGATCTCGGGCGGAGTTTCAGTACGGCGGATCACGTCGGTTCTCCCCACACGTCAGCCAAGCGGGCAGGACGAAGCCCCGGCCTACCCATTCCGATAAAGTGAGACTCAGTCCCAGAGTGTCATGAGTGCCGAAATGACTCCAGTTCCATACAGGCCCAAGTGCCGCTTCGATAGGCTGGCTTGGTGGCCACCAACACCCAAGACCCGGACGACGACAGCGCCCTGCCGCTGCGCGAGCGCAAGAAGCAGCGCACCCGCCGCGCGCTCGCTGACGCCGCGCTGACGCTTTTCAGCGAGCGCGGCTTCGACCGCGTCACTCTCGACGAACTCACCGCCCACGCCGAGATCGGCCGCAGCACCTTCTTCCGCTACTACGGCACCAAAGAGGACGTCGCCATGGCCGCCGAGAGCGAACTCTGGGGTGCCTACACCGCCCACTTCGAAGCCCACACCGCACCCGGCCCGGCACTCGACGCACTGCGCACCTCACTGACCGCAGCCATCCTGTCCATGCCCGACGGCTGGGACCAGCGCTTCCTGCGCACCCGCCGCCTCGCCGCCGGCACCCCCGTCCTGCACGACCACAGCCTCGTGTCCTCCATGAAGGTCCAGCACCGCCTGGTGGAGATCCTCGAAGCACGCCTCGACGTCGACAGCCGCGAGGACGTACGGCTGCGCCTGCTCGGCGAGTTCGCGCTGAGCGCCTGGCGCTGTGGCGCCCGCAACTGGGTCGCCGGCCGAGGACCCGACGGCTACGACAAACGCCGCGGCCACGGCGGCACCAAGACCCTCGCCCGCCGCGTCGAAGAAGCCTTCGACGCCATCCCGACCGCACTGACGATTGACCTGCACGATGGCGGCTGAGCATCTCCGCCTGCGTGGGCGATGCGTGAGCGGACTGCGCGTCACAGGCCAGCTCGGACAGGATCGGCGATCCCGCCGCGTGGCGCTGATCAGACAGAACAGCACCACGCGGCAGGATCAAGCACCACCGATCATGGATTCCGTCCCGCTCCTAAAACGGGTGTCCTAGGTTCGAATCCTGCCGGGGCACAACGCGTCAAGGCGCCGTCCTCGCGGCCGCGTAGCTCATTCCCTGTTCGTACGACATGGCGCGGCCCGCCTCGTAGCTGTGCTCGTAGGCCGGGTCGCCGGTCCTGTCGCGGATGGCGCGTTCACAGGCTTGGCGGGCGGCGATCAAGTCCGGGGAGTTCAGTTGGGCGCGGCCGCCGGCGCGGTCCCACAGGCGCTGGGCGATGCCGAGCAGTTCGGCCGCCCGGTGGGCTTCGCCCGCGGCGACGGTGGCGGATGCCAGGGTTTCGATGGCCGTGGCCGCGAGGATGCTGACGTTGTGCAGCAGCCGGTGTGCGGCGACGGCCCGGGTGGCGTTGCGGGCCCCCGAGGCGGTGTCACCGTGGGCGAGGTCCAGCTTCGCCACGATCACGTCGGAGGTCGAGCGCGTCCAGTGCTCGCCGCGCCGGGCGCACTCGGCGCGGACCTCTTCGGACACCGCGCGGGCCGCTTCGTGATCGCCGCTCATCAGGTGCGCGTACGCGAGGGCGCCGATCGTCTGGATCTGTGCCGAACCGAGCCAGTCGTCCCGGACGGGGAGGCGGGGGGCAACGGACATGAGGCCGACCGCCTCGGCCGACCGGCCGCGCAGGGCGAGCTGGCTGCCCGTGAGGTAGGCGGTGACGGAGAGGGCGGCCGGGTCCGCCTGCTGCCGTGCCACGGCGGTGAACCGGCGCCCGTATTCAGCGGCGGTGTCCACGTCGCCCTGCATGATCGCTCCGGCGCCACGTGTCCACAGGGCCCGGAGGAGATCGGGCCCTGGCGGCGGATCGGCGGCGAGCGCCCGGTCGAGGCAGTGGTTCGCGTCGCGCACATGGCCGCAGTGCCGCCACAGGAAGCCCGCGGTGCCCGCGATCTCCAGGGCGGCCCGCCGATCGGGCCGGTCGAGGGACCAGTCCACCGCGGCGCGCAGGTTGGCGTGGTCGGTCAGCACGCGCGCGCTCCACTGCACCTGGCGGCCGGTGTTCCACTCGGCGCAGCCGTCGCGGGCCAGCCGTCGGTAGTACTCGCGGTGGCGCAGCCGTACGGCGTCCTCCTCTCCCAACTCCCCCAGCCAGTCCGCGCCGTACTCGCGCACCGTGTCGAGCATCCGGAAGCGGGCGGTGCCGGTGCGCTGGTCGCGCTGCACGATGGACTGGGCGGCGAGCTCGTCAAGGAGGACGGGCACCTGTCCGGCCGCCAGCGGTCCCCCGGAACACACTTCCTGGGCGGCCTCGGCGTCGAAGCCGCCGGTGAACACCGCGAGCCGGGCCCACAGCAGCCGCTCCAGCGGAGCGCACAGCTCGTGGCTCCAGCCGATGGTGGTGCGCAGGGCCTGGTGGCGCGACGGGTCCTCGGTGCCGTCGTCCGAGGCCAGCAGGGCCAGTCGGTGGTCCGTCCGCGTCCCGAGGTGGTCGTCGAGCTCGGTGAGCGACAGGGTGGACAGCCGGGCCGCGGCCAGTTCGACGGCCAGCGGGATGCCGTCCAGGTACCGGCAGACGGAGACCACGACCGGCCGGGTGGCCTCGTCGAGCACGAAGCCGGAGCGCACGGCGGTCGCCCGCTCCGCGAACAGGGTCACCGCGTCCTCCCGAGCCGCGGTGCCCGACTCGTCCACCGGCAGCGGCTCGACTTCCAGACACCGCTCCCCCGGCAGCCCGAGCCGTCGGCGGCTGGTGGCCAGGATGTGCACGTGCGGAGCCGACCGCAATTCGTCGATGAAGGCCGCGCAGTCCTCCAGCAGGTGCTCGCAGGAGTCCAGTACCAGCAGCAGTTGCTTGTCGGCGATCCACGCGGCCAGCGCCTCCGTTGCCGGACGCGTCGTCTGGTCGGCCACCCGCAGCGCCTCCATCGTCACAAGCCCCAGCGTGCTGGGGCCGGTCAGACCGCTGTCGTACAGGCAGGAGAGCTCCACCAGCCACACACCGTCCGGGTAGGCGGACCGCATCCGGCGCGCGGCCTCCACCGCGAGGCGTGTCTTGCCGATCCCACCGGGTCCCAGGAGCGTCACAAGGCGGCTCCGGCCGTTCCGGTCCCTCCGTCCCCCGCCGCCGTCGGCCGGCCCGTCATCCGGACGCAGCATGGCGTCGAGCCGGGCGAGTTCGTCCTTCCGTCCGACGAAACTGGGAGTCTCCGACGGCAGGTTTCCCGACCACTCGCTCATCTCCGTCTCTTCCGGCACGCCGTGTGACACGGGACCCTCCCTTGGCTTCCTCCCTGACCGAACCCGGCTGAGTCTGCTCCGCCGGTACCCGTCCAGGGGAGGCACCGGCCATGCGGACAGAAACACGGCATCGCCTGGCCGTCCCTGTTCGCTTCGGGGTACGCGGCGACCAGTTCGCCCCCGTCCATGACCGGTGGGGCTGACGAGCGCACGGCGCGCGCTACGGAGCGTCACCATGGGCACGCTCCGGCGAATGGCCAGCGCGCCCTGACGCCCATCCGAGCGCCGCCGGTGCGCCGGTTGTCCGTGGGTGAAGGGCGCGGAATGGTGCCCGCCGTACCGGGGGCATATTGCCTCGGCAACCGTGAGGAGTCCCACTCATGAACAGACGTTTCCCGCTCTTCGAAGAGCGCCCGACGTGGAGAGCCCACGTGGCAGCCGTGTCCGCACTGGCCGTGGGCCTGATGCTGGTTCTCGCGCCCAGCGCGGCGGCCGCGCCCGGTGACCTGGACACCGGTTTCGGCACCAGCGGCAAGGTCACCACCGACTTCGGCGCCACCCCGTCGGAGCCGGAGGTCGGCAACGACCTGCTGCGTACGTCCAACGGGTCCCTGTTCGTCGCCGGGCGACGGGGCTTCGGCACCCCCGGCGTGGGCCCCGGCACTTTCGGTGTGGCCAAGTACACCTCCAGCGGAGCACTGGACACCAGCTTCAGCGGCGACGGCAAGGTCGCCACCGGCTTCGGCGACACCCTGTCGATGGCCCGGTCGGTCATCGAGGCCGGCAACGGGAAGATCCTGGTGGGCGGGTTCACCGGAGGGGAGCAGATCGCCGACCTGGCGCTGGCGAAGTACAACTCCGACGGCACCCTCGACACCTCCTTCGGCGGCGGCGACGGCAAGGTCACCACCGACCTGACCGGCGGGCTCGGCGACGGCATCCGCGGCCTGAGCCTGACGAGCGGCGGCAAGATCCTGGCGGCCGGGGCGGCCGGGGCGGACTCCTTCATCGCCCGCTACAACTCCGACGGAACCCTGGACACCGGCTTCGGCGGCGGCGACGGCGTCGTCATCACGGACTTCGGCACCGGCGACCACCTCTTCGCGCTGGAGGAGCTGTCCACCGGGAAGATGATCGCGGCCGGCAGCGCCAACAGTGACTTCCTGCTGGTCCGGTACAACTCCGACGGCAGCCTCGACACCTCTTTCAGCGGCGACGGCATCGTGACCACCGACTTCAACGGACTCTCCGACCTCGCGTTCGGCTTCGCCCAGGCGCCCGGCGGCGACTACGTGATCGCGGGCGCGGTCGACGCCCCCGAGCCGTTCGGCATCGCGGGCCCCATCAAGACCGGCGTGGCCCGCTACAACTCCGACGGCAGCCTGGACACGGGCTTCAGCGGCGACGGCAAGGTCACGACCGACGTGCACACCTTGCTCGCCGACGAGGCGCGCGATGTCGCCGTGGACAGCAACGGCAAGATCGTGATCGCCGGACTGGCCGGGGAGTCCGTCGTGTTTCCCGTCGACCCCGTCGACGGCGACGCCCTCGTCGTCCGCTACAACTCCGACGGCAGCCTGGACACCGGCTTCAGCGGGGACGGCATCGCCACCGTCGACTTCTCCGGCGGGGCCGATGTCGCTCGGGGCATCGCGCTGACGGGCAGCGACGACATCGTCATCGCCGGCGGCGCGACATCGAGCAGCACCGGGCTCGACTTCGCCCTGGCCAAGCTCCAGGGGTAGGGCGGCCACAGCGGACGGCGGCGGTGATCCGGGACGGCGTTCCCGGATCACCGCCGTCCCGTGCCCGTACCCGGGTGCCAGGGGAGGCGGCCCCGCGCAGCGGGCACGCCGCGCCACGGCGCCCTCTCCCAAGTCCGTTCTCCCCGGCTCCGTCCCCGGGCCGCGCACGTCACGAGAGGCCCGATTCTTCGAGCAAGGCGCTCACATGACCGCACCACGGCGAACACACCCGACCACCTCTCGGTCCGCTCCGGTCGGCCGGACCCGCCCGGCGGCGCGTTGGACCAGAGTGGCCGTCCTCTGCCGCGGACTCACGAGACGCAAGGGGAGGCTGGAGCTGCACATGGCCGTCAGGGCAGTCGAGCGGTGGTGGCGGAAGACGAGCACGCGGCGCTGGCGCAGCCGGGGCCGTCCGGTGCTCGCGCTGGTGGTGAGTGGCCTGCTCGCCGTCCTCAGCGGTCTCGGCAGCCGGCACCCGGGAGTCGCTGTACTGGTCATCGGTCCCGTGCTGGCCTGCACCCGCCTGGACGCACGGCACACCGCGGCGGTGGCGGCCTCGTCGCTGTTGCTCGCTCTCGGAGCGGGCGCCGCGAGCGGCCTCATGGTGACTCCGGGTTTCGCCATCGAGTTCCTCGTCCTGCTGGTCGGCGGCACGCTGGCCGTCCGCGACGCCGCCCGGCACACGGCCGACGCGGCCGCGCTGGCCCGGGCCACCGCAGTCGCGCAGGCGTCCCAGAACGCGATCCTGCGGCCGATGTCGGTGGAGCTCGGCGGCATCGAGGTGTGCGCCCGGCACCGCTGTGCCGTGCAGGGGGCGTCGGTGTGCGGGGATCTGTACGACGTCGTCCACACCCCGTACGGGGTGCGCCTGCTCATCGGCGACGTACGCGGCCACGACCTGGACGCCCTGCGGGCCACCACGGCGACCATCGGGGCCTTCAAGGACCTTGCCTACCTCACGCCCGGCCTCGCCGACCTGGCGACGGCCCTGGACGCCAGGCTCGCCCCGGAACTGGAGGCGGAGGAATTCGTCACCGCCGTACTCGCCGAGTTCGCCCCTGGCGAGGTCCGCATCGTCAACTGCGGTCATCCCGCGCCCGTACGGGCGGGCAAGCAGATCAGGTTGCTGGAACCGCTGGAGCCGGCGCCCCCGTTGGGCCTGCATCCGAAGCCGCAGCTGTACCGCTTCTATCTCACGAGTGGGGACCGGCTCCTGTTCTACACCGACGGCCTGAGCGAGGCGCGCGATGCGAACGGCGCCGACTTCCCGCTCCTCGAACGGGTCGGTGACGCACTGGCCGCGCTCTCCCCCTCCGACGCGCTGGACACGCTGTACGCCATGGTGGCCGCGCACACGGGCCGCGCGCCGACCGACGACATCGCGCTCGCCCTGTGCCGGCCGACCAGCGTGGTCGCCCCCGCACCCGCCGCCCGGCCCCCGAACCCCGCGGCGCACAGGGAGCCGTAGGCGATCGGTGGCGCGGGGCGCTCCATCTGGCCCCTGTTCAGGCAAAGAGCAACCACAAACGGGCACTTGGCGACAAGCCGCCCGCGCCGGACCCGGTTGCTGCTGACATGGGGCATGGCACAAGGCGAGCACAGGATGGGTTCCCGTGTGGCCGAGGAACCATTTCGCGCACTGTTGGAGGCGGCTCCGGACGCGATGGTCATCGTGGACGACGGCGGGATGATCCGTCTGGTCAACGCCCAGACCGAGACGCTGTTCGGGTATCCGCGAAACGAACTGCTCGGCCGTCCCGTCGAGATTCTGGTGCCGCGGCGGTTCCGGGACCAGCACCCGGGCCACCGCCTTGGCTACTCCGGCAACCAGCAGGTCCGGCCCATGGGCGCCAACCTCGAACTGTACGGACTGCGCCGGGACGGGGCCGAGTTCCCGGTCGAGATCAGCCTCAGCCCGCTGCAGACTCCCGACGGTCTCCTGATCTCTGCCGCCGTACGCGACGTCAGCGAGCGAAAGGCCGCCGACGCACGCTTCCGGGCGCTGCTGGAAGCCGCTCCGGACGCCATCGTCATCGTGGACGACGCGGGCATCATCCAGCTGGTCAACGCGCAGACCGAAGCCCTGTTCGGCTATCGGCGCGAAGAGCTCCTGGAACGCCCGGTGGAAATCCTGGTCCCCCAGAGGTTCCATCATCACCACCCCTCCCACCGCCACGGCTACGTCAGCAACCGCCGCGTGCGCCCCATGGGCGCCGGCCTGGACCTGTACGGGCTGCGCAAGGACGGAGCCGAGTTCCCGGTCGAGATCAGCCTCAGCCCCCTGGAGACCCCGGACGGCACCCTGGTCTCCGCGGCCATCCGGGACGTGAGCGAGCGCAAGGCGGCCGAGGCCCAGCTCGCCGAACTCTACGAACAGCAACGCCACGTAGCCCTGACCCTGCAGCGCAGCCTGATGGGCTCACCCGCCCCGCTGCCCGGCATGGACACCTCCAGCCGCTACTTTCCCGCCCGGCAGGGCCCAGGTGTGGGCGGGGACTGGTTCGACCTGATCGCACTGGGCGGCGGCCGTGTGGGAGTACTGATCGGCGATGTCATGGGCCGAGGTCTTGAAGCCGCCGCCGTCATGGGCCAACTGCGCTCGGCCTCCCACGCCCTGGCCAAGACCGGCATGCCGCCCTGGCAGCTGATGCGCGCCCTGGACGCGGTCGTCAGTGAACTGCCCGACCAGCTCGTCACCTGCTGCTACCTGATCCTGGACCCCGACGACAGCACGCTGACGGTGTGCTCCGCCGGGCACCTGCCAGTCCTGATGGTGGATCCCACCGGTCAGGTCCGAAGACTCCCGGTCCCGGTCAGCGTGCCCCTGGGCGTCGGCGAGGTGCCCCACCAGGAAACCCGCCTGACCGTGCCACCGGCCTCAGTGCTCGCCCTGTACACCGACGGCCTGGTCGAGACCCCGACCAGCGACATCGAAGAGCAGATCGACGCCCTCACCATCGCCCTGGAGAAGGCCACCGCCGACCTCCCTTGCCTGGAACAGGCCGCGGACTCCGTACTCGCCTCCCTGCTGCCCGGCCTCCAGGACTACGCCGACGACGTGACGCTGCTGCTCGCCCGCGTCCCTCCCGCACCGGTGACCGCCGTCACCGCGCTCCTCCCGGCACAACCCATGAGTGTGGGCGACGGGCGCCGCTTCCTGCGCCGCACCCTGCGGGACTGGGACTGCGAGGACCTCACCGACACCGCCTGCCTTCTGGCCTCCGAGCTCCTGTCCAACTCGGTACGCCACGCCTGCGACCCCCTGCGGCTCCGACTGCGCCGCACCAGGGACGAACTCCACGTCGAAGTCAGCGACGGCAGTCCCGTTCTGCCGCACTCCCGGACCGCGCGCCCCGATGAGGAGTCAGGCCGCGGCCTGACCCTCCTCGACCAACTGGCCTCCTCCTGGGGTGCCCTGCCCACGCGGAGGGGCAAAGCCGTGTGGTTCTCGCTCCCTCTTCCCGACCCCACCCCGCGCCGGGAAGAGCCCGCGTCGGGGGATGCGGACGCCGACGCCTGACGTTCCGGGGCACCATGCGATACCGCTCCGAACCGGGGCTTCTCCTCCAGGGATGTGCGCTGCGCGGTCTCGGACTCCTCACCCGGGGCCGTTTGCGTGAGCGGGCGGTTCACCAACCCCCGGGCCCTGCTCCGGATCGCACAGCATCACCCGGCACCGGCTCCCCACCCGGCTCTTCGGCCTCGTCGGGCTCGCGCCCCGCTTCCGGGGCGGTTCCCCGCGGTGGCGCGGGCACGCGGTACCGGCCGGGCTGCGGACTCGGCGTTCGTTTGCTCGACGACAGTGCCGAGACCGGCGTCACGGAGTTCCCGCCGGGGCCGCGTTCGGCATACGCCGGCACACCGGGCGCCGTCGTCCTCGCGGGGGACGAGAAGGCCTTCAGGACCTGGGTCCGGCACAGGGCCCCGACCAGGACCAGGGTCCTGGTCGGGGATCGGTCCCGGGTCCCTGCCCCGGGGCCGGGAGCCACGGCGAGAATGGATCGCGGACGCCGGCCCCTCCCGGGATCGCAGGTCACCGCGGGAACGACTCACGAACGACTCGCGGTGGACCGGCGAAGGCCGGGACCGACCGGCCAGGGAAAGGACCACCACCCGCATGTCGACGCACCACAGGCCCCTGCCGCCGTCGCCGAGAGCCAACAGGCTGCCCTGGACCGCAGGTGACGCGCTGGTGGCCACCGGGGCGGCCGTCGTCGACGTCCTCGGCTACACGGTCGGCGGCCCGGACGGCGACCGGCCGGTCTCCGCGACCGCGCTGGTCCTTCTCGTACTGGCGGCCGTACCGCTGCTCACCAGGCGCCGCTACCCGCTGGCGTCGCTTGCGGGTGTGCTGGCCCTCGGCCTGGCACTGAACCTGAGCGGGCCGATGCCACACCACTTCAACGGCACACTCATCGTGGCGCTGTTCGCGGTGGCCCGGTCCCGCGGTCTCGCGGTGGCGGCCCCGGCCGCCCTAGTGGCGGCCGCCGTGACGCTGCTGGGCCGGGGGCATCCGCTGCCCCCGCCGATCGCGGATGTGGCGAGCAACGCGCTCGCCGCGGCGCTGGTCATCGCCGCGGCCGAGGCGCTGAAGCACCGGCAGCGAGCGGTGGCGGTCAGGCGCAGGCTGCTGGCCGACCGTGCGGTGGCCCAGGAACGGCGCCGCATCGCACGGGAGTTGCACGACATCGTCGCCCACCACATCACCACCATGCAGCTGATGGCCGGTGGTGCGAGGGCCAACCTCGGAGGCGATACCGAGGTGGTGCGCGACGCTCTGGTCACCCTGGAGGGCTCCGGGCAGATAGCGCTGCGAGAGATGCGCCAACTGCTCGACGTGCTCCGGGCCGGCGACGAGCCGGACGAGGTGCCGTCCGCGCCGCAACCCGGTGTCGGGAGCCTCGGCCAGCTCGTCGACGACGCCCGGAGGGACGGCCTGCCCGTCGACTTCGCCGTCCTCGGGGCGGAACGCCCGCTGCCACCGAGCACCGGCCTGGCGGTGTTCCGGATCGTCCAGGAGTCCCTCACCAACACCCGCAAGCACGCCGGCCGGGCCCAGGCGCGGGTTCGGCTGACGTACCATCCGGACCGGATCACCGTCGAGGTCTCCGACAACGGCACGGCCGCGCCGGCCGACACCCTGGTCGGTGCCCCGGCGGGGGCGGGCGGTGCGGGTGGACCGAGGTCGCGCCGCACCGGGTACGGATTGATCGGCATGCGCGAGCGCGTCGCGCTGCAGGGCGGCAGCATGGTGGCCGGCGGCCTCGACGGCGGTGGCTTCCGGGTGGCGGCCACCCTGCCGGTGGCGCCGGTCGAAGGATGAGGAGCGGCTCGGATGGCGGGACCCTCGGAACGGATCAGGATACTGATCGCGGACGACCAGCCGCTCGTGCGGCGGGGTGTGGCCCTGATCCTGACCCCCGACCCGGTGTTCGACGTGGTGGCCGAGGCGGACGACGGGCAGCGGGCGGTCGAGCTCGCGCACCGGCACCGGCCCCACGTCGTGGTGATGGACATCCGGATGCCGGTCCTCGACGGCGTCCAGGCGACCGAGCGGCTCGCGCGGGAGCTGCCCACCTGCCGAGTCCTGGCGCTAAGCACCTTCGACATGGACGAGTACGTGGTCGCCGCCCTGCGCGCCGGCGCCTCCGGATTCCTGCCCAAGGACGCCTCCCCGGAGGAACTTGTGGCGGCCGTGCGCACCGTGCACGCCGGGGAGGCGGCCGTGGCACCCCGCCTGCTCACCCGGCTGATCTCCGCCTACGTCACCGCGCCCCGCCGTCCGCGACCACCGTCGCAGGCGCCCGGCATGGGCAAGCTGACGCCCCGCGAGGTCCAGGTGTGGCACCTGCTGGCCACCGGTCTCGACAACGCCGAGATCGCGTCGTCGATGGAGATCAGCGCCTCCACGGTCAAGAACCACATCACCAGCATCTTCGCCAAGCTGAGTGTCCGCGACCGTGCCCAGGCGGTGATCGCGGCCTACGAGTCCGGTCTGGTCGAGGCCCGGTCGGCGAACTCGGTGGGCTGAACCTGCCTGTTCCCGGCCTGCGCGAGACAGCAGCGCGGGAACCCGGGGTGGGCCGCGTCCAGCGCGTCCGGAGTGTGCCCAGCGGCGGCAGCGACGCCCGCAGCAGCGGGGACAGCACCGTGCACCGCGACAGCCCGGTGTTGAGGGTCCTGGCCCCGCCGGACGCGGCGTCCCGGCCCCGCCCGCCGGGCACGACGCCGACCGCCTCGGCCATGTGCCGCGGCAACGGCCTGCTCCGCTGGTGGCGCGCGATCAGTCCCACCACCTGCTCGGCGAAGCTCACCCGGGCTGTGTCCCGGGCGAAGGGGGAGTCCGCTCCCAGGGGGACAAAGGGGAGTCCGCTCCCAGGAAGGCCGGGGGTAGGTCAGGGTGATTCCTGATGGGCAACGGCGACTGCTTCCAGCAGAGTTGATGTTGCCGCTGAGGCCCGTCACCACTCTGGAGGAACCTCGATGCGTAAACATCTCGCCCTGACCGCCCTCGCCCTGGCCACCACTGTCGCCGCCGGTGCAGCGGCACCCGCGAGCGCCGCCCGGCCGGACCCCGTGCGACAAGGTCTTGAGAAGCTGGTGCACTCGGATCGCGCGCCCGGCGCCCTGGCGAGCGTGCTGGACGGCAAGGGGAACTTCCGTACCTACACCGCGGGTGTGGGGGACCGGGACACGCACGCGAAGATGCCCCGGAACGGTCAGGTGCGGATAGGCAGTGTCACCAAGACGTTCACCGCGGTGGTCGTGCTGCAACTGGTCGGCGAGGGCAGGATCAGCCTCGACAAGCCGGTCGACAAGTATCTGCCGGGACTCGTCCGGGGCAAGGGGATCGACGGAGGCCGCATCACGGTGCGCCAGCTCCTGCAGCACACCAGCGGGCTTCCCGACTACGAGAACGACGTCACCAGCGACATCCTGGAGCGCCGCTACCTCTCCCCCCGCGACGCCCTCGACATCGCCCTCAAGCACAAGGCCGACTTCGAACCCGGCAAGAAATGGAAGTACAGCAACACCAACTACCTGGTGGCCGGCCTGATCGTGGAGAGGGTCACGGGACGGCCCCTGGCGCAGCAGATCGACCAGCGCGTCATCCAGAAGACAGGGCTGCGCCACACCTACTTCCCCGCCCCCGGCGAAACGACCATCCGGGGACGCCACCCCCAGGGCTACAGCCCGGAGCCCATGGGCGCACCCGCGCGCAACGTCACCGAGATCGACCCCTCCGCGGCCTGGGCGGCAGGCGCGATGGTCTCCACCAACTCCGACCTCAACCGCTTCTTCGCCGCGCTGCTCAAGGACGACGGCAACCCCCTCCTCAAGAAGGCCCAGCGCAAGCAGATGCGCACCACCGTCCCCATGGAGAGAGGGAACTCCCGCAACGCCATGGGACTGGGGATCATGAGGGTCCAGCAGTCGGACAAGTGCGCCTTCTGGGGCCACAGCGGCGGCATCCCCGGCTTCGGGACCTGGGCTGCGGCCACCGACGACGGCCGCGCCGCCAGCGCCACGATGAACCTCGAACCGAGGACCGGCGAAGCCGTAGGGCACCTCGAGGAGACCGTGACGGCGGCCCTGTGCCGACGCTGAACCAACGTGCCCGGCTGACTGGGACCCCACCAACGCCATCCCGTGCACCCCACCGATGAGCGGCCTGTCCTTGTGCCCGGGGCAGGCACAAGGACAGGCTCGTACAGCCTCAATCACGTCGGTCGTGGCCACCGCGACTGCCGCTCGTCGGCCGCGCCCGGAGCGGCCCAGGTGCATGGCCCCGGAGGGTTGTTGACGCGCCGGTGACGGGTGGTGGCTGTGCCTGCGAGGGTCACCGCTGGGGCGCGACCTGCTCGGACTGTGTCTGCTCGGGGCTGTCCGAGAGCTTGAGCCAGACGACGCCGCCGATGATCAGGGTGAGCCAGAGGACCTTGACCGGGGTGAGGGTCTCGTCGAAGAAGACCGGGCCGAGCAGTGCCGCCCCTACGGCGCCGATGCCGGCCCAGACCGCGTAGCCGATGCCCACGTCGATGGTGCGCAGGGCCAGGCTCAGGGAGAAGAGCGTCAGCAGGAAGAAGACGACCGCGATCAGTGACCAGGAGAGCACCGTGAAGCCCTGGCTGCCTCCCACCGCCAAGGCGTAGGCGATCTCGAAGGCTCCGGCGAGGAGGAGGACCGGCCATGCGCGGGCTCGGTCGCTGCGGGATGCGGTGGTCCCGGGGGTGGGGGCGGATGTGGTGGCGGGGGTAGCGGTGGTGGACATGGGAGGTCCTTTCTGAGGGGTGATCTCGGCTGGGGCGGCGGTCGTGGGGTGGCGGTTCGGGGGAAGTGAGGTCGGCGTGGGTTTCGGAGGTGTCAGGCCGCCCCGCTGAGCTGGAGGCCGACCACTCCGGCGATGACGGCCGCTATGCCCAGGAACTTGCGCCAGTCCAGGCGCTGCCCGAAGACGAGGGCCCCGAGCACGACGATTCCGACGCCGGAGACGGCGGTCCAGATCGCGTAGCCGACGCCGACCTCGAAGGTCAGCAGCGCCTGGCTGAGGAGGTAGGTGGCGATGCCGCCGCTGACCAGCGTGGCGACGGTCCAGCCGGGCCGGGTGAAGCCCCGCGCCCGGCCTGCCGTGAGGGCGACGGTGATCTCGAAGACGACGGCGAGGGCGAGGTAGAGCCAGTGCATGACGGGTTCCTTACGTGGGTCACGTGGTCGTGGGGTGCGCGGGCGTGGGGTGCGCGGGCGTGCAGTGCGCGGGCGTGCAGTGCGCGTGCATGGGCGTGGGTTACGTGGTGGGAGGTGGAGAGGGGAGCGTGGCGTCGGCGCGGCGCAGGTCGAAGTAGCGGATGAAGGGGGCCAGCGCCCCGTCCACGGCCAGGCGCCGGGCCGCTGCCGCCAGGGGCAGTCGGTCCGTCGCTTCGGCCGCGTAACCGGCCCGGTAGTCGAAGCCCCACGCGGCTGCCGTGTCGCGGTCGACGGCGAAGCGGACGGCCGCGATGCCGTGGGTGTCGGCGACGCGGTAGCAGAGGGCGCACGGCTCGCCCGTCGCCAGCAGAGTGGCTCCCCGCAGGGCGGCGCTGCCGCGGTCCCGGGCGGCCTGGCGCAGGGCGACGACCTCCGCGTGGGCGGTGGGGTCGCCGGTCTCGTGGACGAGGTTCACACCGGGGTCGGAGACCCACCCGTCGGCGGCGACGAGCACGCCGACGAACGGGACCCCGCCGGACTCGACCCGGCGGACGCAGGCCTCCACGGCGCCGGCCATCAGCGCGGTGAGCCGGTCCGTGCCGGCGGTCGTGCGACGGCCGCTCTCCGCAGTCGTAGGGCGGCCGCTCTCCGCAGTCGTACGGCGGCTGCCCTCCGCAGTCGTACGGCGGCCACCCTCCGGAGTCGTCCGGCCGCCGCCCTCCGCGCTCACGCGACCACCCCCCTCGGCCCTCACGCCGCATCCGCTTCCCGCAGCGCCTGCCGAATCACGCCCTCCGTGGCGACCCCGTCGATGCGCCGGTCGCCGATGACGACCGTGGGGACGACGGTGATGTTCATCCGCGCCGACTCGGCCAGCGCCCGCCGGTGCCGGTCGGCGTACTCCGGCTCGTCGAGGGCCGCGGCGTAGGCAGCCGGGTCGAGTCCGGACTCCCCGGCCAGGCGGGCCAGGACCGCGCGGTCCCCGATGTCGAGGTCCTCGCGGAAGAAGGCCGTCAGCAGGCGCCGGTGGTAGGCGTGGGCCCGCCCCTGCTCCGCGGCGTACTGGGCACCCAGGAACGCCAACTCGGTGTAGGGCTGCGGCGAGACGGTCGGCAACCGCATCGGCACCTGGTGGTGGCGTGCCATCGGGTACACGGCACACTCCCAGACGTCGGGCAGGTACGGGTCCTCCGGCCGCAGCGTGGGCGTCGGACGGGGACGCAGCTCGTGAGCGTGGTGGACGACCTCGACGTCGGGCCGGTCGGCGATGGCGCGCTCGATCAGCTCTTCGGCGACCAGGCAGAACGGGCAGACGTAGTCCGACCACAGATGGATCTGAGCAGTCACGGTGAGCTCCGCTTCCCCGGGGCACCCCCGGTGGGTGCGACACCCCGATCGTGTAACTTCACACCGGCGTCAACTTCAAGGAACGGGAGTCGGCTGCGAGGATCAGCGGACGGCTGCGAGGAACGGGAGCCGGCGAACGGCTCAGGAGGTCTCATGCGCATCGGTGAGCTGGCCGCTGCCAGCGGCGTCAGTACTCGGGCCCTGCGGTACTACGAGCAGCACGGGCTGATCCGCTCCGAACGCACCCCCGGCGGGTGGCGTGACTTCGACAGCTCCATGGTCGAGCGCGTCGTCATGATCCAGCACCTGTTCGCCGCCGGCCTGGGCAGCTCCACCATCGACGCGGTGCTCCCCTGCATGGAGGCCCCGCTCGAAGAGCGCAACGGCGTCATGGAGCAGCTGTTCGCCCAGGAGGCCGAGCGCCTGGAGGCCAAGCGCCGCGACATCGACCGCGAACTCGAAACCCTGCAGGCGCTCCGCGCCGAAACGGCCCTGCCAGGCAGCGGCCCGCGCCCCCGTGCTGCCGCGGACACGATCGACGCCCCCCACCCGCCCTGACCACGTACCCCTGGCCGGAGGTAGTGCCGCCCGGCCCGGAGACCACCCGCCAGTCGCCGAAAATATCCCGTTCCCGTGCCGCACGCCCCCGCCCCGCAGCAGAATGGACACAGGGCGTGTGCCGTGCCCCGTCGGAGTGGGGGCGGTGCGGCCCGGGTCAGCGGGAGGGGTGAGCGCGATGGCGCAGCCGGAGCGGGACGAGCGGCTGGCGCGGGCCTTCTTGGAGCTGGCGGACACCCTGGTGGACGGCTTCCACCTGGTCGACTTCCTGCACGTCATGACCGATCACGTGGTCGAGCTGCTGGACGTGGCGGCGGCCGGGGTGCTCATGGTCGACGCGCGGGGGCGCCTGGTGGACGTCACCGCCTCCACCCACACCGCGCACCAACTGGAGGAAGTCCAGCTGGAGTTCAACGAGGGCCCGTGCCGGGACTGCTGTTCGCGGCACGAGAGCGTCGGCCCCGTCGACCTGACGGAGCCCGGGGCCGCCGAGCGGTGGCCGCGGTTCACCGAAGCGGCCCGCACCGCCGGGTTCACCGCGGTGGCCGCGGTCCCGCTGCGGCTGCGTGAGGAGGTGATCGGGGCGCTGAACCTCTTCCACACCCGCCCCGGCGCCCTGGACCCGGCCGACCTTCGCCTGGCCCAGGCCCTGGCCGACGCGGCGACGATCGGCATCCTGCACCAGCGTCTCGCCCTCGACCAGGGCGAACGGGTCGGCCAGTTGCAGACCGCGCTCAACGGCCGGATCGTGATCGAACAGGCCAAGGGCGTCCTCGTCGCTCATCTGAACGTCCCGCCCGACGCGGCCTTCCGCCGACTGCGCGGCCACGCGCAAGCCCACCGGAGGTCCCTGACCCTGCTGTGCACGCAGGTCGTCGAAGGCACCGCGGACATCGAGCTGTTCGCCCTGCCTCCCGACCCCCCGCATCCGCCTTGACCCCCGACGCCCGCATCCGTCCTGACCCCCGACGCCCACCGCCCACCCGCAGCACCGCGCGCACTGCGTACGTCAGCCGAGGAGCCCCCGCTGTGCCCGCACCCGTTCCCGACCTCACCGCGCTGCTCACCGCGGCCACCCACACCAGCCAGGGCCTCGCCGCCCTGCCACCCGCCGTCTGTGCGGACGCGCTGGGAGTCGACGGCCTCACCATCTCCCTGCTCGACAAGAGGGGCCTCGAACTGATCTGGTACGACCCCGCCGACACCGCGGGCACCGCCTTCGAGGACCTGCAGTACACCCTCGGCGAAGGCCCCGCCTGCGACGCCGCCCGCACCGGCGAGCCCGTGGTCGTACCCGACCTGCGCACCCTGCCGGAACACCGCTGGCCCGCGCTGCTGCCCGCCGTACGCGCCCTCCCGGTCCGCGCCGTCTTCGCCCTGCCGCTGCACCTGGGCGCCATCCACCTCGGCGCCCTCACCGGCCACCGCTCCGCCCCCGGCCACCCCACCCGCGCCCAGATGGCCGACGCCCTGGCCCTCGCCGAGGCCGCCACCCTCATCCTCCTCACCCCCGCGGGCACCAGCGACCTGAGCGGCCACAACCCGCTCCCCCTGCACCGCGCCCTGATCCACCAGGCAGCAGGAGTCATCACCGTCCGCCTGGACATCCCCATCGACCAGGCCCTCGCCCGCCTACGGGCCTACGCCTTCACCCACGACCGCCCCATCCTCGAAGTCGCCCACGACGTCGTCCACCACCACTTCCGCCTGGACAGCCCGGCAAGCTGACCGGGCTGCCCCCCCCTGTGCCAGGGACGCGAAAGGCATGCGGCCACCGCTCCCTTCGCGGTGGCCGCACGGCGGGCGGTGGTCGGTGGTCGGCCCGAGGCCCTTCAGCCCCGTGCCCCCACCCGCCCAGAGGTCCGCACCGCCCCCACCGTCCTCAGGAGACGGTCCGCCGGTTCGCGGAGCTGGGGGTGGGCAAGGACCGTGTTGCGCAGGCCGCGGATCGGGCGGCGCCAGAGGCGGTGGGCCAGGGCCACCGGGTGCGGGCGGGTCACGAAGCCCTCGCAGACGCGGAGTTCGCGGGTCTTGAGCCAGTCCTTGTACTCCTTGTCGCCGCGCCCCAGGTCCAGGATCCGCACGCCCTGGCGGCCCGCGGCCTCGGCCATTCTCAGGTGCATGATCAGCCCGGGCGAGTAGTAGCGCAGCTCCGGGTCGTAGGCCGTGAACCAGGCCGCGAACACCGTGCGCGACCTCGGCCCGAAGTGCGCCGCGACCGGGCGGCCTCCCGCGTACACGACGGAGAGGACCCCGGTGAAGTGCTCGTGCCGCACCTGGAACAGGTAGTTCACCAGGTCCACTATCCACGGCTTGGCGAACCGGTCCATGCGGGCCGTCCTGCGGTACTGCGCCGACTTCCAGTCCATCAGCCTGCGCAGCACCCGCGGGTCGCGTTCGTCGAAGACGAACCGCATCTCGCCGAGGTCGCGGGCGAGGCGGCGCTCCTTCTTCAGGGTCGTCTTCGCGAGTCCGGGGTACGCGGCCCGCAGCCACCGCGCGTACGCGTCGGGGTCATCTGCGTCGACGGATTCCCCGCCGTCCTCAGCGTCCCCGTCCCTCAGGTCCACCACCGGCGACGCGAACGTCCCCGTCACGTACTCGCCGAACGGTTTCTGCTCCTCGACGAGATGGTCGAACTCGAAGACGGACAGGCCGCAGGCCCGCAGGAGTTCCTGTGGGTCCCAGGTGACCCCGGGACGGTGCACCAGGCCCTGGCAGTCGGAGAGGCCGAGGCCCACCGCCCGCCCGACTCCGAAAGCGGTCCGTTCGTAGGGGAAGAAGCCGACCGGCTCCCCTTCCTCGTGCAGGATCGCCACCCGCGCCCCGCCCCGGCAGTGGCCCACTGCGGCCGCGAACTCCGGTGCCAGGAACGGGTTCGCGTATGCGGGCGAATCCTCCATCGCCCGGTACCAGGCCCGCCGGAGCGCCGGACTCAGCTCCTCGGGCTTGTGGTTCGTTATGTCCACCTCAGTCCAACCGCCCTTCCACAGGCTCCGCGAGGGACCTCCCGGTCGCAGTGCGGGCCCGTAGGGCGTGTAAGACGCGTGGATCGGTGCTCCCGCGTCGCATGGGCGACTGCTCCCCCCAGTTCCCCCGGACGCGCCTCGTGCGCGTCGTGTCATGTCAGGTGTGGTGCAGGTCGCGCCCGTCCTCGGTTTCGTCGTCGTGCCGGGTACCCTCTCCCGGCGCCGTACTCATCCAGAGTGCCGCGCGTCCCTCGGGAACAACGGGAAAGTTTCGTTCTGTTGGTGCCTGAGGCGTCCCGCGGGGGGCCTTCGCCGCGTGTTCACTCCCGCTTCAGGAGTCCGTTCACCACCGCGGCGCCCCGCTCCGCGCCGTCCACCGACACCGCGAAGTTCCTGCCCTTCGCCCGGATCACCAGGCACTCCCCGGCCCGCAGCATCACCGTCGTACCGCGGCCGCTGAGCCGGTAGCCCCAGCCGCCCACCTGGGCCGGCCTGCGGTGTTCCACGTGGGCCGACTCGATGTCCGCGGCACGGAAGCGGCGGGCGGGCCGGCCGAGGGGGCCGAAGGCCACCTTCACACCGACACCGGTCACGAGGACCTCGACACGGGCGCAGCCCAGGGTCACCACGGCGGCCAGGGCGAACGGGATCGCGAGCCCCCACACGGGGCCCTCCGTCCCGGTGGCCGCCAGGGCCACGGCCACCAGGGCCACCGCCGCGGTGATCGCGGCGAGCGCGTACATCCAGGGGCTCGCCGTGCGGGCCGCCCAGAGCACCGCGCCCTCAGGTGCCCCGCCCGCCGTCCCCGTACCGTCGCCGCTGCCGTTACCGTTCATGGCACTCCCCTCGATCGACTCGATCAACCGTACGAGATCGGGGCGAGCCGCCCAAGTACCCCAAGTCACCGGGCCCGCACCACTGTTACGTCCCGCTGACACCTCCGCGCACAACCCTCGTTCGCCGCCGGGCACTCTTCTGGATCATGGGGACACACGCGCAACGCGTGCGCGCGCACGCCAAGAGGATGACGACCCGGACGCGGCGTCGGCGGCGGCGGTTCATCGACTATCCGAGACAAGGACGCCGGGGGGCACGGCGTTGGTTGCCGTCGTGGCGGCAGTGGCTCGGGACCTTCCTGCTCGGCACCGGCGGGCTCGCGGGCCTCTTCACCTACGTGTACGTCACCGTGGACGTCCCGGACGAGAACGCCGCGGCCAGCCGTGAGGCCAACGTGTACTACTGGGCCGACGGGACGCAGCTGGTCAGCACCGGGGACGTCAACCGGCAGAACGTGGACCTCGACGACGTCCCGGAGTCCGTGCGGGACGCGGTCATCGCCGCCGAGAACGCGAGCTTCTACTCCGACTCCGGGGTGTCGCCGATGGGGCTCGGGCGGGCCGTGGTGAACATGGTCAAGGGGCAGGAGACGCAGGGCGGTTCCACCATCACGCAGCAGTACGTGAAGAACACCTACCTGTCGCAGGACCAGACGATGACGCGCAAGGTGCGGGAGTTCGTGATCTCGCTGAAGGTGGACCGGAGGAAGACCAAGGACGAGATCCTGCAGGGCTATCTGAACAGCAGCTGGTTCGGGCGCGGGGCCTACGGGATCGAGGCCGCCGCGCACGCCTACTACGGTGTGCCCGCACGCCAGTTGAACGCCAGCCAGGGCGCCGTCCTCGCCGCCCTCCTCAAGGGCGCCGAGATGTACGACCCCTCCGGCGGCGCAGCCAACCACCGCCGGGCGAAGGCCCGCTGGGCCTGGATCCTGGACCGGCAGGTCGCCGTCGGCCGGATGAGCGCCAAGGAGCGCGCCCGGTACAAGGAGTTCCCCGAGCCGCAGAAGGAGTCCCGCGCGACCAGCCTGAGCGGGCACTACGGCCAGACCGGCTACCTCGTCGACATCGCCAACAAGTACCTGAAGCAGCGCACCGGCCTCACCGACAAGGACCTCGCCCGCGGCGGCTACAAGATCCACACCACCTTCGACAAGCGCCGAGTGCACCAGCTCGCCCGCACCACCCGGCGCGCCCTCGACGGCCTCGACCCGAAGAAGCGCCCGCAGGACAAGGGCGTCCAGGTCGGCGCGGCCTCCGTGCGCACCCAGGACGGCGCGCTTCTCGCCGTGTACGGCGGCGCCGACGCCACCCGCCACTTCAGCAACAACGCCGACACCTCCGGGGTCCCCGCGGGCTCCGCGTTCAAGCCGTTCGTGCTGGCCGCTGCCCTCCAGGAGGGGCTGCGCGCCGACCGGAAGGGCCCTGGCGGGATGACGCCGGGCGAGGCCCTGGTCGAGGGCGGCAACGCCACGTACCAGGGGCTGGGCAAGAAGGTCGGGATGCCGCGGGTGCGGGACGTCGCCGTGGACGCGGGGATGCTGGAGTCGAGCATGGCGCGGCCCGACGACTCCTTCCCGCTCGGCACGTCCACGCCGAGCGCGGTGCGGCTCGCGAGCGCGTACGGGACGTTCGCGCGCGCCGGCCTCCAGCACGACCCGTACTCGGTGACGTCCGTGACCAGGGACGGCGACGCCGAGGGGGAGGGCGAGGAGCGCGAGCAGATCGACGGGCTCGAACCGCCGCGCACCCGGCGCGCCCTGGACTCACGCGTCGCCTCGCAGGTCGACACCGCGCTCCGGGACGTCGCCGAGGACAGCCTCGGCAGGGCCTCCGGCAGCGACGGCGCTCCCGTCGCCGCGGGCCGCACCAACGACCAGGACCGCCTGAAGTCGGCGTGGTTCGCCGGGTACACGCCCAAGGTGTCCACCGCGGTGACCCTGTTCCGGCTGCGCCCGCGCGACCCGCTGCTCCAGCCGCTGTCCGACGTCGGCGGCCGCGGGTCCCGGCACGGCAACGCCCTGACCGAGCGGATCTGGCGGGACGCCCTGCTCGGCATTGACCTTGCCCCTGGGTCAGGGTCCAGGGTCGGGTCACCGAAGGCAGTCGCCTTCGGTGACCGGTGAGCGCCGGTCACGGATGATGACCACGTGGACGTACCCGGCAGAGAAACAGTTCCAGACCCCGCCCGCGACAGCGAGAACGGCGAGCCGGAGCGAGCACCGGGCCCGGGGCCAGGGCCGGGCAGGGAGCCCGGTCTCCTGAGCATCGGCGCCTTCGCCGCCCGCACCCGTCTGTCCCCCAAGGCCCTGCGCCTGTACGACCGCCAGGGCCTGCTGCCCCCGGCGTACGTGGACGAGGCGACCGGCTACCGCTACTACGGGCCCCAGCAGGTCGAGCGGGCCCGCGTCGTCGCGCTGCTGCGCCGCCTCGACATGCCGCTCGCGGACATCGGGGCGTTCGTGGGGCTCGACGGGGCGGCCGCGGCGGCGGCGCTCGGGGCGTACTGGGCCGGTGTCGAGGAGCGGATCGCCGCCCAGCGCACCCTCGTGGACTACCTCCGTGGCCGGCTCTCGGGAAGGAGCCCCGCCGTGTACGGCAAGTTCGAGATCCGCACCACCGACGTGCCCGAGGCGTTCGTCGTCTGCGAGCGCCGCCATGTGTTCACCCACGAGCTCTCCGCCTGGATCGACGCCTCGTTCGAGCGCCTGGAGCGGGTCGCCGACGAGCTCTGCGGCGGGATCACGGCGGCGCCGTTCGTCATCTACCACGCCGAGGTCACCGAGGACAGCGACGGCCCCGCCGAGGCCTGCGTGCCCGTCGCCGACCCGGAGGCGGCCCGCGCCTGGGCCGAGGCGCAGGGGAAGCAGCGGGACGTCCGGGCCCGCGTCGAGCCCGCCTGGCGGCTCGCCTGCGCCCGCATCGCCAAGGCGCAGGTCGCGTATCCGCAGATCATCGGCGCGTACGACGCGGTCGAGGAGTGGATCGCGCGGGAGGGGCTGCGCCAGGCGGGCCCCTGCCGTGAGGTGTACTTCACGGACTGGGACGCAGCGGGGCCCGGGGACGACGTGTGCGATGTGGCGTACCCGGTGGAGTGAGGGCGCCGACCCGCCCGGGAACCGCCCCGTGACCCGCCGCCCACGCCGTACGGCCCTCGCCTCCTGGCTCGCCGTCCTCGCCCTCGTCGCCGCCCTCACCAGCATGGGCGAGCTGACCGAGTACGCCCACGACAACCGCCTCGAACCCCTCGACACCCCCGGCCACCCGCCCTGGGCCCCCGCCTCGACATCAACGGCTCCCGTCGCACCTACTGGGTCCCGCTCAAGGTCGACCTGAAGAGTCTGGTCTGGAGCAAGAAGGAAGAGGAACGAGGGACGAGAGCGCGCCTTCATTCGCTATCTGTATGCGAACGCGAAGGGTAAAGAGGGTGCAAAAGGGGGTGGGGGCGGGGGTGTGCGGGTGACTCCTTCGGCCCGGTTCCTGCCCGGGCCCGCCGCGCACGACGACGCGTACGAGGTCGCGGGCGACATGGCGGCCGTCTTCGGAGACCGACGGCGGGAGCCTCGCCCCCGACCTCCTCTGCGCACCCCCTCAAGCGAAGTGAGCCGCCCCACACGGACACCCGGCGACCCTCGCGCCACTCCCGACCTGGCCCGCGACGACCTGCGGGAACACGCATTCGGTTGCATACTGGCGCGGACCGTGCCCCTGGGGTCGCCGCCTGCCAACCATTCCGCAGCGGTTAGCGTCTACTCCGAAGGAGTTGCCCCAGCCAGCCGAACGGATCGCCGACCGTGGCCTCTGCCGAACTGTCTCCCCCGTCACTCAGCCGAGCCGAGCGGGGCAGCGGCATGCCCGAACCCTGGCACGAGCGCTACCGCATGCCGCTGCTGATCATGGCGGGCCTGCTGCCGCTGTACCTGCTGTGGTGGACGGTCTTCGCGACCGGCGGCGGCGACCTCGCGGCCCAGGAGGCCTGGGCGGGCTTCGCCCGGCGCTACCCGGGCTCGGCGTACAGCCTCTTCTGGTACGGCGGCCTGCACACCGCCAACTACAGCGTCATCTCGCCGTACCTCATGGCCGCTTTCGGGGTCCGCACGGTCGCGGCGGCCTCCGGGCTCGCGGCGACCTGGATGGCCATCGCGCTCATCATGCGCAGCGGCATCCGCAAGCCGCTGTGGCCCTCGATCATCGTCGGCTTCTCGCTGTGGTGCCAGGTGGTGTGCGGCCGTGCCACCTTCATGCTCGGCGTCGCGTTCGGCGTCGGCGCGGTCCTCGCGGCCACCGGCCCCACCAACCGCCTCCGGGTCGCGGCCGCCACGGCCTGCGCGGCGCTCGCGACCATGGGCAGCCCGGTCGCGGGCCTGTTCCTCGTCGTGGTGGGCGCCGCCCACCTGCTGAAGCGCCAGTGGGGTCCGGCGCTCGCCCTGATCCTGCCGCCGTTCGTCGTGGTCGGCCTGACCACCTGGCTGTTCCCCTTCGAGGGCGAGCAGCCGATGGCGTTCGTCCGTGTCCTCCCGCCGGTGCTGATGTGCGGGGTCGTCATCCTGGCGGCGCCGCGCTCCTGGAAGCTGCTGAAGCTCGGCGCCGGGGTGTACGCGGTGGGCGTCGTCCTGACCTGGCTGATCCCCACCCCGATCGGCACGAACGTCGAGCGCTTCGCCGAGATCGCGGCCCCGCCCATACTGCTCGCCGCCGTCCTGAACCGTGACTTCCCCGCCGTGCGGCTGCTGCGGCAGGACGGCAAGCCCCGCCTCATCTGGCAGCAGACCGTCCTGATCTGCGCCGTCGTGCTTTCCCTCATCTGGGTGTCGGTGAAGACGACCGCCGACATAGTGGCGTACACGAAGGTGCCCACCTGGGCCGTCGAGACCGACGGCGTCGTCAAGGAGCTGAACCGCCTGGGCGCCGAGCGCACCCGCGTCGAGGTCGTCCCGGCCCGCGACCACCGCGAGGCCGCCGTCCTGTCGCCGTACATCAACATGGCGCGCGGTTGGAACCGCCAGGCCGACGTGGAGCGCGGCCGCCTCTTCTACGAGGGCCGCCCGGTCTCCGAGGTGAAGGAGGGCGCCTTCTCGTCGGCCTCGTACCGCGCCTGGCTGAACCACTGGGCCGTCGGCTTCGTGGTGCTCTACAAGGGCGACGGCCGCCCGGACGGCGCCGCCGAGCGCGAGCACGACCTGGTGACCAGCGAGCCCAGCTACCTGGACCAGGTCTGGCACGACGACAACTGGCGGATCTACCGCGTCAAGAACGCCGTCCCGCTGGTCGACAAGCCCGGCTCCGTGGTGACCGCCGACGGCGCCCACCTCACCGTCCGCATGCCCGAGCCCGGCTCCGTCACCGTCCGCGTGGCCTACTCGCCGTGGCTGTGGGCGGAGGGCGGCTGCCTCTACAAGGAGGGCGACTTCACGCGCCTGACGGTGAAGAAGCCGGGCGACGTGCGGATCGCGTCCAACTACGGGGGCCCGTCGGGCCCGCAGCCGAAGTGCGAGCCCGCCAAGGACTAGGGACCTGACAACCTGGCGAAGGGGGTGGGGGCGAGCCGTACGGCTCGCCCCCACCCCCCTTTCTCGCTGCGCGTGAGCTGACGCTCGTCAGCTCACGCGGGTCAGCTCACTCGGGTCACTCGGGTCGGCTCACGCGGGTCATGCGGGTCAGCTCACGCGGGTCAGCTTCGCGGTGAAGCCCGGCTCGGAGAGGTCCTTCTGCAGGGCCACGGGAACCTTGACCGCGCCGCTGGTGGTGCCGTCGCCGACGAGCAGGCGGCCGACGACCGTACCGGCCTTCGCGGAGTGCGGGGGCGTCTTGCCGCCGTCCGACAGCTCCGTCTTGACGGTCAGGCCGGACCAGCCGACGGCGGTGACGTCCTTGGTGGCGACGACCGGTGTGGTGCCGCCGAGGCCGTCGTCGACCTCGCCGACGACCTCGCCCTTCTTCACCACGGTCTTGGCCTTGAGGGCGTCCTGCCCGGCCGCGATCAGGTCCTTGGTGACGTTGGTGACCAGGTCGATGTTGGCCACGCCGTTCGAGCCGAACTGGGCGAGGGCCGCGCCGATCACCATGTGGGTCTTGCCGCCGACGCGCTTCTCCGCGGCGAAGAGGATGTTGCCGCCCGCGGCCGACGTGGTGCCGGTCTTGATGCCGATGGCGATGGTCGGGACGAGACCGAAGTAGTTGTCCTGCTTGTCGCCGTTGATGTCCTCGTAGCTGCGCTGGCCCGCGATCTCCTTGAAGGTCGGGTTCTCCATCGCCACGCGGCCGAGCTTCACCAGGTCCTCGGCGGTCGACACGGTCGTCTTGTCGAGGCCGCTGGGGTCGGTGTACGTCGTGTTCTTCATGCCGAGTTCCTTGGCAGTCTTGTTCATCTTGGCGACGAACTTCTCCTCGGAACCCTTGCTGTCCCAGCGCGCGAGCAGCCGGGCGACGTTGTTGGCCGACGGCAGCATCACGGCCTGCAGGGCCTCGTACTGGGTGAGCTTCTGGCCCTTGGTCACCTTGACCACGGACTCGTTGGCCGGCTTGCCCTTCTCGTAGTGCCGCTGCGCCTCGGCGTCGACCTCGATGGTCTTGCCGTCCCCGCCCTTCTTGATCGGGTGGTCGCGCAGGATCAGATAGGTCGTCATCACCTTGGCGATGCTCGCGATCGGCACGGGCTTCTGGTCGCCGGACGAGCCGAAGCTGCCGATGCCGTCGACGTCCATGGCCGCCTGGCCGTCCTTGGGCCACGGAATCGACGGCTTGCCGCCCTCGAAGGAGTGCGTCGTCGCGGCCGTCAGCGTCAGCTTCGGCTCGGGAAGCGGACGCAGCGCCTGTGCGACTGCGAACACAATCGCGAGGAGCACGACCAGCGGCGTCCAGATCTTGACCCGACGCACGATCGTGCGGGTCGGGGTCTCCGGGGGCGGCGGCGTGTTCGTCAGCTCGGCGAGCAGGTCGAGCGGCGGCAGCGGCGGCACGGGCTGCTGGCTGGTGCGGTCTCCGGGCGGGGTCGTCCCGGTGGGGGTGCCCGCTCCGGGCGAGGCCTGTTCGGGAGTGCCCGCCGGGGCCGACGGCTGCGCGGCGGCCCACGCGGGCGCGGCCTTGCCCTGCGCCCCCGGCTTCGCGCCCGGTGCGGGCTGCGCCTGCGGCTCGGGCTTCACACGCGGCTCGTCGAGCGGCTTGAGCGCGACGAACTTGCTGGTCCGCTCGGACTCCGACTCGGCTGCGGCGGACTTGGCCGCGGGCTTCGCGGCGTCGCCGGACTTCGGCGTGCGCTCGGCGGGTACGTCGCCGAGCTTCAGCATCGTGGTCGGCTGGTCCACGCCCGCGGAGCCGGGGCGGACGGCCTTGAAGACGGCGGTGGCCTGGTCGAGCGGGCCACTGGGGGCGTCGGGCTCGTCGTCGGCCTTGGACTTGCCGTCGGCCTTGGGCTTGTCACCGGCCTTGGGCTTGTCGTCGGCCTTCGGCTTGGCGTCGTCGCCCTTCGGCTCGGCGTCGGCTTCGGGCTCGCGCTCGACTTCGGGCTTGCGCTCGGCGTCGGCATGCGGCTCGCGCTCGGCTTCCGGCTTGCCTCCCGGCTTGGCGTCGGCCTTCGCGGTGAGCGTGAGGGTGGCGTCGGACTTCGCCGGGGCCCTCGGCGCGGGATCAGCCTCGGCGTCGGGCTTCGGCTCGGTCTCGGCCTCCGGCTCGGTCTCCGCGGCGGGCTCCGGGTCGGCGTCGGAGTCCGGCTCGGTGGCGCTCTCGGGCTCGGTGTCGGCCTTCGGCGCGGCGTCGGACTTCCCGTTCACACCCGGCCGTACGGTCGTGAACACCGCGGTGGCCCGGTCGACCCGGGGGTCTTCCGCCTCGGCGTCGTCGGTGTCGTCGCCGCTGGCGGAGTCGTCGGCCTCGGACTTGGCACCCTCGGACTTCCCGCCCCCGGCCCGCGCGCCGTCGTCGCCCTCAGTGCCGTCCCTGGTGTCGTCCGCCCGTGTCCCGGGCCGCGCAGCCGTGAACACGGCCGTGGCCATGTCGACCGCGGACCCGGCGACCTCGGCGTCGTCGCCCATGGCGGCGCCGTCCGCGCTCTCGGCCGCACCGGAGGAGGAACCTTCCGGCTCACCCGAGGAGGAACCTTCCCCCTGAGCAGCACCGGAACCCTCACCCGCCTCAGCCGCCCCGGCCTCGGACCCGGCTCCCGACCCGGCTCCCGACTCCGCCCCGGTCCCGGTCTCCTCGGATCCCGCGACCCACGCGGCAACCGCGGCGCGCAGCCGTGCGTCTCCCTTGGCGTCGCCGGGCGTGGAGCCGACCGCGGCACCGGACGCCGACGAGGCGTCGTCCGCACCGTCCGAAGCGCCCCCGCCAGAAACCGTCTTAGACCCGTCGGGGAACTCGCCCGCCACCGATGCCTCCTCGTACTTGCCGTACTCGCCACGCCCAACCACGGCCCGGACCCGCTGTCCGAACCATGTACCAGTGTCCTGTGTGAGGGCTTAACCCCCGTGGTAGACGAGAACGACATACCTACTGGTTCCCGTACGTACCGCCCACGCACTCTCGACAGACCAATGTGAGAGGGGTCACCCTGTCATTCATCCACGCGGGGAGGCATGGATGGGCAGGAGCCGCAGAACAATTCCGGAGGAGCTTCTGCTGCTCGCTCTGGACCCGGCCACGGGTACCACAGCGCAGCCGCAGTCGCTCGACCTGGGTCTGGCCGGAGCGCAGCTAGTAGAGCTGGCACTGGCCGGACGGATAGCCCCTGACGGGGATCGTATCGCCGTGGTGATGCCACGGCCGACCGGAGATCCGACTCTGGACTCCGCACTGGAACTGCTGCGCAGGCGCGGCAGCCCGGTTCGGGCCGTCCACTGGATCGGCGGGCCCCGCCTGGGGCTGCGCCAGACCTACCTTTCGCATCTGGAGCGGTGCGGCATGGTGCATGCCGTGGCGGGTCAGATGTGCGGGGTACTGCCGACGACTCGCTACCAAGCGACGGACACGGCGATCAGCCGGGAAATCAGGTCCCGGCTGGATTCGGCGATCCGCACCGGCGTCCCGCCGGACCCGCGGACCGCGGCGCTCGCCGCGCTGGCCCACGCGGTCGGACTCGGCAAGCACCTGTATCCGGGCAACGAGGGACGCTCGTCCCGCTCCCGGCTGCGCGATCTGATCAGGCACGACCCGATGGGCGGCCTCGTGGCACACGCCGTGATGGACGTCCAGAACGGTGTGGCGGCGCAACCGCGCCGCAGTCCCGCGACCGCGGGGCAGGGCGGCGGGCGTCAGCCCGCGCAGACGGCGCGGACCGCACCGGACCCCGGCAGGGTTCCGATGCAGCCACGCCGGGGTGCGGGAGCCATGGCCCGCGCCGTGGCCCACTGAACCTGCCGCACCGGCCGCACAAGCAGTACCCGCAGCACCCGCAGCACACGCGTCATCCGCGCCACCGCACCGCAGTCCCCCAGACCCGGTCCGGGAGCCGCTGAGCCGCGCGGGCGGGGCACCGGGCGTCCACGAGAAGGACGCCGGTGTGCCGCCCGCGCGGCCGCAACCGCCTCATGGGGCACGCCTGTTGGGGCAGCGCGGCGCGGCGCCCGCCGCGTCGGCACCCCACACGCCGCTGTTCTGCTGTTTCCCAGCGCCGAGTTGACCCGTGGTGGCACTCTGCATGGCAGCAGACACGCAAAGTAGAGGCATAGTGCCGGAGGTGCACGTCCCGTGGCGTCCAACGTCAATCCCACTGTCAGGCGACGCCGGCTCGGTCAGGAGCTGCGTCGGCTGCGCGAGCTGAAAGGCATGACAGCCGAAGAGGTGGCGGAGCGGCTGCTGGTGTCGCAGTCCAAGATCAGCCGCCTGGAGAACGGTCGCCGCTCGATCAGCCAGCGCGACGTCCGTGACCTCTGCGGGGTGTACGAGGTCGAGGACCACCGCATCGTCGACTCGCTCATGCAGATGGCCAAGGACTCCCGCCAGCAGGGCTGGTGGCACTCCTTCGGCGACATCCCGTACAGCGTCTACATCGGCCTGGAGACGGACGCGGCGTCGCTGCGCGTCTACGATCCGCAGGTCGTCCCCGGCCTGCTGCAGACCAGGCCGTACGCGGAGGCGCTGATCACCGGCGCGCTGCCGGAGACCACCCCGACGGACATCGAGAAACGGGTGCAGGTCAGGATGCGCCGCCAGGAGCGCATCGCGGCGCCGGAGAACCCGCTGCGCCTGTGGACCGTCCTGGACGAGTCCGCCCTGCGCCGCGTCGTCGGCACCCGGGCGCTGATGCGCGAGCAGTTGGAGTACCTGGTGGAGCAGTCCCAGCTGCCGCACGTCACGGTGCAGGTGATCCCCTTCGACATGGGCGCTCATCCGGGTCTGAACGGCCAGTACGCGATTCTCGAGTTCCCGGACGCGTCGGATTCCAGCGTGGTCTACATCGAGGGCGTCACCAGCGACCTGTATCTGGAAAAGGCGAATGACGTGCAGCAGTACAGCGTCATGTACGAGCATTTGCGGGCCCAGGCACTGAATGTGGATCAATCCCGGCAGCTGATCGCGGACATCGCCAAGGAGTACGCCCGCTGAGGCCCAGCTCGTGAAAGTGCCGCACAGTACACCTTCGCCATAGCGCGACGGAAGACCCCTCTGGAATATGCCATCCGGTTGAGTGAACGACCCATCCGCCGATCGATGTTGGCGAGTAGCGTCATTCACGCCAACAGCAAGAACGTTGGCGTGTACCGCTCTCAGGCGGTTACAGCAATTCACCAACTGCGCACAACGGAGCAAACATGGCAATCCAGCAAGGTGCCTCGCACGCTTGGACCAAGTCTTCCTACTCCACCGGGAACGGCGCCTGCGTCGAGGTCAAGTCCCCCGTGACGCACGCGATCTCCGTGCGGGACTCCAAGGTCACCGACGGCGCGGTCATCGCCTTCCCCGCCGACTCCTGGAACGTCTTCGTGGCCGAGGTCCGCGACGGGAACTACGACCGCGGGTGATACGTGCCACCGACACAACCGCATAGCAGCACCGCATGAGCCCTCTCGACTGGTCCGCCGTCCTGGCCGAGGGGGCTCGGCCTTGCTCCGCCGCCCCGCTAGCGGAGCTGGTCCACGTACCGGTCCGTCCCCGGCACGGTCGGCACGAACGGCGCCACCAGCTCCACTCGCCCGAGCCCCGACGCGGCGACCTGCTCGACGGCCCCGGCGAACCGCTCGTCCCAGCACGCGCGCGGATCGCACTCCAGGAACCACAGCAGGGTCAGCCGGGTGTCGACGCCCTCGACCTGCTTCACGTACGTCATCCGGTCGCCCGGCAGCGGTGTCGGCCGGAAGACCGTCACCAGGGCGGCGGGTGAGCCCGCGAGGACGCGCGGCAGCCGGCGGGCGAGCAGCCATTCCAGGAGTTCCGCCCGCCGCCCGGGGCTCTCGGCATCGATGACTTCGAGGACGAGCCCCTGGTAGGGGTGGTCGAGGGCGTGGAAGTCGCGCGGTCCGGCGGCGCCGTCGCGGTAGACGGTGGCCTCGTGGTCCTGGAAGGCCGTGAAGACGTGGGTGCGGGCCTGGTGGACGCGGCCGTCGCGGTTGAGGCGCTTGTTGATGCCGACGGTCCACTTCATGTGGTGGTCGTAGCGGCCCTCGGTGATCCAGTACGTGGAGAGGTAGCAGCCGGCCGTCACGGGCTCGGCGACCGCCGACGTCTCGGGGCGGCGCAGGAGTTGCAGCTCGCGGGTCGCCACCCAGCGCCGCCCCGCGTACATCCAGGGCATCGCCATCGCGCCCGCGTAGTAGTGGTCGTCCTCGTACCAGCGGTTGTAGGCGTACTCCTGGCCCGGGTGCGGCTCGACCATGGTGATCAGCGCATGGCCCGGGCGCACTCCGTAGGGACCGACGGCGGCCAGCTCGCCGTACGCCTCGACGCGGGTGTCCTCAGTCACTGGTCTCCCCTTCCTTCCTCCGTTGGACGCCCATACTCTGACGCTCCGTCAGAAAAACTGCCAGAGTCCGGAGGTTCCTCATGTCACTGCTCGACGGCAGGACCGTGATCGTCTCGGGGGTCGGCACGGGGCTCGGCCACGAGGTCGCCGCCGCCGTGGTGCGCGACGGCGGCAACGCCGTGCTCGGCGCGCGCACGAAGGACACCCTCGCGCGGTCCGCCGCCGAGATCGACCCGGACGGCGAGCACGTGGCGTACCGGCCGACGGACATCACCGACGAGGCCCAGTGCGAGGCGCTGGCCGCGCTCGCCGTCGAGCGGTTCGGGCGCATCGACGCGCTGGTGCAGGTCGCGGCCTGGGACAGCTACTTCGGCGGCCTCCAGGACGCGGACTTCGGCACCTGGAACGGCATCCTGGACGTGAACCTCCTGGGCTCGCTGCGGATGACCCGGGCCTGCCTGCCGCAGCTGAAGGAGCGCGGCGGCTCGGTCGTCCTGATCGGCACGCAGTCGTCGGTGGCCGCGCCCTCGCAAGTGCGGCAGGCGGCGTACGCGGCGTCGAAGGGCGCGCTCGTCTCGGCGATGTACTCGCTGGCGCGCGAGCTCGGCCCGCACCGGATCCGGGTGAACACCGTCCAGCCGGGCTGGATGTGGGGCCCGCCGGTGGAGGCGTACGTGAAGTTCACCGCGCACACCGAGGGCGTGCCGGAGGCCGAGGTGAAGCGGCGGCTCACCGAGCGGATGGCGCTGCCGGAACTGGCCACCGACGGGGACGTCGCGGACGCCTGCGTGTTCCTCGCCTCCGACCGGGCGCGGGCGATCACGGGCCAGTCACTGCTGGTGAACGCGGGCGAGCTGATGCGCTGAGCGCCACTTCCCGACCCGCCCCCGAGGAGTGGCCGACAGGTCCCCCTTGGGGGCTTTCGTCACCCCACCCAGATCACATACTTGAACCAAGGTCGCCAACTCGAACGATTTTACTCCCTCTTGACCATGCGGGCGGTTGTCCGCGCCCTCCCGCCGAACCGACTATGAGCGGGCACTTCGCGGCCGTTCAGGCGCCGCCACAACGAAGTGGGCGCCGTTTCAGCGGAGTTGACCGAGTTCACAAGTCGGACCCCTGGGAGGGGCAATGAACGGTCTCGACTGGGCCGTGCTCATCGCGTATTTCGGCGTGATGGTCGCGATCGGCGTCTGGTCCCACAAACGCGTGGACAACGTCAGTGACTTCTTCACGGCCGGCGGGAAGATGCCCTGGTGGCTGTCCGGCATCTCGCACCACATGTCCGGCTACAGCGCGGTGATGTTCACCGGCTACGCGGGCATCGCCTACACCTACGGGGTCACGTCCTTCATCACCTGGTCGTTCCCCATCGCGATCGGCATCGCCATCGGCGCCCGCCTGTTCGCACCCCGCATCAACCGCCTGCGCTCACGCCTGCACGTGGCGTCGCCCCTCGAATACCTGAAGAACCGCTACAACCTGAAGACCCAGCAGGCCCTCGCCTGGTCCGGCATGCTCCTGAAGATCGTGGACGTCGGCGCGAAGTGGGCCGCCATCGCCACCCTGCTCTCCGTCTTCACCGGCGTCTCCCTCAACCAGGGCATCCTCATCACCGGCGTGATCACCGCGATCTACTGCACGATCGGCGGCCTGTGGGCGGACGCCCTCACCGAGCTGGGGCAGTTCATCATCCAGCTGCTCGCCGGTGTCGCGATGTTCGTGGCGGTGGTCGCCAAGCTCGGGCCGTACGGCGGGTTCTTCGGCGTCTGGGACGAGCCCGAGCTGGACGGCCACGCGAAACCGCTGGTCGGACCGTACGGCACCGTCTTCCTCCTCGCCTTCCTCTTCATCAAGCTCTTCGAGTACAACGGCGGCATGCTCAACCAGGCCCAGCGCTACATGGCCACGGCCAACGCCCGCGAAGCCGCCCGCTCCGCAAAGCTGTCCGCCGTCCTCTGGCTCGTCTGGCCGCTCGTCCTCTTCTTCCCCATGTGGATGTCGCCGCTGCTCGTCGACGCGAAGAAGCCCGACGGCTCCGACTCCTACGCCCTGATGACGGAGCAACTGCTCCCCCACGGCCTCCTCGGCCTCGTCATCGTCGGCTTCTTCTCCCACACCATGGCCATGTGCTCCTCCGACGCCAACGCCATCGCGGCCGTCTTCACCCGTGACGTGGCGCCCGTCCTCTCCAAGCGGGCCCGCGTCTGGACGGACCACGCCGGGCTCATCGCCGCCCGGCTCACCACCGTCGTCTTCCTCGGCCTCTCCATGGCCGTGGCCACGCAGGTCAACTCGCCCGCCTTCAAGGACATCATCACCGTCGTCATCAAGTGGGTCGCCGGACTCATGGGCCCCATCGCCATCCCGATGATGCTCGGCCTGCTCCGCCCGTTCCGCCGCTCCGGCCCCACGGCCGCGCTCACCAGCTGGGGCCTCGGGCTGGTCGCCTTCTGGCTCGTCAACTACCCCATCCACTGGAACGTCGACGGCGGCGTGCCCCTCCAGTACCAGGTCTCCATCCCCCTGGCCGTCTCCCTGATCCTCTACATCGTGATCGGCCACATCAAGCCGGAGGACACCCCCGAGCGGGACGCGCTGATCGAGCGCATCAACACGGACGACGACTCGGCCGCGGCGGTTCTCCCCACCCAGCAGGAGCCCGCCTCCCCCAAAACAGTCGGCTGACCCTGGCCCCGGGGCCTGCAACCCAAAAGCCCCGCCGCTACCGCGGCGGGGCTTTCTCCCACCCACGCGCCCATGACCGCGGTCCCCGCCGCACCGCCGGAGCCCGCTCGGTCCCTCGCCGGGAGGCAAGGGCACGCACCCTGCCCCCCTCACACACACAGGCGACGCCCACCTTCCGGTCGGGTGGAAACGGCGGGCGGGACGGTCAGATCCAGGGCAGTTCCTGTCCTGGTCCGGCCTCAGGCGCGCGGATAGCGGGCGAGCCACCCGGGCGCGGCGCCCGCCGGGCTGTGCAGGGCGGGGCCCTGCGTCATCTCCATGGCGAAGTCGTCGGCGAGTTCGAGGATGGTGGCGCGGCCCTCCAGTTCGGTGAGCCAGCCCGGGGGCAGCGCGGTCTCGCCGTGGAGGGCGCCGAGGAGCGCCCCGCACAGCGCGCCGGCCGCGGCGGACGCCCCGCTGTGGTTGACGGCGAGCCGCAGGCCGTGGCGGATGTCCTCGCCGACGAGGGCGCAGTACACGGCGGCGGCGAGCGCGCCGACGGCCTCGCCCTCGCCGACGAGTTCCTCCACGCGGCTCGCGGTGGGCATGCCCTGCCGTACGGCGCCGAGGGCGTGCCGCAGGGCGTCGGTGACGGGCTGGTGTCCGGGCCGGGCGGCGAGCAGGGCGAGGGTGCGCTGGATGGCACCGTCCAGGGACTCGCCCCGGGCGAGCCCGTGCACGAGGACGGTGTGGGCCCCGGCGGTGAGGTAGGCGACGGGGTGGCCGTGCGTCTGGACGGCGCACTCGACGGCGAGCTGCAGGACGAGCTGCGGCTCCCACCCGACGAGCAGCCCGAAGGGGGCGGACCGGGTGGCGGCCTCCGGGCCCTGGTCGCCGGGGTTCTTCGGTACGTCGAGGGTGCCCATGCGGTCGTCGGCGAGCCCGGTGAGGCAGGCGCGGGCGGGGCCCCGGCGGGCGTACAGCCACTCCTCGCGGGCCAGCCACCCGTCTTCCTTGCGGCGCTCGTCGGGCCCCCAGTCGCGCTGGGTGGCGGCCCAGCGGCGGTAGGCCCGGTGCAGGTCGGTCGGCGGGTGCCAGGCCCCGGTGTCGCGGCGGACCTGCGCGCGTATCAGGCCGTCGACGGTGAACAGCGTCAGCTGCGTGGCAGCGGTGACGGTGCCGCGCCCGCCGCCGTGCGACGCGGTGAGTTCGGTGAGCCCCTCGGCGCCGTGCGCCTCGCGGATCGCGCCGAGGCCGAGGCCGTCGACGGGCGCGCCCAGCGCGTCACCGACGGCGGCTCCGAGCAGCGTCCCGCGCACCCGGCTGCGGAAGTCCTGCTGCTCGGTGCGGCCCCACACCCCGGTGGCAGCTGCAGTGCTCACCGAACCCCCTTTCCCGTGCCCTGGCGTCCGACTCCGCAGCACTGTAATCGAACGGGAACGGTCGGTTCAGGGCCCAAGTGGTTTGTACGGAGGTGCCCTTTCTCTTGACTCCCGTCAGGGGTTGGCCGGTGTTCGACGTACTCGATGGGACCAGGATCTCCGTGCCCTCCTCGGCGGCGAGCCGGGCCAGATACGCGTCGGCGGAGTCGACGAGCAGCGTCCCGTCGGTGGCCCGAAACGGCTCAAGGACCTCCTCGGTGGCCTCGGCGAGCAGAAAACTTCCGACGACGGCGAGGGTGAGTTCCCTGGCGGGACACGTGAAGTACATGTCCCGTTCCGTCCCGAGGAGCCGCTCGTGGAAGGCGGTGACGGAGTCCAGGGCGCCGGGCGGGGTGTAGACGCGGATGAGGGTGCGGGGCTCGGTGAGGTGGGAGGAGTCGGTGTGGCGGCGGATGACGACGGGGGCGTCCGTGGCGGCAGGGGTTTCCGTGGCGGCAGGGGTGTCGACGGCGGCAGGGGGGGCGACGGCAGCAGGGGGGGGCGACGGCGGCAGGGGTGTCGATGAGGACGGAAGTGTCGATGAGGACGGAGGTGCCGACGGGGCGGCGCGGGTGCACGCGCTGGCCCTGGCGGGGTTCACCCCGGACGGGCCGGACGCGTCGGACGAGCTCCACTTCCGCACCCGCGCGGACCGAGACCCGCTGTCGGCGCGCTTCCGGGACCTGACGACGCGGCTACGGACCGAGCGGCCCGACCTGGAGGAGTGGTGGGACTGCCGCTCGGTGGGCGACTTCGCGCCCCGCGCCGTCGACCTGGTCGTGCCCGGGGGTCAGTTGACGCGGTACGGCGTGACGCTGCTGCTCACTCCCGATCCCCGGGGCGGGGCGGTGCTGGTGCAGACTCCGGCTCGCTGAGCGGCAGCGGATCGGCGTACCGGGCCCGGACGGCGTCCCGGGCGGCGACGACGCGGGCGAGGCGCGGGCCGAGGCGGGCCCGGTCGGCGCCCGGCGCGCGCACCAGGGCGTCGAGGTCGTCGGCGAGGTCGGCCAGGTCGGCCCAGTGGGCGCCGGGGCCGTCGGCGGCGGCGAGGGGATCGCCGAGGCGGGTGTCGAGGGCCGTCCAGTCACCCAGGCCCGCGGCGACCAGGACATGGAGGTGGTCGTCGCATGGGGAGGGTTCGCCGCTGGTGCGGGTGAGGCGGGCGGCCCGCTGCCACAGGGGGCGGGCGGCGGCGACGCCCTCGGCGCAGCCGACGACGAGGGCGAGCAGGTGCAGGCCGTAGACCTCGTCGACCGCGCACTCGGCGAGGGCGGTGCGGCGGGCGAGAGCCCACTGCCCGGTGATGCGGTACGCCTTGTTCAGCACCTCGGTGGCGTCGCTGTCCCCGTACGCGAAGTCGCCGGTGTCGGCGGCCAGTTCGGCGAGGGCGAGTCCGGGGCGTCCGCACCACAGGTGGACCTGGGCGGCCTTGCGCCGCGCCCACCCCGGGTTCTCGCCGTCCGCTTCGACGTACCGGGTGAGGTCGGCAAGGGCCTCGTTCGTGCGGCCCATGGCGATGTGGACGAGGGCCAGCTTCTGGTGGGGCAGGGAGTGGTCCGGTTCGAGTTCCACAGCCCGGCTCAGGTCGGTGAGCGCGTCGCGGTAGCGGTCGAGTGCGTACAGGACGGTGCCGCGCAGGGCCAGGGCATCCACGTCCCGCGGGTCAAGTTCGAGGAGCTTGTCCAGGTCGGGGCGGGCTTCCTCCGGGCGGTCCAGGTGGTAGAGCGTGCCGGCGCGTTCGTGGAGGACCCAGGCGCTGTCCGGGAGGAGGGCCTTGGCGCGGTCGATGTCGGCGAGGGCCCGCTCGGCGTCGGACCGGGCCAGGTGCACCGAGGACCGGTGGACCAGCGCCCAGGCGTAGTCCGGGCGCAGCTCGACGGCCCGGTCGAGGGCGGCGCGGGCCTCGTCGTTCCGGTCGAGGCGGTGCAGGGCGAGGCCGCGGCTGGCGTACGCCGACGCGTACGCGTTGTCGTGCTCGATCGCGCGGGCGTAGTCGGCGAGGGAGTCCTCGACGCGTCCGGCGATGCGCAGGGCGTCGCCGCGCTCACAGGCCACCCAGGCCGATTCCGGGGCCAGTTCGACGCACCGGTCCAGGTCGGCGACGGCGGCCTCGTGCTCCCCTCGGTCGCGCCGCACGCGGGCTCTGCGGACCCGCGCCCACAGGAACTCCGGGTCGATCCGCAGGGCCCGGTCCAGGGCTGTCAGCGCCTCGTCGGGCTGTCCGAGCGCGTTGCGGGTCTCGCCCAGCTCGGCCCAGCTCCCCGCGTGGTCCGGCGTGCGGTCGACGGCCCGGGTCAGGTCGGCGAGTGCCGCGTCGTAGGAGCCGAGGAGCCGGTGGGTCCGGCCGCGCAGCGCGAGGACGTAGTCGTCGTCGGGTGCGAGTTCGTCGGCGCGGTTCAGGTCGGTGAGCGCCAGGTCGTACGCACCCGTCAGGACCCGTGCGAGAGCCCTGCCGTAGTACGCGCGCACGAGCGTCGGGTCGGCCGCGAGCGCCAGGTCGTACTCCGTGACCGAGGCCGAAAGGTCCTGGCCGACCCGCAGCTCACGCCCCCGAACCGCATACGCGAGAGCCCGCGTCGCCGAGTCGAGCCCGGCCCGATCCAGCAGCACTTCAAGGGCACCTGGCAGCCCCCCGTCCTCGAACGCCCGCAGCAGGTCCCGCCCCCACCCCCCGACGTCCCGCGCGTCGGCGTCCTCCCCGGCCGCGACCAGCACGTCAGCACACTTCCGGGCGGCCTCCTCGTCCCACCCGCCCGCCTCGACCACACCCCGCAGGGCCTCGGGCAGCGCACCCCGCTCCCCGGAGCACAGCCGGTGATACATCTCCGCCAGCCGCAGCTCCCGCCACCGTTCGTCGCCCCAGCGGCCGTCGGCGTCGAGCCCCGCCGCCGCCTCGGCCCGCCACTCGCCGAAGCTCTCCGCCAACTGCCGGTGCGTACCGGCCCACCAGCGGGGCGACCGGCACCGCTGGAGCCGCAGCATGGGGGCCCGTACGACGTCGTGGTACTGGAGCCGGTTGCCGCGCTCGCTCACGAACGGCAGCCCCCGGAGCCACCCGAAGAGCCCGGGTACGTCGCTCTCCGCGCACACGCCCGAGACGGCGGCGGCGAACACGTCGGCGTCGAGCAGGCGCGGCAGCGCGCACGCCAGCGCCACCGCTTGGCGCACGGGGTCCTCTTCCCACTTCAGGAACCGCTCGACGGCGGAGGCGCAGGGGTCGCCGACGTCGTCGACGCTCTCGGGCCGGTTCTCGGCGAGGGTGGACACGAGGACGGGCAGTCCGCCGGAGAGCCGGAGCACTTCCTCGACGACGGCTTCGGCGACCACGCCCTTGCCCGCGAGGAGCCCGCGCGCCTCCAGCTCGGTGAACGGTTCAAGCGGCACGTCGGCCATGAAGTCCACGTAGTCGCCCCAGCGTGCGGCGTCGAACGCCCGCTGCCCGGCGGTGACGACCACGACGTTCGCGGGAAGCTGCCCGTACCGCTCGCTGGTCATGAGGTCGCACAGCCAGCCGTCGAGGAAGGGCGCGGTCCTCTCGTACGTGTCGAAGAAGAGCACGACCCAGGGCGCCGAGGCCGCGAGGCCGTCCAGCTCCTTCAGGAACACGGGTGTGAGGGCCCGCTCCGGGGAGAGGACCAACTGCACGTCGTCCTGGTTCCGCAGCCGCGCGCCGAGCCCGGCGCGCAACCGATCGGCCCCGTGCGCGAGTTGGGCGGGGTCGACGGCACCGGCGAGCATCCCGACGCCGGGCAGCAGTCCGAGCCCGGCGAGGCCGGCGCGGGCGGCGGCCATGCTCCCGGCGGAGGGCTGGGGCGACTGCGACGCCTGGGTCGGCTGGACCGGCTGAACGGCCTGGAGGGCTTGTTCCTCCCGCGGTCCGCCCAGTGCCGCGAGGGCCGCCGACTCGGCCTCGTACCGCCGCTCCCGGTGCGCGACGAGCAGCCGGTCGAGCTCCTTGAACTTGCCCCCTCGGCGCCCCAGCTCCGCACTGATCACGCCCAACGCGTCCGCGACGCTCCCCACGGACTCATCGACATGAGCGGTCACGGCACCCCGCTCGTCAGCGAGCTGCCGCATCTCCCGCACGAGGGAGGTCTTGCCCACGCCCGCGTTGCCGCGAACGTGGAAGAGGAAGCGGTGCCGCTCGTCCTCCGGCCGCAGCTCGAAGTTCTCCCGGAACGCGGCGAGTTCGCCGCGCCGCCCCACGAATCCGGCGCGTCTGCGCAGCCGGATCAGCTCCTGCATGGACGGCTGCCTGCCCGCGTCCGACGCCATCGGCTCCACTCCCGCACGGTGCGCGTTCCCGTGCGGGCAAGTGTTCCACCATGGGCGGGGGCACGGGGCCGGTCATGTCCCATGGGTACGACGAAGGCCCTCTCGCCACTGGCGAGAGGGCCTTCGTTCCGCTGGAGCGCCCGGCAGGCCTTGCACCTACATTTCCCATCGGATGATGGGCGTCTTTCCTTGGACCACAGACGCGTGACTTCCGTGCGCCGCACCGAAGTTACGCATTGATCGTACACCCTCGTGAGGGTCCGTCACGCCGGGCCCGGCGCTCCCGGGCCGGAGGGCCTGCCGCGAAGGCCCGGGATCAGTACCGCCGCCACGGCCAGGTGCATCAGGGCGAGGGTCGCGCGGGTGCCGCCGTCCATGCCGTCGCCGGTGAGCGGCAGGAAGGACAGGGCCAGTGCGGCGTATGCCACCCCCGTCCAGAGAGTGCGGGCGCGCCGCACCCCGAACCGCTCCAGGGCCGCGAGGAGCCCCCAGCCGGAGAGCGACGCCAGCAGCGCGACGGTCGCCACGGGCACGGCGCCGATGTCCAGCGTCTCCCCGCCGTCGGCGATCCGAAGCCGGTGGCCCAGCAGTGGGTCCGCTACCAGCCACACCAGGACGGGGGCCAGGACGGCCGAGGCCGCCGCCCCCAGGCGCCGCCTGCGCGTGCTCACTTGGTACGCGCCGAGAGCGCCCCGTGCAGAAAGACGTCCACCAGTTCCCGCGGGGTCAGGTCGGGCTCGTCCTCCGTGCGCGGCTGGGTGAAG
Source organism: Streptomyces flavofungini (assembly GCF_030388665.1). Taxonomy (NCBI): domain Bacteria; kingdom Bacillati; phylum Actinomycetota; class Actinomycetes; order Kitasatosporales; family Streptomycetaceae; genus Streptomyces; species Streptomyces flavofungini. Next base: position 5,369,268 of record NZ_CP128846.1, on the reverse strand, counting down.
AGCAGCCCGAAGAAGAGCGCCGCGATCTGCTCCGGCGGGCGGCGCAGCGCGGCCTTGTCGGGCTCCAGCAGATCCGCGAGGGCCGCGCGGATGCGCGCCGTCGACTCCTCGCGGCCCGCACCGCGCACCGCGCCGGGGTGCTTGCCGCCGCCGTGCCCCAGCGAGCCGAGGATCGCGCCCATCCTGGACATGTGCGCCTGCAGCGCCTCGGCCGCCTCCGCGAGCCGGTCGGGCAGCGGCTGGGACGCGTCGATCGCGTCGAGCTCGCGGACCGCGTGCTCCGGAGAGAGCGCCTCGGCCACGCACGCCTGGAGCAGTTCGTCCTTGTCGGCGAAGACCCGGAAGATCGTGCCCTCCCCGATGCCCGCCGCGCGGGCGATCTTCGCGGTCGTCACGGCGGCCCCGTACTCGGCGATCAGCGGGATCGCGGTCTGGATGATCATTTCGCGGCGGCGCTCCGGCGACATGGCGGGGGCGCGGCGGCGGGCGGTCCGGCTCTCCTGGCTCGTCTGGTTCTTCTTGGGTGCTGTCATGACTCCGAGCGTACGGAGTGAGTACTCACTCCGTCAATGAGTGAGGACTCACTCCGTTCATTTCCGTCGCGCCCGCGCTGCGCCTAGGCCGCCGCTCGACCCGGGCGGCAGTCCCTGCACCACCCCGGCCGCTCCTCCCCTCCCCGGAAGGCCCGTTCGCACCCGTGACGGCGGTGGGGTTGGCCGGGAGTGCCGGTTCGCCCCAGGAGCTCGGTTCCGGCTCGGGTATGACCTGCGCGCACCGGAGGGGGCGGACCTGCTGCAGGCCCTGGGCGTCCCTTCGACCACCCGATCATGCCCAGGACCGCGCTGTTCTGGCGGTCGGCGGCCACGGTCACGGACGTGCTCGCCACGCCCCCGGATCCGGCTGTGGTGCAGTTCGACGGCTACCTGCCCGATCCGTGCCTGCTCGCCCCGGAGCAGGTCGTCGAGTACCCGAGCACCATGGAGTCGAACAAAGAGCTGCGGGAGCGGCGTCGGTCACTTCGCCCCCGGGAGCCCACCCGGGTCCAGGTCGGCAGCGGCTACGAGCAGCAGCTCTACGTCTGCCCGAGGGCGCCGGAGCACCCCCGCACCGAACCGGTGCAGTGACCGGCCGTCGGCTCAGGCCATCGTGTTCTCAAGCAGTTCGGCCGACGGCTGGAACCCGGCTCGCCGGTAGAGCGGCACACTGCGCTCGGACGGCCAGACGATGAGGCTGTCCATGCCGTGGTGCCGGGCGTACGCCCGCAGGGCTTCGAGCAGGGCGGTGCCGAACCCGCGGTCGCGCTGGGCAGGGGCGACGTAGAAGTTCGTCACGTAGCCGGTGGGGACGTTGTCCTCGTAGGGCTCGGGCACCCTCTCGATCAGGTGGAGGAAGACATGCCCGCAGACCTCCCCTCCGCTCTCCGCGACCCAGGCCAGCCACCGCCCACCGGCAAGCCGTTCGTGGATCCACTGCTCGGCGTGCTCCATGGACCGGGCCGGATCGGCGGGGCCGCCCTCGCTGTCCGCACCGCCCTCGCTGTCCTCCTGCTTGAATTCCCAGCGCAGCCGGGCCAGGACGGAGGCGTCGGCGGCGTCGGCCCGGCGCACACGGAAGTCTGTGGTCATCGGGGCAGTCTCGCGCACTCCGGCCTTGTCCGGCTCCTCGATTTCGCGAGGGGCGTCGCGGCGAGCAGGAGGCCGATCGAGCCAACCCGCACGGTTCCGGCCGCCGTTCGCGCGCCGATGTCCGCGTACTTCCCCGGAATTGTCCGTGATCCGTAACAGACGGATCCCCGGGCCCGTGTGCCTCATCCTGCCAGGTGGTCGGGGGCACCGAGGGACTTCGCGAAGGGGCGGACATGGCACGGCACAGCGGCGGGCGGGGTTGGTACGGCAAGATCGCCGGGGCGGCGCTCGGGGTGATGATGCTCGCCACCGGGGCCTCCGTGTGGACCGCGCAGGCCGGTGCCTCGGACGAGCCGACGCCGAAGCCGAGTACGCCGAGCAGTGCCGTGAAGCCGGTCAAGGACACCATCGTGCACGCCTCCGAGGCGGGGAAGCGCGGCGTGAACATCACCATCGACGACGGCCCCGACCCCAAGTGGACTCCGCAGATGCTGGACCTGCTGCGGCAGTACAAGGTGAAGGCCACGTTCTGCATGGTGGGCACGCAGGCGCAGGCCCACCCCGACCTCGTGCAGAAGGTCGTCGCCGCCGGGCACCGGCTGTGCGACCACTCGGTGTCGCACAACACCGCCATGGACAAGGAGTCCGCCGCCTACCGCTCGAAGCAGATCCTCGACGCCGAGCGCATGATCACCAAGGCGTCCGGGGGCGTCCGGCCGATGTACTACCGGGCCCCCGGCGGCGCCTTCACCCCCGACAGCCGCAAGCTCGCCGCCTCCCGCGGCATGCGCCCGCTCGGCTGGAACGTGGACAGCAAGGACTTCGAACTCCCCGGTACGAACGCCATCGTCTCCACGGTCCAGAGGGAGGTGGCCAACGGCCCGACGATCCTCTTCCACGACGCGGGCGGTGACCGCGCCCAGACCGTCGAAGCGCTGCGGCGACTGCTGCCCTGGCTGAAGCAGCAGGGGTACTCGTTCGGGTTCCCGGTGCGCTAGGTGTCTGTCCCGGGAGGTTGTGGACGGTCGCCCGAGATCAGCTCCGCGTCTCCTCTCGGCGTCCAACAGCGGCCGCATCGGGTACTAGGAGCAGCTTGCCGGTGGTACGCCGAGCCTCCAGGTCGCTGTGGGCCCGGGAGGCCTCGGACAATGCGTAGCGGCCCGTTACGGTGACCTCGAGCGCCTCGGAGCGCACCCACTCGAACACATCGGCGGCCCGTCGGAGCAGTTCGGACCGATCGGCGATGAAGTCCCCGAGGCTGGGCCGGATCAGGGTCAGCGAACCGCCGTGGGCGAGCCGAATCGGATCGAACGGCGGCACGGCACCACTTGCCGCGCCGAAGAGCACGAGATGGCCGCGGGTCCGCAGGCTGGCGAGGCTCGCGTCGAAGGTGTGCGCGCCGACGCCGTCGAAGACAACCGGCAGTCCCTGACCGCCGTTGAGCCGCCTCACCTCGGCTGCGAGATCGTCGACCGCGGAGGAAAGGATCACCTCAGCGGCCCCGGCACGCTTCGCGAGATCGGCCTTCGCCGTGGTCGACGTCGTACCGATCACCCTGCCGCCGAGATGGGTGATGAGCTGGGTCAAAAGCAGCCCCATGCCACCAGCAGCCGCATGCACGAGCACCGTGTCGCCCCCCTGAACCGGGTAGGCGTCCTTGACGAGATAGTGCGCGGTCATGCCTTGGAGGAGCACGGCGGCGGCTGTCTCGAAGCCGATGTCGTCGGGCAGCGGCACCAGCCGGGAGGAGTCCACGACGGCCCGCTCGGCATACGTGCCGGGAATCTCCACCCAACCGACCCGGTCCCCGACTGCGACGCCGACGACGCCGGGTCCGACTTCGACGACCGTGCCGGCGCCCTCAGTGCCCGGGGTGAAGGGCAGCGGGAGGCTGTAACGGCCCTCGCGGTGGTAGACGTCGAGGAAGTTGACCCCGGATGCGGCGACTTCCACGACCGCCTCGCCCGGACCCGGCCGCGGCTGTTCCACCTCGGCCTCCTGCAGCACCTCGGGACCGCCCACTTCGTACACCTGAATCGCTCGCATGACCCTCCCATTAACGGCTCATCCGCCACCAACCCCGTTGATGGCGATCCGATTCCCGGCAAGCAGACCAGCCCGCCGCCCCCGCCGAGAGCTGAGACGCCTGCTTCGCACCCGAGGCGATACAGCTGGGCCCCAGGGCCCAGGACCCAGGACCCAGGACCCAGGAACAGGACCCTGGTCCCTGGGGATACCCCCAGAGCGGGTCGGGCAGGTAGCCGGATCCTCTGAACGGTCAGTTCCGGAAATCCTTGGGGTCGGCGCTCACCGCCGACATTGCCGATGGCTCTCAAACGATTTCTCAGGGGACAGACTCGTGCGTGAACAGGCAGGACAGAACTTTCGCTCCTCCGGCCGGCAGGGGGGCGGCCGCCGCCGGGGCGTGACGGCCGCAGCCACCGTGGCCGCCGGGGTGATGTCTCTCGGCGCCCTGGCTCCGTCGGCGGCGGCCGCGGCGTCGGCCTCATCGGGGTCATCGGCGGCGTCCGCGGCATCGGCCTCATCGGGGTCGTCGGCGTCATCCGGCAAGGCCGCTCGGCCCGACTCCGTGCAGAAGGGGCTCAACTCGCTGGTGCGCGACGGCGGCCCGCCCGGTGCCCTCGCGAGCGTGAAGGACCGGGACGGACACGTCCGCGGCTACACCGCGGGCGTCGGCGACCTGGCCACCGGCGCGAAGGTGCCCAAGGACGGGCAGGTGCGCATCGGCAGCAACACCAAGACCTTCACCGCGGTGGTCGTGCTCCAACTGGTCGCCGAGAAGAAGATCCGCCTCGACGCCTCCGTCGACACCTATCTGCCCGGCCTCGTCCGCGGCGACGGCATAGACGGCCGCCGCATCACCGTCCGCCACCTGCTCCAGCACACCAGCGGACTGCCCAACTACACCGACTACCTCGACTTCCCGGCCATCCAGCACCGGTACTTCGAACCCCGCGAGCTCGTCGACATCGCCCTGGAGCACAAGGCCCGCTCCGCCCCCGGCAAGAAGTGGGAGTACAACAACACCAACTACGTCCTGGCCGGGCTCATCATCCAGAAGGTGACCGGGCGCCCCCTGGCCGAGGAGATCGACAAGCGCGTCGTCCAGCGCGTCGGGCTGCGCCACACCTACTTCCCCGCCGTCGGTGACCAGACCATCCGGGAACGGCACCCCAAGGGTTACGTCGCCGACCCGCAGGGCGGGCCGCCGCGCGACTTCACCACGATGGACCCCTCGTGGGGCTGGGCGGCGGGGCAGATGATCTCCACCAACGCCGACCTCAACCGGTTCTTCGGCGCCCTGCTCTCCGGCCGCCTCCTGCCGAAGGCCCAGCTCGACCAGATGCGCACCACGATCCCCGCCGAACGGCTGGGCCCCGGCGTCGGCTACGGCCTGGGACTCGTCAGCAGGCCGCTGTCCTGCGGCGGCGTCTCCTGGGGCCACGGCGGCGACATCGACGGCTACGAGACCCGGGGCGGCGTCACCAAGGACGGCCGCGCCGCCAACGTCGCGGTGACGATGATGCCGAGGAGCGAGGCGGAGATGAAGCGCGTGGAGAAGGTCGTCGACACCGCTCTGTGCCGTTGAGGCCGTGCCGCGGGGGCGCTGGTGGCGCCGTGTGCCGCCGGCGCCGGACGACTCGCCGAGCAGGGTCGTGACGCTGCTCGGGTCGGCGCAGGTCTCGGCCTCCGCGCTGCGGGTCAGGAGGGCGTTGCCCCTGGTGGTCGTGGTCTCGTTCGTCGTGGAACGGTGCTTCGACCGCCTCAGGCAGTGGCGCGGCATCGCAACCCGCTACGACAAGGCCGCCGAGTCCTACCAGGCAGCCGTCACCCTCGCCTCGCTCCTGATGTGGGTGCGACATTTGAAGACAGATCCGAGGGGCGGCTCTCCGATCATGATTCTCGGCCATATTGGCTGCATCTCCTCGTTATTGGCTGTATCTCCTCGTTACTTCGGCTTCCTGCGCAGCGCCCCCTGTGAGAGTTGCCTCTCACCGGCGCGACGCGCCTGCGGGGAGCTGGGCGATCGAGGAGTACGCGAAGCTCCGGCGCGAGGACCACGGCGGGCCCTCGATTGTTCGGAGCCGTGGAGCAGCGGGTCGGCGCCGTTTGCGTGGCGGC